>NZ_CBFIBE010000029.1:0-27814 GCF_965660805.1 Nonlabens sp. | reverse complement strand
CCATCTTCGTTAAGAATAAATTCAGTGGTAGCATAATCTGGACGCCACTTTTTAAACGCTACCATATCTAACTCATTAGAATGATTCACTAGAGCAACATCTGCATGAAGCTTTCTTCCAGACTTAATATTCAAATCTTTTGCATTTACTCCTTGAGAGATAAATCGTTTTTCAAGTTCGCCTTCGAGTTCGACTTCAAGTTCTTTCACAAAAGCACTTTCACCCAAAATCATCCCTTGATTGATCATCTTTTGGAACGGTTCTTTTACAGTGACTTTACCTAAATCATGTAATACCTTTACCCAAAACCTGCTGTACAACAAGTGACCAGTTGCGTGCTCGCTACCTCCTATATATAGGTCTACATTATTCCAGTATTCTTGTGCTTCTTTTGAGAACATCTCGTTCTCATTAGTAGCATCCATATATCTGAACATGTACCAAGAACTTCCTGCCCATCCTGGCATGGTGTTGAGTTCTAGTGGATAGACCTCTTTCCCCAGCCCTTTCTCCAGCGGAGAAAGGGAGCTACTTTCTAGCTCTTTTAAGCTTTTAAGATTAGTAAGTACATTATCTATCTTGTCCAGAACTTTACTTAAATTCTGTAAAACCTCTTCATTTGAAAAACGGATTACCTTAAACCCATTTTCTAATTCTAAAATTGAAGTTCTCTCCTGATCTTCTACCTGTTGTTCATTATGAATCTCGCCATCTACCTCAACTACTAATTTTTTATCTAAACACACAAAATCAACAATAAATCTGTCGATAGGATGTTGCCTTCTAAACTTATGGTTGCTTAGTTTTCTTCCTCGTAGTTCTTGCCAGAGTTTATCTTCAGCTGGTGTAGATTCCTTTCTATTTTGTCTAGCTAGTATGGTGTGCTTTTTTTGTAATTCTGGAGTTGTGTGATTGAATACTTCAGATTTTTGATCTTTAGAAATTCCCTCTCCGCTGGAGAGGGCAAGGGTGAGGTCATCAGGATTTTCTACCACACAATTATTCACCGCATCCCAATGCCATTTTCTCGCACGACCTAGTGGTGGTGCGCCATCTTCTGTAGGAAGATATTCATCTACTTCTGGTAATTCCAGTGGTAAATGTTTACGATCTATCATTTGTGGTAAACCGTCCTTATAATATACTGGGAACGGCTCACCCCAATAACGCTGTCTAGAGAATACGGCATCGCGTAAGCGATAATTAGTTGTTCCTTTTCCAGCACCTAGTTCTTCTAATTTATCGATCGCTGCAGCCATCGCACCAGTCTGGTAGCTCATTCCGTTTAAGAAGTCACTATTACAAAGTGGTGTTTTATCTTTTGCAGCATAAGCTTCTTCGCTGATATCTACACCATCAAAAATATTTTTAATCGCTGGCATTCCATCCTGACCGTCAAAATAATTTGCAAATGCATGATCGCGTTCATCACCACATGGAACTGCCATCACAGCGCCTGTTCCATATCCAGCAAGTACATAATCACCTATCCAAACTGGCACTGGCTCGCCACTTAATGGATGCGTAGCATAAGCACCCGTAAACACTCCAGAGATGGTCTTTACATCGGCCATGCGTTCTCTTTCTGATCGGGCTGCGGTGGCTTTTTTATAAGCTTCAACTGCTTCTTTTTGTGCAGGTGTGGTTATTTGATCTACTAACTCATGTTCTGGAGCTAGTGTCATGAATGTTACTCCGTAAATGGTATCTGGTCTAGTTGTGAAAACTGAAATCTTAAGCCTCTCCTCGGTCCTCTCCAGCAGAGAGGAAGATGCATTATGCTCTGATTCTAAATTAAAGTCAACCATTGCACCGACTGATTTCCCAATCCAGTTGCGTTGTATTTCTTTGATGGATTCTGACCAGTCCAGACCGTCTAAATCGTTCAATAAACGCTCTGCAAACGCACTGATGCGCATCATCCACTGGCGCATTTTTTTACGCACTACTGGATGTCCACCACGCTCTGAAACGCCGTTTACGATCTCATCATTTGCCAGTACAGTTCCTAGTGCTGGACACCAGTTCACTTCGGTATCTGCTAGAAAGGTTAATCTATAATCTAGTAATATTTCTTGTTGCTCTTGGTCTGTAAACGCACTCCACTCTGCAGCTGTAAATGGTCTTAAATCTTCATCAGTAGCAGCATTAATGGTAGATGTTCCGCTTTCGCGAAAGCGAGATACTAACTCACTTATAGGTCTTGCTTTATCTTCATCTTTATCATACCAGCTTTCAAAAAGCATGATGAAAATTTCTTGCGTGTATTTATAATAATCTGGTGATGAAGTTCTTAACTCGCGATCCCAGTCAAAACTAAAACCGATGCGATCCATTTGCTCACGGTAACGAGCGATGTTCTCCTTAGTAGTAACTGCAGGATGCTGACCTGTTTGAATCGCATACTGCTCTGCAGGTAACCCAAAACTGTCATATCCCATGGGATGCAAGACATTAAAACCCTGATGACGCTTGTAACGAGATACGATATCACTAGCGATATAACCTAAAGGATGCCCTACATGTAATCCAGCACCACTAGGATATGGAAACATATCCAGTGCATAAAATTTAGGTTTATGAGAGTTATTTATAGCTTTAAAGGTCTTGTGGTCAGACCAGTGTTTTTGCCATTTTGCTTCTATAGATTTGTGATCGTAATGCGTCATTATAGTTTCTTATGTAAACGCAAAAATAGGGTGTTTACAACAATGATTAAACTTAAAGCGTTGTAATCCTGACTAGCTCATAATGTTTGTTATTTTTGTAACGCTACTTAATGACATATTTTAATAATGGCATCACACGAGAGATATCAGAAAAGACGATTGTTCAACTCCTATTTTTGGGTGGTGGTCAGTGTGTTTTTAGTCCTTTTTTTACTAGGTATTATGGGCTTTTTCCTTTTAAACAGCCAGCAAATTGCTGATCATTTCCGTGAGCAAGTCCCTATGTCTATTTATTTTAAAGAGTCTGCAAAGGACGTAGAGATGAGGCAGCTCGAGAAAACCCTACAAATGGCAGAGTACACTAAAAGTGCTGTTTATGTTCCTGCTGAGGAAGGAGCTAAAAAGCTTGTAGAAGATCTAGGCGAGGATTTTATAGCAAATCTGGACGGTTTTAATCCACTACCTAATTCTATAGATGTGCGACTGAACGCTAACTTTGTAACTGATGGTGAGATTGAACAAATTGCTCAAGATCTCACTTCCAAAGATTATGTGCAAGAAGTACAGTATGATAAACCACTGGTTTCTCTTTTAAACGAAAACGTAAAACGTATCACCTTCTGGATGCTCGTGATAGCGGGAATATTTGTTTTTATCGCATTCTTACTCATTAACAGCTCGATCCGTTTATCTGTTTATGCAAAACGTTTTACTATAAAAACCATGCAAATGGTAGGAGCAACCAAAGGCTTTATACGCAAACCATTTATATGGACTAGTGTAAAACTAGGGTTGATAGGCGCTATCATCGCTCTTATTGCACTTGCAGGAGTGGTTTACTGGATGAATGATTTTATCCCAGAATTAGAAATATTAAAAAATTACCAAATGCTAGCGATACTTTTTATAGGTGTTTTAGTGTTTGGCGTATTAATAAGTCTATTGAGCACGTTTTTTGCAACCACTAGATACTTGAATTTAAGGACTGATGAACTTTATTATTAGAGTTTAGAGTTAAAAAGATTAATCAAATCATGGGAGAAAGTAAAAATAAAAAAGTAGAAAAGACTGTGGAAGAAAACATTAAACCACGTTTTGAATTCATTTTCAAAAAGAAAAACTATCTATGGATGATTATAGGGCTAGTGGTTATTGCTACTGGATTTGCTTTAATGTCTGGTGGAGGAACCGATGATCCGGCTTTATTTAATGAGGCTATATTTTCTTGGAGAAGAATTAGGCTTGCTCCTACTCTGGTTTTACTAGGTTTTGGTATTGAAATGTATGCCATTCTTTTAAATCCAGATAAATAATGGAATGGTTAGATGCACTCATACTAGGAGTTATTCAAGGACTTACTGAGTTTTTACCGGTTTCTTCTAGCGGTCATTTAGAATTAGGAAAAGTAATTCTAGGCGATAACTCGGTTCCTGAGGAAAGTCTGCTTTTTACCGTAGTTCTTCATTTTGCAACGGCGTTGAGTACGATTATCGTTTTTAGAAAAGATATTTTAAGTATCCTAAAAGGATTAGTTTCTCGTGATCGCGAGGATTTAAACTTTGCTGGTAGAATCATCCTATCGATGATTCCTGCGGTAATAGTTGGATTGTTTTTTGAAGACCAGCTAGAAGCTCTTTTTAATGGGAACATTATTCTAGTAGGTTTTATGCTTATCGTGACTGGTTTATTACTGTTTCTAGCAGGAAAGGCAAAAAGTACCGGAAAAGGCATCAGCTGGAAAGATGCGTTTCTCATAGGTATATCTCAAGCTATTGCCATGCTTCCAGGTATTTCACGTAGTGGCGCTACAATTTCTACCAGTGTATTACTAGGTAATGATCGTACTAAAGCAGCACGTTTTTCTTTTTTAATGGTCGTACCATTGATTTTTGGAAAAATTGCCAAAGACCTTTTAAGCGGTGACATTTCTATGGAAAGTAGCGCGAGTATTCCTTTATTAGTAGGGTTTATAGCAGCGTTTATAACTGGACTTATTGCTTGTACCTGGATGATCTCACTGGTACGTAAAGCAAAACTGCATTATTTCTCTTATTACTGTTTTGCGGTAGGACTGATCGCTATTACGGCTGGAGTTTATAACGCTTAAATTTTATGGATCCTAACCAAAAACCAATTACTAATCCTTATTTACTAGGCCAGGTTCTATTAATAGACAAGCCACTAGGCTGGTCCTCTTTTCAAGTAGTGAATAAAATACGCTGGTTGATCAAGCAAGAATATGGTCTTAAAAAAATAAAAGTAGGTCACGCTGGCACACTCGATCCACTCGCTAGTGGCTTACTCATTATATGTACCGGTAAGGAAACTAAGAATATTAATGTTTATCAAGCTCAAGAAAAAGAATATACAGGAACGATCACGCTAGGAGCTACCACACCTAGTTATGATCTTGAAACAGAAATAGATCAACGTTTTCCCACCACAGAGCTCACTCCAGAATTACTACAAAAAGTAACCCAACAATTCACAGGAGAAATTCTACAAAAACCACCGATCTACTCGGCCATTAAAAAAGATGGAAAACGCTTATATGAACTAGCACGCGCTGGTGAGACTACTGAGATTAAAGAGCGGCAAGTGACGGTAACCACCTTTAAACTTAGCAATATCAAGCTCCCTAAAGTTGATTTTAAAATCGCGTGTAGTAAAGGAACATATATCAGATCCTTAGCACACGATTTTGGTACAGCACTAGATAATGGTGGTCATTTAAGCGCTTTACGCCGCACCGCTATAGGTGAATATCGAGTGGAAAATGCGATGACCTTAGAAGAATTTGAAGCAAATTTCATGAACTTAAATCATTGCCCTAATCCTGAAAGTTAGTTTGTCATTAAGTTGAAGTTGAGATTCTACACATAAATTGAAATCAGTATAAGATATATCCCTACATCTACTTAAATTCTTTATCTAAAATGAGTGATCTTTTACCTCAAATACAGGCTAAACTAGATGACAGACATCACGTCTTTACCATCTATAAAAATCAAGTAAATAAAGATTTACAGCGATCAGGTTTTGAGGCTATAGAAGAAGATCAACCTAAAAAGTTTTTAATAGCGCTGGCTGCTCTACTTAACGAAGCCATAGAAGACAGTAATCCTAAATTACAACAACTGTATTATTTAGCAGACGTTCAAGAACGCCATCTCCAGCACGGTATTATCCTAGGATTTATCAATCGAGAATGGATTAAGATTCAGTTTAGGTTGCGGCAGTGATGGTTACGCTTTCGCGAAAGCGAATTCTAAAACAACACTCTCACAAACGGCTGTAATCCATTCTGAAAAACGCTGCGTCTCTCATTAAAAAGCACATCATATCGTGCACCTATCACAAAATTGTCCTGTCTATAACCAGCACCCAAAAACAGGGCAGGAACCCAGTAGTTGTCATTAAGACGGTTATCTCTGAAATTACGGTTAACATTTAAGTACTCAAAATCTGCACTAACTTGTAAAAAATCTATAGGGTTTGCGATAGCAATAACACTACCACCAGCTATAGTAGAAGTAAAGTCATCAAAACGATTCAAATCTCTTTCAGAATAACTATAATTAAGACCTAAACCTACACCTAGATCCTCATTTACTCCATAAATAGCCTGTGGAGCAATTAAAACAGAAGAAAAATTGTTTCCAAAATTAGCTCCCACGTTTCCTCCAAACCTTACGTTATTCCAAAATTCAGACCTAGTTTTTTGTTGCTGACCATGAGATTGATAAAAAAACAGGTTACAAAATAGGAATATGGCAAAGGATGAAGTAGATATGTTTTTCATGATCTTGTTTTTTAGCAATTTGATTCGTTATAAAAATACAAAAGTCGATGTCATCTGAGTGCTTTTCTTTATTTTTACGACTTTATTTGATAAAAAGGAGAATTCCTTAGATATATGGACAAGTTTTCATTTCTGAACGCCGCACATACGGCTTACTTTGCACAACTTTATGATGAATATTTAATCAATCCAGATCGGGTAGAACCGTCTTGGAGAGCTTTTTTCCAAGGTTTTGACTTTGGAATGGAAAGTGCTCACGAAGGTGATTTTGAAATGAATCAAGCTGCCGCACCAGTAGCTCTTCCTGATAATGTTCAAAAAGAATTTCAAGTTGTAAAACTCATAGACGCTTATCGTACACGCGGCCATTTATTTACTAAAACTAACCCAGTAAGAGAACGTCGCACTTATGAGCCTACCTTAGACTTAGTCAACTTTGGCCTATCTGATGGAGATTTGAATACAGATTTTGACAGTGGAGAGCTTATAGGTATAGGCCGTACTTCTCTTAAAAATATTATCGCACACCTTAAGCAAGTATATTGTGAGAGTATAGGTGTTGAGTATATGTACATACGCAAACCGGCAGAAGTGAAGTGGATTCAAAACTGGTTGCACAAAAATAACAATCACCCTAGTTTTAATAAGAGTGAAAAACTTCAAATACTTAAGAAACTCAATGAAGCAGTTTCTTTTGAATCTTTCTTACATACCAAGTACGTAGGTCAGAAACGTTTCTCCCTAGAAGGAAACGAGTCATTAATTCCTGCACTTGATGCACTAGTAGAAGGTGCAGCAAATAAAGGTGTGAATCACTTTGTGCTAGGAATGGCACACCGTGGTAGATTAAATGTATTAACTAATATTTTCGGTAAACCGGTAACTGATATCTTTTCTGAATTTGATGGAAAAGACTATAAGCAAGACATATTTGATGGTGATGTAAAATACCATCTAGGCTATACCAGTAAACGTAAAACAGACAATGGAAAGGATATTAACATTAATATCGTTCCTAATCCGTCGCATTTAGAAACTGTAGGTGCTGTTGTAGAAGGAATAGCACGTGCTAAACAAGACACACACTCACCAGAAGATTTTTCAAAAGTATTACCTATAGTTTTGCATGGTGATGCGGCCATCGCTGGGCAAGGAATTGTTTATGAAGTCGTGCAAATGGCACAACTAGACGCTTATAAAACAGCGGGAACCATTCACATGGTAGTGAATAATCAGGTCGGATTTACCACAAATTATCTAGACGCACGATCTTCTACCTACTGTACAGATATTGCAAAGGTCACATTATCACCAGTGCTACACGTAAACGCAGATGATGCAGAGGCTGTAGTACACGCCATGAATTTTGCGCTGGATTACCGCATGGAATTTGGTCGTGATGTATTTATAGATCTATTAGGGTATAGAAAATACGGTCACAATGAAGGTGATGAACCTATGTTCACACAACCTCAATTGTATAAAGCGATTAAGAAGCATGAGAATCCGCGTGATATTTATGCAGACCGTTTGCTTCAAGAAGGTATTATCGATAAGGATACCGTAAAGAAATTTGAAACCGCTTATAAAAATGAGTTAGAAGAGCAGCTCGCTTCTTCTCGTGAAAAAGAAAACACCGTAATTACACCATTCATGCAAGATGAGTGGAAAGGATTTGAGCCGGCTACTGAGGTAGAAATGATGCAAAAAGTCGATACCGGTGTAGATCGTAAAGTGCTAGAAAAAATAACTAAAAGCATCTCCCAACTTCCAGCAAGCGATAATTTTATAAGAAAAATTAAAAAGATTATCGAGGTGCGACAGACCATGTTTGATGAGGATAAACTAGACTGGGCTATGGGAGAACACCTAGCTTATGGTAGTTTAATGATGGAAGGCTATAACGTGCGCATGAGTGGTCAGGATGTAGAGCGTGGAACGTTCTCACACCGCCATGCGGTAGTTAAGTCAGAGAATAATGAACATGAGTTTATATTGCACAATCACATAGAAGGTGCAAAAGGTAAAATGGAAATTTACAACTCACACTTATCAGAATATGGTGTGGTAGGTTTTGAATACGGTTATGCACTCGCACAACCGCAAACCTTAACGATTTGGGAAGCACAATTTGGTGATTTCTCAAACGGTGCTCAAATCATGATGGATCAGTACATCAGTGCTGGAGAAGATAAATGGAAGAATCAAAACGGTCTAGTAAAACTCTTACCACATGGTTATGAAGGTCAAGGAGCTGAGCACTCTAGTGCTCGCATAGAACGCTACTTACAGTTATGTGCTAAGGATAATATGTTCATGGCAAACTGTACCACGCCAGCAAACATATTCCACTTACTGCGCCGCCAGATGTTAGTAAACTATCGTAAGCCTTTAGTAGTATTTACTCCTAAATCTTTGTTGCGTTACCCTAAAGCGGTAAGCACGGTTGCTGAGTTAGAAAACGGTCACTTTCAAGAGGTGATCGATGTGGATGGAGACGCTTTCGCGAAAGCAGAAACACTAGTATTTGTATCAGGAAAGTTCTATTATGATTTATTAGAATATCGTGAAGAACACAACCGCACAGACGTTGCGCTGGTAAGACTCGAGCAGTTATTCCCATTACCGGTGGAACAAATGCAGGAAATAATAAAAAAATATGGTTCCAAAGATGTCGTATGGGCACAAGAAGAACCTAGAAATATGGGTGCATACTCACATTTAATGTTACACATGCCTGAAACGAGAAACTGGCGCGTGTGTTCCCGTAACATGTATGCAGCACCAGCCTCAGGAAGTTCCACAAGATCTAAGAGGAGACAAGCAAGAATAATAGAAGACGTATTTAATACCAACAAATAAAATTATGGCTCTAGAAATGAAAGTGCCTTCACCAGGCGAGTCGATTACAGAAGTAGAAATAGCAGAATGGCTAGTAGCCACAGGCGATTGGGTTGAAAAAGATCAAGCAATTGCTGAGGTAGATAGCGATAAAGCAACCCTAGAATTACCTGCTGAGGCCAGTGGTATCATTACCCTTATGGCCGAAGAAGGTGACGCGGTAGAAGTAGGAGCTGTAGTGTGCTTAATAGACACTGAAGCGGCAAGACCAGAAGGTGGTGTTGCACCAGCACAACCCGTAGAGGAGAAAAAAGAAACAGCACCTAAAAAAGAAGCACCAGCGCCTCAGGCTGAAAAAACTTATGCCAGTGGTACCGCAAGTCCTGCTGCAAAGAAGATACTAGATGAAAAAGGTATAGACTCTAAGTCTGTATCTGGATCAGGCCGTGATGGTCGTATTACTAAAGAAGATGCGGTAAACGCAAAACCTTCCATGGGAACGCCAGGAGGCTCTCGAGGTGAGTCACGTTCTAAACTATCTATGTTACGTAGAAAAGTAGCAGAACGTCTAGTAAGTGCAAAGAATGAAACAGCGATGTTAACCACATTTAATGAGGCTGACATGAAACCTATTTTTGACTTACGTAAGGAATGGAAAGAAGCTTTTAAAGAAAAGCACGGTGTTTCTCTAGGATTTATGTCCTTTTTCACTAAAGCAGTTACTAGAGCGCTAGAACTATATCCAGCAGTAAACTCTATGATTGATGGTAAAGAAATGCTTACTTATGAGTATAAAGATATTTCTATTGCAGTATCAGGTCCTAAAGGATTAATGGTACCTGTAATCAGAAATGCAGAGAATCTTTCTTTCCGTGGTGTTGAGGCTGAGGTAAAACGTCTAGCATTAAGAGCTCGCGACGGACAGATAACGGTAGATGAAATGACTGGCGGTACGTTTACAATTTCTAATGGTGGTGTTTTTGGTTCTATGTTAAGCACGCCTATCATAAACCCACCACAAAGTGGTATTTTAGGGATGCATAACATCATTGAACGACCAGTAGCTGTAAATGGTGAGGTAGTGATACGTCCTATGATGTACTTAGCACTATCTTATGACCACAGAATTATCGACGGTAAAGAGTCTGTAGGATTCTTAGTAGCAATTAAAGAAGCACTAGAAGATCCTATCAATCTATTAATGGATGGTGATGTAAAGAAAGCACTAGAAATGTAAATCATTCTAGTCACTATAAAACAAACCCCAAAGTTTCACAAAACTTTGGGGTTTATTTTTGCGGCATTTAAATGATGAATTAGAATAATGATCTGAACTAAAAAGTCACACTGATAGAACTTAAACTTTTCAAAAGTAAAATGCTATAGTCATTCCATTTGTGAAATGTAAGTAGAGGAATAATATCACAAGAACGGTGACATTTATCATAGTTTTTAACCTGCATTACTCCTTAAATTTGCTATATGGAACTACAACAAATTATAAAAAAAGCAACAGCAAACTCTATTTCTTATCCAGTTTATAGAGAGTTAATGGCACAACATGTCGCTCATAAAACTAATACAGGATCAGAAGTTACACCAGATCTAGCAAATTATACCATGCTGAATAACCAGCGCATGAAACGACTGGATAAAACCATGAAGATCCTTCCTGAAAATCAAGAGTTTCTAGAAACTTTTAATCAGGATGTGTATTTCTTAATTATCACAGAAAGCTGGTGTGGCGATGCCGCTCAAACCATGCCTATGATGTATAAAGTAGCACAAGCTGCTGGCGTAGATTTTAAAATCGTATTGCGTGATGAAAATCCTGAGTTAATGGATCAGTTCTTAACTAATGGTGGTCGTTCTATTGCAAAATTAATTTTAGTTGATAAAAAAACGGGACTTCCAGTCACCACTTGGGGACCACGACCTACTAAAGCAACTGCACTAGTCGCTGCAGAAAAAGCCGCAAAAGGAGCACTAGGACCAGAATTCAAACAAGAATTACAAACTTGGTACAATAAAGACAAAGGAAAGGATACAGAAAATGACCTTGTGGAAATGTTGAAAGCGGTTTAATCAGAAAAGAATTCTTTTTTTCATTTAAAATAACTATTGTCACCTTAAATTATTCATAGATGCGCACTCAAGTCCGCATCTATGAATAGTATTTATAAAGAAGAGACTAGTTTACTCTTTAACCCATTTAAAAGTCTTACTCGATCCATTTTGAGAAAGGATTACCATATATAATCCGCTAGCGATGGATGGTTCTAAGATTTGATAATCATTTATAGCACCTTTTAATAATTCCTTACCCGACAAGCTATAAATAGAGACTTGAGCATCACTAGATAATGTTCCTGTAAAATGTAAAGTAGTAGATGGGTTTGCATTTAATTTTATATTGTTTAAAGTATTTGTTTCCATCCCTAAGGTGGTTACAGTAATACATTCTGAACGCTGTGTACAACCCAGTTCAGTAATATCTACAGCATAATTTCCTATTGTTGTAGGTGTAAATGTCATTGCGGTAGCACCACTTACCGGCATATCAGTATCACAATCTATCCACTGATAGGTAGCTCCTGTTTGTGCTGCCGTGAGTACTCCAGCATTTAAAGAAACATCAGTAGTAAGAAATTGTGAAACCGGTGAACCTGCTGTCCAGTTAGAACTTGCACCACTTAAGCTGAAACCATTCAACGTTCCATCGTTCCCATTTACTAATTCAGGAAGTGTGTTTATCCCACTATTATTACTACTTGCCGCTCCTTCATTAAACTGGTAATAAGCTAAAAGATCAGTAGATGATGGGCAAATCTCGCTGCTACTGCCAGTTGACAGATCACTAGCAGTCAGGGCTCTACCCCATATTCTTACTTCATCTATAGCTCCAGGAAAAAATATAGAACCACCTGGGACACGCTCACCTATTCTAAGAGTTGTACCACCTGAAGGAGTGTTTACTGTAGATAAGTTACCTGTTCCGACCTGTGCCCCATTTAAGTATAAGAATCCTGTGGCATTATCTAAAACAAAAGCTACATGAACCCATTGATCCACTGGAATTATTCCTGCGTTAGAGTTAATGTTTGCGTTAGTTCCTCCAGAGATATAGCTCAGACCTCTACTAGAATTTACTAAAAAGGTGTTACGAGATCCCACAGCATTAACTCCATAATCTACTATTGCTAGATTGCTATTAGGTGCGCTAGGATCAAGTTTAATCCATGCTTCAAAAGACCGGTTTGCTGTTCCTAATACTCCTGTATATGAAGTCTGAACATAATCATTAGACCCATCTAGAGTAAGACTATTTTGAGTCTGCGCAAAAAGGGTTGCGCTCATAGATAGAAAAGTAAGTAAGAGTAATGTTTTTTTCATGATGGTAAGATTAAATTTTTACAATTCAGAAAGTTAATAAAATTTTACTGATCTCTAAGTACGCTTTCGCGAAAGCGTATCTACCACTATCTTTGCTTCAAACCCCATAATCATGCGCTCTATACTCGCCTTAATAGCTTTACTTTTTATAACAACCTCTTGCGAAAATGCTTATGAAGAGGTTGTTTTTAAAGAAATTAAAAATGTAAAAATCAAAAATGCGACGGCAAATCACCTCGAGTTAAGCGGTGACTGTGTTCTATTTAATCCTAACACTGTAGGACTGGACTTAACCCAAGCAAATTTTGATGTATACATAGATGGCCGTAAAACCGCCGAAATTCATCAAGATCTAGATGTTGAAATGCCAGCTAGTGGCTATTTTACTCTACCGCTCACCATTAAAATGTCACCCAAGGAACTTTATGGTAAAAAAGGTAACGGCTTACTAAACGCAGCAATTCAAATTCTTGCAAATCAAAAAGTGAGCATAAAATATAATGGTTCTATAAGAGCTGGAAAAGGCATGGTAAATTTTGAAGTTCCAGTGGTAGATAGTTTAGAAGTTCCGATTAAATTTTAAAGTGCCTGCTCTAGATCTTTAATTAAATCATCTATATCTTCTATCCCTACACTTAATCTTATTAAAGAATCCACCACTCCTATTTTTTCTCTTTCCTCTTTAGGAATGCTGGCGTGAGTCATAGTGGCTGGGTGACCAGCTAGCGACTCCACACCACCTAGGGATTCTGCCAGTGTAAATACTTTTAAATTTGAAACTAATTGAAAAGCGCTTTCTAAAGTTCCTTGTTTAGTAGTAAAAGAAACCATACCACCATAATCCTGCATTTGTAAAGTAGCAATGTTATGGTTAGGATGGTCTTTAAATCCTGGCCAGTAAACCTGGGCTACTTTAGGATGTGATTTTAAAAACTGTGCGATTGCATTTCCGTTTTCGCAGTGCCTTTGCATCCTAACGTGTAAGGTTTTAATTCCTCGCAACACGAGAAAACAATCTTGTGGACCGGGAACAGCACCGCTGGCATTTTGAATAAAATATAAACGACTTGCAAGATCCTTATCATTTACAATCAAAGATCCCATAACCACATCACTATGGCCACCTAAATATTTAGTGGCGCTGTGCATGACTATATGCGCTCCTAATTCCAGTGGTTGCTGTAAATAAGGTGTCGCAAAAGTATTATCTACAGCAAGCAGTAAGTTATGCTTGTGTGCAATAATAGCAACAGACTTGATATCTATGATGTTCATCATGGGATTAGTAGGTGTTTCTATCCATACTAATCGTGTTTTATCTGAAATATAATGTTCCATTTGGGCAGTATTTTCCATTCCTATGAACTTAAAATTGATGCCAAAATCTTTATAAATCTTAGTAAACAAACGATAGGAGCCGCCATAAAGGTCATTTGTAGAAATCACCTCATCACCTGGTTTTAAAAGTTTTAACACGGCATCTATCGCAGCGAGACCAGAACTAAAAGAGATCCCGTAATTTCCATTTTCTAAACTAGCTAATGAACGTTCTAAAGCTGCTCGAGTAGGATTACCACTGCGTGAGTATTCAAAACCTTTATGTGCTCCAGGAGTCTCCTGAGCATAAGTAGTGGTTTGATAAATAGGAGGCATAACAGAGTTATAAGCTGGATCTACTCCTTGCTGACCGCCGTGAATCGCTTTAGTATTAAATTTCATGTCGTTCTTGTTTATAGCTAAAGGTATACATATCTAAATTCTTATACCACTAAAGGAAAACGTTAAAATGAAAGCTAGAGCTTTAATTTTTTAGACAACTAAGTCTTAAAGTCCTCTTAAGGCCTAAATATTAATAAATAAATAACTAAAAAATAAGTATAAGACTATTAAATTTGAGATTAATACTTTTAATTAATAATAGTAATACTATGAAAAATGTACTCGCCATTGTAGTTTTGTCCTTATTTGTGACGAGCTGCGCCGTAATTAGACCAGGAGAAGCTGGTGTAAAACAAAAATTAGGAAAACTAGATAGTAAGGTAACTACTCAAGGAACTGTTTTCTACAATCCTTTTACCACTAGGGTCATTAAAGAATCTATCCAGACTAATAATTTAAAATTAGCCTTAAGAATCCCAAGTAAAGAAGGTCTAAGTGTGGATTCTGAAATATCCATTCTTTACAGATTACAAGTAGAAAAGCTCCCTACGGTATTAGAGAATATAGGTCCTAATTACAAAGATGTGATGTCTGCAGTATTCAGATCTGCAAGTTCAGATGTATGTTCACAGTTCTTTGCAAAGGATATGCACTCTGGTAAAAGAGCAGATATAGAAGCCGCTATTAAACAAAAGATGGAAGAAACACTAACCCCACAAGGGATCATCATAGAAGCAGTTCTTATGAAGAGTATACGTTTACCACAAGGCTTATCTATTTCTATAGAGCAAAAACTACAGGCAGAACAAGACGCAATGCGCATGGAATTCATTCTTCAACAAGAACGTCTAGAGGCAGAGCGCAAACTAATTGAGGCAAAAGGAACACGTGATGCCCAAAAAATCCTTGCCGAAGGCCTGACACCAGAGATCATAAAAATACGCAGTATAGAAGCTTTCCAGCAGCTATCTAAATCTCCTAACTCTAAGGTAATCATAACCGATGGAAAAACTCCGTACCTCATTAATGGTGCGCAGAATTAATATTTAAAGATTTCATTTTAATGAGCAATCTACTTCGTTAGAATAAGTGTATTTCCCCCTAATTAAAAAAATGCTTTTTATAACGTTATTTATAAAGCCTTTTCCTTTTGTAATTTTGTATTATGAAAAATCTATTCATTTACTTAGAAAGCTGTAATACCTGCCAGCGTATTAAAGGAGAATTAGAGTTAACGGATAATGTAACTTTACAGAATACAAAAGAAGAGCCCATCACAGCTGAGCAATTAGAATTTCTTAAAGAGCAATCTGGTTCTTATGAAAGTCTTTTTAACAGACGTGCCCAACTTTACAGAGGTCGCGGTCTGCACGAAAAAAACTTAACTGAAACTGATTACAAAGAATTATTACTGGATCATTATACTTTTATAAAAAGACCTATCCTTATTTATGAGAATAAAGCATATATAGGGAATAGCAAGAAAGTGGTTGCCGCTGCAAAAGAAGTACTGTCTTAATGAGTAAAAGAACGGTTGCTATCATATGTGGTTTTCTAGTAGCCTTATTTTATGCTTATAATTATACCGCAGCAAAAGAAGTCACTCCTAGCCATATAGGACCTTATGGTTTAACATGGTATAGGGTTCTATTTACAGGTATTATATTTTGGATTCTTGCCACATTTATAGGTCCTAAAGAAAGAGTGCCACTTAAAGAGTTACCTCTCATTGCCCTAGCAGCTTTCTGTGGTGTAGGATTTAATATGCTCACCTTTATGAAAGGGTTATCTCTTACATCACCCATTAGCGCGTCAGTTCTTATGGTCACTACACCTATTATTGTGCTAGTGCTTAGTGCTATCTTTTTAAAAGAGCGTTTATATGCGAGTCGCATATTAGGTATTTTAATAGGTTTTAGTGGAGCCGCACTGCTTATTTTATTATCCAATAATAATTCTAATGAAAATGCCACTAATCCACTTTTAGGTAATTTATTAATGATTGTAAATGCGACTTCTTACTCGTTTTATATCATACTAGCTAAAAGATTAACCACTAAATATCATGTTTTTACTTTAATGAAATGGTTGTATTTCTTTGGAGTGATTTTTATCACACCTTTTGGAATAAGTGAAGGCCTTAATTTTAACGTTAGCTTAGCGAGTACAGTGACATTGCTTCATATAGGATATGTGATCTTGTTTGCAACTTTTGGCACTTATATGTTGAATATTATTGCTATAAGAACTTTAAAACCTAGTGTAGTTGCTGTTTTTGTTTATTTGCAACCGCTATTAACTACATTAATCGCTGTAGGTTTAGGTAAGGACATCATTACACCTTATAAATTACTTGCCGGCGCACTCATTTTTACTGGAGTATTTATAACTAGTATTCCTAAGAAGGCAGGTTAACCTGGTTACTTAACTTTACAATAACAACTTGATTTTAATGGCATAAATACTAACAGCAGCACGTTGCCAGTATAGATAGAGTCTATAAAAGCTTTAATGTAAACCAGTAAATTATACCAAATTGAATTTATAAGCTCTTAAGCTTTATCGCTCAACTTAAAAAACTTAAACACTAAACTACTAAGTCCACAGGTAACTCTCCATGAAGTCTAGTATCTTCTTTACTCAGAGTTTTAAAATCGCTAGACATAGGGAAATGCTTAATTTTTTCATAAAGATCTGGATGTAGCGCTGTTATTTTACGTTCTCTTAAATTCATCCACGCACCAGTCATTAAACCACGAGCTACATTACGCCCTTTATAATCATAAAAGTTATGCCTGAAACTAAAAAGACTACCATCTTCACTCAAACCCGTGACCTCACAGCTCACTGTTATGGGTTTGCCTTGATGAATTTCTTTAAAATAATAAATATGCTCATTAAAAATAACAGGACCCATTTCATACTGCGCCATCTCGCGCTGTCCAAAATCGTTTTCAATTAAAAAAGCCATTCTAGTATGGCTCATAAAATTCTGGTAAGCACTATTTGCCATGTGTCTATTAGCATCTAGATCACTCCATCTCACATCAAATTCTTTAGTAAACATCTTGACTATTTTGTGTAAAGGTATTATAGCGAGCTACAGTATATAGATTCTTTAAGGGAATTTTATAAATACGCTTTCGCGAAAGCGTAGTAACCTTATTCACTACTGCTCTTCAACTTCTTCATCGCTACCCAGAGGTACCATGCAGTAATGATGGTAGAAACCACATCTGCGATTGGGAAACTGATCCATACTCCTAGCTCCCCATAAATTTGAGGTAAAATCAAAATAAGCGGAATCAAAATAAAGCCCATGCGCAATAGTGTGAGCAATAAGGCAGGAATTGCTTTTCCTATCGCTTGATAGTATGCAGCTCCTATGAGTTGGATCGCAATAATAGGCGTGGCTATAAACACCATTTTTAAAGCAAATGATGTCTGGTTAATTACAGCCTCATTATCTGTAAAAACAGTTGCTATTTCTCTAGTAAAAAAGAAAAGTCCTAAAAAAATGAGTAGTCCTAATCCGCAAGCATATTTAATAGAAGTAAAAATAACCTCGCGTACACGAGACCAGTTCTGGGCTCCATAATTATATCCAGCGATAGGTAGAAAACCTTGAGTAATTCCCAGAACAGGAAATAAGGCAAACATCATCATACGACCAATAATCCCAAATACCGAAACACTGTCTTCTCCACCTAATTCAAACAAGACGTTATTCAATATCAAATACAACACACTACTCATGGCTTGCCGTGCCAGCGTCACAAATCCCAGTCCGCCTATTTCTTTTAAAATAGGCCAGTCCAGTATAAAGTGTTTTAAACTACAGAGCAGCTCACTTTTTCCAGAAATAAAAAACCATAAAACATAAAGAAAACACAGGACATAACTTATGGTCGTAGCCCAAGCTGCTCCTTCCATTCCCATGCCTAACTGGTTGATAAAAATATAATCCATCAACAAATTTCCTATGGATGGTATTAACATGGCGATCATGGCGTGTTTAGGAGCACCTTCTGCCCTAATAACATTATTTCCCATCATGCATAATGCAAGAACAGGAACTCCATAAAGTACAATTCTATAATAAATTTTAGCTGGTTCAAAAATGGCTCCTTTACCTCCGAAAGAGTAGACCAAATCATCAATAAACCACAAGCCAAAAATGACGCATAGAATGGTAATTCCTAATGTTATGGAAATTTGATTCCCAAAAGTTCTTTTGGCTTTTTCATAATCATCTGCTCCTAGGGCTCTAGATATAATACTCGATCCACCTATTCCTATAGCCATTCCTAGTGCAGCAATAAAAAATGAAACAGGTAAGACTACATTAATAGCCGCAATAGCAATGGAACCTATCCAGTTACCTACAAAAATGGTATCTACTAGAATATTCAATGACATAACTAAAATCCCTATAGAAGCAGGAACCGCTTGTTTGATTAACAAAGAAGCAATAGGTTGTGTTCCTAAAAGTTGGGATTTAGTAGGTTGGGTAGGGTTCATAAAGTGTAAAAGTAGTGTAGGTTTTTCTTAATTTCACAGTTTAAGAAGATAGATTTGATCCGGTATTCCTAAAAGTAAAATTTAGACTTCAATCAAAAGTGTACTCACCATTTTACATGCTTTTTGGTGAATAGCTCCTATTTAATAAGTAAAAAAGACCTTCATCCCAGAAGGCCTTTTAATTGAAAAATTATTAATAATCTCACTTTCGCAAAAGCATACTCAAAACACTAAGAGGTAACGTGCTCCTGCATAGCCCATTCATCGATCCAGCGTGATAGTACTTTTACCCAATCTGCTCTAGTGTTTAAACAAGGGATCACATGAAACTCTTCTCCATTTACTTCGTGGAAAATCTCCTCGCCTTCCATAGCTATTTCTTCAAGTGTTTCGAGACAATCACTTACAAATGCAGGAGTAACTATCGCCATTTTTTTAGTACCGCCTAGACCCATTTTTTCAATGGTGCGATCTGTATAAGGTGTTAACCATGGATCAAAACCTAATCGCGACTGGAAACTCGTAGAATAAGTTCCATCTTCCATTTCTAGATACTCACCTACCAGTCGTGTCACTTCTTTACACTGGTGACTGTAGCAAAACTCGTGGGCTGGTGATGGCGTCGCACAACACTTGCCGTCCATTTTACAATGACTTTTAGTGATATCACTTTTTCTAATGTGTCTTTTAGGAACTCCATGGTATGAAAATAACAAGTGCTCATATTCTTTACCTTCTAGAGATTCTTTAATAGATTCAGACAGCACACGTATATAATCAGGATGATTATAAAATGGTGGCATAGTTGTAAAAGACATGTGCGGGAAATGTTCCTTGCGCAATTCCTCTGCCAGCACGAGAATAGTCTCTGTAGTAGCCATAGCAAATTGAGGATATAGTGGAATAATTAAGACCTCATCTACACCTTTATCATTCAATTCTTGCAAGCCTTTTTCTATAGACATAGAACCATAACGCATAGCCAGAGCAATAGGCACGCTGGTAAACTCATCTATTTTTTCTTGTAACCGTTCAGAAAGCACGATCAGCGGACTACCTTCTTCCCACCAGATTTTACCATAAGCCTCAGCACTTTTTTTAGGCCTGGTGTTTAACACAATTCCTTTAACAAGTATGGCTCTTAAAATATATGGTAAATCTATAACGCGCTCATCCATTAAGAACTCGTCCAGATATTTTTTAACGTCTTTAGGGTTAGGACTATCTGGCGATCCCAGATTTACCATTAAAACTCCTTTTTTCATAGTTCGACTTTGTGCAAAAATAGAGATTTTATAGTCGGTGAATATGTTAGAAGATTACCAAAATCTTATTATTTAGCTGTTAGTTGTTAGTTGTTAGTTGTTAGTTGTTAGTTGTTAGTTGTTAGTTGTTAGTTGTTAGTTGTTAAATTGAAAATTCCTTTTATAAGTAACAAGAAAAAAAGCCGAATTTATTAAGCGCAATAAAAAGAACGCCGTAGGCGACCCAATAATCCGTAATGGCAAACTTCAGTCTGTCTCAATAAAAATCAAGCAGTAAGTGCAGAATTAATTCAGCCCATAGCTCAAGACTCACAAACACACCAGCTCAAAAACCAACCATTTACAAACATTTAGTACCTTTATCAAAACCTATTGTTATGGCAGCCGTTAAAAAATGCCCAGAATGTAAAGAAGAAATACGCGGTCGTGCAGACAAGCGATTTTGCAGTGATTACTGCCGTAATGTGGCAAACAACAAGCTCAACAGAGATAGTAATGCGCTCATGCGCAACATTAATAACCGCTTGCGTAAAAACTGGCGCATCCTTAACGAGCTCAATCCTAAAGACAAGACTAAAACTACCCACAATAAACTACTCGCAAACGGTTTTGACTTCACCTTATTCACCAGTATTTATACCACTAAAAAAGGAACTGTATATTATTTTGTCTATGATCAAGGCTATTTACCCATGGATGATGAATATTATTTAATTGTGAAAAGAGAGACTTGATTTAGTTCTTAGTCTTTTAGCCTTCAGTCAGCAGTCTAGATTGTAAAAAGATTAAGTACTTAAGAGCTATTGTTAAATCAAAAGATAATCTATTGCTTTACAGTCGCAGTCACAGTGATCAAAACACTTCAAAAAAATTATGCTTAACTTTATAAATAGCGTACTTAACTGAGGCTTAAATTTAAATCTAAAACTCCCACCAACCTCATAAACACCACAAAATGAGATCCTTTAAACCTAAATCCCACCTATCATCGGCATTATCATTTCTAGTAATCATAGCACTAGTATGGTATGTATTTCATAGTCAGACACCATCTGCAGCGGTAAAAGATAATTTGCCAGCGACTCAGTGGTCCACGGCCAGAGCGCTGGAACATGTTAAAACTATGTCTGTAAGCCCACATCACGTAGGTAGTACAGCACATGATGATGTGAGAGATTACGTGATCACCCAACTTGAAAAACTAGGTTTACAAGTCACTACTCAAAAAGGCTATACCATGGATCCATGGGGAAACCTAGCACAGCCTGAGAATATTGTCGCGCGCATGAAAGGTTCTCGAGAAAACGGTAAAGCACTATTACTATTGAGTCATTATGATAGCGATCCGCATTCTAGTAAAGGTGCCAGTGATGCGGCAAGTGGTGTTGCAACCATCATTGAAGGTGTAAGAGCTTTTATAGCTCAAAACAAACAACCTCTTAACGATATTATTATATGTATCACAGATGCTGAAGAACTAGGACTTAACGGTGCAGAGCTTTTTGTAAACGAGCATCCATGGGCTCAGGATGTTGGGATGGTGCTCAACTTTGAAGCACGTGGTAGCGGTGGACCTAGTTATATGCTCGTAGAAACTAATGGTGGTAATCGCAAGATTATAGAAGAATTTTCTAAAGCTGGAGTTCAATATCCAGTGGCAAACTCACTCGCTTACAGCATCTATAAAAAACTACCTAATGATACAGACCTCACTGTTTTTAGAAAAGATGGAGAGATTAATGGTCTCAATTTTGCTTTCATAGGCGATCATTTTGACTACCATACTGAACTGGATAATTACGAGCGAATGGATCGTAATACACTCGCACATCAAGGCGCTTATCTCATGCCGTTGATAAAACATTTTTCAAATATCGATTTAAGCGACGAACTCAAAGTAAAAAAAGGAGATGATCACATTTATTTCCCTTTACCGGTTCTTAAAATGGTTAGTTTCCCATTCAACTGGTTACCTTTCTTAATCATAAGTTCAGGGATTTTATGGGTCCTACTTATTTTTTATGGAATTAAGAAAAAACGCATGAGCTTAGGTCAGATCATGGCAGGATTTGTTCCTTTTTTAGGAGCTATGATTATCGGTTATTTATTAAGCAATTATGGATGGAAAGGATTAGAACATGGTGATTTTTATATAGACCAGCAGCATGGTTTTCCCTATAATGGCTACTGGCTTATTGCTACGGCAGCCATGGCAGCGCTCACACTGTGTTTCTTCTTATATCACAAATTTTATCATAAAGAAAATGTAGCCAGTTTAAGTATGGCGCCGTTATTTTTGCTTTGGATTATTTGCTTGCTTACCGCATTTCCTGTGGGCGATAGCGGCATTATTCCAGATGTCTTTTTACCTGGCGCAGGTTTCTTTTTAGTACCACTCATTGCGGGACTTTTTATGGTATGGCTCAACATTAATAAGCGCAGACCTAGTTATATCCTGCTATTAGTACTCGCTATTCCAGCAATATTTGTCTTTACACCATTCATAAAAGCATTTCCAGTCGCTCTAGGAATGAAGATTCTTTTTGTTGCCGCTATCTTGACCACACTTTTATTTGGTCTTTTAATTCCTATTCTCGGGCATTATCGCAGGAAAGATTTACTAGCATTTATAGGTGTTATCGCAACATTAATTTGTGCAGGATACGCTTTCGCGAAAGCAGAATTCACACCATCACAGCCACAATCTACCAGCTTAGTTTACATACAGAATCAAGATGATCAAACGGCGCAATGGGCCACCTATGATCAAGTACTGACCGACTGGACTCAAGCAAAACTAGGCGACACACCAGCTAAAGCGAGCGAGCTTAACAAAAACACCATCGATTCTAAATATGGAACTGGTTTTAGTTATGCAGCAACTGCACCTTACAAAGAACTTGCTCCAGTCCAAATAGATAAGTTAATAGACAGTTTACACGACGGACTGCGCACGGTAAAGATGCGTATCACAAGTATAAAACCTATTCAACGACTAGAGGTATTTTGCGACACGAGCTACGTGTTTGAAGATGGTTATGTTAATGGTCGCGAGGTTTACAAAGCACGAGTTTCTAAAAAGGCCTTACCTAACCGCTGGGGAAACAGGCTTATAAGCTACTACGTGACTAATAATGAGCCGCTAGACTTACAACTTACTTTTAAAGAAGATATCGAGCCAGAATTTCAGTTCTATGCAGCATCATTTGACTTATTAAAAACTAAAGCACTGGATGTAAAAGCACGACCACTGAACCAAATGAGTATGCCGTTTGTACTCAATGATGCCGTGCTTAGAAAACGACATTATAAACTTGTTAAAACAGCTGCAGTAACAGACTCAATTTCTACAAATGAATAATATTAATTTATCATTTTAAAACCGGTTACTCGTGAAGTTATGACAAGTGGATGAGTTTATCGGTTTTATTGAGACTTTTAAGTATCTATAGGAAGAATATGTTTTAAACTACTCTTTTGAAGAAAAATTTTGAGCAATTTCTTCTAATTCTTCATACCAAGCGATTCCGAATTTACGGATGAGCGACTCTTTTAAAAATTTATATACTGGAACACCTAGCTCTTTACCGAGTGTGCAGGCGTCATCACAAATTTGCCATTTGTGATAGTTTACTGCTTTAAAATCAGTGTATTCTTGTATGCGCACTGGATATAAATGACAAGAAATAGGCTTATAAAATGAAGTAGCTCCATCACGATAAGCTGCCTCTATACCACAAAGTGCCGTACCATCTTCTTTAAAAGTGGTATAAGCACACTCTGCGCCATCTACTAACGGTGTTTCTAACTCGCCATTTTCTCGCTCGATCCAGGTACCTTGTTCCTCTATGGAAGCAATTCCCTCGGGACGTAAATAAGGCTTTATTTTTTCATATTCTCGATCTAGAATATCCAATTCCTTTTGTTCCAGCGGCGCTCCTGCCTCTCCAGCGACACAACAAACTCCTTTACATGCCGTGAGATTACAAACAAAATCTTTTTCGAGTAAATCGTCTGACACAATGGTTTTTCCTAGCTGAAACATATATAAATAAATTGAATCGCAAAGATAACATGATGCGGTTTCATTTAAAGAATCACAGTTATACTTTCCATAAGAACACTGGTGCCAAAAAAAGTGCAAAACACTATTTCCTTAATGATTATTTAACCTTACTACAGCGCTGTTAAACTTCTAAATAGCAGTACTTTTGCGCCCTCAAAATTTTAAGATGGACTATAGCTTTTTAGTGAATTTTTTTACTGCGTTTAACTTTAAAGAGTTTTTTACAGCAACCATGATCTTGTTTGCTGTTATAGATATTATAGGTAGTGTTCCTATTATCATAGACCTGCGTCGCAAAGTAGGCCATGTACAAAGTGAAAAAGCGAGTGTAGTTGCTGGAATTTTAATGATTGTTTTTCTTTTTGTGGGAGAACGCATGTTGAATCTTATAGGGATAGATGTAAACTCATTTGCCGTTGCAGGTGCTTTTATCATATTCTTTATTGCTCTAGAAATGATATTAGGTGTACAACTTTATAAAGATGAGGCTCCTGAGACTGCTGCAATAATCCCTATTGCATTCCCATTAATTGCAGGCGCAGGAACTTTAACTTCGGTTCTTTCTTTAAGATCTGAGTATGCCGTTATTAATATTATAGCGGCTATAGTTGTTAACATCGTTTTTGTTTACTTAGTTCTTAAAAATTCTGGCTACATTGAAAAACTGATAGGAAAACAGGGAATTAATGTGGTGCGTAAAATTTTTGGGGTTATCTTGCTAGCTATTGCCGTAAAGCTATTTACTTCTAACATAAAAGAACTTTTTTAAATGAGAATAGTAGTCTATATAATCATGGTACTTGCGCTAGCTAGCATCATTTTTAACGCCACTAAATTAGATTTTCAGAATCTGTTTGCTGGAGACAGTCAGATCGCATTAATAAGTATTATAGCATCTCTATGCGTTCTTATTCTTATGCTTATTATGAGGATTTCTTATAAAATTAAGGAAAAGGAAGAGGAAAGAAATTAGTTCAAAAGCATAAGGCTTGAAAAGGATTTGAGTCCTTTACAAGTATGATACGCTTTAGGATTTATAATATCTTGTTATAAATCGTTTCATTTTTCACTTAGTTGAAGATGGATATTATTTATTCAACTCTAGCACTTTTTTGATCATACGATCTTGCTCGTTCAGAATCTTAATCTTAGCTTCAGTATTAAAAAGCTGCTCTGCCATTGATGATTTTAATATGGCCGAAACCTCATCTCTATAACCTGGTAGGGATATACTGGTGTTATAGAATTGCGCATACTCGATAAAATCTTCCATGACTAACTCAGGAACGCTATAAAACTGCATAAAATCCTGTTGAGACATTTCCCGTAAATTGATTCCGTCATGCTGTAAATAACGGCTCGTAAACTGATCTGCAAATCCTGATCGTGCAAAATACTCTAAGGTTTGTAGAACATACCCATCAGCACTAGGGATAAATACATCTGGGATAATTCCACCACCGCCATAAACCACTTTACCACCTGGAGTAGTTCTCTTTAAGGAATCATTTACCTCTATGTTTGCTGCGTTTTCTAATTCACCATTATTAAAACGCTCTATATATTCATTAAAGTAATCTTCATTACCGTTATCATAAGGTCGCTGGATACTACGACCAGTAGGCGTGTAATATCTAGAAACGGTTAATCTTACCGCGCTACCATCGCCTAAAGTTATTTCTTGCTGCACTAAGCCTTTACCAAAACTACGTCTTCCTACAATAGTTCCTATATCATTATCTTGTAATGCTCCAGCTACCACCTCGCTAGCGCTAGCGCTATTTTCATTAATTAAAATATAAACTGGTTTATTTTCAAAATCACCATCACTGGTTGCATAAGAATCTTTGCGATCATTATTACGATCTTTTTGAAACAAGATCAGTTTTTTGCGCGGTAGAAACTCGTCAGCCATAGCGATGGCGCCACTTAATACACCACCAGGATTATCTCTTAAGTCTACAGTCAGTGCGGTTGCACCTTGCTCCACTAATTTATCTATGGCATCATTAAACTCTTCTTCAGTAGACTCTGCAAAACGATTAACCTTTATATATCCTAGGTTATCATTGAGCATATATGAAGCCTCTACACTATTTAAGGGTACATTCCCGCGCACTACAGTTATATGGTGCACCTCTTCATCTCCTGGTCTTAAAACACCTAGAGTTACTCTCGTTCCTTCTTCACCCTTAAGTATATCTGAGCTGACTCCATCTATCCCAAAAAGCGGTTTACCATCAGCATATAAAATCCTATCACCACCTTTTATTCCAGCTTTTTTACTAGGACCACCTTCCAGTACATGAAGGACTGAAATCGTATCCTGATTTACAAAAAATCTAATTCCGATACCTACAAAATCACCACGCATCTGGTCTGAGACCGTTTCCATTTCCTCATTAGAAATGTAAACAGAGTGTGGATCTAGGTTAGATAAAATATCATTTACAGCCACATCTACTATACTATCTGTATTTACCTCATCTACATAGCGCTGTTCTATAATGTCTATGAGTTTATTGAGTTTACGCTTTTTTGCGTTACTACTCATTAAAAGACCATCACCAGTATGACCACTATGCATTACATACCCTAAGCCCATACCTATAGCTATAGCAATACCTAAAAAAAGTGGGTAATATACCTGTGATTTACTCATAAATTAAAGTTGGCTGATCTGTTCTACCTGAACGCCTGCTTTTTGCAAAAATTGCAAACCGCTGTCATCCTTATATCCTTCTACATAGACGACACGTTTTATACCACTTTGATGAATAAGCTTGCTACAGTCCTTACATGGCGACATGGTTATGTATAAGGTAGCTCCGGCACATGACTGTGTAGATCCAGCTACTTTAAGAATAGCATTTGCCTCTGCATGCAGCACGTACCATTTTGTATAACCTTCATCATCCTCGCAATAATTCTCAAAACCACTAGGTGTACCATTATAACCATCGCTTATAATCATGCGATCCTTTACCATAATAGCACCTACTTGACGCCTTTTACAATGGGATAATTTTGCCCACTCAGCAGCCATTTTAAGATAGGCTAGGTCGTATTTGTTTTGTTTTTGATCTTTCAATAGTTTTCTCTTTTATGAATGATTTTCTATACGCTTTCGCGAAAGCGAACTCACATGAACCTAGTTGCTAGAAAATCCATCTAGCTATAAGCATAGGGATTACCATTCCCAGTATAATTCCTGACGTTACTTGAATCCAGTCTTTTTTACTGAAACGGAATATTCCAGTAAACACGAAGTTAAGCACTAAAACCCCTAAAACAATAACTAACTGAGCGCCCTCGATACCGAGTGCATAAGAAATGAGTAATAGAAACTCATTATCTGTTCCCGCAGCGAGCATAGTGTAAGCGCTTGAAAAGGCAAATCCATGAATGAGCCCAAAGAAAAGCGAGATCCCTATACCTATCCATGCCGCATTATCCCTATGTCTATTTCCTGCGGTAAAAATATTAAACAGTGCCGTCACCGCTATGGTTACAGGAACTAAAAACTCTATGTAAGCACTTGAAAAACTAACCTTTGCAAAGGCGACTAACATTAAAGAAAGAGTATGCCCTATGGTAA
>NZ_CBFIBE010000028.1:0-28559 GCF_965660805.1 Nonlabens sp. | reverse complement strand
TTTTCATGAATTCTTGCAAGCTTTTTATGTTATGCTTTCGCGAAAGCATAAATATAAAAAAAACCTCTGACCGTATGGATCAGAGGTTCTATAGTTTAAGTAACTGAATTGTTATCTCGTGAAAAGTAGTTCACGATATTTAGTCAATGGCCATAACTCATCATCTACTAGGAGTTCTAGTTTATCACAGCTATAACGGATCACGTCAAAGTAAGGTTTTACTTTATCGCAGTATTGTGCGGCAGTTTCCTCTGCGTTTTTAGCGTTATTTGCTTTTTTACGTGCCTCAGTCATTTCTGTGATTCCTTTGTTGATTTTCTCGATGTGATTAGAGATTTCTTCAATAAGAATCATTTGCTCTTTGGCAACTTTCTTAAAGTCTTTACCATAAATTTCTTTTAATCCTACTACATTCTCTATCAAGCGGTTTTGATATTTAACGGCGGTAGGAATCACGTGATTACGGGCTATATCACCTAGGATACGTCCTTCAATCTGAATGCGCATGGCATATTCTTCCACTTCAATTTCATAACGAGATTCTGTCTCGATTTTACTCATGATGTTGAGGTCTTCATAAAGCTTGATGGTCTTCTTAGAAACCTTTGCTTTAAGAGCCGTAGGAGTTGTTTTGTTATTACTTAGTCCACGTTTTTCAGCTTCTTTTTCCCAAGCTTCACCATAACCATCTCCTTCAAAACGGATCTTTTTAGACTGCTTGATATACTCACGCAATACGTTAAAGATTGCTTCATCTTTCTTAAGTTTTTTGTCCTTTATAAGTGCATCAACTTCAGCTTTAAATTCTATGAGTTGCTGTGCCACTATCGCATTTAAAACGGTCATAGGGTTTGCACAGTTTGCGGTAGATCCTACAGCACGTAATTCAAATTTATTACCCGTAAAGGCAAACGGAGAGGTACGGTTACGGTCTGTATTATCCAGGATTACTTCTGGAATCTTACCTACTACGTTTAATTTAAGGTCTGTTTTCTCTTCAGGAGATAATTTACCGTCAGTCACTTTTTCTAGTTCATCAAGAACATTAGTTAATTGTGAACCTATAAATACAGATATAATAGCTGGCGGTGCTTCATTTGCTCCTAAACGGTGATCGTTTGAGGCGCTTGCAATGGTAGCTCTTATTAACTCTTCATGATCATGAACTGCTTTAATGGTGTTGATAAAGAAGGTCAGGAATTGTAAATTCTTCATCGGTGTGCTTCCTGGTGATAATAAGTTGACTCCAGTATTAGTAGCAAGAGACCAGTTATTATGTTTACCAGAACCGTTTACACCAGCAAATGGCTTCTCGTGGAATAATACTTTAAAGTTATGACGTGACGCCACCTTGCGCATCACATCCATTAATAAGGAGTTGTGATCTACGGCTAGGTTTGCCTCTTCAAAGATAGGAGCTAGTTCAAACTGGTTAGGAGCTACCTCATTGTGACGTGTTTTAACAGGTATGCCTAAAAGCATACATTCTGTTTCCATATCGCGCATGTAGTTCAAGACTCTGGAAGGAATAGAACCGAAATAATGATCATCTAATTGTTGACCTTTGGCAGATGAGTGACCTAATAAAGTGCGACCAGATAGCTGTAAATCTGGACGAGAATCTGCTAGTGCAGCGTCAATTAAGAAATATTCTTGTTCCCATCCTAAGGTAGCCACTACTTTTGAAACATTTTTATCGAAGTATTTACAAACATCAGTCGCTGCCTGATCGATAACTTGTAATGATCTTAAAAGAGGTGTTTTATTATCTAATGCTTCTCCTGTGTATGCTATAAATACCGTAGGAATACATAAAGTAGTTCCCATGATGAATGCTGGAGATGTAGGATCCCAGGCTGTGTATCCACGAGCTTCAAAGGTGTTTCTAATCCCGCCATTAGGGAATGATGATGCGTCTGGTTCTTGTTGAACTAGCTGTCCACCACCAAATTTTTCAATGACTTCACCATCCATTTCTAGTTCAAAAAAGGCGTCATGCTTCTCTGCTGTTCCACCAGTAAGTGGCTGGAACCAGTGCGTATAATGAGTAGCGCCATTCTGTATAGACCATTCTTTCATTCCAGTTGAAATGTGGTCTGCTACCTCACGGCTTATTTTACTACCGTTTTCCATAGCGTCTAGGACACTTTTATACGCTTGTTTAGTTAAGTGCTGGCGCATCGCCTGCTTATTAAAAACGTTTTTCCCAAAAATCTCACTACGACGTTTTGGTTCGTTTACTTCAACAGGCTGGCGGTTGAGTGTTTCTTTTAAGGCATTAAATCTTAATGTGGACATGATGTGGTATTATTTTATGAAATACAGCACAAAAATAACGCATTTAAAACTTTAACCCCTAAAAATTTAGGGGTATTGTATTAACAAACTATGTTATATTGTGAATAACCCTGTATTTTATAAGGTATTAAAGGCTAAGTATGTGAATATGGCATAAGATAATACATATAGAGCACCTTTAAATCGTGTGATTTCAAATTTACGAGCGATGTATGCCAGTGGTAGAATAGAAAATGAAACTCCAATCATCCAAAACAAATTATTGTTAAGTATTTCCATACTATTTGTATCTATAGTAAATGGCTCTATTACAGCCGTAATACCTAATACTGATCCTATATTAAAGATATTAGAACCTATTAAATTCCCTAAAGAAATCGCTTTTTCTTGTTTTACTGCGGCAATTATGGATGCAGCTAACTCTGGAACAGATGTTCCTATAGCGACCATGGTTAATCCTATAATGTCCTCTGAAACTCCTAAATCACTAGCGATTTGTACAGCACCATTAACCAGTAGTTCTGATCCTTGCCATAAAGCAATTCCTCCTAAGACTAAAAACAATACAATTTTCCACCATTTAGATTCATCTTGTACTTCTTCTAGATCTACCGCTTCTGGATTTTTACGGGCACGTCTTATTAAAAGGACTAAAAAGAGGATTATTAAACCTACTAAGGCAACGCCTTCCCATCTTTCTAGGTTATTTCCTAAATGTAACATTCCATACAACACAACACTAAAAAGCATCATCCATGGCCAGTTGAATTTAAAAAAGTCCTTTTCAATCATCATAGGAGCTATTAATGCGGTAGCTCCTAAAACCAGTGCGATATTTGCAATATTTGAACCTATGACATTCCCTAAGGCTAGTCCAGATAAACCATCCATAGCAGATTGTATGCTTACAATCAATTCTGGAGCACTAGTAGCAAAAGAAACCACGGTTAGCCCTATGATCATGCGTGATAGGTTAAGCTTGAGTGATAAACCTACCGAAGATCGTACTAAGAATTCTCCACCTATGACAAGTAACACTAGACCTATTATTAAATAAAATATGCTCATGAATTAGTTTATATATGCGTGATCAAAAATAGGAGATTATGATCTCTCTTTAAAAATTAAATAAAACAAAAAAGGCAGTGATTCTTAAAACCACTGCCTTTCTAAAATTAATTTTTATAATTAATTAAAAATAACTTCACCTGTTTCCATATTATAGGTAGCCCCTACTATTTTTATAGCACCTTCTTCATCCATTGCATTTAATGTGGCACTAGCAGCTTTAATATCAGCCACCGTTTTAGTAACATTTTCATCTATAATCATGTTTGTAAAGGCAGTATCCTTAGAGGTATGCTCTTTATCGCCGTGGTTATCTAGAACTGGTCTTATTTCATTGAGCAATTCCTGTAAATTATCCATGCCTAGACCTGCAGCATCTGTATTATCTATGGCATGCTTAACAGCACCACAAGAGGTATGGCCTAGCACAACGATTACTTTAGAGCCAGCAACAGCTGTTGCAAATTCCATAGAACCTACGATATCTTTATTTTCAATATTTCCTGCAACACGAGCTACAAATATGTCACCTATTCCTAGGTCAAAAATGTCTTCTACAGGAACACGACTGTCTACACATGAAAGTACGATAGCTTTAGGGTACTGACCTATAGCAGCAAGTCTTCTTTGTGCTGAATGATCTCTACGTGTCGTATTATTATTTACAAAATTCTCATTACCTTTTTTAAGGCGACCTATAATCTCGTCTGGAGTCATGCTCGCTTGCTCTTCAGCAGTTAAAACACTTTTGATGGCAATCTCTGTAGGAGACTCGTTTTGTGTGTCTTCAGCTTTTGTTTCTTTCATATTTTGGTTGCAAGAAACTACACTTGTCATTACCAGAGCTGTTGCGATTAATTGAATTGTTTTTTTCATAATGTTTTTGATTTAATTGTTGATTTTAAAAGTAGTGATGTAAACTGAACTGCAGCTGGCCTTTGCCCCAGTTTACGGTTTTTTGATTCATCCAGCCTAATTGTAATCTTAATTTATCAGTAAGCGCATAACCGGCACCTATGTAAGTTCTATTGCGATCAAATAATTCTACAGATCGATCATTTCCTATATCTGTCTGGCCATTAATAAATAGCTCATTATAAAGGGCTAAATAGATCGCTTTTTTAGATAGATCAGTTTTATTTAGTGGTACGTTTAGAAAAAGATTGTATCGATAGCGCGTTCTAAAATCTTGATGTTCTACAAAACGTTGCTCATATCTAAAGCGATGTGTGAGGTAAAAGCGTTTTCCTATTTTTTGCGGTAAAAGCGCTTCTTGATAGATACGACTTTCTCCACTTGTGGCATTTGAATCGCCATATTCTCCTGAAGTGATATGTGCATATCCTAAGGTTAAAGTCACATTTGTGTTTTTAGGATTGTAAGTAAGTCCAGATCGCAAAAGGAGTTGTTCCATGTCTCCTAGACCTTGCCAGTCACGATATTGAAAATCTCCTTGAATTCCCCAGTTTGAATTTTCAAATTTTGTATTGTAAAAATACATGTACCAAGCGCCAGTTTGTGATTGATCTACAGACTGACCATAAGTGGTCATAGAGCTTACCATCAGTATCACCAGTAATAAGTGTTTTTTTAGTCCTGTCATAATTATTAATAGTTTGTCCTTATCCAGTTTTGAATTATCTCACACCTTGTGTTATCAATTGTTAAAATTAATTTGAGCAAAGATATGTTTAATTTTAAATTTGATAGTATTACTATCTTAAATAATTGTTATAATTTACCTAACCTGTCTTTTACTATATTTGTAGTTCAATGAAGCAATTATAAGTTTGATGAATCGCGGTATACAGTTTAGTATTTCTTCACAGCTTTATCATAAAGATCCACAGCAAACCGTTTATGGTAAAAGGCTTTTAGAGCATAGTATTGAGGTAATGTATGAGTTAGGTTTTGAGTCTTTTACCTTTAAAAAGTTAGCTCAAGCAATGAAATCTACAGAGGCCTCTATTTACAGGTATTTTGAGAATAAACATAAACTATTAATTTACCTTAATTGCTGGTATTGGGAATGGGTACACTATTTAATAGACCTGCATACCATGAATGTAGATGACGCGCAAAAAAAGATAAAAATTGCGATTCATGAGTTATTAAATGCCTCAAATCAATCCAGTATGACCGCTTATATTAATGAAAGTTTGCTGCATGAGATAGTCGTCATAGAAGGTGTAAAAGCCTTTCACTTTCACGAGGTTGATCAAGAAAATGACCATGGAGCATTTAGAAGTCGTAAAGAGTTAATAGAAAAGATAGCGGCTTTAATTTTAGAAGTAAATCCTGATTTTAAATACAGTAAGAGTCTCGCTAGTACTATTAGTGATATGGCTGATAATCAGATATATTATGCGGCTCATTTGCCTCGGCTTTCTAGTGTGAAAGGTGTTGATAAATTAAAACAAATAGAGGCTATGATTAACCAGTTTACTTTTTCAATTTTAGGAATTCATTAAAATTTAGAGTTGTTGCGATTCCGCTTTCGCGAAAGCGATATGATATCACCTCATGGAAATATTCTAAAGATTCAGCTGTTTTATGTGATATAAAGTAGTCTGTTTTTGAACCATAAGGAACATATCTAGAATGGTCTGTTAAAAAACATTTTATATCTATTTTTTTTAATTAGAGAGATCTGTTCATTAAATCCATTAATTTGTACTAAATAAAACATCCTACAAAATCATGAAATTTTTTATCGATACCGCAAACCTAGATCAAATAGCTGAAGCTCAATCCATGGGAGTTTTAGATGGAGTAACTACTAATCCGTCTCTCATGGCCAAAGAAGGAATTACAGGACCAGATAATATTCTAAACCATTATAAAAAAATCTGTGAGATAGTAGATGGACACGTAAGTGCTGAGGTGATCTCAACAGATTTTGACGGAATGGTAAAAGAAGGAGAAGCACTAGCAGCTATGAATGATCAGATTGTGGTAAAGTTACCTATGATTAAGGATGGTGTAAGAGCTTGTAAATACTTTAGTGATAAAGGAATTAAGACAAATGTTACTTTAGTTTTTAGTCCAGGACAGGCGTTACTAGCTGCCAAAGCTGGAGCCACTTATGTTTCTCCTTTCATAGGAAGGTTAGATGATATAAGTACCGATGGCTTAAACCTTATCGCAGAGATCAGAATGATTTATGATAACTATGGTTTTGAAACTGAAATTTTAGCTGCTTCTGTAAGACATACTATGCATGTTATAGACTGCGCAAAACTAGGTGCTGATGTTATGACAGGACCACTTTCATCTATTGAAGGTCTATTAAAACATCCATTAACAGATATAGGTCTAGCTAAGTTTCTAGCAGATTATAAAAAAGGGAATTAAATAGATGATCATTCTATTATAAAAAAGGCTCGCATCGCGAGCCTTTTTTATTTTAATTTTTGTTTTTACCTGTTGATATAACCTAGTAATGTAGTTTCGATTTGAAAATGGAATAGATTAATACTAGGGTCTATAATGGTTAAGTTTTTATCGATAACCATGCTGCGGTTGTTATGGCGCAAAGCTAGTTGTGCGCTTACAGGAGATACGTTTAGAATTTGATATTCCATAGCTGGGTTAAAGTCATAGCGTTCATAAGCTTGTTCCCATCGTTTTCCCTCAGAGTCATCTAGATTTATTCCTATAAAATCTATTTCTGGATACTTAACGCGCAACTCTTTAATTTTATCATGTACTCTAATGGCATATTCTCGCTCCAGATCTGACCAAAAGAATAATACACTTAATTTATCAACCCGACTGGATAGGTCTAAAGATTCTTTATAAGTGTTTTGAATTTTAATATTAGGCATCTCATTACCAGGATCCAGTTTAATATAAGTAGCAGCCATTTCTGTAATTTTAGACTTAAGCTTCTTATTATGAGTCATTTTAAGAAAGACATCTACCAGTTCATTAATCTCGTTTGCATTTTTACGATTCATAATAAAATACTGCGTGTCATTTGTAGCAAAAATATCTTTAATAGTTCCACGACTGAATAAACTGTCTATAATATGTAAACGTTTTTTATGATACTTTAAACTAGAGCGATTTACTAACGCTCCAGATCCTAGGTCTCTCGCTAGAGCTGTAAAGGCCATATTTGAAATAAGCGCATTAACATAGGGTCTGAACGCTATGTTATTAAGTAGTGCGTTATTATCCACCTTTACTTCTTTTCTATAATCATAGAAGGAATCTGGCAGTTCTTTATTATTTAAAAAGTCATTTTTACCGTAGTGGACAAAAGCGTATCGCTCTATTTTAGACCAGCTAGAGAACTTAATAATCTCCTCTGCATGGCACAAGAATTCTTTATCAAATTTATGCTGCTCAGTATGTTCTTTTAAATCACTGAGTCGCGCAGCAGTGATACTATCCAGCATCTTTTTAAAGACGGTATGTGATTTTTTATAATTATTTAAAAATGCACTGTTCTCTTTTTCTATTTGAACATATAAATTTATTAAGTAATTATTCTCCTTAGAATGATTGCCTGAAAATGCAAGCGTTTCATCAAATGCTTTAGTGTTTAAACGCAACATGATACTATCACCTGGCGCTATATAAAAAGATTGATATTCATTAGGGTGCGAGAACGTGTAAAGTCCAGGGCTTATAGTGCTGTAGGTTTTAGAAAAAGAGCCATCTTTTTGTAGCGGTATCGTGTCTGTTATCCCATTATAATCGCTGATTGTAACATAGTTATTATGAGCGTTAATAATCTTACCAGAAATATGTGTGACCGTATGTGAGTCTTCTTTACATGAAGAACATAACAAGAGTATACCCGTTAAAAGGTAGAAAAGATTTATGTCATTACGCTTTCGCGAAAGCAAGTAAAATAAACTCATTAAAGCATACTCATTATGGCTGCATACAAAAGAAACATTTCTATGAGCTATTGCGAGTTAATGAGCTGTTAAAAACAACAAAATCAGTATGGTATTAACTTAATATTATCTGTATTTTTGCACGCTCAAAGACTAAAATATGTTATCAGTTTCTAATCTATCAGTACAATTCGGTAAACGCATCCTTTTTGATGAGGTGAATGCAAAATTTGGTGGTAGTAATTGTTATGGAATTATAGGCGCAAATGGCGCAGGAAAATCTACTTTTTTAAAGATCATGACAGGCCAGATGGAACCTACCAGTGGTCATGTAAGTCTAGAGTCTGGAAAACGCATGTCAGTTTTAGAACAAAACCATAATGCACATGATGAAGATACCGTTCTAGATACCGTACTGCAAGGAAACAAACCTTTATATAAGCTTAAAAAAGAAATAGATGCACTCTATGCAGACTATACTGATGAGAACGCAGATAAAATAGGTGAATTACAAGTCCAGTTTGAAGAGATGGATGGCTGGAATGCAGACAGCGCTGCGGCTTCACTACTTTCTAATCTAGGAATAGGTGAGGAGTACCACTACACCTTAATGGGTGATATGGATAATAAATTAAAGGTGCGTGTGTTACTAGCGCAAGCACTTTTTGGGACACCAGATGTCCTTATTATGGATGAGCCTACTAACGATCTGGATTATGAAACCATTTCCTGGTTAGAGAATTTTCTAGCAAATTATGAAAACACAGTCATTGTAGTATCGCATGACCGTCACTTTCTAGATGCCGTCTGTACCCATATTGCCGATATTGATTTCGGTAAAGTAAATCAGTATAGCGGTAACTACACTTTCTGGTATGAGTCTTCACAACTTGCCGCACGTCAAAAAGCGCAAGCCAATAAAAAGGCTGAAGAAAAGAAAAAGGAACTGCAAGAATTTATCGCTAGATTCAGCGCAAATGTTGCAAAGTCTAAACAAGCGACATCTCGTAAAAAGATGATCGATAAATTAAATATTGAAGAAATTAAACCATCTTCCCGTCGCTATCCTGCAATTATATTTGAAAGAGAACGTGAGGCAGGTGATCAAATTTTAAACGTAGAAAAGCTAGCTGCGTCCATAGATGGAGAGTTACTGTTTAAAGATGTAGATATTAACCTGGCCAAAGGAGATAAGGTAGTCCTGTTCTCAAGAGATAGTCGTGCGACAACTGCTTTTTATGAAATTATAAACGACCGCATGAAAGCAGATTCTGGATCATTTATGTGGGGTGTGACCACTACTCAAAGTTATTTACCAGTAGATAATGCCTCGTTCTTTGATGTAGATCTAGATCTAGTAGACTGGTTGAGACAGTATGCACAAACTGAAGAAGAACGTGAAGAAGTTCACCTACGTGGGTTCTTAGGTAAAATGATTTTCTCTGGAGAAGAAGCTTTAAAAAGTGCCAGAGTACTTTCTGGAGGAGAAAAGGTAAGATGTATGTTATCACGCATGATGATGAAAAGAGCAAACGTACTTATGGTAGATGAACCTACTAACCACTTAGACCTAGAGTCTATTCAAGCTTTAAATAATAGCTTGAAAAACTTTAAAGGAACTGTTATGCTTACTACTCATGACCACGAGTTTGCACAAACGGTAGGTAATCGTGTGATCGAGTTAACACCTAATGGTGTGATAGATCGTTATACTACTTTTGAAGAATATATGGATGATAAAGCCATTAAGGAATTAAGGAATAAAATGTATTCTTAATTATTTTCACCTGGTTGGAGCTTAAAATAGACGTGTGTTACTTAGTACTCTTTGGTCTTGCTAGATATTGATATACCCTAAATAATCCTAAACCGACCAAGAAAAAAGAACCGATTAATTGATAAGTAGGTAATTCTTCTTCTAGGAAATAATTTTCAAAGAGTTTATAAGCACCTAAAATTAAAAATACTAAACCTAGATAAAAATTGATGGTAATTTTATTCATTAGGTTTTTGCATTAAGGCATTATAGGCAACTACAAAACCATACACAACTATTGCAACCGATAGTACTACGCGCCATGTAGGCATTTGAGTATCTCCAAGAAAATGTTCATACAATCTCCAGCCACCAAATCCTATCATAACAGCTGCAATAATTCCACCTAAAAGTGGGTTTCTTGTTTTCATAAAGTTTTCATTAAAAAAAGCAAGATAATAAAAAAACGCTCTTCCTTGAGAAAAGCGTTTTTTGAACACACTATGGTTTGTAGTTCTTATTTATGCGTTAAAATATTTTGAGTTCCATATTGCTGTGTTGAAATTTTTTCCTTTGGCAAATGAGTAGTATAACACCATAGCAGCTATGGATTTAAACATGAAAAAGAAAATTAAAACAAACTGCACGCCACTTGTTTCAGGAGAAAAAATACCGCTAGGCACTAATGCGCTAGCAATTAAACTCACGATAAGAGTAGTGATAATTAAATTTTCAAAGCTTTTAAATGACCAAGCCCATGCTTTCCGTAACGGACTTAAATCATTTCCCCATTTATGAATTAAGTAAAAATAACCGTTTCCTATAGGAGCAAAGAGTAGTGGATCATCAGCATTTTCTAGTTTAAACATCTTAGAAGGTGCTACGATTTTAAAGCCTCGCAATGTAATGTCGTGATCTTTTTCTAACTGCTTTATTTTACTTACAGCCTCTTGAGGGATGTCGTTTTTAAAATATTTAGTGTCTAAAAATCTCAAACGGTAATCTACACATATGTCATGTATATGATCTACATGGTAAATCTTATTTGTTTCTAGTAAGTCAAAGTTAAAATGATTTCGAGGAGTAGGCTTTTGAGGATTCCTCATGCGCAGCATAATGGCGTCCTCTTGCTGTTGATCTTGTTCTAGTATTTGAGATACTTGTGCAAGAATATCAGCTTCGTTATATTTCTTACTCCTCTGCTTTTGTAGCTTTTGTTCAATATCTGTGCGCGCTAACATAAATTCCCTTTAATTATGCCAATTTGAATTTATACGGTCTTCATAAATAGTTTCTTTTTTACTTATTTTTCACTTAAAAATATTTCCCTAGCTACGGCTATGCAAAGAATTTTTAGCTTCAACTAAGCAAAAAAATAATTCCATTTATTTTAACGACGTTATAAACACAAATTAGTATTAGATATTTAAAATTAAGAGATTTTCATTAAAAATAAAAAACTCCTTCACGATTTAGGTCGTAAAGGAGTTGAAAAGCTATCATGGCTGCGTAAATTTTAACGTAATTCAGCACCTAGTTGTTTTTCTAACTGTTGCTGTATTTTGTTCATAGACTTGTCTATCTGTTTATCAGTTAAAGTTTTTGATGCGTCTTGTAATAAGAAGCTTAGGGCATAAGATTTTTTCCCTTGAGGTAAGTTCTTGCCTTCATAAACATCAAAAAGTTGCACTTCTTGTAATATTTTTTTCTCTGTTTGAACCGCTATGTCATGTAGTTCTCTGAAGCTAATGGTTTCATTAACTAGAAGAGCTAAATCTCTTTTAACTGCTGGGAATTTTGGAATATCAGTAACAGTTTTTCGTTCTTTTTGAACCAGTTTTAATACTTCATCCCAGTAAATATTCGCATAATGAACAGTAGCCTCTATATCAAACTTTTTACAGAGTTTCTTTTTTACCACACCTAGATCAGCAATTTTTGCACCGCTATTTAATGAAATTCCTTCACTTAAAAATTCCATTTTAGTCGGTTTTTCAGAGATAACAGAGATACCTAAACGTTTTAACACAGCTATAACGGCACCTTTTAAATAAAAGAAATCTGCAGTGCGTTGTGCACTATTCCAGCTTTGTTCATGGATCGCTCCCGTAGTGATAATGCTTAAATGTTTTTGCTCTGTAAACTGGCGTTCTTGATATTGATGATAAGTGTTACCAAATTCAAATAGTCTTAAGTTATCCTGTTTACGGTTTAAGTTATGAGCTACTGCTTCTAGCGCACCATAAATTAAACTCTGTCGCATCACAGATAGATCGCTACTCAGTGGATTGAGCATGCGTACTTCATTTTTAGGAGAGATTTGCTCGGTTAGTGTATGGTATTTATCAGATGTGAGACTGTTTGCCATCATCTCATAAAAGCCTTGTCCAGCGAGTTGCTGGCCTACTAGGTTTTGTAATTTATGATTATCAAGCCTGGAACTCTGTGCAATACTTGCATTTAGTTTATCGCTGGTTCCTATACGATCATAACCATAAACACGTAGTATTTCTTCTATAACATCTACAGGTCTGGTAACGTCGTTTCTGTAAGCAGGAATGGTGAGCCCTAAACCAGTTTCAGTAACGTTATTTACATTAATATCTAGTGTTCTTAAAATACTTTTAATTTCCTCTTTAGGTATATCTTGCCCTATTAATGAATTTACTTTGGCATAAGGAAGAAACACTTGCTGGTCTTCTATTTTTTGAGAATACAGGTCTGTAATATCGCTGGTGATTTCTCCACCGGCAGTTTCCTGGATAAGCAGTGCAGCTCTTTTTAAGGCATATTCTGTAATGTTAGGATCTATTCCACGCTCAAATCTAAAAGAAGCATCGGTATTCAAGCCGTGACGCTTTGCCGTTTTGCGCACACTTACCGGATTAAAATATGCAGATTCCAAAAAAATAGAAGTCGTTTCATTCTTCACGCCACTATTAAAACCGCCGTAAACACCTGCCATACATAATGGTTTTACAGCATCACAAATCATTAAGTCGTCTTCATGAAGTGTATAATCTACTTCATCCAGCGCTTTAAAAACAGTTCCAGCGGCAACTGTTTTTACCACAATCTTTTTTCCTTCTATATGATTCAGGTCAAAAGCGTGAAGCGGTTGTCCTAACTCATGCATCACATAATTAGTTACATCTACTACATTATTTTTAGGCGTGATCCCTATAGTTTTTAATCGGTTTTTAATCCACTCAGGAGATTCCTTAATGGTAATTCCAGATATAGTCACGCCGCAATAACGTGGTGCTAGTTGTGTGTTTTCAACTTCTATGGCTACGCGATGGGTGCGATTATCTACATAAAAACTACTTACAGAAGGAGTGATGAACTCTAGCAAGTTGCCATCTATAGCAAGGCCAGCTCTTAAATCTCGAGCCACACCTAGATGAGACATCGCATCTGAGCGGTTAGGAGTAAGGCCTATTTCTATAGTGTGATCATTCTCTAGGTTGATCACCTCGCTAAAAAGGGTTCCAGGTTCTAGTGAATCATCCAGCATCATAATACCGTCATGAGATGTTCCTATACCTAGTTCATCTTCGGCACATATCATTCCGTGGCTTTCTTCACCACGTATTTTTCCTTTTTTAATCTTCCAGGCTTCACCATCTTCTGTGTAAAGAGTGGTTCCTATGGTAGCTACAGGAACTTTCTGTCCAGCAGCAACATTAGGTGCACCACAAACTATTTGAACCGTTTGTGCGCCTAGATTTACTTGAGTAAGTTTTAATTTATCAGCATTAGGATGAGGAACGCATTCAGTTACATGACCTACCACGATACCTTGTAATCCACCTTTTATACTTTCAAATTTTTCCACACCTTCTACTTCTAATCCTAGCGATGTGAGTAGTGCTGTGTGCTCTTCTATAGACTCTGGAACATTGATAAATTGACGGATCCAGTTATAAGAAACCTTCATAAAATGATGAATTTTTTTGGGTTGGTAAAGATAGTATTAATGCCGCTTTCGCGAAAGCGTATCCATTATAATCACATAAGGTCTAAATCATCCAGTGACCATGGTGAACTATTTCAACTATTGCTATGGCCAGTAACCACTTTTCTTCTTCGGGTGATGGTTCTTGCAAAAGTTGAATTATGGGTTGTCCTACAGCGTTCTCATTTATATTCACAGAAGAAAGGCTCTCAGCATAATCTGCATAATTAGGAGCAACAAAAATGGTGGCAATATCCTTGTTATGTAGTTGAACATTATAGGTGGTTTCACCAAAACGATATCTCAAGCCGCTAGAGTTTAAGGCAATTTTAGCAGGATGTTTAGCGTTTCCTATAAGTTCACCTTGATTATTAAATAGATCTCCAGACTTAGTAATCCTACCTAGTGATTGCTGATTTAAAACGATGTCTATATTATCATCTTTCACCTCAAAGGCAAGGTTGAAGTTTGTGGAGCCTACAAAGAAATAACCATCAGAGTTAAAACCACGTTCCACACGGCTGAAAGCCATGATAGGTTTTTTATCTAAAGAGTAAACTGTTCCCACTAATCTCCTCGCCATTCCTTTACTGAATTTATACTCCATCCATGATGAGATGTCTGTATAGCTGCGATTGCCCCATGGGGCTAGCGATTTTTTCATGGAATCTACTCGAGCCTGCATACTCTGTTGTTCATGTTGAATATGCTCTGGACTTTTTTGTTCGGTTCCTTTTTTTATGAACCATCTTATTAAAAATATCATTCCTACTATGAAAATGATCATAGCAATTCCAGTTAGAATGAAGATAAGAATAACAGCTATTTCCACTATTACAGGTATAAATTATTTGAGATACATAAAACTCATAAAAGGTTTTTTAATGAAGTGACCCTTCCATTAATAGTCCCATTTACGTTTTTCGTTAAGTTGCTCCATTTCTTCCAGTTCTTCTTCAGGAATTACTTTAAGGTAAGATGGATGTTGCTCTATAGCATATTCTATTTTCTCAACGATGGACTCCACACTTTCATTTTCATAATCTATGTTTAGGGGTTCTTTAATTACCATAGATTGTAGAATATTACGCTTTTTAATGCGCAGTCCTTTCTTGTCAAAACTCCTACGGAAGCCATCTATAACAATAGGAATTACTACAGGCTTGTATTGTTTAATAATATGAGCCGTTCCTTTTCTAATGGGTTTAAAAGGTTTAGTGGTCCCTTGTGGGAAGGTAATCACCCAGCCATCATCAAGAGCAACTCCTATATTCTTAGTGTCATTAGGGTTTACAGCGCGTTGTACTTCTTCACCTTTGGCACGCCAGGTGCGCTCTACTGTAATGGCACCTACATAAGCAAACACCTTAGGTAGAAAACCACTGGTCATGGTTTCTTTTGCGGCTACATAATAAATATTAAGTTTAGGATTCCATAAATAACCTACATTTTTAATAGAATCTTGACGACCTGATAAGGCTGCATTAAAGACATGGAACATACTTACTACATCTGCAAAATAGGTCTGGTGGTTTGATATGAATAAAACACCTTGCTCTGGCAGGTTTCTTAGAACATCGCTTCCTTCTATATGAAGTTCATTAAAACCTCTAAAACGACGGTGCGATAAGACACCTAAAAATCGTATTAAGAAACGCTTGATAAATAATATATGACCGAAAGGATTTTTTTTAAATAATCCCATAGAGTTATTTCAATTTAGGGATGGCTAATATAATACTTGTAGTGTTATTTGTTACTATTACCTTTCATAAATGCTTGCTTTTTAGAACCTCTGCAATGGTAGCTGCTTAATTTTTAAAATAGAAGTTACTCTTCTTTACTTGTATAATAAAATATTAGTTTTATCAACTCATGAAGGTGATAGGCCTTTTTTAAGTATGGCTTCAAACTCTGCCAGAATCATTGCTGTTGCACCCCAAACGATTTGATTATTTAAGTGGTAGCAAGGTACCGTAACGTTTTTCATGTAGGTAGTGGATAGGGTATGTGAACTTTTTTTAGCATCATCTAGCAAGTCGTGTAATGGTACTTCTAGTATAGATTTAACTTCACTGGGCTGTGGTATGAATTGTAATTCTGTTTTTGCAATAGCGAGATAAGGAGCTACCATGTAGTTACTAGGAGGAATGTAGATAGGAGTTCCTGCTGTAATAATCTCTTGCTGCTCTGGTGCGATACCTACCTCTTCATGAGTTTCTCTCAGAGCAGTGATTGAATCATCATGATCCTCAGGTTCCTTGCGGCCGCCGGGAAAGGCGATCTGACCGCTGTGTGCACCTTTAGACTGCATGCGCTCGATAAGTACAAAGTGTGCTATGTCATTTATGGGATAGATCAGCATCATTACTGCTGCGTGTCGTGGGGTCTGAGTCTTAAGTGTGTTGAGTTGTAATTCTTCTAGACGTTCTACCGCAGCCATGCGGCGCTGTACCTCAAATCCAGGTTGAGGTATTTTCTTTACTTTTGATACAGAATTTTTAAATATTTCAAATGAAATCAACTCGTTGGTCTTTTATTATATTATTAGTTCTCTTATGGAGCTGTAAAGATAGTTCACAAAAGCATAAGGATATGACAAGCACAGTCGAGGTTGAAAAGCCGGTGACGTTAACTGTTCAAGAACAACAAGTACAGGAAATAGAAGAGTTTTATAAGCCTGTAGTGAACAGAAAAGGTGACACATTACTTCCTTACATTCCACAAGATTCTGTAGAGGCGTTTTTTACTCGTTATGCAGCTCAACATCCAGAGACTAAAGTGCGCATGAGTACCTCTTATGGTGATATAGAAATGGAATTATTTGAAGAAACGCCCTTGTATAGAGCAAGTTTTTTGTTTTTAATTAAGAATAACTATTTTGATGAAACCGTTGTGCATCGGGCTGTGGAACGCTTTATAGTTCAAGCTGGGAATAGCGATAATATGATCACAGCACAAAAAAAGAACAGTGCGGGAAACTACCAGTTGCCCATGCATATTTTACCTGGTGTAAAGCATGCATATGGAACCTTGAGCAGTGCTAAGTACTGGGAAAACAATCCTGAGAACTGGCACAATCCTTTTGATTTTTTTATCTCTTTGCGCGCTACAGCTCACTTAGACGGAGAGCACACCATTTTTGGACGTGTGACTAAAGGAATGGAAGTTGCAGAGGCTATCACTAAAGTAGAAACCGACTCACGTGACTGGCCTAAAAAGGATATTTATATAGAAATGAGTGTGGTGGAGTAGGAAACTGAGTTTATAGCAACAAAAAGCCCGATTTTCATTTGAAAATCGGGCTTTAATTCAACGGAGAACAAGGGATTAACATGATTGATCCCTAGATGGAATCCAATACATTCATAAAATCCTTCCAGCTATCGCTGGTGAATCATTTTCTATTTATAAAAACTCCAAACGCGGTTTAGTTTTTCTAAATAAAAAATGCTTCCCTTTCAGGAAGCATTTTATGGAAGCGGAGAAGAAGGGATTCGAACCCCTGGAGGTGTGACCCTCGCTGGTTTTCAAGACCAGTGCATTCGACCACTCTGCCACTTCTCCGGTCGATAAACAAAAACACTTTTGTTTAAGCGGTTGCAAATATAAAGTTATTCTGGATAATTCATAGAATACTTTTGAAAAAAAATCTAATTTTTTAATATGATGCGTTATTGAATAGGGATCAGTTAAGAGATCTCTCTATTTACTTTGGTATAAATTGTTTCTTTAATCCATAAATGATTAGAGATTAAATACAGAGCTTTGGCTCTCAGTCTTATGACTTAAAGTTAATGAACTACTTATCATGGCTTAAACCACTATCACCTGTAATAGGAATGGCATTACCGCTATAGGTAGGCTTTTTTTCAATGTTGAGTTCGATCCAGGCTTTAATATTTGCCAGCCACTCGCGACGAGTAAAGTGAGCATTTCCTGTATATTCTCTTTTATCTGCTACGTAGCCTTGCAGTTCTAATCCCATTTTACGACCTACATAAATAGCTCTAGGTAAATGAAATTTTTGAGTAATAACAATCGCAGTGTCTACCTTAAAAACCTCTCGTGCTCTGTACATGCTATCATAAGTGTCAAAACCGGCATGGTCTAGAAAAATATCTTCATCAGAAACTCCTTTAGAGGTCAAATAATTTTTCATGGCATTAACTTCATCATAATCACTCTGACCGTGATCACCACTCAATAAAAACCGTTTAATGAGTCCTTTTTTATAAAGTTCAAGAGCGCTATCTACACGATCTTGTAGAATCGTAGAAAGACTCTTATCAGGTCTTACACTAGCACCTAGCACAAGTCCTACATAAGCAGGTTCTAGTTCACTAGGGTTTTCAAAAATCACATCTCTACTGGATCTATTAATATGAAATTGCAATATGATCACAAGTAATACTAAACTTAGGACTGTAAAAACCGTTATGTTTAAAAATTTACGCATTTAGTGAATAGGAGTTGGTTTTTTATCATCATCTACGGCTACAAAGGTAAAGTTTCCAGTCACTACTTTTTCACGTACATAGCTATACATGTCTTCCATAAACATGGTAACTTCTACAGTGCAGCTTGTAGTTCCTACCTTAGAGATCCTAGCCACCAGCTCTACAATAGAACCTTGAGGAATAGGTTTTTTAAAATCAATTTGATCTGTACTTATAGTAACTACTTTCTTGCGAGAAAAACGAGTTGCACAAATAAATGAGGCTTCATCCATCATGTGCAGTGCTGTACCGCCAAAAAGTGTGTCATAATGATTAGTAGTATTAGGAAAAACGGCCTTGAAGATTCTAGTCTCAGAGTTATTAATACGTTTTTCTATAGCTGTCATAAAAATCCTTTATTGAAATATTAACGCGGGAAGAAAATCACGTTCTTACCTTTGTCTAGAATGGTGTGGTTGTTCCATCTGTTATTGCAGTAATCGCTTTCGCGAAAGCGTGATAAAAAAGCGCCACCATTCCACAAATATAACGATTCCATTAGATGAAAAGTATAGAAAACCTACAATGGCGCTATGCCACAAAGAAGTTTGATCCTAGTAAGAAATTAACTCAAGATCAACTGGATATTTTAACGCAAACATTTAACTTAACGGCGACTTCTTATGGTTTGCAGCCATGCCGTCTTATAGTGGTTCAAAGTCAAGAGGTTAAGGATGCTATGGTAGAAAAATCTTTTGGGCAGCGACAAGTAGCAGACAGTAGCGCGGTACTTGTTTTATGCACCAGACACGTAGATGAAGATTATGTGAATGAGTATTTTAATCTCGTTAAAAAAATACGTCAGACACCAGATGAGGTATTAAAACCATTTAAGGATATGCTCACGAGTTCTTTTTCTTCAAAACAGGTGGAAGAAGTGGAGCAATGGGCAAAAAATCAAGCATACATAATACTAGGAAATTTAATGACCGTTTGTGCTCAAGAGCGTATCGATTCATGTCCTATGGAAGGTTTTATACCAGCTCAAATAGATGAATTACTAGGTCTTGAAGAACAAGGACTCAAATCTGTTTTACTATTACCAGTAGGTTATAGAGCAACAGATGATATGTTTGCCGATTTTAAAAAAGTACGACGTCCAGAACAAGAAATGGTGCGTTACGTGTAGTGCTCAGCAACAGAATTAAAAATAGATAGGTTATTCTGTTTTTTAGCGACTTTACGAACCTTAAATAGTACTATAAGCTAGGAGTGAAATTAAATCCCAAAGTGTTTCCTACCTCTTAACGGCCCAGATGAAAAATGTAAAGAACGCCATAGAATGGAACGTTATCCCTATCCTGACCCTAAATATTACTGGGATTTTATGAAAAAGAATAAGCGTTTATTCAAATTATAAAAGCCTCTTTTAAGGATTTGCGACAACTGTAAAGTCTATTTTAAAAACTTCAGATACCCTGAAATATCCAAAAGGAAATTTTTCAGGGTTTGTTGTATTAATAATATTTCCTCTTACCGTGGCAGGTTGCGCATTAAATGTACCACCGCCACCATCATCAGTTTGCTGGATTAAAGTGTCATAAAAAGTAAACGCTCTACGGTCTATACCTCTAATAACAAGCGTGAGATCAGAGCCTACAGGTAAATCTTCTTCATCTATAAAGAAAACGGTAAGGGCTTCATTTCCATCTGAAAACTCATCATCTATGATGTCAATTTCAGAATTAGATGGTGTCGTATGATCTATGAGTTCAAAAAGATAATAGTTTTCTTCTCCTGCAGGATCATTAAAAAAACCTGTTATTTCTACTAAATCTCCGAAACCGCTAATGTTATTTTGTTCTACTCTAGTATAGGGAACAGTGTTTACAAATCGCTGGGTTGCTGTATAAATATCACTTCCATCTATTATGGTTAAAGTATAAGATGCACCAGGCTGGATATTCAAGCTTGTGTTTTCATAAACACCTAAAGCTACTAGATTAAAGTTAAATACAGTACCATTTTCATCAGTTACTGTTACTATGGCATCATCTACGGTAATTATTTCTTCCTGATAGAAAGCATTACTACGAGTCAGTAATACGGTTGCCAGAGTAGTGCCATCTTCATTTAATTCTAGTTCAGCATCTATAACTAGTCTAGGGGCTGTATTATTTAAATCTAGCTCTATAACATCTTCACAAGATGTAATTGTGAGTACTAAAAGTAATAAGGTGAATAATTTTTTCATTTTCTTAGAATTTGAAATTATAGGTTACCGCTGGTACGACCCCAAAAATCGATAAACGTGTTGCTTCATTACGGCCAGTTTCTTCGTTTTGAGCAAAACTTACACTTGCAGCATTCCTGCGGTTATAAGCATTATAGATACTAAATACCCAGCTGCTTTGCCATCCTTTTGTTTTATCTGGTTTAGGAACATAAGTAGCGCTTACATCTAGTCTGTGTATGAGAGGTAATCTACTACTGTTGCGTGCCTCATAAGTAGGGATGAATAAACCATCAAACTCATACTGCCCATTAGGATAGGTGACTGGCTGTCCTGTTTGTAAGGTGAAATTTGCGCCCATACTCCATTTTTTATTTAATTCATAACTACTAGTAATAGTAAGGTCATGGGTTTTATCCCAGGCAGCGCTGTACCATTCTCCATTATTTATACCAGTTTCTTCTAGTGTACGACCTGGAGTGCGCTGTTCACTGCGCGATAGTGTGTAAGCAATCCAGCCCTGTAATTTTCCCTTGTTTTTTCTGAAAAGTAATTCTAGACCATAAGCGCGAGCCTCACCACTCAGTAGTATTTGTTCTATATTATCATTTGCTATAAGATCTGCACCATCTATGTAATCTAGTCTATGATCTACAGTTTTATAAAAAGCCTCTGTTTCAAAAGAATAATCGCCCATGTTTTTAAAAAAACCTGCTGCCACTTGGTTACCTATTTGAGGTTCTACAAAGGTCCCACTAGGTGCATATAAATCAAATGGAGTAGGCGCATTTGTATTTGATATCAAGTGTATATACTGGGTAATACGCTGGTAACTTGCCTTAAAACTGGTATCATCATCTAGTGAATAAGCTATGGAAAAGCGCGGTTCAAGATTTGCAAATGTTTTTAAAGCAGTACCTCTACTAGCGCTAGTCGTTTCTATAGGGTCTACAGACTCATAAATTTGCAGCTCATCATTAAAAACAACGGCTTGATTATTTTCATAAACACCTATATTATCCTGACCTAATCTACTGAAAGTACTCAGTCTCAAACCAGCGTTAATATTAATCTTATCTGTGATTTCAAATTCGCCATCTACATAAAGCCCATTTTCCCAAGCATATTTTTTAGTAAGCTGTTGTTCATTTATAGGACTCGTCTCAGTAGTAGGCACGATGCGACCTGGATCAAACTCATAATAAATAGAATTAACACCATATCTCATTTTAGTTTTATCGTTGAGGTAGTGTGTTAAATCATATTTTGCATTAAGATTTGTGATACCACTGGTAAACTCAAACTCTACAAAATCCAGTTCCAGTCCATAACTATAATCAGAATAGATAAGTGAAGTATTTGCAAACCATTTATTATTAAAAACATGGTTCCAGCGCACATTTGCAAAAGAGTTTCCAAAGGTGTTCCCAAAAAACTCATTTACCGTAAAGACATCTCTCCCAAAATAAGATGAAAAATATAAGCGGTTACGATCATCAAGTGTAAAACTCAACTTAGCATTAAGATCATAGAAATAAGCCTTATTATCTATGTCAAAAAGTGGTAAGAATAAATGAGCATAGCTACTACGACCACCTATAAGGAATGAAGATTTCTCTTTTTGAATAGGACCTTCTAATAATAACCTGCTAGCAACGAGACCTATACCGCCAGTAGCACCAAATTTGTTACGATTTCCATCACGTTGATAAATGTCTAGTACACTGGATACACGACCACCATATCGAGCTGGAATACCACCTTTATAGAGCTTTAAGTCTTTAATAGCATCGGGATTAAAAACTGAAAAGAAACCAAATAAGTGGTCACTTTGATATAATGTTGCCTCATCCAGGAGTACTAGATTTTGATCTGCGGCACCACCGCGCACGTTAAAACCAGCAGCGCCTTCACCAGCATTTGTAACACCTGGCAGCAGCACTAGAGATTTAACGATGTCTGTTTCTCCCAGTACAACGGGTATTTTTTTAATAGTTTCTATAGCGAGCGCATTTACACTCATTTGTGGTGATTGAGTGCTTAGTTTCTCCACATCGGCCTTAATGACTATGGCATCGAGTTGCTCGTCAGACTCTTCCATAGAAATGTTAATTTGAGTATCGCCGTTTAAGACAATTTCTTTCTGTATGTTTTTATAACCTATAAAACTGTACACCACTTGATAGGTGCCAGCTGGTAAGGTGATCGAGTAGAACCCATATTCATTACTAGCTGTTCCTGTGCTTAGTTCTGGGATAAGAACATTAACACCTATCATGGTTTCACCGTTGAGTTGTTCACTTATTGTTCCAGAAAGGGTGAATTTTTCAGATTGCGCTTTCGCGAAAGCGAAATTCAACAATATCACCGCAATGAATAGTCTTTGGGTCATGTAAAAATAATTTCAATCTATGATCTAACGGACCATAAATTAATTTGTTACAAAGCTACACTAATCCAGCAGAGATGAAATGAATTAACGCCTTGTTAACGTGTTTAAAAATAGAAGCACCTTAATGGTTATACTGCCTTAATAATTGTAAATTTGTGAGAAACACAAGAATATGACCACAGCAGATTTTTCTAAAAACATAACCTTACCAGTAGTTGCAGCACCCATGTTTCTTATTTCGGGTCCAGAGTTAGTGATAGCCTGCTGTAAAAATGGAATCGTAGGAACTTTTCCAGCACTGAATCAACGCAGCACTGAAGGTTTTGAAGAATGGGTCATACAGATTAAAACAGAACTAGACGCTTGGGAAAAAGAAACAGGAAAGAAAGCTGCTCCTTATGGAGTTAATCTTATCGTTCATGGAAGTAATCCACGTGTTCAGGCAGATTTAATGGTGTGTATAAAACATAAAGTACCGCTCATTATCACATCACTAGGAGCTGTAAAAGATCTGGTAGATGCGGTACATTCTTATGGAGGATTAGTATTTCACGATGTGATTAAAAAACGCCATGCAGAGAAAGCTGCACAGGCTGGAGTAGATGGATTAATTCTAGTTTGTGCCGGCGCTGGTGGTCACGCAGGAACCTTGAACCCTATGCCGTTTGTGAGAGAAGTGCGCAGTTTCTATGATGGAACTATTCTACTTTCAGGAGCAATGAGCAGTGGTCAGGATGTGGCTAGTGCGTTACAAATGGGAGCAGATTATGCTTATCTAGGAACTCGTTTTATTAATACAGAGGAGTCTAAAGCCACACCTGAATATAGAGAGATGATTATAGAGGCTGGCTCTAGTGACATTGTTTACACAGCTGCCATATCTGGTGTGAGTGCTAACTTTTTAGGAGCTAGTTTAAATGCCGCCGGAATTACCGAGGAACAATTAAAAGCAACGGGTAAAATAGATTTCGGTAAGGAAATGGATACTGAGGCCAAAGCCTGGAAAACCATCTGGAGTGCTGGACAAGGAGCTGCTACCGTTCAAGACACCATGCCAGCGACTGATTTAATTAACCGCATGAAAACAGAGTTTAAGGAAGCTATAGAGATTCAACAAAGGAATTTAGAGCGGTATTCCTAGTTTTTGCAGCTGGAATACTCTGGTCATACCAGCATCTCTTTTCACAATGATATAAAGGTTCAATAAGATCATTACTGAATTGTCATTAATGAGTTTAATTATTTCATGTGATGTTTAATACGCTTTGGCGAAAGCGTAATAATTCTAACAGAACTGCTTTAAAGAAATCAAATAATAATTTAAAAGACCGCTTACCTTTGTAGTCTATGAGTACACTGGTTCAAATACAGGTTTTACCACATCATCTTGAAGATGAAGATCACATTCTGGAAAAGGTATTTCAGAAAGTAGATTTTTCTATGAATGAAGTGTCGCAGTGGAATATCAGAAAACGCAGTATAGATGCACGACAGCGTCGCGTGTTGTATAATTTACAAATCGAGATATGGCGGCATGGAGAAGAGAAGTCTGAGCGCAAACCCTATCAAATTCAGGATGTGCGTGATGCAAAACCTGTAGCGATTATAGGTGCTGGACCTGCAGGTTTATATGCCGCATTACGCGCTATAGAAGGTGGATTAAAACCTGTGGTCTATGAACGTGGTAAAGATGTGCGTGCACGACGTAGAGATCTTGCGGCGCTTAATAAAGAGCACATCGTGAATCCAGAATCTAATTACTGTTTTGGTGAAGGTGGCGCGGGAACTTACAGTGATGGAAAGCTATATACACGTTCTAAAAAACGTGGAAATGTGTTGAAAGCGATGGAGTGGTTTGTGGATTTTGGCGCTACACCAGATATTCTGGTAGATGCGCATCCACACATAGGAACTAATAAACTACCTCAAATTATTACTGCCATGCGTGAGGCTATTATTGAGGCTGGTGGAGAAGTAAGGTTCCATGAAAAACTGACCGATATTAAACATGAAAATAGTCAGGTTACAGCTATTCAAATTAATGACTCAGACTGGCATGAGTATGATAACGTTATTCTGGCAACGGGTCATAGTGCTCGAGATGTTTTTTATTTACTGCACAAACGTGGAATTAAAGTAGAGGCAAAACCATTTGCTATAGGAGTGCGTATAGAACATGCACAATCTTTAATAGACACGATTCAGTATCATGGAGATGATTCTAATCCCTATTTACCACCAGCTAGTTATAGTCTAGTAGAACAGGTAGATGGAATGGGTGTTTACTCTTTCTGTATGTGTCCAGGTGGTATTATAGCGCCGTGTGCGACTGCGGTAGAAGAAGTGGTCACAAATGGCTGGAGTCCTAGCCGTCGCAATAATCCTTATTCTAATAGTGGTATTGTGGTAAGTGTAGCACCTCAAGATCTACCTAATTATAAAGAAAATGACCCATTTGTATGTCTCGATTTTCAAAAGAAAGTAGAACACGACTGCTGGGTAGCTGCTGGTAAATCTCAAAAAGTACCAGCACAGCGCATGACTGACTTTATTGCTGGTAAGGTTTCTACAGATTTTCCTAAAACCTCCTATCAGCCTGGATTAACGGCTGTAGATTTGAATAAAGTTTTACCAGATCTACTGGCTAGTAGATTACGCAAAGCTTTTGTAGCTTTTGGGAATAAAATGAAAGGTTATCTTACTACAGAGGCAGTTCTTCATGCTCCAGAAAGTAGAACATCTTCTCCTGTAAAGATTCCTAGAGATCTAAACTCTTTAGAGCATATCGAGATAAAAGGTTTATATCCATGTGCCGAAGGCGCAGGATATGCTGGCGGAATTATAAGTGCTGCCATAGATGGAATTAACTGTATGGATAGAATTATAGAAAAGGAACTCGCTTAGAGTTTAACTCAAGAATGATTTATCTTCCATCCAGCTGAAGTGTTTTTTAATAATTTCAGTTTTGTTTTCTTTAACATAATTTGCAAGAGCAATTGCCGCTGGTGATTGTTTTTTTGAAGATAACCAGATAAGGTTCCAGTTAGTAACTATGGGTAAATGTTCCACAGGTATGATTTGAACTTCTTTATTTTTTAATTCATTTTTAGTACCTATTAAGGGCATAATAGAATACCCCATTCCAGACATAACGGCTTGTTTTACAGCTTCATTAGAAACAAGTTCTATTTTCTTATTAGTCTCAATGTGATGTTGATTAATGAATTGTTCCATAGCCTGGCGCGTTGCAGATCCTTTTTCACGATAAATAAGTTTCAAGGATTTAAACTGTTCTGCTGTTAAGGTTTTTTTAGTGTTATTAGGATACTCTTTTCCTAGAAGGAATAGTTCATTACGCATTAATTCAATACGATTTATATCTAAGTGCTCAGGTAACACAGATACCATAGCAAAGTCTATCAGGTTTTCTTCAAGGTTTTTAATTACTTCATTTTTATTAGTAACATCCATAGTGAGTTCAATACCTGGATATTTTTCTAGAAAATCTGCAAGAAAAAAGGGCATTACATACTTGCCGGTGGATACTATAGATATGTTCAATTTTCCAGCGATTACTCCTTGATAAGCTTGTGACTTATAACTGATGTTTGCTACTTGATTAAGTATTTTCTCTGCGGTAATGGCTATTTCTTTTCCAAAAGCAGTGATATGAATCTTACGACCTACATATTCTGTAAGAGGAATAGGGAATTGTTCTTGAAATTTTTTAAGCTGAATAGAAATGGCAGGTTGTGTTAGATTCAGATCTTCGGCAGTTTTAGTGATACTTTTTAATTGGGATATTTTAAAAAATATTTCTAGTTGATGTAAGGTGTAATTCATAAGAAAAAGTTATGACTATTATAAAAATAATAAATATAAATTTATGGAAAAATAAATTCAATTTTGCATCGTATTTCAAAATAGTTGAAAACTCTAAACTTTTTTCATGACACAATTAGAAATCGATCTGATAGACGGAAACTTTACTGCGGCAGATGCGCTGGAGATTATTACAGCGGTGCTGGATAAAAAAATGAATTTTCACAAATTGCAACGTCTTGCAAAAACAGAAAAAGATCATTCTTATCCTTCTACTTTTGAAAATGAACGTATAAAAGCGTTGCAAATAGAAAAAGATAAAACGATCAACTTTCTAACGGCCTTAATTAAAACAGAGGCTATGGTGGAAGTGGAAAGTAAAATTCATTTAAAACTTAACCAGCTTTAATCTTCATTCATTATGGATTTACATCTACTATTTGATAACCTGAGTAATCCAGCGGTATTGTTTTTCTTTTTAGGAATTATAGCAGTTCAACTCAAAAGTGATTTAAAAATACCTGAGAACTCCTCTAAGTTTATCTCGTTATACCTTTTATTATCTATAGGTTTTAAAGGTGGACAGGAGTTATCTCACAGTGAATTTGACATGGAGATTATCTGGTCGTTGCTGTTTGGTATTTTACTAGCCGTAGTAGTACCAGTGTATACTTACTTTATTTTACGTAGAAAATTTAGTGTTGCAAACTCAGGAGCTATAGCAGCTGCATATGGATCTGTAAGTGCAGTAACTTTTGTTACGGCTATTTCTTTTCTAGAGTTAGAGCAAATGGATTTTTCTGGGCACATGGTTGCGGTAATGGCACTTATGGAAGCACCTTCTATTATGGTAGGGTTATTATTAATTTCTTATTTTAACAAAGATAAAGATGAGACTAAAGTTTCTACTAAAACGGTACTTCATCATTCACTTACTAATGGTAGCGTGCTACTTATTATAGGTAGTTTATTTATAGGGTTACTAGCCAGCGACGCACAAGCCGAAGGAATTAAACCTTTTACTACAGATTTATTCAAAGGGTTTCTTGCTGTATTTTTATTAGATATGGGAATTACTAGTGGTAAAAAACTCTCCACCTTTATAAAGAAAGGCTGGTTTGCTCTGGTATTTGCTATTATTATTCCTATCGTAAATGGAATTATAGTGGCTATAGTGAGTGGTTTATTTGTGACAGAAACAGGAGATCGTTTACTGTTCTCTATTCTTGCAGCTAGTGCTTCATACATTGCAGTTCCTGCAGCTATGAAGCTTGCAGCGCCTAAAGCAAGTCCAGGTCTTTATATACCTATGGCACTGGCTATTACATTTCCATTTAATATCACGTTAGGTATGCCTTTGTATTTATTCATTATACAATCATTCTAAATACTTTATGATATAAAAAAGAGGTGGTTTTCTAAGAAAATCACCTCTTTTTTATATCGCAAGTTCAAACTTAGGTCGGTTATTTACTCGTTCAAATAAACGCTGGTAGTTTGTTATATTATTTATGTTATCCAGTTTGCATAGTTGTGAGATAGCTGCGCAAAGACCTTCAAATTGTATTTCTTTATCTCTAGGGTTTTTAGGCTTAAAATGGTCGTGCCTCAGTGGTAATTGATAACCACAACCTTGTAAAAATGATCTTTCTATTAGCAACAGTTCTTGCGGAGAATACCCCATGAATTTTCTTCCTAGTCTTTCATGGATGGTACCTAGATAGTTCAACTTTAACGATCCGT
>NZ_CBFIBE010000027.1:0-31604 GCF_965660805.1 Nonlabens sp. | reverse complement strand
TGTTTAAGATATTAAATGTTGCTGCGGTATAAATGCCGGCTGTCTCTGTGCGCAGTCTCGTATTCCCTAAACTTACAGGTTTGAACCCTTTATTTATTGCCAGTTCTATTTCTTGAGAAGAGAAATCGCCTTCAGGACCTATAAGCACTATTCCATTTTCTCTGGCTTGAGCAACATCGCTTAAATGTGTTTTTTCTATTTCCTCACAATGTGCGATGAATTTTTTACCGGTATGTTCTAATTTTAAAAACTCTTCTACATCAATTAACTCGTCTAGTTGTGGTTTATGAAATTGTAGTGACTGTTTCATAGCGCTTACTATGATCCGGTTCATTCTTTCCATATTAATTTTATGTCGCTCACTATGCTGACACAAAATAGGAGTAATGCGTGTAATTCCCATTTCTGTAGCTTTTTCAAGAAACCATTCCATGCGATCATTCATCTTAGTAGGTGCAATGGCTATATGAAGTTGATAGGATGGTGGAGGATACGTTTTCGCAAAAGCGATATCTAAATCACATCGATTACTAGTAATGTGATTTATGGTGCCTTTATATAAATTTCCACGACCGTCAGTAATAGATATCGTGTCACCTATGTTTTTGCGTAGTACTTTAAAAACGTGCTTACTTTCAGCTCTGTCTAGTGTGAAAGTAGCTGTATTTGTGTCTAATTGAGGATTGTAGAACAATTGCATTAGATATGTATTCTAGGTGCTGCGGTAACTTCTAAGCCTGCAAAATCTTTTTCTAAAAACTTAAAATATCCTGCTATTCCTATCATTGCAGCATTATCAGTGGTGTATTCAAATGGTGGGATAAAGGTTTTCCAGCCTTGAGTTTGCATAGATGTTAATCGTGCTCTTATACCTGAGTTTGCGCTAACTCCTCCACCTATAGCAACCTGCTTAATTCCAGTTTGCTGGACTGCTTTTTCTAATTTTTTAAATAAAATTTTAATAATAGTGTGTTGCACACTGGCACAAATATCTTCTAAGTTATTTTTAATAAAATCTGGATCTTTTTGAGTCTCACGTTGTAAAAAATAAAGCACTGATGTTTTAAAACCACTAAAACTATAGTTGAGTTCTGGAGCTTTAGGGACAGGGAATTCAAATGCCTTTTTATTTCCTTTTTGTGCAAGTTGATCTACTAATGGTCCTGCTGGATATCCTAGACCTAATAATTTTCCCGTTTTATCAAAGGCTTCTCCTACGGCATCATCTTGTGTAGTTCCTAGGACTTCCATATCGCTAGGACTATTTACTTGTACAATTTGTGTATGTCCACCGCTTATGGTTAAGGCTAGAAATGGGTAACTAGGTTTTTCCTGTCCATTTTCTATAAAATGGGCTAGTATATGGCCGTACATGTGATGAACGTCTATTAAAGGAATGTTTAAGGATAAGGACAAAGATTTAGCAAAACTAGTTCCTACGAGAAGACTGCCCATAAGTCCTGGACCTTTAGTAAAGGCAATGGCACTTAAGTGTTCTTTAGTAATATTTGCCTGTTTAAGAGCCTCATTTACTACTGGGATAATATTAGACTGGTGTGCTCGTGAGGCAAGCTCTGGTACCACACCGCCATACTCTTCATGGATTTTTTGGTTTGCTATGTAATTAGAAAGTACTCGATCATTTTCCAAAATGGCACAAGCAGTATCATCACAAGAGGATTCAATTGCAAGAATGTATGTATTTTTTGGCTGCATTATGATACTAAGGCATAAAAATTGGTGACATTTGCAAAAGTAAATGATCTATAGCTATTAAAAGGATTTTTAAAATATTACTGAGGATACTGCTAGTCTTGCTAGTGCTATTTGTGATAGTGGTCATCGCTTTTAGTTTTCCAGCGGTGCAAACTAAAGCAGCCAGATGGACTACCTCTTATCTTAATGATACTTATAACACTTCTATTTCCATAGATAAGGTTCATGTGAGCTATTCGGGTGCTGTAGGGTTAGAAAACGCTCTGGCGCTGGATCATAAAATGGACACGGTCATTTTCATTAAAAGTTTAGAAACTTCTATTATGAGTTTCGGTGATATGATAGATGGGCAGCCTGATCTAGGAGATGTTGCGATCGATGGTTTATATCTTAATATCCATAGGTATGAAGAGAACTCTACAGATAACTTAAGTCTCTTTATTGATAAATTTGGCAGTAGTGATGGATCTGGTGGCGCACCATTTGTTCTAGAAGCTAGTGAGTTAGAAGTTACTAATTCACGTGTTATGGTCTATGATGAGACCTTAAAATATCCAGAATCTTTTTATGCGAGAGATTTAAACTTGCTTGCGAGTGATTTTAAAATAGATGGTGGCGTGATCAGTGCGCAAATAGAAACGTCTAACTTTCTTATGCATACTGGTGTAATGAAAGAGGAAAATGGTGTTAGGGATTTAATAGTTCGGGATGTTAAAACAGATTTCTCTTATTCTAATACTCAAATCCGTGCTGCAGATCTGGAAATAGAAACGGCAGGTTCAAAATTAAAAGGAGATTTAAAACTGAATTATGTTATCAGTGACTTTGCTGACTTTAATCATAATGTAGATTGGGATTTTAAAATTGAAGAATCAGCCATCGCCACAAATGAGTTGCGACTTTTTTACAATGAACTCGTAAAAACTGAAACGGTTGATTTAAGCGGTCATATGACTGGGAATCTTAATGATTTTTATGTTAAAGAACTCCAGGCAGTTACATTAAATAATATATCCATAAAAGGTGATATGCATTTTAGAAATGTAGTGGATGATTTAGATGATTTTTTTATAGAAGGGACTTTTAGCCAGTTACGAGTAGATAATAATGATTTAAAAACTTTTTTACCTAACATTCTAGGGGAATCATTACCACCAGAAATAGATGCGTTAGGCACGGTAACTGCCAGTGGCTATGCCTCAGTAAATGCAAATACTGTGGTTTCTCGATTGAAGGGAACCTCTCGTAAAGGAGCTTTTAATACTGATCTGGTGCTTACAGATATAACAAGTGCTAAGCCTGCTTATAAAGGTAAGGTTGAGGTTAAAGACTTGGACTTAGGTGCCTTACTAGGTGTTGCCAGTTTAGGTAAAACAACCCTTAATTTAAACGTTAATGGTAAAGGGTTTAATCCTGAGAATTTGTTAACAAAGGTTCAAGGTGGAGTTATTAATATTGAGTATAATGGATATTTATACCGTAATATTAAGGTAGATGGGACTCTTGAAAAGCCACTTTTTGACGGTAGGTTTTCCATTAACGATCCTAATATTAAAATGACATTTAATGGACTCGCAGATCTTAATGAAGGAATTAATAAATATGATTTTAAAGCGAGTATAGAATATGCAGATTTAAATGCCATTAATATCTTTAAAAGAGACTCCACAGCCATTTTAAAAGGAGATGTAGTAATGGCTATGCAAGGAACTACTATTAATGATGCTAAAGGTTTTATAGAATTTAAAGACGCAAGTTATACAAATGATAATAAAGAGTACGTTTTTGAGGACTTTAACATCGTGTCTTATTTTCAAGAAGAAGTACGTAAAATAACCATCAATAGCCCAGATATTATTGAGGGCGAGCTCTCAGGAGTTTTTAAAATAGAAGAAATTCCAGAGTTGTTTAAAAATGCCATAGGAAATGTTTACACAAATTATAGATCTAATGAGGTTACTAAAGATCAGTATCTTGATTATGAATTTCAGATTTATGATAAAATTGTAGACTTGTTCTTTCCTGATGTCGCTCTAGGCGAAAACACGACCTTAAAAGGACAAGTAGCTTCAAACGAGGCTCAGTTTAAAATGACTTTTAGGACACCAGATATTAAATTGTTTGATGACATTAAGTTGGATAAAGTAAATGTTCAGATAGACAATCAAAACCCATTATTTAATACCTATGTAAAAATAGACCACATAAAAAATGGAGTTTATGATGTAGATGATTTTAAGCTCATAAACGTTACAAACAAAGACACATTATTCTTCAGAACAGAATTTTCAAGTAAACAGCGCATAGATGATAAGTACAAACTTAGTTTTTATCACACCGTTAATGATAGTAGTCAGTCTGTAGTAGGAAAACGTAAAAGTGATATTAAATATCAAGGTAAAAAATGGATTCTAAATAATGATGAGAATAAGGTTCAACTCACTTTTGATCATGATTTTAAAAACTTTAATTTAGATACCTTAGTCATTAAACACGCTCAAGAATATATCTCTCTAGCAGGAGATGTGAGTGGTAAGGAAAACAAAGATTTACACCTAGACTTTAAAGATGTACACATTTCAAGTCTCACTTCTCCTATAGATAGTTTGAAAATGCGAGGCTTGATTAACGGTTCATTAGAATTGAGTCAAATAAATGGTAATTATGCGCCCGCCAGTGATTTTACAGTCACAGATCTAGAGGTAAATGATACTCCACTAGGTGACTTTGATATGATGATCACAGGTAATGAAGATCTTACTCAGTATAAGGTTAATGCACAGTTAAAAGATGATGTACAGCGTACTTTATGGGCAAATGGAACGGTAAATACTGCTGGTAAAGAGTCTCAGATAAATGTAGATATTAATTTTAATGATTTTAACCTCGTTGCTTTGAGTCCTTTAGGTGGAGAAGTAATCGATAATATGAGAGGATTTGCTACAGGAGCGATAGGTATGTCTGGCTTGCTGGTAGAACCTAATCTTAGTGGTTCCTTAATTTTAAAAGATGGTGGGCTCAATATTCCATATCTAAATACTGATTTTAACTTAGAACAAAATAGTGAGATCATCGTAGAAACTGGTTTATTTGATTTTAATACCATAGAACTTACAGATACTAAATACGGTACTAAAGGAAATCTATCTGGAGTTATAAAGCATAAGAATTTTGGTTTTTGGGAATTAGGACTTCAATTGAAGTCTGATAAATTACTTGTGTTAGATACTGGCTTAACTCCAGAGTCATTGTATTACGGAACCGCATTTATAGACGGTAGCGCCAGTATTACGGGACCTACAGATAAACTTTTTATAGAGGTAAAAGCAACTACAAAAGAGGGAACTGTTTTTAAAGTTCCGCTTAACGATGCAGAAGGCTTAGCAGATAATTCTATGATTTATTTCTTAAGTCCTGAAGAAAAACAAGCACGCATCTCTGGAGAGCAAATAGAAATTGACAAAATTAATGGTTTAGAGTTAGAATTTGATCTTAAAGTAACACCTGTGGCTGAGGTAGAAATTACAGTAGATCAAGAAAATGGAAGTTATTTGCGAGGTAGTGGAGCTGGTAATCTCAAGCTAGAGATAAATACATTAGGTAAGTTTAATATGTATGGTGATTTTTCTGTTTATGATGGTATTTATAATTTTAAATATGCAGGAATTGTTAATAAAGAGTTTACCATACAACCAGGTGGTACTGTGGACTGGAACGGTAGTCCTACTGAGGCAAATATAGATGTAAGTGCTAGTTATAAAACTCAAGCAAATCCAGCCATATTGTTAGATAACCCTAATATTAACTCTCAAATACCTGTTGAAGTAATAACATCTTTACAAGGGAACTTATCATACTTTGATCCAGAATTTCAGATTCAATTCCCTAATGCAAACTCAGTAGTTACCTCTGAACTACAGTACCGTCTTGAAGATAAGGCCCAGCGTTACTTACAAGCCATGTCTATTATCTCTACAGGAACTTTTTATAACCCTAATAGTATAGGTCAAAACGCTGTTACAGGTAATGTAGTAGAAGGCCTTTCCAGTATCATAAATGATATTGTAGGAAATAATGAAGGTGATATCCAGTATAACTTAAATTATGAAGCCTCAGAACGCAATCCTAATAGTGATTTACAACAGTCAGATCGTTTTGCGGTTTCTGTAACTACTCAAATTAGTGACCGCGTTTTAATTAACGGTAAGCTAGGAGTTCCAGTAGGAAGTACCAGTGCAAATGAACGTGCTGTAATAGGAAATGTAGAAATAGAGTTCTTACTTAATAGTGATGGTTCATTACGCCTTAAAATCTTTAATAGAGAAGATAACTTACAGCAAATAGGAGAGCAAGGTGGTTATGCACAAGGTTTAGGACTATCCTGGTCAGTAGATTTTGATAGTTTAAAAGAGCTCTATGAAAAAGTCTTTAAAAAGAAAATGGAGTTAGAAAAAAAGGATGCTCTAGAAGAATATGAAGAAGTGCCAGTGAAGTTTTAGAAAAGAAAATAGTTTAGAGAAACAATTTAAATCTAAACTGGTATAAACTAAACTTTTTAAGTGTACCGTAAATATTATCTCAATACCAGCTTCTCGATCATGTCACTACCTAAATGTGTATTTAGATTATCTATGATTTTAGTACGCCCATAGAGCAGTTCTTCTCTTAACACAGATGATGATAGACTTATAAATAGTGTGGTGCCGCTATATTTGATTTGGGTCGTGTAAGTCATGATTCCAGCTCCCATAACCTCTTTCCATGCAGCTTCTACATCTACACGGGCAAAACCCTTTTGCAGTTTATTTTGAGCTTTAAAATCATTTAAAGCTTCGCTCATATTTAAAAAACCATCTTTCTTATTCTTGCGCATTATCGTGAGCTTTATAAATGTATTCAGTACCATTTTCATGGAGTAAAATAAGCGTTTTACCATCGCACTCTTTTAAGGTCTGCTGGTAGCGGCCATCTCCATCTTTAAAAGTAAGTACTGCTTTCCCATCTACCGTTTCCCAGGTAAATAATACGGGACTACCATAGTTAATATAACCACCATCATAGGTAGGACTTACTCGGTTTTTAACGCCATTATTACCTTCTATCTCAAAATGATCCATATGGTTAGAGAAAGGGAATTCACGCTCGCTACCATCGGGTAAGGTTACTGTTTCAATATTCCAGTATCCTTTCATGGCGTTTACCATATCCTTAGTACCATTGCTACACGCAGTGATACTTATGACTGCTATTAGTAAAATGAGTTTTTTCATAACTTAAATATCTTATAGGATTGATGTATCTCTTTAACCACTTGTTCTGTACGTTCTGGATGCGTATCGCTTATAAATAACTGACCGAATTGCTCCTCGTTTACCATATTGATGATTTGAGAAACACGACTTTCATCCAGTTTATCAAAAATGTCATCGAGCAATAAGATAGGCATAGTACCGCTCTGCTCTTTAATAAATTCAAACTGTGCGAGTTTTAAAGCGGTTAGGAAACTTTTTTGTTGCCCTTGACTTCCATATTTCTTAATCGCATGATCGCTTAATAAAAAGTATAAGTCGTCTTTATGAGTCCCGGCGCTGCTATATTGTAATTGCATGTCTTTTTGCAGGGCTTTCTCAAACACCTGTGCGGCAGGAGCATCATTTAAATCAGACTTATAGTAGATGTTTACATCTTCTTCACTTTGAGAAATATAAGCATAGTATTTTTTAAAAATAGGAGTAAAGGTCTCTAAAAACTTCACTCTTACTTGATGTATAAAAGTAGCCAGAGTAACCAGCTGCTCATCATAAACCTCTAGTCCAGCTCTATCAAAGGTTCTATTAGCCTGAAAATATTTTAATAAAGCATTACGCTGCTGGATCAGTTTATTATAAGTTACTAATTTGTTGAGATACTCCTGGTGGTCTAGAGAAATAACGCTGTCCATAAAACGGCGCCTAGTGTCACTACCTTCTATAATAAGGTCACGGTCTGCCGGTGAAATAATCACTAGAGGAATAAGCCCTATATGTTCACTTATTTTTTCATATGCTTTACCATTGCGTTTCAGCACACGTTTATTTCCACGTTTAGCACTTACTACTATCTTTTCATTTTGGTTATTTTTAGTAAAGTTTCCATTAATGACAAAAAAGTCTTCGTTGTGCTTAATATTTTGAACCGTGATAGGATTAAAATAACTTTTTGCAAATGCTAGGTGATACACAGCGTCTAAAACGTTTGTTTTTCCTACACCATTGTTACCTACAAAACAATTAATCTTCTCATCCAGCTCAAATTCGGCTGTTGCGAAACTTTTATAATTTATCAAACTCAAAAAATCGAGATGCATATAATGGTGTTAATGTTTTGTATGGCAATGTGTTGTGGTTAATTCGCTTTCGCGAAAGCGAGTTCAAAAGTCACATTTTTTAACTCTAGCAAAGGTATGATTTGAAACTAAGAAGAATAAAGCTTTAAACACATTTTTAATTATGGATAAATATTATATTTTTGCGCGTTCAATAAATGAAACTATGGCAACCTATAATAAAAGAGGATATAAACCTAAAACAAAGAAAGAGAAAGAAGTAGTAGAAGAAATTCTAGACTCTGAATCTACAACTGCAGAAGTGTTTAGCACCTTAGATGAAGGCGCAAATAAGACGGAAGAATGGGTGAGTAAAAACCAAAACATTATTCTCTACATCATAGGAGGAATAGCTGTAGCGGCGCTTGCTTACTGGGCATATACTCAGTTTGTAGTAGCTCCAAAGTCTCAAGAAGCTGTCTCTGAAATGACTCAGGCAAACATTTATTATAATGACGCTTTAACGGCTACAGGAGAAGTACAAGACTCACTCTACACACTAGCCCTAGAAGGTGGTGAAGGGAAATATGGTTTTCTAAAAATTATAGAAGAGTACTCTGGAACTGATGCCGCAAACCTTGCTAACTACCAGGCTGGTATGGCTTACTTAAATCTAGGAGGTACTAATTATCAAAACGCGATTGATCACCTTACTGAATATAAAGGTGGAGATTCTGTATTAGAATCTATAGCGCTTGCTGGTATAGGTGATGCACTTATTCAAGTGAATCAAACTGGAGATGCTATTTCATTTTATATGCAAGCGGCAGAAACAAATGCTAATGAATTTACATCACCTAAGTATTTATTAAAAGCAGCAAATGCTGCGCTTATAACTGGTGATAATGCTACAGCGATTAAAGCACTTGAAACCATTGAGTCTACTTATGGAGACTCTGATGAGGCTACCACTGCAAAGGTGTTACTAGGTCAGGCGCAAGCTGCAGGAAACTAATTCCATGGCGACTCAAGGAAAAGATTTATCACATTATGATAAGAATGACTTACCCGATGCTGCAGCGATGCGCATCGGGATTGTTGTTTCTGAGTGGAATGATGATATAACAGAAAACCTTTTTAAAGGTGCTGTAGATACTCTAAAAGATTGTGGTGTAGACGCATTTAATATTCATAGAATGAATGTGCCTGGTTCTTTTGAACTTATTTATGGTTGTAAGACCATGCAGCAAAGAACTTATCCTGTAGTAAATAGAAGAACTAAAAAACCTCTGGACGCAATTATCGCAATAGGTAACGTGATACGTGGAGAAACGGCTCATTTTGATTTTGTATGTCAGGGCGTGACGCAAGGCATTAAAGATTTGAATATTAATAAAACACGTATTCCTGTTATCTTTTGTGTCTTAACAGATGATACTCATGCACTATCTGTGGCACGTAGTGGAGGAATTCATGGTAATAAAGGAGCTGAGGCAGCAATAGCAGCTATAAAAATGGCCGCTATTAAAAACGACCATTCATAAGGTTTAAGATGAAAAACATAGAAAGCTGATTATTTTATAATCAGCTTTTTTTATGCTTGTAATTTGCCTGATGGGATTCTACATGTTCAAATTGTTTATAGTCGGCACGGTGATTGTCATAAAGTAGTGAAGCATATTTATTAACTTTGTAATAAACCATAGATATGGGAATTCTATCACGCCGCAAAAATAAAAAGTACGACTATCAACCGCAGTATTATAAGCAGGAGGAAGGAACACGTCCTTTTGAGATCAAGCATAAATTTGATGAACATAGATCTACTATTGAAACTGGTGGTTTAAAACGCAGGTTTAACACCGCTATGAATGATTACAAGACTGGAATGGATGCAGCTGTAAAAACGAGATTGTATCTTATAATTGCTGTTTTAGTATTTGCTTTTTTGTGGTTGATAGGTTTTGATTTATCCATTTTTAAATTCTAGATTGACTTCATGTCAGACATTATAAGATTACTGCCAGATCATGTGGCAAACCAGATTGCCGCTGGAGAAGTAGTGCAACGACCTGCAAGTGTAGTGAAAGAGTTGCTTGAAAACGCCATAGATGCTGGAGCCACTCAGATCACTTTAATTATTAAAGACGCTGGTAAAACAATTATCCAGGTTATAGATGATGGGAAAGGTATGAGCATGACTGATGCCCGTATGGCATTTGAAAGACATGCTACATCTAAAATAACAGACGCAAATGATTTGTTTAATTTACACACTAAGGGATTCCGTGGTGAAGCACTTGCTTCTGTAGCGGCTATTGCACATGTTTCACTTAAAACTAAAAGAGAAGAAGATGATTTAGGAACTCTTCTAGAAATAGAAGGAAGTAAGGTAACGAGTCAAGAGCCCGTGGTTACGCCTCAGGGAACCATGATTAGTGTGCGCAATTTATTTTATAATGTTCCGGCAAGACGTAAGTTCTTAAAGTCTGATAATGTAGAATTGCGCAATATTACAGATGAGTTTCATAGAGTAGCCATGGCACATCCTCAAGTAGGAATGCGGTTTACCAGTAATGATACAGAGTTGTTTAATCTACCAGTGAGTAATTCTAGACAGCGTATTGTGAATATTATGGGAACTAAAACTAACGAAAAACTAGTTCCTGTAGAAGAAGAAACTGAGCTCGTAACGATTACAGGATTTGTAGGGAAACCAGAATATGCACGTAAGACCAAAGGTTTACAGTATTTCTTTGTTAATGATCGTTTTATTAAACATAATTATTTACACCATGCAGTAAGTAGTGCTTTTGAAGGTTTATTAAATGAAAAAAATAACCCTACTTATTTTTTGTTTTTAGATGTTCCTAAGGATAGTGTAGATATTAATATCCATCCTACTAAAACAGAAGTTAAATTTGATGATGAGCATAGTCTTTATGCTATCATCAGAGCTAGTGTAAAACATGCTCTAGGTCAGTTTAGTATTAATGCCATAGATTTTGATAAAGAGCCACAATATGAGGTTCCTTATGAATACACAAAAAAACAGACCAGTTCTCCAAAAATAGAGGTGGATCCAGATTTTAATCCCTTTGCGACGGGTAGCATGAATTCTTCATTAAAACAAACATCTTCTTATTCTAAACCAGTGCCACAGACTTGGGAAGCTCTTTACACTGGTCTGGATGAATCTTCATCACTAGTAGATGAAACCGAAGAAACTTCTATGTCACCATCTATGTTTGAGGATGAAAAGGTGACACGTAATATTTTCCAGTTACAGCGCAAGTTTATCATCAGTACTCTTAAAAGTGGCATGCTGGTAATTCATCAAAATAGAGCGCATGAACGTGTATTATATGAACAATTATTAAAGCATATAACCGTACAAAGAGGCACAAGCCAGCAATTACTTTTTCCTTTAAGGTTAAACTTACCTGTAGATGAAGTTGCGGTTTTAACACAATTACAAGAACAGCTCGAGCAAACAGGTTTTATCTTTAAAACCTTAGAAAAAAACCTTGTTGAAATAGACGGTTTACCGATTCAATTACAAGAAAAGGATGTTCCTGCGGTACTAGAATCTATCATAAGAGATAGTGAGCTGGACTTACCTCAAGAGCGTTTTTCACAAGCAGATCGACTAGCAGCTACTATGGCTAGAGGAATGGCTATAAAATCTGGTGAGACTATGACTCAGGAGGCGATGGAGAATTTGCTTGATGAGCTATTTGCTTGTAAAGAGTCCGAGTTAACTGCTCAAGGTAAAAAGGTATTTGTGAATATTACAGGTGAAAGCCTGAACTTAAAATTTAACTAGTATGTTTAATAACATGACGCCAGTTGTAAAAGGCATAATTATTCTTAATGTGGTATTCTACATAGGAACAGTTTTTCTGGCGCCTAGTCTATATGATACGTTTGCGTTACACTTTTTTGAAGACTCCAGATTTCATTTCTGGCAGCCTTTAACTCACATGTTTATGCATGATAATGCGGGTTTTTTACATATTTTAATGAATATGTATGTCCTTGCTATTTTTGGGCCACCGCTTGAGCGCTGGATGGGTGATAAGAAGTTTTTGTTTTTATATCTCAGTTCAGGGATTGGGGCTTATTTACTGACCACTGGAATAGATTATTTTGATTACATGTCTTATTTAGAAAGTGGCTTTAGTCAGGAAGTATTGAACCAAAGATTATTTGGGACAGCAAATAACCCAAATTTTTGGGGAGTTATGGTAGGTGCGAGTGGCTGTACTTTTGGAGTAACGGCTGGTTTTGCTTATTTATATCCTAACGTAAAGCTGCAAATCTTATTCATTCCTTTTTCTATCGCTGCAAAATGGTTAATAGGAGCTTATTTTCTTTATGAAACTATAGCAGCATTTGGACTTACTGGAGTTAACGATAACATAGGTCATGCAGCTCATGTAGGTGGCGCCATTGTAGGATTTATAATGACCTGGTACTGGAAAAGAAATAGTATGGATAAATACCGCTGGGATTAATGGGTTTTATAGATGACATAAAAGCAAAGTATGCTGCCCAAAACTCACTAGGACGGCTCATAGTTGTTATAGTAGCTTTAACGCTATTATCTTGGGTGATTCAATACGTGTATTCACCAGCCTATTATTGGTTTAACTTACCACCAGGTTTGTTTGAAACCTTATTACAACCTTGGTCTATAGTTACTTATAGCTTCCTGCATTCTGATGTTTTCCATTTATTCTGGAATATGATACTGCTATTTTCATTTGGTCAGATCATGCTTAATCTATTTAAGAGCAGGCAATTAATTACTCTATTTTTTGCAGGTGTCTTAAGTGGCGCTGTTTTTTATTTACTTGGAGAAAGTTTGTTTTCATCCTATGTGAACTCTGCTGGTTTAGTAGGAGCTAGTGCTGGAGTTTATGCGGTAACAATTTTTGTTTGTGCTTATCAACCCGATACAGAAGTGCGTTTGATTTTTTTTAATGTAAAGCTCAAGTACATCGGTTATTTTTTATTGGTGATTTCATTAGCAGGAGTTTTTGCTAGAGATAATGTAGGTGGAAACCTGGCTCATTTAGGTGGTATCGCCATAGGTTTTTATACCGCTATTAAAATGAAAGACGGAATCGATATATTAAAAAATTTAGCATCTACAGGAGATTATCTAGCATCTTTATTTAAGCCATCTACTAAGAAAGAGAAAAAGGCAAAAATGAAAACGGTATATCGCAATAAAGGTGCTCAAAAGAAAACAACTACTGCAAAATCTGATCAACAAGCCAGAATAGACGCTATACTTGATAAAATCTCTGAAAGCGGTTATGAAAGTCTTACTAAAGCTGAAAAAGATTTTCTTTTTAAAGCAGGAAAGGATTAGGTTTTTAAGACTTAAAAAGGGTCCATTTCCTTGCTTACTCTTTCAAATAAGGTCTAGGCAACTGCCATTTTAATCGTACCGCTAGAAGGCGAATGATAATAACACAAAGTCCAGACATGATAAATATGATATTTTCTGGAACACTGAACTTACGTAGCACAAAATAAACGATCCCACCAGCGATACATGCTGTTGCATAAATGTTTTTGCGGAATATGACCGGAACCTCGTTTACAAGAATATCTCTGATCACACCACCAAAACATGCCGATATACAACCTAAAGTAATACAGATCACAGGATGTAAACCATAAGCAATTCCCATTTCCAGTCCTACAACGGTATAAAGTCCTATTCCGATAGTGTCAAAAAGGAATAATGTTTTACGTAATTTGAGCAGCCACTTGCTAAAAATAAAGGTCACTAAAACGCAAATCAAAATCGTATAAACCAGATTCATATTAGTCATCCATGAGACAGGACTTACTCCTAGTAATATGTCACGCAATGTTCCTCCACCAGCGGCTGTAACAAAGGCGATAATGGCTATACCAAAAGGATCTAACTTATTCTTAAAACCGGCTAGTGCACCAGATATGGCAAATGCTATAGTTCCTAGAATATCTACGATTTGTATGAAGTCCATCTAGCGGCCTTGCGTTAAGTAAGTGTAATCTTTTAACACAGTACGTATAAAAATACCATCTCTAAGTTCTGACTTTACTTCTAGTAATTCTTCTACTTTAACTCTTAAAGCATTAAGCGCTTTATAATCTCTAGATTCTCCTGCAAGTCTGTAGATTTCTTTTACTTCATTTATATCACGATCTGTTAAGTTGTTTACCGTCATAAAGGTAGGCTCATAGTGCTCGTCCACTTCTTCTAGTATGGTATGAGAAATTTTATTGTTTTTTCTAGTATTGATAACCATAGTGCGAGACGCAGCATCACCTACACGCTGTCTTTTATCAGTAAAAACTATTCCTATAACCGCAATAGCACCTAGCGGTAACCATATATCTACAAATCTAAGAAGCCAGCTTACTAAAAAATCTGACCAGGTAGCTGGAGAGCCATCTTCTTTTACTGTTTTAAGCTGCATGATAAATTTACCTAGCGTGCGGCCATTAAATAAAATGTTCATGTATAAGGTGTAGCAAAAAACAGGAACGGTTAAAAGCGAACTCAACCCAAAGGAAAGAAAATCATCTGCGATATCACTTAATTCATAAATGAAATAATTCACTATAAACAGGTAGATAATAAAAAAAAGCATATCAATTAAAAATGCTATTATTCTGGTTCCCAGACTGGCAACATTATAATTTATATTAACATTTTGTGCGGTGTGAATTGCGGTGTTTGACATCTAAGGATAATTTATATCTTTATAAAAAAAAGTAAATGCGTGAAGCTGCTTTTGTGAAGCAAAATAAGGAAAAATGGATTGCTTTTGAAAACGCCTTGGATTCAAAAACAACTATAAATCCTGATTATCTAGCAAATCTGTATATCCAGTTGACTAACGATCTGGCTTATGCACAGACTTATTATGAAAATAGTTCAACCTTGACTTATTTGAATTCGCTAGCGAGTCAAGCACATCAGCAAATTTATAGGAATAAGAAAGAATCTAAGAAAAGATTTATAACTTTTTGGAGAACTGAGTTTCCGTTGTTCTTTGCAGACCACTTAAACGTACTTTTATATGCTTTTATCATTTTTATGGTAGCCGTGGCTATAGGTACCATAAGCTCTTTAAATGATGATTCATTTGTTAGATTAATTCTAGGAGATGCTTATGTTAATAAAACTCTAGAGAACATAAGAGAAGGTAATCCTACTGGAATTTATCAAAAAGACTCTATGCTCGGTATGTTTTTATACATCACCATTAATAACATAAGAGTAGGAATGATATGTTTTGCAGTAGGTGTTTTTACATCCATAGGTTCGGGATATATTCAGTTTTCAAATGGCGTGATGGTAGGTGCTTTTTTTACCATGTTTTATTTAGAAGGTGTGGCAGGAGATGCATGGCCTGTAATCATGTTGCACGGTACCATTGAGTTATCAGTTATTGTAATATGTGGTGCGGCAGGAATGATTATGGGAAATTCGATTTTATTTCCAGGAACATATTCCAGGAGACACTCCTTTGTTCAAGGAGCAAAAAAAGGACTCAAAGTACTGGTAAGTACCATTCCGCTATTTATAGTGGCTGGATTCATAGAAGGATTTGTGACTCGATATGCTTTTATGCCTAAGGTATTACTCTATCTTATTTTATTAGTAAGCGTCGTTATAATATTAGGATATTATGTTTGGTATCCATTACATGTAAAAAAGAAATATGAAGTATATAGAACTCAGACTGCGTAGGGATTTTGGAGGCGTAATCACCGCTTATCTAGACTTTCTTAAAGTGAATATTAAAAGCATGTTTAATGCTTTTGTAAATTATAATGCCGTATTATTTATACTAGTATTTATAGCTAGCTTTTTTCTTTCATCTGGTTTTTCTTCGGTTATGAGAATGCAAACGGCTATGCTTTCTGGCGGTCCTACTGGTGAAATTATAGACAGTGTAGTAATGTATATGATAGGAGCTTTTATTTTATTACTAGTTTACATGGCTATGTTTGTGATTAATTCAGGTTTATCAGGTGGTTTTATTAAGACCTATGAAATGAATAAAACTCACAATCCAGATCGCCGTGAAGCCGTTGCTATATTAAAAAAACGAGCTGGTGGTCTTACCCTTATTACGATCATAGCTGCTGTTTTATTTATGTTAGTTGCTGCCATAAGTTTACTTATCGTTATCATACCCATTTTAGGAATCTTAATTTACATGTTTATTATACTCATGTATATCACCTGGATAGGCATGTCCATGTTTGCTTACACCTATAATGAGAACTACAGCATCGGTAAAGCACTAGGTGAAGGTTGGGATATTATGTTCTCTAACTTCTGGAAAGCTGCAGGTGTTTCTTTTGTCATCGGGTTAATACTTTATGTGGTATTTACCGCTTTACAGTGGATTCCTAATGTGATTAATTTTTATAATACCTTCAACTCCATTGAAGCTGCTGGTGGTATTAATGACAGTATGGCTATGCAAATCTTCTTTTTCATATTTACATCCATTTCAACAGTTTTGAGTATTTTTTCTTTCTTTTTGTATCAAACGGCGTTGGGTGTTTTATACATAGATCTTCATGAGCACAAGTATAATAGATATTTGAGAACCCGTATAGAAAGTATAGGACAGCGTTCATGAAGCAATTTACTTATTTACTTATCTTTTTATGTTTCGCTTTCGCGAAAGCGCAATCCTTATCAGACCTTATTCCTAAAGTCGAGGAACAACCGCGTAAAATCGTAGACACACTTAACCGTGAATATGATGAGCGCACCATTATCAGTCGTGAATTTCCTGGGACACTTAAGGAAGAATACACAGGTGCTGAATATGATTATGTAGAAGAAGTTTCAGAACAATCACAAAGCAGTATAGGAAGGCTAATAGGTCGCTTTTTTGACTGGTTGGGAGACATTTTTGGGTTTACAATCACCCCTTTTTGGAAAGATTTTTTCACCTATTTTACGTATTTTATAGTAGGTGTTGCCGTGTTATATTTTATCATTAGAATGCTTACTGATGAAAGCCCTGCAAAACTATTTTCTAAATCTCAACGTGAAATAGGAACCGTGAATATAGAAGATACTCACATTGAAGAACTCGACCTTAAAAAATATATTAATGATAGTGTTGCGGCTGGTAATTATCGCAACGCCATACGTTATTTATATCTAGATTCATTAAAATCTCTAAGTGCTAGCCAGCAAATAGATTGGGATTACCAAAAAACAAATTCAGACTATTACAGAGAACTTAAAGACCCAGAGATAAGAGAACAGTTTAAAAAAGTATCTTATGTATATGATTATGTATGGTATGGTGAATTTGATATAGATCAAGCTACTTTTAATAATGCCAGAATTCAGTTTGAAATCTTAGATAAAAAAGCTGCCTAATGGATAAAAGAGCAAGAAATATAGGATTGTTATTACTCGTGCTGTTAGTCATGCTATTCAGCATAGAACAAATGATCCCTAAACCTATCAACTGGAGAACCAGCTATACCAGCGGCGATAAAATACCTTATGGAGCTTATGTGCTCTATGACCAGCTGGATGAGTTATTTCCTGAAAGTAAAATAGAATTAGTTAACACTGATCCTATGACCTTCTTGAAAAGAAATCAAGAAGAAAAGAATGCAAATTATATTTTTATAAATGATTACTTAAGATTTGATGAGGTAGAGGCAGATTATTTAATGGATTTTGCTGCGAGAGGTAATAAAATATTTATCGCTACAACCACAGCATACGGTCCACTCGCCGATACGCTAAATTTAGAAACTAGTTATAGTTATTATGCTGATCAAGGTGATACCGTGCGCGTGAGACTCATTAATAAAAGTTTTAAAGACCGCAGCTATGTATATGTGAAAGGATCAGAATATAAATACATAGAAAGTTATGACACCTTGAACACAAAAGTTCTGGGAGAAATATTACCCTTTGAACCTTATGAAGGATTTATAGAAGAAATTATAGGTGATGACCTAGAAGAAGATGCGGCAGCTGAAGAAACACTTATAGAACCTGAAGAAGTAGAAGAAACCTCAGAAGAATATGATTATGAAGATGGTGAGTACTATGATGAAGAAGATCTAGATGTCGCATTTGTAAGAGCACAAAATCGTAAAATACCACAGGTTAACTTTATTGAGACTAAAGTGGGCGATGGAGCTATTTATTTTAACTTAAACCCTATAGCATTTACAAATTATTACATGCTGCAAGATGGTAAACAGCAGTATGTGAGTGAGGTTTTGAGTTATTTAAATGAAGGTCCCATTTACTTTGATGATTATGGTAAATCGGGTAGGAGAGTTGTAACTTCTCCTATGAGATATGTGTTAACACAAGATGCTTTAAAATGGGCTTATTACATCGCTACAGTTTGCGTTTTATTATACTTCTTTTTTGCAGGTAAGAGACAGCAGCGCATCGTTCCTGTAGTAGAACCGCTTGAAAACTCAAGTGTGGAATTTACTAAGACCATAGGGCAACTGTTTTACCAAAGCGGTGATATTAACGCCGTAGTCGATAAGAAAATTAATTACTTTCTAGAACGACTCAGGTCGCGTTACTTTGTAAACACAGAAAATTTAGACGCAGTTTTTATAAAAAGACTCGCGGTAAAATCTGGTAAATCTCAAAACTTTACTGAAGATGTCATTTTATACATTAATAAATTGAGATCACAACCAGTAAATAATGAATATGAACTCAAGCAACTTAATAAAAGGATAGAAGCCTTTTTAAAGGAATAGATATGGAAGAAAATAAAGATCAGCTCCAGCCGCAAGATGGAACACCATCTGGAAATGAAAATAATGTACCTACAGAGGGAACACCTACTCCAGGACAGTCGTTAGATCAACCTGTAGAAGAAACGGGAACATCAGCCTATGTGCCAGAGCAACCTGAGATTGAAGCATCACCTAAAGGAACAAGCCTAGACTTTGAAAACAGATTAGATTTATCAGAGCTTTCAGCTGCAGTTGCTCAGATTAAGGAAGAACTAGGTAAAGTAATCATAGGTCAGGAAGAAATGGTTGATTTATTGATAGTCTCTATTCTTGCAAATGGACATTCTTTAATAGAAGGAGTTCCTGGTGTGGCCAAAACAGTGACCGCAAAACTACTAGCCAAAACCATGCAAATAGATTTCTCTCGCATCCAGTTTACACCAGACTTAATGCCTAGTGATATTTTAGGAACTAGTGTTTTTAGCATGAAGAATAACGAGTTTGAATTTAAAGCTGGTCCTATCTTTTCTAATATTATTCTCATTGATGAGATCAACCGTGCACCTGCAAAAACGCAAGCCGCACTTTTTGAAGCCATGGCAGAGCGACAGGTAACCATAGATGGAAAAGAATACAGCCTTGAGACACCTTTCTTAGTTTTTGCAACACAAAACCCAGTAGAACAGGAAGGAACATACAGGCTGCCAGAAGCACAACTGGATCGTTTTCTTTTTAAGATTAATGTAGAATATCCTAATCTAGAAGAAGAGATAAAAATACTTGAAGGGAATCACCAGCGCAAAAGTGCTGATCCAGAGTCACTTATTACAGGAGTACTTACTGCGGCATCCATAAAGAAATATCAGGAAACTATAAAAGATATCGTCATTGAGGATAATCTTATCAAGTATATCGCTCAGATTGTAATGAACACAAGAACTAATCCTAATTTATATTTAGGAGCATCTCCTAGAGCTTCTATTGCAATAATGAATGGTTCTAAGGCTTATGCGGCAATCATGGGACGTGACTTTGTAACACCAGATGATATTAAATATATCGCAAAATCTGTGATGAGACATAGAATCATACTTACTCCTGAGCGTGAGATGGAAGGTTTTACCGCAGACCGTGCTGTGGCTCAAATACTAGAGACTATAGAGATACCTAGATAGTGAAGAAAAAAATCATCAATTTTTATAAAAGCCTTTTCCTGACCAGGCGCTTTTTTCAAGTCCTCATCGTCTTGGTAGGGCTGTTTATATGCTCCTATTTCTATGAGTGGTTATTCCCTTATCTGGTCATGACTGTTTATATTATTGTGGCTTTATTTATCATAGATTTTATCATCCTGTATAAAGTTAAAAATGGAATAAATGGATCTCGCACCATACCTGATAAGTTGTCTAATGGAGATGATAACCCTATAGATATAAGGATTACTAATAATTATCCACATGAGGTAGAGTTAAAAGTTATTGATGAAATACCGGTACAATTTCAGAAAAGAGATTTTGAATTAAAGGTAACCCTTCAAGCTAGCGAGTCTTCAACTACCACATATACATTGAGACCAGTGGAACGTGGTGAATATCATTTTGGCGTACTCAACATTTTTGTGACAGCATTTATAGGTTTTATACAGCGTCGCTATCGTTTTAATGCCGATGCCATGACACCTACTTACCCATCATTTCTTCAAATGCGCAAGTATGAGCTTATGGCTTTTACTAATAAACTGAGAGACTACGGGCTTAAAAAAATACGCCGTATAGGTCATACCATGGAATTTGAGCAAATTAAAGATTATGTTCCTGGTGATGATGTGCGTAATATCAACTGGAAAGCCAGCGCAAAACGCAGTCAGCTCATGTTGAACCAGTACCAGGATGAAAAATCACAACCTGTGTACTCTGTGATTGATAAAGGCCGCGTGATGAAAATGCCTTTTGAAGGCATGAAACTGGTAGATTATGCCATTAATGCAACACTGGTGATCAGTAATATTGCTTTAAAAAAGGGTGATAAAGCTGGAATGTTTAGTTTTTCAGATAAGTTAGCAAATCAGGTAGTGGCACAAAAAAGAGCCTCGCAAATGAATTTGATTCTGGAAACACTCTATAATCTAGATACCGATTTTAAAGAAAGCGACTTTTCAAGATTATATATAGATGTAAAGCATAAGATTACAAATCGTAGTTTACTATTATTATATACTAATTTTGAAACACTAGACGCGCTACATAGACAGTTGCCTTATTTACAAGCCATTGCCAAAAATCATTTACTAGTCGTGGTGTTCTTTGAAAACACAGAGTTGAAACAAATGCTTTTTAAAGAAGTAGAAACGACACAAGAAATTTTTGAAAAAACCATTGCAGAGAAGTTTGTCTATGAGAAGAAACTCATCGTTAACGAGCTTAATAGACATGGAATCCAGACCATACTCACAGAACCACAGCACCTTACCGTTAACACCATTAATAAGTACTTAGAGATAAAAGCCCGCGGATTGTTGTAATTTTATATAATGGTTTTGCACAACAGAGTCAAGATCTGAAATTAAGTCATATTTATTCAAACCATGAAAAAAAAGAAATTATATTTTTTTAATATGAAATGGCGAGATAATCCATTTTGGATCATTGGTTTAGTAGGTGGGCTTATAGGCGGTTTTATAGGGTTTTATATAAGAGAATTTATGAACTTCTTAGAATCAAGTGTTCTAGGTGTCATGAGTATTTGTGTCTTTTTATTACTTGGTTTTGGGAATATCATCTGGTCTCAAACTCGTAAGAATGCATTTTTCTTTAAAAGAGAACAAAACTTTTTATTGAAAATAGCAGGTAAAAAACTCGATTTAAACCTCAATTTCCTATCAGAAGTATGGCTTGAAAATAATGAATTACACATACGCCGTATTAATCGAGTGGATTCTTTTCCTATAATTCATTTACGTGAAGATGATGTAGATAAATTAGTAGCTATACTTAAAGAATATGAACCTGAAATAGCATAAGGAAACCATGAAAAAAAAGAAATTACATTTTCTTAATATGAAATGGCGTCAGTATTCCAGAGGAAAACAGTTTTTAATGACATTGCCATTCATTCTTTTATATGCCTTAATGGCTTTCTTTTTTTGGGATACCTTAGTCCATTACCAGTTTGGATTAATTACTAATATTGCGCTGTGGGCTTATTTGTCCTATCCTGTCTTTTTAAAAAATGCCGTGTTTTATAGACAAGATCATAACTTTACTTTAAAAATTAAAGGTAAAAAACTTGACCTAGACTTAAAATTTCTTTCAGAGGTTTGGATCGAAAACAAGGAGTTGAACATACGCCGTATTAATCGAGTCGATAGCTTTGACATGAGTCATTTGCGAGAAAAAGACGTGAACAAACTGTTCAATTTATTAAAAGAATATGAGCCTCAAGCAGATTAATTTACAACTGAGAGGTTATTAACGACAGTTGGGTTGTTTTGAATTTGCTTTCGCGAAAGCGTGATGCATATTTGTTTCATCAAACATCAAAAACTATTTATCATGAAAACGATCATCTCTACCATCATATTATTTATTTCTTTACTAAGTGTAGCACAAAAAAATACCTATTCATTAACCGTAATTGTTCCTAACGCAACGAGCGATAAAGGAGAAATAGTATTTGCCCTTAACACCGAGGCAACCTTTATGAAGACCCAACCGATCCAAAGTGCCGCTGTAGAAATTAAGGATGGCGTTGCCACTATAACCTTTGAAAATGTAGAAGCTGGTGAATATGCCCTAATTATTTTACATGATTTAAACGGAAATCAAAAGATGGATTTTGAAAACGGCATGCCAACTGAAAATTATGGAACGAGTGGTACGATCAGTTTTGGACCACCTAACTTTGGCGATTCTAAATTCACTCTAGATGAAAACACTGAACTTACTATAAGACTATAATAGTTAAAGTAAATGTTTTAGAAAGAGCAGACTTAGGTTTACTCTTTTTATTTTTAATGATTTCAGTTGAACTTATACTAAAAGGAACAGTTAAATAGCCCAGTCTTTTGGTTTAAAGTTAAAGTTATTCTATTAGAATACTTCTCCTTGCTACTGCTTTGACCGTATTATTTGCCGTCTACTCCATAATATAAATTTTAAGACTGTTTAATTATTCCTTTTAGTATTTAAAAGTTAATTCTATACCAAAGCATTTTTAGAACAAACCACTAGCCATTAACTTTACAACTATGAAAGTATTAATTACAGGTGCCACAGGCTTAGTAGGTTCTCAAATAGCCCAGTTATATATCTCAAAAGGTCATACCGTTCACTATTTAACCACACGTTCTAGTGCGATAAAAAAAGAAGAGAACTATAAAGGCTTTTTATGGGATCTAAATAAAATGTCTATAGATACGAGCTGTCTGGATGGTGTAGATACCATCATTCACCTCGCAGGAGCATCTGTTTTTCAACGCTGGACCCAAAAAGCAAAAGAATCGATCATGTCCAGCCGTGTGGATAGTACTCAATTACTGGTTAATCTATTAAAGGAAAACGATCACAAAGTGGAACAAGTCATCACGGCTAGCGCTATAGGGATCTACCCAGATGATCAAGACGCCGAAGCATTTAAAGAAAACGACATTCCACCTTATGCAAATAATTATCTGGCTGAAGTCTGTATCGCTTGGGAAAATGTCGCACAGCAATTTAAAGAAACCGGTGCGCAACTGGCCATAGTTAGAATAGGAATTGTACTCGCAGCAAAAGGCGGAGCGCTAGAACAAATGGCACAACCTGTTAAGTTTTATGCTGGAGCAGGATTTGGCAACGGTAAAATGTGGCAAAGTTGGGTCGCAATAGATGATCTCGCTGGAATTTTCTATCACATCTCAGATCATAGACTAGAAGGTGTTTATAATGGAGTAGCTCCTCATCCAGTACGCAACAGACCTATGATGAAAGCCATAGGTGAGGTAATGGGAAAACCTGTTTTTTTACCTAATGTGCCAGAGTTTATCATGAAATTAATGCTGGGTGAAATGGCTGCTGTAGTATTATCGAGCCAGCACGTGAGCAGCAGTAGAATAGAAGAAGCTGGTTATCAATTTCAATATCCGCAATTAAAAATAGCGCTAGAAAAGTATCTGTAACTATGAAAGTGACGGTTCATTATAAACGGCAGGTCATATTAGGATTGTCATTTGGCTATGTTCAGATTGTTAAAAATGGCAAACCTATGAAAGTCGTACAGCGGTCTGAAAAGATTTTTTTAGATTTTAAAGAAGGTGATGTGGTGCAGTTTAAAATGGGTTTAATGAAATCTAATGAGATTAAAATTAATGAAACACATTCTAATTTGTATGTTCAACTAAGTAAGAGTCTGAGATATGCTGGTGTTGGCATTTTTTTCTTTATAATATTAAACCCGATTATTACAAGCGTTATAGAATTTGAAAAAACTATGGTTTTTATTTACTTTGGTCTTATAGTCTTTCTATTTGCAATGTGGGCTACATGGATGCTTAAAGGGAAACACTTAAAAATAGTAGAAACCACTTAGCTTATACCAATTTATGTTTCTAATACCGTATTCTTAATTTGAATTATTTTTTCACTAGATGATAAAGAAAATTAAAGCATAGCATAAGCTACGGTTTCATTTTGAAATATAGGCTAAAAAGAAACGAATTATATGCGACATTAGGAATGTAAATGGTTACTACTCATTATACTTATCATACTCTTCTTGCTCCTTTTTTCTTTTACGTTTTTGATATCTCACGATAATTAAAATTGTCACACCTAAAACGATAAAAATAAAGAGAATACAAATAAAAGGAGCGAGCTTTTGACCTAGTTCATAGCCGTTGTTATAAGCATCAGAATGTGATGAAAGAGCTGAACCATCATCTGAACTATTCTTACAGTTCATAAATTGACCAGCTCCGTGAACACTTTTATCTATTTTAAGAAGATTAAAAATGCCATAGGATAACATAGGGTCCACATAATCAGTGTCTTTTATGTTCATGACGATCACGTGATAGGTAACATCTTTAGTAAATATAAAACGACATCTTCCAGTAGATTCTACACCATTTAAAGCGCCGTCATATTCTATATCTGCGAGCCAAACTCCTAAACGATTAGAGATCTCCTTAAAAGTAATCGCACTAGAATCGCTTAAGGAATTCTCAAAAGAAACGAAGTTACCGCTGTAAAAACTTTTTAATTGATATAAATTATTGATACAGTATGAGCTTTTGTATCTCTTTGCTACATCATCATTGAATAGCCTGATCACAGTAACAGCGCCAGCCTCACTACTATAGCGGTATCCAGTAGCGGGAACATCATTTACTACGGTGTCTATTTCTAATAAATCATTTGTGTTGCCTCGCAACTTAAAACTTATTATGGAGTCTAAAGCTATGGTTTCATAGCTCTGAGCACTAAGAACTCCCGTAGTTAAAAAGATGAGGTAGAATAATATTCTCATAAGTTTTAATTAGATGCTCAAAAATACCTAAATAAAAAATCCCTGAACAACAGCTCAGGGATTTTCCTATTTAATCTACACTTAAATCTATATTACTTCTGTGCCACTAGGTTTACAGTAAGTTGAATATCATCAGAGATTGCTTTATTTGCAACGATATCAGTAAAAGTCTTAGAGCCATACTGGATTCCCCAGTCTGTACGGTCTATAGTAAACTTATCGCTGTTTAACATCATTTTATCACCATCATAAGAAACAGTAACAGGAAATGTAACGTTTTTAGTAACATCCTTAAGGGTTAAATTACCAGACAGGTTGTTACCTTCTAATCCAGTCACAATAAACTTTGCTGTAGGATATACTGGAGTATTAAAGAAATCTGTAGCTTTATCTGGAACAGTTCCTTCTAGGTGTGCTTTTAAATATCCAGCCTCATCACCTTCTAAGTCAGTAACCTCTATAGAGGTCATGTCTATGGTAAACTCACCACTCTCGAGCGTTTCTCCATTTACAGTTACCATACCGCTCGATAGCGATATATTTCCAGTATGATCTTCAGTAGGCTTAGAACCTACCCAAGCGATGTTAGACGCAGCCGTATCTACTTTATAAGTCACAGACTCTACGGTAGCCTCAGCTTCGGTTGCAGCATCAGTAGCTTCTACTTCATTTTGTGCCTCTTTACAAGACATTGTGAATGCTACAACAGCAGCCATTCCCATTAACTTTATGGATTTTTTGTTCATAATATAATTTATTTACAAGTTTGAAATAGTAAAATTAAATGTACCTACAAAGAATGGAGTTAAAACTATACTAAAAGTTGCAGTGACATTTTGACACTGATTATTCAAATGGCAGTACTTTTGTCTATCAGAGGTGTCACGAGTAGGAGAAACGGTGTAATTACGCTTTCGCGAAAGCGTATAAAAACAGCCTTACCACTCTATGTATAACCATTAAATCCTAACATAAATAGGAGTCCAGTTATGGCAAAAAATAAAAAAGAAGAACAAGAATTAGAAGATCAAAACACTCAAGCTGTTGAAGAACAGAATGATGTGAATGAACAAGCGTCACAAGATGCTCAAGAACAAAAAGATCCTATGGAAGAACTGCAAGAGCAGTTGCAAACAGAAAAGGATAAGTTCTTAAGATTATTTGCAGAGTTTGAGAACTTTAAAAGACGTACCGCAAAAGAGCGCATAGAACTTTTTAAAACTGCTGGAGAAGGCGTTTTAAAAGACATGTTGCCAGTTCTAGACGATTTTGACAGAGCGATGATAGAAATAAATAAGTCTGAAGATTCTAACCTAACTGAAGGTGTCTCACTTATTTCAAATAAACTGCGCAATACATTAAATAGTAAAGGACTAGAACAAATGGAAGTAAGGGCAGGAGATGCATTTAATGCAGACTATCACGAGGCTATTACACAAATTCCAGCGCCCAGTGATGAGATGAAAGGAAAAATTATAGACGTAATCGAGAAAGGCTACAAGCTCGGTGATAAGATTATACGTTACCCTAAAGTAGTTATAGGACAATAATATGGCAGATTTTTATGAAATATTAGGCATTTCAAAAAGTGCCACAGCTGCAGAGATTAAAAAGGCTTATCGTAAAAAAGCGATCGAGTTTCACCCAGATAAAAACCCAGGTGATGCCACAGCAGAGGAGAACTTTAAAAAAGCTGCAGAGGCTTATGAAACCTTAAGTGATCCACAAAAGAAATCACGTTATGACCAGTTAGGTCATCAAGCATATACCTCTGGTGGCGCTGGCGGTTTCGGCGGCGGTGGCGGCGGTTTCGGTGGTATGGATATGGATGACATATTCAGCCAGTTCGGTGATATATTTGGTGGTGGCGGCTTTTCTGGATTCGGTGGTGGTTTCGGCGGTGGCGGTGGTCGTCGTAGAGTAAAAGGAAAAGATTTACGTATAAGAGTTTCACTTACACTAGAAGAAGCTGCGCTAGGAGTAGAGAAGAAAGTTAAAGTAAAACGTAAAAAACAAGCTCCAGGAGTAACTTACAAAACCTGTGGAACCTGTAATGGTTCTGGTCAGGTAACTCGTATCCAGAATACCATCTTAGGAAGAATGCAAACCAGTGCACCGTGTAATGTGTGTGGTGGAGCAGGACAGACCATGGATAAAAAACCAGATGGAGCAGATGCGCAAGGACTAATCATAGATGAAGAAACCGTTTCTATTAAAATACCTGCTGGAGTAGAAAGCGATATGCGCTTAAAAGTAGGAGGAAAAGGTAATGAAGCGCCAGGTAATGGAGTTGCTGGAGACTTATTAGTAGATATAGAAGTTAAGGAGCATCCAGAGTTGCAACGTGAAGGGAATAATTTACATTATGATTTATATGTAAGTGTTCCAGAGGCTGTGTTAGGAACTACTAAAGAAATTCAAACCGTTACTGGTAAGGTGCGTATTCCTGTAGATGCAGGAATTCAAAGCGGAAAAATTTTAAGATTGCGCGGTAAAGGTATGCCTAGTGTTAATGGATATGCCACAGGAGATTTACTGGTCCATGTGAATGTCTGGACACCTCGTAATTTAACTAAAGAACAGAAAGAATTCTTTGAATCTATGATGACTGATTCTCATTTTGAACCAGCACCAGAAAAAGGTGATAAATCATTCTTTGAGAAGGTAAAAGATATGTTTTCTTAAAAGAATCTTAACAATTTCAAATATTTTTATATATTTGGAAATAACAATTGGTTAACCAACCAAAGTTATTTTTCTTTTTCATAGCAATTTTCCCACCTTCCTAATTTTAGGGAGGTGGGTTTTTTTATAGAGTTTTTGAAATATACTAAGGTGTATATTTTAGTTTTCTCAAACTCTAGTGATGAAGTTCTTTAAATAAAAACACTTTCTTAGTATCACAGCTACTAATTTATGTGTTCCAGGTAATAATTAAATCTAAATCATGAGGTCTTGCTACGAGATATTTTTAATTTAGCAAGATTAAGATAATATATGAAAAACACCCTAGAAGCAAGAAACATTACAAAACGTTATGGAGACTTCACAGCTCTTAACCATGTAAATATTGCGGTTCCTAAAGGAAGTGTTTATGGTTTACTAGGTCCTAATGGTGCTGGTAAAACATCACTGATTAGAATTATAAATCAAATCACCATGCCAGATGGTGGAGAGATTCTTTTAAATGGAGAGCCTTTAGAGCCTAAGCATATAGCTCAAATAGGTTACATGCCAGAAGAGCGCGGTTTATATAAATCTATGAAGGTAGGTGAGCAATGTATTTATCTAGCTATGCTTAAAGGTCTCACTAAAGCTGAAGCCAAAGCTAAACTTGAATACTGGTTTGATCGATTAGGGATGCAAGGCTGGTGGAATAAAAAGCTACAAGAACTTTCTAAGGGAATGGCACAAAAAGTTCAGTTTATAGTAACTGTCATGCATGAGCCAGATCTACTTATTTTTGATGAGCCATTTTCAGGATTTGATCCTGTAAATGCTAACTTGATAAAAGATGAGATTTTAAAATTAAGAGATCAAGGAGCCACTATTATTTTTTCTACACACCGCATGGAAAGTGTAGAAGAAATGTGTGATCACATCGCGCTTATTAATAAGTCAAATGTGGTGCTTAGCGGTAAGTTGAATGATGTGAAGCAACAGTTCCGTAATAGAGAATATGCCGTTTCTTTAATAACACCTAATAATGATCAGGCTATGGCTGCCATTCCATCCATGTATAATGCTATGCAAATAGATCTGGCAGGACTGGATAATACACTAGACTTTAAAATTAAGTTACCTGAGGAAGTGAGTATTTCTCAATCCTTAAACGATTTAACAAAACTAGGAGAGTTAACACATTACAGTGAGATGATTCCTAGTGTTAATGACATTTTTATTAAAACTGTGAAGCAAGATGGATAAGTTGTGGCTCATTATTAAAAGAGAATACCTGAATAAGGTAAGAAACAGAACCTTTATTATCATGACTTTTGTAAGTCCGTTAATATTTGTGGGTGTTGCTTTGTTAGTAGGTTTTTTAACTAGTATTAATAACGATACAGTAAGAGAAATTGCGGTGCTGGATGAAACAGGAGATTATGCACCACTATTTAAAGATACAAAACGCACAGATTACATTTTTATAGAAAATGAGGATATAAAAACAGCCATTACTGCAAGTGAAACAGCAGACTATTATGGGCTATTATATATTAAGGATAAAAGACCTGTTGAGGCTACTTTTTATTCTGATGACGCTCCATCTATGGAGTATATTAATGATATAGAGGAAAGAATAAATAAAAAGGCTACAGAAGATAATCTGATCGCTAGAAATATAAGCCTGCAAGTAATACAAGAGACTAAAGTAGAAACAGATCTTAAATTACAGAATTATACAGGCGTGCAAACCAGTAAAGCAAATGGATGGATTAAAATGGCCTTTGGTGGAGGAGCAGGTTATTTATTAATGATGTTCATTATTATTTATGGAAACATGGTCATGCGTTCTGTAATAGAAGAAAAGACTAATCGTATTATAGAGATAATCATAAGTTCAGTAAAACCTATTTACTTAATGATAGGAAAGATTACAGGAACATCTCTAGCAGGGATTACCCAATTTTTAATTTGGGTAGTTGTAGGAGGAATTTTATTTACGGTATTAAGTGTAATTTTAGGACCAGAGGCTATGCAAAGTCCAGGAAACGAAGTCGCTATGGGGCAGCTTGAGAACATGGATAAAATGCAACTTATGATTAATGATGTCATGCAGCTTCCATTATTAAAATTAGTGATATGTTTCTTTATTTACTTCATAGGTGGATACTTTTTATATGCTGCCATATACACCGCCATAGGAGCTGCGGTAGATAATGAGACAGACACGCAGCAGTTTATGTTACCTGTTATTCTTCCTTTAATATTATCTATTTATGTAGGTTTCTTTTCAGTTATGGAAAGTCCACATGGTACGGTTGCGGTTATATTTTCTTACATACCTCTTACGTCACCTATAGTTATGTTAATGCGTATCCCGTTTGGAGATATAGCTTATTGGGAGATTATTGTGAGCATGTTACTTTTATATACTAGCATCTTTGGAGTAGCATGGCTAGCCTCAAAAATCTATCGAGTAGGTATTTTAATGTACGGTAAAAAGACAAATTGGAAAGAACTCTATAAATGGCTTAAGTATTAATGAAAGAGCTTTGGGAAAATATCGAAGGTTTCTTCACTTATCAAATCATAAGTGCAAAGAATGATGGAGATTTTCACTTAGATGTGAAACATATCATCTTTGGGATACTCGCTGTAATAATAGCATCATTAGTCCTTAGAGGTATTAAGCGATTACTAACTCGTAAAATGGACGAGACAGATAAGCTTAAATTTGATAGCATTTTTAAGTTCTTTAATTATTTAGTTTACCTGATTGTTATTATCGTGGTACTTAATAGCTCTGGTGTTAATCTCACGGCTATACTTACGGCCAGTGCAGCACTCTTTGTAGGAATAGGTTTTGCGCTTCAGGACTTTTTTAAAGACATTATAGCGGGAATTACCATTTTAGTAGATAAGTCGTTACTGGTAAATGACATTATCGAGATGGAAGGTAAAATAGGCCGCATATTTGAAATAAGACTGCGCACCACAAGAGCAATTACCAGAGATGATAAAGTACTGGTGATCCCTAACCACCTTTTCCTTACCCAAACTATTTATAACTATACTCAAAATCATCCCAAAACTCGTGAATCTATAGCGGTAGGAGTAGCCTATGGTAGTGACACAGAACTAGTAAAGCAACAATTACTAGATTGCGCAAATAAACAAAGCGGTGTGCTTAAAAGCCCACAGCCTTTTGTTTTATTTAATAATTTTGGAGATAGTGCATTAGAGTTTGGACTTTATTTCTTTGTAAGAGATAGTTTTGTAGATCCTAGAATTAAAAGTGAGTTGAGGTTTGCCATAGATAAAGCCTTCAGAGAACATAACATCACTATACCATTTCCTCAAAGAGATGTCCATGTCTTTCAGGCTAAGGAGAAGAGTCTTTAAATGCGTTTTAGAATTCTTATATGTCTTTTGATATTCGCTTTCGCGAAAGCGTATTCTCAAGGAATCGATTTGTTCCGTACAGAGTACACCTACTTTCCTCAACGCAATTCAGATAATAGTTTTAGAAGATTTAGAACATTTGTAAACATACCCTTGAAAATAGGTAAAGGAACCTACTTAGTTCCCTATCTAGAATATAGAAATGTTCACTTACTGGTTAGAGATTCAGGAGATTTTAACCAAT
>NZ_CBFIBE010000026.1:0-32259 GCF_965660805.1 Nonlabens sp. | reverse complement strand
GAACGGTTGTGGGAATCACTTGGGGTGTTGATAAAATTAACGAGCTTACACAACCTATTCAAGATAATATTTTGAAAGAAATGCAACTAGAAGCAGTTTTAGGTGGCGTTTCTGGGTAATCTTTAGTGCTTATAAAGCTTTATAAAATCACAAGAGTTTCGGCTTTTGTGATTTTTTTGTTTATTGAATTTAAGCTGATTCTGGAGAAGTTCATATCCTATAGTTTTGAATCAATAAAAACTTAAAAAGAAACGATTTATAAAGTCGTTACAGACTTAAGAAGGTAAGGCGCATCAAATATTCGTTTTGGTTTTAGGATACGCTTTCGCGAAAGCGATATTTTCAAACTGATCACCTCATGGTTATAAAGGTTTTCCACAATTAGCCTCTGACCATAAAGTAAACTCCTAGCATGTGGGGTAAAAGAAGTAGAAATAACTTTTTTAAAGCCTATATTGAAAATCCACAATTTTAAAACGGCTACCTTTGCAATATGGAAGAAAAAGCAGCTCCTATGGTAGAGCACAAAGCAGGTTTTGTAAACATAGTAGGTAATCCTAATGTAGGGAAGTCTACACTCATGAATGCGCTCGTAGGTGAGCGCTTATCTATTATTACCTCAAAGGCACAAACGACACGACACCGTATTTTAGGAATAGTAAACGGTGATGATTTCCAGATGGTGTTAAGTGATACGCCTGGAATTATTAAGCCAGCCTATAAACTCCAGGAAAGCATGATGGAGTTTGTTAAAAACGCTTTTGAAGATGCAGACTGTATTCTTTATATGGTGGAACTAGGCGAGAAGGAGCTCAAAAACGAGGCTTTTGAAAAACGACTCACCTTTGCAGAGGTTCCTGTAATCGTACTTATTAATAAAATAGATCAAGGTCAGCCTAGCCAGTTAGAAGAAGCCGTTGCTCACTGGAAAGAGCGCTTACCTAATGCTGAGATTTTTGCCATAAGTGCTTTAGAGAACTTTGGCGTTCCTCAATTATTAGAACGTATAGTAGAAATTCTTCCAGTTTCTCCAGCTTATTACCCTAAGGACACGCTCACTGATAAACCAGAACGGTTTTTTGTAAACGAGAGCATACGTGAGAAAATCTTAATTCACTATAAAAAGGAAATTCCGTATTCTGTAGAGATTGATACTGAGGAATTTTTTGAAGATGAAAAGATTATCAGAATACGTTCTGTAATTATGGTAGAACGTGAAACCCAAAAGGGAATCATCATAGGTCACAAAGGCACGGCTATTAAACGTGTAGGGACTGAGGCTCGTAAGGATTTACAAAAGTTTTTTGGCAAGCAGGTACATATTGAACTCTATGTAAAAGTGAACAAGAACTGGCGCAGTAGTGAACAGCAATTAAAGCGTTTTGGGTATAAAGGTATTCATAAATAATCTTCAGTCTTTAAGTCCACGGTTGTCAGTGAGAGGTTGAACTCAAACTCGTTAATGAATCTGAACTCTAATTATTACTGGACTATTTGCGCAAGTAAATAGCCAATGGGTAATGGGCGATACATTTTCACGAAGTGAAAAGAAGAATCAGTTATTTAAGAATAGGTGATGTTTAGTTAGGAACTTCTTTTGATGCTTTTTTTTTAAAAAAAAATACCAATCAGACAACCTTTTTAAAATCATCTCGTCTCTATATATAGAAAGCAAGTAAATTGTGAAAGTGATACAACTTTATACTAACGAGAAAAAGCTTATTGAAAAGGCAGCGGCTGGAGACAGAAAAGCGCAGAAGCATCTTTATGATAAGCACGCATATAGAATGTTGAGCGTTTGTAGACAGTATATATCACCTATAGAAACTGCTGAGGAACTCATGCTTAATGGATTCTTTAAAGTTTTTACTAAGCTGGACAGTTTTCAGCATTCAGGAAGTTTTGAAGGTTGGGTGCGTCGCATTATGGTGAGAGAATGTATAGATTACCTGCGTAAAAAAGATCCTTTTCAATATACTGATGAGGTGGATGAAGAAAAAGTAAGCGCGACAGGTAGTGAAAATGAAACAAGTGATCAATTACCACTAGCAGTAATTCAACAAGTCATAGACGAGTTACCATCAGGTTATAAAACCGTATTTATGATGTATGTGGTAGATGGGTTCAAACATGCAGAGATTGCTCAGGCATTAAACATAAGCGAGAGTACTTCCAAAACACAATACCGCAAAGCACGAATCTTATTGCAAGAAAAAGTAAATAGCATTAAAAAAAAGCAACATGAAGCTTAAGAATATAAAAGATCAAATGGATAAGCGAGAAATCGCTCCTAGTGCTGGCTCATGGGATGCACTTGCATCGAGACTAGAGACCGAAGAGAAGAAAAATAAAAAGCCACTCATTTATTGGTTAGGAGCTATTGCTGCTGTTTTAATTGCTGCGGTGTTGCTGTATCCTGCATTGAATGATGATCATGTGGTAAATTACCAAGTCGATGAAACCGTAGTGATTATAGAAGACCAGAGACAAGAAATCGTTGATGATAAATTAAGTGTTAACGAGATCCTTAAAGCGCAAGAAAGTAAAAAGCTAGTTGATCATAACACAAATACGGTTCAAAAGAAGGAAGAAGTTATTATTGAAAAATCACCAGCGCAAGAACAGTATATAGTTCAATTACCTCAAAAGGAGTCAGTAAGAAAAGAAAAGCCACAACAGGAAACTTTTCAAATGATAGATAATTTGCTGCCTCAAGAGCCAGTTGAATCTACTCTAGATGATACCACAATAACAAGTAATGAAAATCCTGTAGTGATAGAAAAAGTACTCACTGCCGAAGAAGAAATGGAACTTTTACTTAACAAGGCAATGAAAAAAGTAGAGCAACCAGCGATAGCGGTAAAATCTATCAATCCCGATTTATTACTCATGGAAACAGAATGGGATATTGAGTCTGATCAAAGAAGCCGTTTACAAAACTCCATACAGGATGGATTAAACTTCTTGAAAACAGAAGCCGTAGCGCTTATCGATAAATAGAAATCACAGATCAATAATAAATACTTAACGCGCTTGAACATATAGTGCACAGCCACAGCTGTATCAATTTTTAAAATTTAGAATTATGAAAAGTCAATTACAATCTATTAGTATTTTATTTTTTACTCTAGCTTCTCTATTCAGTGCGGCGCAAGAGGAACAAACATCAAAAGAAAAGAAAGAATTTGAGAAAAGGCTTGATTCCGTTGTCAAGAAAAGAATAGGTAAGAAACATATAGTCGAAAAAGACACTGTTGACGGGAAAGAGCTTTATTATGTAGGAAAACCTGGAGTCCGTGAAAGTATGAATGCAAACCTAGAATATGAGATAATACTTCTAAATGATAAACATGAACTTTATGCCTCAGAACAAAAAACAGATTTAAAGGATTGGGTAAAGACTATTAATGGTAAAGTTGAGTCAGGTGAATACCCGATGGAAAAAGGGCAGCTTCTGAAAGAAGAAAGAGCACAACAAGTAGCAACGAAAATTGCCGCCCATCGTGCAAAAACGGATGCAGAAATTGCTTTTGCAAAGGTTAGAGGAACAACAGTATCAAACACTACCTCTGTCGAGATCTCTACTAAGAATGGAGTGAAATTAGATATAAAACAGAATGATAGAAGAACACAAAAATACATCAACACCTATTCAGGATTTACCTTGGGTTTTGGGTACAACTTTATGAATGGAGAAGATTTAGGAATTAATGATTTCAGTTATCCTAACAATAATTACTTTTCTATAGGTTATCAATGGAAAACCACTTTAGACAAGGATAAAAACAACTTTAGATTAACTTATGGTTTTGAGTACCAGACTCACGGAACTGAGTTAAACGGTAATCGTTTTATCACTCAAGGTGATCAGTCTTTAATAACAACACTATCAGCTCTTTTGCCAGATGGTGCAAGTGTAAGCAAAGCAAAATTTCGTCAGGATCAATTAGTGTTTCCTGTCCATCTAGAATTTGGTGGTAGTAAACGTAAGGATTATGAAGATGGACGCGTGCGTTTCAGGGAAGATGGATACTGGCGCGTCGGGATAGGTGGATTTGCCGGTTTTAATACTAGTTCCCGCCTTAAATTAAAGTATGAATTAGATGGTCGTGATATAAAAGAAGCACGTATCAATAATTTTGATAATGAAGTATTTCTGTACGGCTTAGACGCTTATGTAGGAAGAGGTAGTTTTACGGTTTTCGGTCGTATGAATTTAAATAATGTCTTTAAAAGCAATTCTGTAGATGCGCAGTATGTAAGTTTTGGAATTAGAATTCAGTAAAGTTTTATTTGAGTAGCCCAGTACTGCTAGTTTGAAAATATAATGCCTTTATAAAGAAAGGGTTCAACTATAAACTAATTTAAAGTCAAACCCAAGCTTTTTTAACTTACACAATTTACGGGATAGTGTCGTTGCTATTTAGCTTTGGAGAAGGAAGGATAATTCAATTTACCTTAGGGGAATTACAAGCACAAACTGGTTTGAAAGCTCTTGTTACCATAGCAGGAGCTTTTTTTATGCTTTCGCGAAAGCGTACTCATATCAAATCCGTATTTTTACAAACTGCTTAATTTTAATAATTCTAAAACTTGATTTCACGTACCACTGTAGATGCTGTTTTTGATACCGCTCGAGTAGAAGAGGTGATCGGTGATTTTGTGCAATTAAAAAAATCGGGTTCAAATTTTAAAGGACTAAGTCCGTTTTCTGAGGAGCGCACACCTAGTTTTATGGTTTCGCCCGTGAAACAAATTTGGAAAGATTTTAGTTCTGGAAAAGGAGGTAATGCCGTAACTTTTCTTATGGAACATGAACATTTTACTTTTCCAGAGGCTATTAAATGGCTCGCAAATAAGTACGGTATCGAGATCGAAGAAACTGAGCAAACCGACGAGCAAAAACAAAGTCAGGACGAGAAAGAATCTATGTTTCTCGTTTCTAAATATGCCGCAGAGTGGTTTGAGTCACAGCTCAAAACTGAGATGGGTAAAGCTATAGGGTACAGCTATTTTAAAGAACGTGGCTTTACAGATGAGACTATAAAATACTTCCAGTTAGGATATTCTCCAGATCAGTGGAGCGCCTTTACAGACGCTGCCGTAAAAGCGGGATATAAGCTAGAGTTTCTAGAAAAAACAGGATTGAGTATCGTAAAGGAAGACAAGCAGTTTGACCGTTTTAAAGGTCGCGTCATGTTTCCCATACGCAGTCTTTCAGGAAGAGTGCTGGGTTATGGAGGTAGGATACTGACTAATGATAAAAAGGCTGCAAAATATCTCAACTCACCACAAAGTGAGATCTATGATAAGTCTAAAGTACTTTATGGAATCTATGAGGCAAAACAATCTATTGCCAAAGAAGATCTATGCTATCTAGTAGAAGGTTACACAGATGTGATACAAATGTACCAGGCTGGTGTTAAAAATGTAGTATCAAGTTCTGGAACCGCGCTTACTAAAGAGCAAATAAGACTCATACAGCGCCTTACTAAAAATATTACCGTTCTCTATGATGGAGATGCTGCTGGTATGCGTGCTGCGATACGTGGTACTGATTTAATCCTTGAGGCTGGTATGAATGTACGTATTTGTACCTTTCCAGAAGGTGAAGATCCTGATAGTTTTGCAAAGTCACATACTCAAACTGAGATAGAAGAGTTTCTCAAAACTAATTCAGTAGACTTCATAAGCTTTAAATCTAACTTACTTAAAGAAGAGGCAGCAGGAGATCCTATTAAGAAGGCAGAGATGATACGTGACATAGTTCAAAGTATCGCAAAAGTGCCTGATGATATTTCACGTGAGATATACGTGCGAGAAAGCGCTGCTATACTCGATATAGGAGAAGAAGTGTTATTTTCTTCTCTAGCTCAAACGCGTAATGCAGAGATCACAGAACAGCGCAAAAAAGATCGTAAGGAACAACAAGCGCAATCACTTAAAAAAGTAGAAACTACTGAGCCTACCATTAAAATAGACCGCAGATCTGTACTAGAAAATGCGATTATAAAGATTTTACTTCTCTACGGTGATAAAACTGAAGATTTTCAAGAAGAGTTTTTACAAGAGTCTGAAGATGGTGAGTTAGTAGCAGAGCCTGTAAAGGTGACCATGCCCGTATATGAAAAGATTTATCTAGATCTTCAAAATGACGAGATTGAATTTTCTAACCATATCTTTAGAACCCTTTACCCTAAAATCATAGACTTACTTCTTCTGGAAGGTAAGGTAGATTTAAATCAGGTCATGTCTACACTTAATGAACACGAATCACAACTAGTGGCCGACCTAGTGATGCAAGAAGATAAATATCAACTACATAAATGGGATGAGAAAATGATTTTTGTAAAAGCTAAGGAAGATACCATTCCTACCTATACTATGGACGCCATTCTTAACTTCCGTAGGTTAATGATAGATGATAAGGTAAAAGCTTTGTACGATAATCTATCTGCAGATCCCACAGTAGATAACACTGAGGTGCTATCTACTGTAAGAGACTACAATAAATTAAATAGATACTTAGGTAAACGATTAAACCGAGTGGTTTAACCAGTTATTTGTAGCAATCTAGACTGATTAATTAAGTCAGCTACGTTATCTACATTTAATTTTTTAAGCAAGCGAGTCTTATAGGTGCTTACTGTTTTCTCATTAATTCCTAAGGCTTCAGCGATATTCTTATTTCTTTTCCCTACAGAAATTAAGTTAAGAACCTCGATCTCGCGAGCAGATAATTTTCTGTAACGCATGGTTACAGCTTTTCCTTTTTTACCTTTAGAGTTCATAACCTCTCTGATAGGATCAGATAAGAAGGTTTCTCCAGAAGCCACAGTGGTAATGGCTCTTTTAATCTCTTTAGAAGATTTAGTTTTAGAAATATAACCATTTGCGCCAGCTTTTATGGCACTTATGGCATAGATTTCTTCTGGGTGATAACTTACTATAAGTACCTTTAAGTCTGGATAATGAGAGCGTATTTCTCTCAGTGTTCCTGCACCATGGGCATTAGGTAAGTCCATTTCTAAAATCAGTAAGTCTGGTTTATGCTTCTTGATGCTTGATAAGAGCACCTCTCCATTTTCAACTTTTCCTTTGAAGCGTAAACTCTTACTGTCTTTCATCACGCACTTGATTCCTTTACGGAATACTGGGTGATGGTCTGCTAATAAAACGTTCATTTTTAGGGGTATTTGTTCCTACAAATATACATTAATAATTGTCTTTCGCAATTATAAATAGCATAACTATTATCTTTCTTATCAAGCAGTTAACCTATGTTAACGCAATTCTGTAGGAATAAAGCATACAGGAATAGGATTCATTTTATGTTGATTCTTTTTGTTTAAACTAGTGTAAAGATGAAACACTTCTAGTTCACGACCTTTAAAATCTTGTTCTTGTTTTCCTGAGGCTATTTTATTCATAATGAGCTCGAGCTCATCATAACTAGCGCCTATTTGATCCTCATCAGTGCGTTCAGCTCCATAAAGGCCATCGCTAGGAGCTGCAGTCATAATACTTTCTGGAACATTTACCAGTTCACCTATGGCATACACTTCGCTTTTCATTAAGTCAGCTATAGGGCTTACATCTACACCACCATCACCATATTTAGTATAGAAACCTACTCCAAAATCTTCTACCTTATTACCTGTTCCAGCCACCAGTAGCCCATTTACACCACCATGGTAGTATAAAGTAGTCATCCTTAGTCTAGCACGTGTATTTCCTCTAGTTAAATCTACTAGTGCGCTATCTTCAACCTCAGGCATGGAATTTATAAACATGTCAAAAACAGGAGTTAAGTCACTGCGCACGTCGGTCACATTAGAAAAACGTTCTTTTAATTGATTAATGTGTTCTTGAGCACGTGATACGTGGTCTGCGTGCTGGTGTATGGGCATCTCTACACATAACACTTTTAGTCCAGTCATGGCACATAACGTTGAGGTTACAGCACTATCTATTCCACCACTTACGCCTACTACATAGCCTTTAGTTCCTGCTTTTTTGGCATAGTCCTTAAGCCATTGTACGATGTGTTCTGTTACTTTATCTACTTTCATTTCCTTATTTTAATACAGATTAGACGTATTTTTGCAGCCTTAAAATTAATTAAAAAAAGTGGCGTTGTAGTTCTATGAAGTATAAGATTCACAGAGTATTAATTTATATCGCTTTCGCGAAAGCGATATTACTAACCACATCCTGTAATGACAGCTCACGAGTTGAAAAAGAAATAGCTGCTATTCCCGTACAAACAGAGCTCAAGTTATTTCACAAAGAGTTTGCCGAAGCATCACCAGAAGACTTACCAGTACTTAAAGAAAAGTATGAAATGTTATTTCCTGCTCAATTTTCAGACAGTATATGGTATGCAAAACTAGATGGTAGGGACACGATTCAGAACGTACTAGAAAACGCAGTCGCTCAACGTGATTTTAATTATGAGCAAATTCATGATGATGTAGATGAGGTGCTACGTCATATAACATATTACTTTCCAGAGTTTGAAACGCCAGATATTGTAACAGTTATTTCACAAGTAGACTACCGCCGTAAAATCACTCCTACTCAAGATCAGTTATTAATAGCCATAGATACTTACTTAGGTGTAGATAATGACCTGTATCTAGGAATAAGTGATTATAGAAAACAAGCACTTCAATTAGAGAACTTACCAGCAGATGTTGCGCTGGCTTATGCACAACTCTTTGTGGAACCATCTATGGATCGTGACTTGCTGGGTAGTATGGTTTATTATGGAAAACTGCATTACTTACAGGAGCTGTTTGCTCCTAAATCTTCAGGAGCCAGCAGGTTCAGTCACGCGGTAGATAAACATAACTTTATGGTGGCAAATGAGTCTGAAATGTGGCGGGTTTTTATAGATGAAAGCCTGTTGTATAGCACAGATTCTAAGTTGCAATCGCGGTTTATTTTACCAGCACCGTTTTCAAAATTTTATCTTGAGGTAGATCAACAAACTCCAGGTGGAGTAGGGAAATATATAGGTTATCGCATAGTGCAAGCATTTATGGAAAATAATGAGGTTCCACTAAAGGATATGTTAAGACTACCTGCGCAGCATATTTTTAATAATTCAAAGTATAAACCAAAACAATAATGGCTCAAACACATAGATCAGAAATTAAAATAGGAATAGAACTAGATGAAAATCGCGTACCAGAACAGATAAGATGGAGCGCGCCAGATGGTGGCGTTACTGGTGCAGAGGCAAAAGCGATGATGGTTTCTATGTGGGATTCACTAGAAAAAGAAAGTTTCCGTATCGATTTATGGACTAAGGATATGCCAGTAGATGAGATGCGTGTCTTTTTTCATCAAACCTTAGTCTCCATGGCAGACTCTTATCACCGCGCAACAAATGATGATAAGATGAGAGATACTATGATTGATTTTTGCGACTATTTTGCAGAGAAGCTGGATTTGAAAAAGAAATAAGTCAGTATTCAGTCTTAATGATCAGTCTCAGTCATCAGTTCTCGGTTATTAGTTATCTGTTGAATGCTAGGATTCATGAGATTTATTCTCCGTCATTACGAGGAGCGATAGCGACAAAGTAATCTGTTTTTAAAACCTTAAATGTCCTTAAGAGGTGTTTTATATCTTAAAAGTTCTTGATAACTGATTGTGGATGATTTACTTAAGATCTATGTTTTTTAAAACTTAGACTCAACGACTCAACGACTCAACGACTCAACGACTCAACGACTCAACGACTCAACGACTCAACGACTCAAACCTAAAAACAAACTTGGAACCCATTTTCGATCATAAACAATTAGTAGAACTGGCATGGTATAAAATGCCATTTGGTACCCATAAAGGTAAATTCTTAAGTGAGTTGCCTGAGCCATATTATGTATGGTTTAGAAGAAAAGGATTTCCAGATGGTAAACTAGGTCGATACATGACCACTGTTTATGATATGAAAGTAAATGGAATAGAGGAGCTTCTCAGAGAAATAAGAAGAAAAACAGTGAATGATAGACCCGTTTTTTAAATTACACAGTTCACAACTACCGTAGATTCTCATTAATCTCACCTATATAATGAAGTAATTCTTCCTGTCCAGTACCGTTAGAAGAACTTGTTATAAAGTAAGGTGGCACTTCTTCCCATACACCATTGAGTAGTTGTTGTTTGTAATGTTCTACGTTACGATCGAGTGCTTTTGGTTTAACCTTATCAGCCTTAGTGAATATGATTCCAAATGGAATTCCATTTTCACCCAGCCACTCCATAAACTCAGTATCTATAGGTTGAGGATCGTGCCTCACATCTACTAGAACAAAGGCGCAAACGAGTTGTTTGCGTTGCTGGAAATAATTAGTAATGAATTTTTGGAATTTTGCCTTACTTGTTTTAGAAACTCGAGCATAACCATAACCTGGTAGGTCTACAAGATGCCAGCTTTTATTAATTAAAAAGTGGTTGATGAGTTGAGTTTTACCTGGTCTTCCAGACGTTTTAGCAAGACTTTTTTTATTAACGAGCATGTTAATTAAAGAAGATTTTCCCACATTAGAACGGCCTATAAAAGCATATTCAGGCAGCCTGCTATCTGGGCATCTTTTTACGTCTTGATTAGAAATGACAAATTCAGAACTAGTTATTTTCATATCACAAAGATAGGGTAGTTCTTTGTTTTCATTAGATAGTAAGCTAGGAATTAGTAAGCGATCAGGTACCAGTTGTCTGTGAGTTGTTTTAAGTGGTATTTTTATGTAGCGCTAATCATGAGTAGCAAATTACTTTTTAGTAATCTCATGGATGATCTCAAGATTTTATAAAGCTTGCATAACCATGAACTAAAGCTCACGTTTTTCTAACCAGCCAGCAAGAATCTCATTAAACTCATCTGGGTGCTCCATCATCGCAGCATGGCCGCATTTATCGATCCAGAATAAGTCGCTGTCGGGTAATTTCTCGTGGAACTCTGTCGCTACTTCTGGTGGAGTTACGTTATCTTGTTTTCCCCAGATAATACAAACAGGTAGCTGTAGTTTAGGTAGATCTTTTGCCATATTATGACGTATGGCGCTTTTTGCAATGGCAAGCGTTTTAATAAGTTTATTACGGTCGTTTACCACGCCAAAAACCTCGTCCACAATTTCCTTAGTAGCTACTGCAGGATCATAAAAAACACCTTCGGCTTTTTTCTTGATATACTCATAATTTCCACGTTTAGGGTAACTTTCTCCCATGGCACTTTCATAAAGACCAGAGCTGCCTGTGATCACCAGCGCTTTTACTTTATCTGGAAATAATTTAGTGGTTACTAGACCTATGTGACCACCTAGAGAATTACCTAGAAGAATCACTTCTTCCCAGCCCATGTGGTTGATAAAATCATTAATATGTTTTGCAAATGTGCCTACACTGGTTTTGAGTAACGGCATACTATAAAGAGGTAATGACGGTACCACAATTTGATAGCCTTTTGCAGGGAAATGATCGATCACACCTTGAAAGTTACTTAAACCACCCATTAATCCATGAAGAATAATAATAGGAGTTCCTTCGCCTGTGGCGTAGTATTCAAATTTACCGTCTTTAACGAGCTTTTGCGTCATATACTGTGTTTGGTATAGTAAGCAAATATAGTTGTTTTGATCATATAATGCATGAAATGTATATGACTAGAAAGGCTATTTTATTCATTTCCCACTTTATGACACTAAGTGATATTTTTTTATCTCGCTTTCGCGAAAGCATATTCAGAAAACCCTTTTTTTAACTCCTTTACATCTATTTCAAATTGTTTATAAGTCCTATAGTTATTCAGAAAAAGACTCTTTTATTAACAATGTGGTAAAAAGTGGTAAATTGTGGAGTAATAATTTTATATTTGAATTCATAACTCATTAAGGTTGATAAACTTCATAGGAACATACGAGTGTAAAATTGATGCAAAAGGGCGTTTTATGATGCCTGTTTCATTAAAAAAGCAGCTAGCACCAGTCTTGCAAGAAGGTTTTGTGCTTAAACGCTCTGTATTCCAGCCTTGTTTAGAGTTGTATCCCATGAAAGAGTGGAATGAGATGATGGCGCGCATGAATAAGCTCAATCGATTTAAAAAGAAAAATAACGACTTCATACGTCGTTTTACTGCTGGTGTAAAAACCGTAGAAATAGATGCAAATGGTAGATTGTTAATTCCTAAGGATTTAATTCAAATCGCTAGCATATCAAAAGATCTCACTGTATCGAGTGCGATTAATATTATAGAAATATGGGATAAGGAAAACTACGAGCAAGCTATAGACGCTGCAACTGTAGATTTTGCTGATCTCGCTGAAGAAGTAATGGGAGATGACACAACAGACCTTTTATCATAATCCAGTATTGCTGGAAGAGTCTGTAGATGGACTCGCAATAAACCCGTCAGGAACCTATGTAGATGTTACCTATGGCGGTGGTGGTCACTCACGTGAAATTCTTTCCAGGCTGGATGAAAACGGTAGGTTATTTTCTTTTGATCAAGACTTAGATGCTTTAGAAAATGTGATAGATGATACTAGGTTTACTTTAATTAATCAGAATTTCAGGTTCATGAAGCGCTTTCTACGCATGTATGGTGTGAAACAGGTAGATGGTATTCTGGCAGATTTAGGTGTGAGCTCACACCAGTTTGATGAGGCTGGTCGTGGTTTTTCTACACGTTTTGATGCGCGATTAGATATGCGCATGAATCAGGAAGGAGATCTAGATGCTGTAAAGGTTGTGAACGATTATAATGAAGAAGAGCTTAACCAGATTTTTAAAGAATATGGTGAGTTGCGCATTGCTCCTAAGTTAACTCGAGCCATCCTGCAAAAACGTAGTGAAGCACTTATAGAAACGGTAGGACAACTAAAGGAAATATGTGCGCCGTTTGTTCCTGAGCGCATACAGCACAAAATACTGGCGCAGGTTTTTCAGGCCATACGTATAGAGGTGAATCAGGAAATGGACGTATTAGAAGAGTTTTTAATTCAGTCACGTGATGTGCTTAAAACAGGAGGTAGGTTAAGCGTGATTTCTTACCATTCTCTCGAAGATAGACCTGTAAAACGATTTATACGTAATGGACTTTTTCATGGAGAACCAGAAAAAGACGTTTTCGGTAGAGTGAGTGTACCTTTTAAAAAAGTAGGTAAGTTAATAGTTCCTACTGCCGCACAAATAAAAGAAAATAATCGAGCGCGCAGTGCAAAATTGCGTATTGCAGAGCGTATAATAGATTAATATGGCATCAAAGGTATATGACATATTAAAAGGTAGGTTTTTAACTAATGATGATGCGTTTAAAAACTGGCGCTTCATCATTTTTGCAGTGTTTCTTTCCATTATTATGATCTACACTGGGCATAGTTTTGAGAAGAAAGTGCATTATATAGGACAGCTTGCAGATCGTGAAAACGAGCTGCGCAGTCAGTACACCTTTGGCCAGAAAGAGTTGATGATTTTGCAAATGGAGTCCACCATTGCCAGCAAATTAAAAAGTCGCGGTATTGCTCCAGCAAAAAATCCGCCGCAAAAGATAATTATTAAATCTACTTCACCAGATGGCAACAACTGAAAAAAGCATATTGAGTAGGATCTACATAGTAGGTCTGGTGCTGTTAGTTATCGCGCTGGCTATAATCGTGAAGATTATTAATATCCAGTTTGTGGATGGTGATATGTATCGAGCCAAAGCAGAACAACGCATTTTTAAAAATGATACCATTCCATCTAATCGTGGAAACTTATATGATGCAAATGGTCAGTTACTCGCAACCTCTATCTCTAAATATGATATTCGTTTTGATGCGGTAGCGCCTAATGATGAAGATTTTAAATCGCTCGTGGGACCATTAAGTGATTCGCTTGCGCGAAAACTGAATCGCACTAAATCCTATTACACTAAAAAATTACGTGCCGCACGTAGTAATCGTAATCGCTATATGCTTATTGCAAAAAACCTAGATTATGGTGATTACATAAATATTAAATCATTTCCATTATTTAATAAAGGACCTTATCGCGGTGGTATCATAGTGGAGCAGCGTGTGGTGAGAGAACATCCGCTGGGTAAAATGGCAGAGCGTATTGTGGGCTATGATAGACCAGGTAGTGCTCCAGTAGGATTAGAAGGCGCCTTTGCTCCTTTTTTAAGAGGTAGTGATGGAGTGCGTCAAAAACAAAAGATCTCTCAAAATCAATGGAAGCCCATTAGTGGAGCAAATGAGATCGAGCCACAAGACGGCTATGATGTTTATACAACCATTGATGTAAATATGCAGGATGTAGCGCATCACGCATTATTGGAACAGCTTGAGTATTTTGAAGCAGAGCATGGTACTGCGGTGGTTATGGAAGTGGCTACCGGAGAGATTAAAGCCTTGTCTAATCTAGGTCGTGGAAAAAGTGGTAAATACTATGAGAAACGTAACTATGCTGTGTGGGAATCTCACGAGCCAGGATCTACTTTTAAATTAATGAGTGTAGTCGCTGCACTAGAAGATAAAGTAGTGGATACCAGTACTGTTTTTGATACTAGAGGTGGTAAAATTTCTTTTTATGGTAGAAATGTTGCCGACTCTAAGTATGGTGGTTATGGAAAAATAAGTGTTGCAAGGGCTTTTGAGGTGTCTTCAAATACAGCGCTAGTTCAAATGGTCACTGATAATTATAGGGGCAAAGATAATGCAGAGCGTTATGTGGACAGACTTTATAGCATGGGACTCAATAAAAAGCTCGATTTACCTATAGCAGGAGAAGGAGTTCCTATGATTCCTCATCCAGATGATGCTAACTGGAGTGGTATCTCATTACCATGGATGGCTTATGGATACGGACTCAAGGTAACACCATTACAAACATTAACCTTTTATAACGCAATTGCAAATAATGGGGTAATGGTAAAACCCAGATTAATCAGAGAAGTACGTTCTAAAGATCAACTTATAGAACGGTATGATCGTGCTATTATTAATCCATCCATATGTTCTCAAGAGACTGTAGATAAAGTTAAGGTGATGATGGAAAATGTGGTAAGACGTGGAACAGCAGATAACCTGTACTCTGAAAGTTTTTCTATGGCTGGTAAAACAGGAACTTGCCAGTTAGACTACGGTCGTAAAGATAAGGAGCTGGCTTACATAGCATCTTTCTCAGGTTATTTTCCAGCCGATGAACCTAAATATAGCTGTATAGTAGTGATTCACAGGCCTAAAAAATCTAAAGGTTATTATGGGAATATAGTTGCCGGTCCTGTATTTAAAAAGATTGCTCAAAAAATATATGCAAATAACCCTATGCTCGATGAGGTTCTCATGCCCGAAATAGCTCCTGACGAAATAGAAAAGTCACAAGATAACTTTTATGCCCAGGTGCAAACTACTTCAAATAAGATCCCTAATCTTAAAGGAATGGATGCCATGGATGCTGTAGTACTACTGGAAAATTTAGGAGCACGAGTGATCCTTAAAGGCAAAGGAAAAGTTAGAGATCAAAGCAAAGCGCCTGGTACTCGAGTAAAAATAAATGACCTAATAACATTAACTCTATCATGAAGAATTTAAAAGACCTATTATATAAGGTAAGCTTAGAGCTTGTAATAGGAACTACTGATGTTCCAGTAGAGCATATTCATTTTGATTCTAGAGCTGTTAGTAAGGGTGATGTGTTTATTGCTCTTAAAGGTACGGCTGTTGATGGACATCAATTTATTGAAAAGGCGGTGGATTTAGGTGCTCGAGTTGTTGTTCTAGAGGAGCTTCCAGATTACCAGTCTGAAGAGGTTACTTATGTTCAAGTGAAAAGTTCTCATACAGCACTTGCGCTTATGGCAGCAAACTTTTATGATAACCCTTCACGTGATTTAAAATTAATAGGCGTTACAGGTACAAATGGTAAAACCACCACTACTAGTTTGTTGTATCAATTATTTAAAAAACTAGGTTTTAAATCAGGTTTAATCTCCACGGTAGAGATCTTAATTGATGGTAGAGTGATACCTACTAAACATACTACACCAGATCCTTTAACTATTAACAGTCACCTAGCAGCCATGCGAGATGCCGGAGTTGATTATTGTTTCATGGAAGTAAGCAGTCATGGAATAGACCAAGAACGTGTGACGGGTTTACATTTTGTAGGCGCTATGTTTACTAATCTTTCTCACGATCATCTGGATTATCACAATTCATTTGCTGAATATAGGAATGTGAAGAAACGATTCTTTGATATGCTACCTTCACATGGTTTTGCCTTAACAAATCTGGATGATAAAAATGGTGCTTATATGCTCCAAAATACAAAGGCACGCAAACTGGGCTATGCGCTTAAAACCTATACAGATTATAGAGCGCAAATTATAGAAAACCAGTTCGGCGGTTTACAGCTTAAAGTGAATAATCAAGAGCTATGGACTAAAATGATAGGCGAGTTTAATGCTTATAATGTGCTAGCTATTTATGGTTGTGCTGTAGAATTAGGCCTGGACTCTATGGAGGTTCTTGAGGCTATATCACAACTTGATGGAGTTTCAGGAAGGTTTCAATATTTCACGACTGCAGCCCATCGCATAACTGCTATTGTAGATTATGCTCACACACCAGATGCATTAAAAAACGTACTTGAAACGATTAATTCCATACGTACTCGTAATGAGAAATTAATAACTGTAGTAGGTTGTGGCGGTGACCGCGATAAGACTAAAAGACCCGTTATGGCAAATATCGCTGCAGCGCTAAGTGATCAAGTAGTTTTTACAAGCGATAATCCACGCACAGAAGATCCAGATGCTATTCTTGCCGATATGGAAAAAGGTGTAGAACCTCTAGATTTTAAAAAGACACTTACGGTAACAGATCGTAAAAATGCCATAAAAACTGCCGTTCAAATGGCACAACAAAACGATATCATTCTCATTGCAGGAAAAGGTCACGAGACCTATCAAGAGGTGAATGGTGTGCGATCAGACTTTGATGATCGCAAGATTGTCGCTGATTTACTTAACCAACTCAATAAATAACTAACTAGAATAATGCTTTACTACCTATTTAAATATTTAGAAGAACAGTTCCAGTTTCCTGGCGCGTCATTGTTCGGTTTTATCACATTTAGAGCAGCGATAGCTTTTCTACTTTCCTTGGGTATCTCTACGATTTATGGAAAACGCATTATCAAGTTTTTACAGCGCCAGCAAGTAGGGGAAACGGTAAGGGATTTAGGTCTTGAAGGACAGTCAGAAAAAGCGGGAACACCTACTATGGGAGGAATCATCATTATCATGGCTACTTTAATACCCGTTTTATTACTCGCACAACTAGATAACGTTTATGTCGTGCTACTTATTGTCACTACGGTATGGATGGGACTCATAGGTTTTACAGATGATTACATTAAAATCTTCAAAAAAGATAAAGGTGGATTAAAAGGTAAGTTTAAAGTTTTAGGCCAGGTAGGGTTAGGTGCGATAGTAGGAGCTACTATGTTCTTTCATCCTGGGATTACTATAAAAGAAGAGGTAAAAGATCCTGTTCTTGCACAACAGATTATGGAGCGTACAGAGTTGTCAGTAGCTTTTGGTGAGGCACATCAATCTACTAAAACAACCATTCCATTTCTTAAAAATAACGAGTTTGAATACACATCATTAATAGATTGGATCGACCCGAGTTTAGCTTCATGGGCATGGTTAATTTTCATTCCTATTGTTATCATTATAGTAACAGCAGTATCTAATGGAGCAAATCTTACTGATGGAATAGATGGACTTGCAGCAGGAACCAGTGCGATAGCAGTTATTACACTAGCATTATTTGCATGGATATCAGGGAATATTATTTTTTCAGACTATCTTAATGTTATGTACATCCCTAACTCTGGTGAAATGGTGGTGTTTATTACAGCATTTACTGGAGCTCTTGTTGGGTTTTTGTGGTATAACACTTTTCCAGCACAAGTTTTTATGGGAGATACAGGTAGTTTAACTATAGGTGGGATCATTGCGGTGCTTGCCATTGCAACTCGTAAAGAGTTGTTAATTCCTATTCTTTGTGGTGTATTTTTAATGGAAAATTTATCGGTGATGATGCAGGTGAGTTGGTTTAAATACACAAAAAATAAATATGGTGAAGGACGTCGCATATTCTTAATGTCACCATTGCATCATCACTATCAGAAGAAAGGGATCCATGAAAGTAAAATAGTGGTAAGATTCTGGATTGTCGGGATTTTACTAGCTATCATAAGTGTTGTAACTCTTAAATTAAGATAATGACAGAGTTAAACTCACATATTAAAAAGAGAATCGTAATGCTGGGTGGCGGCATGAGTGGTGTAGGAGCAGCAATGCTGGCTACACAGCGTGGTCATGATGTGTTTTTAAGTGATGGTGGTTTTTTGAAAGACGCTTTCGCGAAAGCGTTACAAGATCAACATATCCCGCATGAAACAGGTGGACACGATATGGAGCAAATTCTTAATGCTGATCTTGTCGTAAAAAGCCCTGGAATACCAGATAATGCATCCATAGTTCAAAAGATTTTAGAAGCTGGAATTCCAGTGATATCTGAAATAGAATTCGCCTCTCGATTTACTGATGAAATAGAGGTAGCAATTACGGGAAGTAATGGTAAAACAACTGTTACCACTTTAATAGGTCATGTGCTTCAAATCGCAGATCTAGATGTTACCATAGGAGGAAATATAGGGAAGAGTTATGCTGCTCAAGTAGCTGAAGGTCCCGCAAAATACCGCGTTCTAGAGGTGAGTAGTTTTCAACTAGATGGTATTACGACCTTTAAGCCTCACATAGCGGTATTGCTCAATATTACACCAGATCATCTGGATCGCTATGCATACAAATTTGAAAATTATGTAGCCAGTAAAATGCGTATAGCTATGAATCAAGATGAGCATGATTTCCTCATTTATAATGCTGATGATCCAGCTATAGAAAAAGCACTTACACTTTTTAAACCTAAATCAAAATTAGTCCCATTTTCAATGGAAAAACAATTGAAATATGGAGCATATATACAAGACAATCAAATCAATATCAACCTAGACTCAAACTTATTAACTATGCCTATTCAAAATTTATCCATAAAAGGAAAACACAATACTGCAAATGCTATGGCAGCTGCAACTACTGCAAAACTGCTTCAAATACGTAAAGAGACGATAAGACAAAGCCTTGCCTCTTTTCAAGGAGTAGAACACCGTTTAGAACAAGTGCTTAAGATTAATAAAGTACAGTATATAAATGACTCTAAGGCGACTAATGTAAATGCAACATATTATGCGCTAGATAGTATGGAAAAACCTACCGTATGGATAGTAGGTGGTGTAGATAAAGGGAATAACTATAGTGATCTCTATGCACTGGTTAATAAAAATGTAAAAGCGATTGTGTGTCTAGGAGTAGATAATGCAAAAATCGTTGAGGCTTTTAGTGGTTGTGTAGAACAAATGGTAGAAACCAGTTCTATGGAAGACGCCGTGCGTGTGGCATATAAACTTGCAGGTCCTGGAGATAATGTGTTACTGTCACCTGCGTGTGCAAGTTTTGATCTGTTTGAAAATTATGAGGATCGTGGACGTCAATTTAAAAACGCTGTAAGAGCTCTTTAAAAATGAAGATTAAAGATTACATATCTGGCGATTTATTTCTTTGGGCACTGGTCTTAGCACTAGCTATGTTTTCTTTTTTACCAGTTTACAGTGCGAGCAGTAATCTGGCTTATCTTAATGGTGGAGAAGGGAATACAGCTCAATACATTATTAAGCATTTTGTTCATTTATGTTTAGGCTTAAGTATTGCTTATGCAGTACATAAAATCCCTTATAACTGGTTTAAAGGTTTGAGTGTTATGTTTTTACCTTTTGTAGTTTTAATGTTGATTTATACAGCTTTTCAAGGAACTACCATGAATGGAGCAAATGCTAGCAGGTGGATGCGTATCCCGGTTTTAGGAGTTGGTTTTCAAACCAGTACGCTGGCCAGCGTGGTATTAATGACTTATGTAGCAAAATACTTGAGCGGTATTAAAGATAAAGTAGTCACTTTTAAACAGTCCTTGTGGCCGCTTTGGTTTCCAGTAGGCATGGTATTGATTTGGATTTTACCATCTAACTTTTCTACCACAGCACTTATCTTTTTAATGGTGTTGATTTTGTGTTTTATAGGAGGTTATCCATGGAAATATTTGCTAGGTATTATAGGAGTAGGGATAGTAGCTCTAGGATTGTTTGTACTTACCGCCAAAGCTTTTCCAGGATTGTTACCTAATCGAGTAGATACATGGGCATCACGTATAGCAAGTTTTGCTGGTGAAGGTGATAGCGATTCTGTTTATCAGGTAGAAAAGGCTAAAACCGCTATCGCAAACGGTTATCCCATAGGAGTAGGGCCAGGAAAAAGTACAACTAAGCACTTTTTACCACAGTCGTCAAGTGATTTTATATATGCTATCATCATAGAAGAATTTGGTTTATTAGGCGGTATGGTAGTGCTAGGAGTTTACTTGCTATTTCTGTTTAGGATCGTTGTAATAGCAAATAAGGCACAAACAGTTTTCGGCTCCTTACTCGTCATAGGAGTAGGACTTCCCATTGTGTTACAAGCACTCATTAATATGGGCGTAGCTGTAAATATTTTTCCAGTAACAGGACAAACGCTGCCGCTTATAAGTAGTGGAGGAACATCTATATGGATGACCTGTATGGCAGTAGGTATAGTGCTGAGTGTAAGTTCTAAAAGACAAACATTACGCAAGCAAGATGAGTTAAATGAAAACGAAGAGTTGAACCCTTTAGATGTTTTAAGTGAAGCCTTATAAATTTATCATATCAGGTGGTGGCACAGGTGGTCACATTTATCCAGCTATAGCTATTGCAAACGAGTGCAAGCGTCGCTGGCCAGATTGTGAAATTCTCTTTGTAGGAGCCAGTAATCGTATGGAAATGGAGAAAGTTCCAGCAGCTGGTTATGAAATAAAAGGGTTATGGATCAGTGGATTGCAACGCAAATTTACACTGGATAATCTAGCGTTTCCATTAAAAGTGCTCAAGAGTTTATGGGACGCACGTTCAATTATAAATAAGTTCAAACCTACAGCTGCAATAGGTACTGGTGGTTATGCAAGTGGTCCATTATTAAAAATGGCAAGCATGAAGAAAGTACCATGCTTGATTCAAGAACAAAATTCCTATCCCGGAATTACTAATAAATTACTGTCTACAAAAGTTCACAAAATATGTGTAGCCAGCACAGGATTAGAGCGTTTCTTCCCTGAAGAAAAAATAGTTCTTACTGGTAATCCTGTGCGTCAGGATTTAATACATATAGATGCAAATAAAGAAGAAGCAAACGATTATTTTAACCTAGACGAGCATAAAAAAACCTTACTTGTTTTAGGAGGGTCCTTAGGAGCCAGGCGCATCAACCAGTTAATAGATACTTATAAAGATGAGATCTCTCAAGATGTACAGATCATCTGGCAGTGCGGTAAGTATTATTATGAAGAATATAAAGATAAGTGCTCAGATAATGTTCAAGTTTATGCCTTTTTAAATAGAATGGATCTGGCTTATGCCAAAGCTGATTTTATCATTTCTCGTGCTGGTGCAGGATCTATTTCTGAACTATGCATCGTCGGGAAACCGGTGATTTTTATTCCGTCACCACATGTGGCAGAGGATCATCAGACTAAAAATGCGCTTGCCGTAGTTGATAAAGGTGCTGGTTTAATGGTTAAAGAAGCAGATCTGGATGAAAATTTTAGTGCCATCTGGAAAGAGCTCTTTAATAATGAAAAATTACAAAGCGACCTCTCTAACCAAATTAAAAAACTCGCATTACCTAATGCTACCGTAGATATAGTGAATCAATTAGAGTCTATCATACATGACTAGTTTACAACATATTACCCATGTTTATTTTATCGGTATCGGTGGGATAGGGATGAGTGCGCTCGCTCGTTATTTACATGAGCAAGGAAAGGTGGTTGCAGGCTATGATCGTGTCACTACCGCTTTAACTCAACAATTAGAAGATGAAGGGATTCATATTCATTATGATGATAATTTCAGCGCTATTCCAGCAGCATTTAAAAATGTAAGTACGGCTCAAGTTATATACACACCAGCTGTTCCTGCTACGATGGATGAGTTAGTACGCTTTCGCGAAAGCGGAGTCTCTACCATCAAACGTGCTCAGTTACTAGGGCAAATTTCACAAACCATGACCTGTCTAGCAGTAGCTGGTACACATGGAAAAACAACTACGAGTGCCATTCTAGCTCATTTATTATATAAAAGTGATGTGAAAGTTACCGCATTTTGTGGAGGAATTTTAGAAGAGTTCAAGACTAATTATCTATGCTCTGGAACTGATGTAATGGTCGTTGAAGCAGATGAGTTTGATCGATCATTCATGCAGTTATCTCCTGACATTGCCGGTATTACCGCTATAGACGCAGATCATCTGGATATTTATGGAGATGTGGAAACATTTGAGCAGACTTTTCATGATTTTGCTGGGTTGCTAGATTATAAAAAATTGCTGGTAAACGAGCAGGTTTCTATAGATGGAATAGTGGTAGGAGTTCAAAATGGATATTATAAAGCAGTTGAGGTGACCGTAGTAAATGGTTCGTATCATTTTGACTTGCAAATAGGTGAATCTATCTACAAGGGATTTGTGCTACAGCTACCAGGAAAACATAATCTTTCTAATGCGCTTCTCGCTCTAGCTATGGCTATGGAGTATGGAGTTGAGGTAGAGAAGTTGAGACTTGCTTTAGGCTCTTTTCAAGGTGTAGAACGCAGGTTTACTTATCGAGTTAATACTGTAGATCGAGTACTTATAGATGATTATGCGCACCATCCTACAGAGATAAGTGCTGTACATCAAGCCGTGCGTGAAATGTACCCAGATGAGGAAGTGCTAGTGATCTTTCAGCCGCATTTATTCTCTCGCACTAAGGATTTTATGGAGGAATTTGCTTTTAGTTTAGGGCAGTTTGATAAGCTAGCTTTATTAGATATTTATCCCGCAAGAGAATTACCTATAGAGGGAATTACTTCTCAAGCGCTGTGTAGTAAAATTAAAGAATTAGATAAAAAACCTGCTGTAATAACAGTTCTTGATAAAGAAGATCTAGAAGAGTTTATTGTAGAAATGAACACACGTTTAGTGGTCATGATAGGTGCTGGAGATATAGGGATAGAGATTCAGAAATTAACAAATAAATTTTTGAAACATGAGCGTTAGAAATCTTTTAAAAGTGGTTTTGTGTACTGTGTTGATATTCAGTGCTTATGCTTTTGCAAGTCACAGATTTGATAAAAGAAACATCAAAGATGTAACTATCTCATATACAGATAGCAAAGCACTTTTTATTTCAGAAAAGAACGTTAATAAATTGTTGATACAAAATGTAGATAGTGCTCAAACTTTAGCTATAGAAAATTTAGATTTGAATAGAGGTGAAAAGAGTATTGTAGAAAATGCAATGGTCAGAGATGCAGTGGTTTCTGTTTCTCTAGACGGTCGTGTTAATGTTCTTGTGGAACAAAGAACACCTATCGCTCGACTCATCTCACCAGATCAAATGTATTTAGATTCTGATAATAAACTCATGCCGTTATCTCAAGAGCACACCGCTTTTGTACCACTAGTTTATGGGTATAAGGATTCTTTAAAAAACGCACTATTTACACTGGTGAATTTTATAAATGATGACCCGTTTTTAAAGCCAGCGGTAACACAAATCTCCTTTGATAAAAAAGGAGTCGTGACATTAGAAATAAGAGCTCATGATTATGAAGTAATATGGGGAGAAGTAAAAGATTTAGAACACAAAGCGATGAATTATAAGGCTTTCATTGCAAAAATGGAAAAAGATAAACGCTTAAATCAAATCAAAACAATTGATTTAAGATATAAAAATCAGGTGGTGAGTATTAAAAAGTAAGGACATGGATTTAAAAGAATATGCAGTAGGACTAGACATAGGAACCACAAAAATTGTGGCCATGATAGGTCGTAAAAATGAATATGGCAAGCTAGAAATCCTAGGTGTAGGACGCTCTAAAAGTTTAGGCGTTCATAGAGGTGTCGTTAATAATATCACGCAAACCATACAATCTATCCAGCAAGCAGTAGATCAGGCTGAGGCTGTGAGCGGTATTAAAATAAGTGAGGTAACGGTAGGTATTGCAGGACAGCATATACGCAGTTTACAGCATAGTGATTATATCACCAGAGGAAATTCTGAAGAAGTAATGGATCAAGGAGATATAGATACACTTTGCGGTCAGGTTCATAAACTAGTCATGCTACCAGGAGAGGAGATTATTCATGTATTACCTCAAGAATATAAAATAGACGGACAGTCAGAAATTAAGGAACCTATAGGGATGTATGGTGGCCGTTTAGAAGCAAATTTTCATGTAGTAGTAGGTCAAGTGGCTTCCATTAAGAACATTTATAGATGTGTTAAAAGTGCTGACTTAGACTTAAAAAAAATAACACTTGAACCACTCGCTAGTGCAGATGCGGTTTTGAGTCAAGAAGAAAAAGAAGCTGGAGCAGCACTCATCGATATAGGTGGTGGGACAACAGATCTTGCCATTTTTAAAGATGGCATCATACGTCACACAGCGGTAATACCACAAGGTGGAAATATTATTACTGAAGACATAAAAGCCGGTTGCTCGATTATAGAAAAGCAAGCAGAGTTGTTGAAGACTAAATTTGGTAGCGCATGGCCAGGTGAGAATAAAGAAAATGAAATCGTTTCCATTCCTGGATTGCGTGGTCGTGAGCCTAAGGAGATTACCTTAAAAAACTTAAGTAAAATCATCCATGCAAGAGTAATTGAGATTTTAGAAACCGTTTTTGTAGAGATTAAAAACTACGGGCATGATGATCCTAAAAAACAGTTAATTGCTGGAGTAGTCCTTACCGGTGGTGGTAGCCAGTTAAAACATATCAAGCAACTTGCCGAGTATGTAACGGGAATGCCCAGCCGTATAGGTTACCCTAATGAACACCTTGCTGGTGATAGCGATTCAGAAAGTACCAGTCCTGTTTTTGCAACCGCAGTGGGATTAGTAATGAAAGGATTAGAAGATAGTTACCTAGATACAAAACTAGAAGAGCAGCCCGTAGAAGAAATTATAGAACAAAACATTGAACAAACAGAAGCAACTCAAGAACAACAAGAACAAGCCGTTGAAGAAGAAAAAAAACGAGGCTTTTTTGAAAACTGGACTACTAAGTTGAAAGACTTTTTAGACCAGGCAGAATAAAATTAAAAGGAAAAATAAATCTAAAATTAAGCACAAATAATAGGAGCGAGATATAGGATTTGAAATGAAAGAAACCTCACCCTTTAGGGTTAGGGAAAAGGGTTTCAGAAGTAGAAAAGGAATTAAAAGGTTTTGACCTTAAATAAAAAGAAGTAAAGAGTATTTAAACCATAAAGTAGCAGCGATATGAGTAATGAAGATTTTAACAGTATAGCATTTGACTTGCCTTTAAACCAGTCTAATGTGATTAAAGTAATAGGCGTAGGTGGCGGCGGTAGTAACGCCATCAAGCACATGTTCCAGCAAGGAATAAAAGGAGTAGATTTTGTAATATGTAACACAGACTCACAAGCGCTGGATAACAGTCCTGTGCCTAATAAGATACAACTAGGAGTAACCTTAACTGAAGGTTTAGGAGCTGGAGCAAATCCAGAAGTAGGTGAGCGCGCTGCACAAGAAAGTATAGAAGAAGTGCGTGCTATGCTCGATACTAATACTAAAATGGTATTTATCACCGCAGGAATGGGTGGAGGAACAGGAACTGGTGCTGCTCCAGTAATTGCTCAAATATCACGTGAGATGGGAATTCTTACCGTAGGTATCGTTACCACACCATTTAACTTTGAAGGTAAAGTGCGTAATGAGCAAGCCCAACTAGGAATTGAAAAATTCCGTGCACAGGTGGACTCTTTAATTATCATAAATAATAACAAGCTCAGAGAAGTTTATGGAAACTTAGGTTTTAAAGCTGGATTCTCTAAAGCAGATGAGGTACTTGCTACAGCCTCACGTGGTATTGCTGAGGTTATAACCCATCACTATACACAAAACATAGATTTACGTGACGCAAAAACGGTACTCTCTAACTCTGGAACTGCTATTATGGGTAGTGCTCAATCCAGTGGTTCAAATCGAGCACAAGAAGGAATAATTAAAGCACTAGACTCGCCATTATTAAATGATAATAAGATAACAGGAGCTAAGAATGTGCTGTTACTCATAGTTTCAGGATCTGAAGAAATCACTATTGATGAGATAGGTGAGATTAATGACTTGATCCAGGCAGAGGCTGGTGGTGGCGCAAACATCATCATGGGTGTAGGTGAGGACGAGTCGCTAGGAGACGCTATAGCAGTAACCGTGATTGCTACGGGTTTTAATAAAGAACAGCAAAACGATATTTCAAATACCGAAGCTAAACGCATCATCCACACGCTAGAAGATGAGCAACGCGCCAGCGCAGTTTTAGAAGAAACTACCACGGCTATTCCAGGTAAGATCATCATGGATTTAGAAGAGGATAATGAAGAAAAAGATGATGTTAATAACGCTTTCGCGAAAGCGGAAACCCCACAACAAATAGAATCCACACAGCCTAGTGAACCACTTAAAATCATTCATACACTAGGTGATGAAGAGCCAGAACCAAGAATGCCAGCAATTAATGAAGAGAATCCATTAATTCCTACTACTGAGTTTATTACAAACTTAAATGTAACTTATGAAGAGGTTCTCGACGTTTCAGACTCTAAAGAATTTGTAATAAGAGAAGAAGCTCCTGCTGCTGCTGCTGTTGAAGAGATTGTTGTAGAAAAGGATGAAGATCAATTTCTTTTAGACTTTGATATGCCTTTATCTCAGACTGAAGATAAAACTCCTGAATCTACTATAGTTCATAGTCTTGAAGACATAGAAGTAAATGACCCTATAAACGTGATCCCAGTTACTGAAGTTTCTAAACAAGGCGTGACTAAGTACTCTCTAGATGATTATATGGAAATAGAAGAGACCATGAATCAGGCTAGACCGGTTGCACAAGAAACACCGCCAGCTACAGAAGAAGAGATTCAGTTAATTACAAAATCAGAGCCTGCAGAGCCACTTGAGGATACTCATGTTAAAGAAGAGACTCAAGAAAATGTAGATTTAACTGATTTACCCATTAATGAAATGCTCATTAAAAGAGCCGAAGAACGTAAGCGCAAATTACATTCCTTTAACTTTAAGTTTAAGAATTCACATAAATTAGAGGAAATAGAAAGGAAGCCCGCTTATGAACGTCAAGGCATTGAATTAGATGAATTACCAGGTGAGTCAGAGCGCTCTAGAACCTCACTTTCTACAGATGAAAATGATGAGATACAATTGCGTACAAACAATTCTTTTTTACATGATAATGTAGATTAATAATAATTTTTTCCCCTGAAAAAGTATAACCCGAATCTCTTATACCAATTTATGTTTCTAATGCCGTATTCTTAATTTGAATTATTTTTTGACTAGATGATAAATAAAATGAAAGCATAGCCTAAGCTACGGTTTCATTTTATTTTGAAATATAGGAGAAAAAGAAACGAATTATATGCGACATTAGGAATGTGAATTGGTATTATTAAAATTCGGGTTTTTTCATGCTTGATAAATTACCTGTTGGGCACGGTTCTAGGAAGGATGTACTCTTTATTTTTATTTATTTTAGCCTTACTTTTATACCCTTAAAGAATAGATGCTATGAGTTTAGAAAAAGAGATCATGACGGCTATGAAAGAAGCCATGAAAGCCAAAGACCAGACAGCACTTGCGGCTTTACGCGCTGTAAAAAGTGAGATATTACTAGCCAAAACATCGGGCGGTAGTGAAGAGTTATCTAGTGATGATGAAATTAAACTGGTTCAAAAATTAGTAAAGCAGCGCAAGGAAAGCGCTCGTATTTTTTCTGAACAGAATAGGGAAGATCTCTCAGAACCAGAACTAGCTCAAGCTAAGGTTTTAGAGCAATTTTTACCAGAACAATTAACTGAGGCAGAGATTGAAAAAGTAATCGTATCCATCATAGAATCAACCGGAGCAGCAGGAATGAAAGATATGGGTAAAGTTATGGGACAGGCAAATGCACAACTAGCTGGTAAAGCAGATGGTAGAACTATAAGCACTATTGTAAAAGCTAAATTAGCTTAATTAATAAAGGCCTCGTGGCGCAACTGAATAGCGCACTGGATTTCGGCTCCAGCGGTTATGGGTTTGAATCCCATCGAGGTCACGAATAAATGAAAAGCCAGGACTAAAATTGAGCAACTCAATTTTAGTCCTGGCTTTTTTATTTTCAAAGCGGAGCTTTGTGGGATGTTATTATGAAACGATGAAATTTAATTTACTCAAAGATTAGTGGAGGTTTTCTGAATTTTTTGAAGAGAAATCAAAAATAATTCAATTTATATGTACGACATTATAAATACAAATTGGTATTGTAAATCCTTGAGTAAATTAAATAGGTACATAGGTAATTCTTTTTCGGCTTTCGCAAAAGCGTATATCTACATCTTAACAGTAAGCACTGGCATCACAGAGTGATTTGCAATATCTTCACTTATACTGCCTTTTAAGATATGGGATAGTCCTGTACGGCCGTGTGTAGGAATAGCGATAACATCTGTACCTGAGATCGCAGAAAAATTCATAACACCTTGTTCTACAGAGTAGTCTGCATGGCGGTTTACCATTTGAATCGCTTTTACTGGATCTGGATGCTTTACTTCTTTAAAGAAATTGAGTAAGGTCTCATCCATCTCAGAGGTGCTTTTAAAGTTACTGCCCGGTAAATTCACATATAAAAACTCAATGCGAGCATTAAATAAGGTGGCGATTTCTACCATTCTATGGTATGCTTTTATGGTTTCAATATTAAAGTCACTTACATATAGCATGCGCTCTGGCGCAAATTGTAGGTCGTTATCTTTTATGACGAGCACAGGTACTTCTGAATAGCGTACTACTTTTTCAGTATTACTGCCTTTTATGATTTCAGCAAGTCCTTTACTACCTTGCGTAGCCATCACTACGAGTGCGGCATCTATTTCTTTGGCAAGTTCATTAATTCCTTCAAAGTCTAGGTGCTTTTGTAGAATAGGTTCTACAGTAACTCCTTCTAAGTAAGGCTCCTGTACTAATTCTTCAAACTTTTTACCTACCACTTTACTGTAAAAAATAGCTTGTTCAAAACTGGTGTTCTTCTCATTAAGACCTACTTCTAGTCCTGCCATGTGAATAAGAACTAGTTTTGCCTTAATGCGCTTAGCAATAGTGGCGCCTACTTCTAGGGCTTTATGACTAGTTTGAGAAAAATCAATTGGGATTAATATGGTTTTCATGTTGTAAATTAGATTAATTGGTTACACGGTACGAAATTACTTTTCATTAACGGCTTAAAACATGATAATCATCAGTTTTTAATAAACGCACAATGATTTTTTTGTTTCATTTTAAGGTTGTAGATATTGATTTGTCATTCTAAACCTTTCATGCGATATGTATAAAAAATTAGTTTTATGCATTCTGGAACACCTAGACTGCAGCAGTTAAGTACTTGTTACTTTTTTAACCAGAGAGCTGCCAGTAGTAAGATTTACCTAGTGATTAAGGAAGTACATGCCTTTTTAATTTAGACACATAGTTTAAGGTTTTTCATCATTTTTAAATGAAGTATTAAATTCAAACCGCAGGTTTATTAAAAACATTTTAGAAAAAACTACTTTCGCGCGATGTGGATGTATTTAGGTCTTTTGGCCGCTTTATTTTTAGGATTACATAATTTATGTAAGAAAGATGCCGTAAGAGGTAATGAGGTTTTTCCTGTACTGCTAGGAACTACTACGGCTGGGTTTTTATTGATCTTTCCTTTATTTATAGGCTCGTGGTTGTATCCAGTAACCTTTAAAGAAGCAGGTTTTTTTGTAGAATCCATCGCATGGTCTACACATGGATTTATATTTATAAAATCCATGATCATGGCAGCATCATGGATACTGGCTTATCAAGCGCTCAAACATTTACCTCTAACTATAGTGACACCTATCAGGTCTGCTGGACCATTTTTTACTTTTATAGGTGCGATCATCATCTATAAAGAAATGCCTAATAACTGGCAGTGGCTGGGCTTTTTCTTGATCATATTTTCAGTCGTTTTATATTCTAGAATAGGTAAAAAAGAAGGAATACATTTTAAAAGTAATAAGTGGATTTTTGCCATTATTGCCGCTACTTTTTTAGGAGCAAGTAGTGGATTGTATGACAAGTTTTTAATACAGAACTTAACTTTAAATCCGCAGACTTTGCAGTTTTGGTTTTGTTTTTATACGATAATGATTCTGCTAGTTATTCTTAGTGTTACCTGGTTTCCCTATAAAGAAAAACGTACAGCTTTTAAATTTCGCTGGACCATTCCAGCAGTCGGGATTCTATTACAAACTGCCGATTATTTTTACTTTAAAGCGCTGCAAGATCCAGAAGCGTTGATCATGCTACTATCTGCCATTAAGCGCAGTCAGATTATTATCGCAGTAGTCATAGGTGGACTTATTTTTAAAGAAAAGAACAAGCGTAAAAAGCTCATACCACTGGCAGGAATTATGATAGGTGTGTTTTTAATATTGTATTCTTAGATCTTGCAATTAAAACTGAGTCAGGAGTTTATAGTTTCAACTAAGTAAAATAATAATACCAAAATGGCTGAGTTCAACCCATAAGTGCAACACATTTGTTCTGTAGTTCTTCTATAGGATTGTTGTTTTAGGTATAATATGTTATTTACTGTTTCTAAAAGTTAAAGGCGAAGTTCCTACTTGCGTTTTAAAGAACTTTGAAAAGTGGCTCGGCTCTTTATAGCCTAGTTCATAAGCGATTTCTTCAGCACTTTTATCAGAGTAGAGTAGGAGCCGTTTTGCCTCAGCTGCTATGCGTTCATTAATGATTTTTAGTGGCGACTTCACATTGTGTTTTTTAAAGAAGTTTGATAAAGTCTTAGGAGACTTAAAAAGCAAGTCTGCATAGTCTGCTACTTGATGTTTTTCTTTAAAATGTTGTTCTACCAGAATATTAAATTTTCTAATTAAATCTACTTGTTTCACGGATAGGTTCGCTTGATTATTATCAAGTTTGATCAATCGGGTAGAAGTGATCAGCATTCTTTTAAGTAGCGTGCGTAGCATTTCTCCTTGAATGTGATCTCTAGTCTCAAATTCCTCTTGAAATAAAACCAGCATGGCCTTAAAACTGCGTTGATCCTTTTCTTCCAGATGAATAATAGGTGCGCTGGAAGAACCAAAAAATAAAACACCCATACAAGATACTTCTGAATCATTATGCTGGATACAGTAGAACTCTCTATTAAAAACAAAGGCGATGAGACCGTGATTATCCTTAGGTATTTCTATGATATTTACTGGAGTGCAAAAAAGAACTTGGTTTTTTTTGAGAATTACGTCATAGCCATCTACAACTAGTTTTTCTTCACCTTGTGTACACCATACTATTTTGTATAATCCTTTTTCCTGAAGTAATTGTAATGATGGACCACATTGAAAACTTGTAATCGTAAATTTTCCTTCCTCCTTAATGTTATGATAGTCTAATTTCATTTCCTAAAAATAGGAAGAATAGATCATAAGATAATCACGATTTTAAGTGTTTTCGCATAGAGCCTATCCCACCGGCATTTACTACTTTAAAACCTTTTGCCTTTAGTTTTGCAGCCGCAATATTACTGCGACCACCCATAGCGCAGTAAACGATCACTGGTTTGTCTTTATCTAGTGTATTCCATTTTTGATCTATGTTCTGTACAGGAATATTTTTAGAACCTTTTATATGACTTCCATTAAACTCTGAAGCTGTGCGCACATCTAGCAGCTGTGCATCTTCTTGAAGATACTTTTGTATCACTTCTTTCTTTTTATTTTTGAATAGTCCGAACATGGTTTTCTTTTTAAGACGATCGTTTTTTTTAATACTTACCAGTAAAACACTTAATTTGTAATGTTTTTATACGCTTTCGCGAAAGCGTGCTTTTTATGTTCCATTATTATACCAATTTACATTCCTAATGACTCATATAATTCGTTTCTTTTTCGCCTATATTTCAAAATAAAATGAAACCGT
>NZ_CBFIBE010000025.1:0-34568 GCF_965660805.1 Nonlabens sp. | reverse complement strand
TCCTTCCTGTGCGTAGGGTTAGATGTGGATCTTGAAAAAATACCAGCTCATTTATTGCAGGAAGATGATCCTATTTTTGCTTTCGCAAAAGCGATCATAGACGCCACTCACGATTTATGTGTGGCGTATAAGCCTAATACGGCATTCTTTGAAGCCTATGGTGTTAAAGGCTGGATGGCGTTAGAAAAAACCATCAAGTATCTCAACCAGAATTATCCAGATCACTTCACTATAGCTGATGCGAAACGTGGTGACATAGGAAATACGTCTACCAGATATGCTAAAGCTTTTTTTGAGGACTTGAACTTTGACAGCGTAACGATTGCTCCTTACATGGGAAAAGACTCTGTGGAGCCGTTTCTAGCCTTTGAAGATAAATTTGCGATTCTTCTAGCTTTAACTTCTAATACTGGTGCTTATGATTTTCAAACTAAAACCGTAGCCGGAAAACCACTATATCAAGAGGTTTTAAAAACAGCATCACAATACGAGAATAGCGATCGTTTAATGTACGTAGTAGGTGCTACAAAAGCAGAATATCTTGCAGACATTAGAAAAATAGTTCCAGATTCTTTCTTATTAGTTCCAGGTGTAGGTGCGCAAGGTGGTTCTCTAGAAGATGTGGTTAAGTATGGTAAGAATAGTAACGTAGGATTACTAGTAAACTCTTCTAGAGGAATCATTTATGCTTCAAACGGCTCAGATTTTGCTGAAGCAGCAAGAGCAAAAGCTAAGAGTTTGCAGGAGCAAATGGCTGGATTAATTTAAAAAATCAGTTATTCTTGCCATGACTTCCTTTTTATCTTTATCCCCAAAATTATAATGAAGCGGAAAGCTTTTTATTCCTGTTCTAGCCAATGTCTTGTAACGCTCTAACGGAAATACAGTTTAAAACAACGACAAAATCTTTTAAAAATAAGAACTGTTATCAACAACAGATTGCTACGCTGCGCTTGCAATGAAGGCAATAAATTATGCCGTTTTGTTCTTACTTATGCAAAGTAACTTGTTCAATTAAGCTTCAAGTTCAAGTGTTTCGGTAACCTTTAATTGATTTTAGTTTTGATTTTGATTTTCCTAAGTCTGTATCACCCCTAAATTAAAATCCTTTTCAATAGGTGCGTGATCTGCGGCTTCTATTCCCATAGAAATCCATTTTCTGGTATCTCGTGGATCAATGATGGCATCTGTCCAGATGCGTGATGCAGCGTAGTATGGTGATACTTGCTCATCGTAACGATCTTTGGTTTTAGCAAACAGTTCTTTCTCTTCTTCATCGGTTAGTTTTTTACCCGATTTTTCTAATGATGCTTTTTCTATTTGCATGAGTACTTTTGCCGCGCTATTTCCTGACATTACTGCCAGCTCTGCACTAGGCCACGCGACGATTAATCTAGGATCATAAGCTTTACCACACATGGCATAATTCCCTGCTCCGTAGCTATTTCCTATGACTATGGTGAATTTAGGCACAACACTGTTTGAAACAGCATTTACCATCTTAGCACCATCTTTTATAATACCACCATGTTCAGATTTAGATCCTACCATAAAACCAGTAACATCCTGTAAAAACACCAGCGGTATTTTCTTCTGGTTACAGTTTGCTATGAATCTGGTCGCCTTATCAGCACTATCGCTGTAAATCACACCGCCAAACTGCATTTCACCTTTTTTAGTCTTTACAATCTTGCGCTGGTTAGCCACTATTCCTACTGCCCATCCATCTATTCTAGCATAACCAGTAATAATCGTCTGACCATATCCTTCTTTATATTCTTCAAAAGTATCTGCATCTATGACTCTATTTATGATTTCCATCATATCATATTGTGCAGAACGCTCTTTAGGTAACACCCCAAAAAGTTCTTCTGGGTCCATTGCTGGTTTAATAGCTTCTACTCTACTGAAACCGGCACGATCATAATCACCTATTTTATCGATAATGTTTTTAATCTTATCCAGTGCATCTTTATCATGAGCAGCTTTATAGTCTGTCACACCGCTGATCTCGCAGTGTGTGGTTGCGCCACCTAGTGTTTCATTATCTATGTTCTCGCCTATTGCTGCTTTTACTAGGTAAGAACCGGCAAGGAAAATACTACCTGTTTTATCCACTATTAAGGCCTCATCACTCATAATAGGTAAATAAGCGCCACCAGCAACACAACTGCCCATAACGGCAGCTATTTGAGTAATTCCCATACTGCTCATCACGGCATTATTTCTAAATATGCGACCGAAATGTTCTTTATCAGGAAAAATTTCATCTTGCATAGGTAAATAAACTCCAGCACTATCTACTAGGTAGATAATAGGTAACCTATTTTCCATCGCGATCTCTTGTGCTCTCAAGTTCTTTTTACCTGTAATAGGAAACCACGCACCAGCTTTTACGGTAGCATCATTTGCCACGACCATCACCTGCCTACCTTGTACATATCCTATCTTAACAACCACACCACCACTAGGGCAACCGCCATGCTCTGCATACATTCCTTCACCAGCAAATGCTGCAATTTCTACACAATCTGCTGGATTATCTACTAGATAATCGATACGCTCACGTGCGGTCATTTTACCTTTAGCATGTAGCTTTTCTATGCGTTTTTTGCCACCACCTAGGTGGACTTCGCCCAGCCTGCGTTTTAAATCTGAAAGGAGTAATTTATTATGATCTTCATTCTTATTGAAGTTGATATCCATGTAAAAAGTCTTTGTTCAAAAATAGGAATTTTAGATGTTAGAAAAATGTGAATTGTAAGGCTTTCTCTATATGATAAGCTGTTGAGCATTACGCTTTCGCGAAAGCGATGTATTATATTGCATTAATTTCTTAAAAATATAATAGATGAAAAAAGCTATTTTACTGAGTTTTATAATGCTCATGATGGTTGCCTGCGGTGGATTAGGTAAAATTTTTACAGGAGGAACCGTGGTTCAAAAAGAGTACCAGGTCAGTGTTCCTTTTAACTATGATTATAATTTTGCCATTATTAAAGTACATATCAATGGTAAGGTCTATAACTTCCTGGTAGATACTGGTGCGCCTACCGTAATATCTGACAAAATATATAAAGACTTAAATATAAAAGCCGCTGATCGCACCATGGTTACAGATTCACAAGGTCAACGTAAAAGCCAAGAAGTGGTCATTATTCCTATGATGACAGTAGGTGGCCTTAATTATGAAGATATAGGCGCGGTAGTGGCAAATTTAAGAGACGTATTTGAGTTTAACTGTATGGGAATAGATGGGATATTAGGTGCTAACCAGATGGCAAAATCCTATTGGAAATTTGACTATGAGACTAAAAATATCACCATTACAGATCAATTATCTAATTATGACCTGTCACAGTATACAGATACTTTATCATTTAGCACCTCAACACAATTAACACCTTACATCACAGGATATGCAAATGGGATTCAAACAGTATTTACCTATGATACAGGATCAGCTGGTCATATAGATGTGATACGTACTAAAGATGATTTTAATGACGCTCCTGGATTTAACAGGTATGGCAGCTCTAGTGTAGGATTATATGGAGCTATAGACTCTACCACCATTAGGACTATTAAGTTAGATAGTTTGCGATTAGGTAATCTTTCTTTAGGTGAACAGCTTGTAGATTTAGATGACGGCAGCTTGATAGGAAATGACTTTATGAATAAGCATGAAGTCGTTATGGACTGGAAAAGTAAAAGTATTTACCTCAAAAAATTAAAACCTTATGAAAGTGCTGTAGATAGTACTTATGGATTTAATCCCAAAATAAAAGAAAATCAAGTGCTGGTATCTACTCTCTATAAAGAAGTAGAAACTCCATTACTATTAAACGATCAGATCTTACGTTTAAATGATCAGGATTATTCTAACATCACTGATGAAAACGTTTGTGAAATTTTCCATAGCTTTTACACACCTTTAAAAGGTGATAGCATTCAGGTCGTCTATAAACGTAATGATTCCATAAAGGAAATTAGACTTCCTAAAGTGGCACTGATGAAGTAACAGAACGACATATGATCTACAAGATAGTGTTCCTTTTTAAAAGAATTTCTAGTAGTTCTTAATCATTTATCCCTTAGCGATCATTAATTTTGAGGATCATGTATTTATTTAAAAGCCCTTCACAATTTGAGACGAGGAACGCATTCAGATAAAAAATTAGTAGTTGATATATTAGTAACTGCCTTTGAGCCATTACAAGAAGATAATTCTATCAATTTTATAGTGAGGAATGATGGTAAACGACTGCAAAGGTTGCATCACTTCATGGGCTACTTATTTGATCGTGCGATCCTGTATGGTGATGTTTTTATATCTGATCAGGAAAATGCCTGTATTCTATTCAATTATCCACACAAAATAAAACCTAGTTTACGATCCTTTTTACTAGACTTTAAACTAGCTGTAAACTGTATAGGGATTAAGAGGCTTTTTAAAGTATTGAAAAGAAAAGCAATTTCAGATAACTATTTTCCTAAAGGTGATCACATACGCATCATCATAGGTGGAAGTAATAGTACTAGTGGTAATGGCGCAGCAGCGCGATTAATGTTAGAAATTGTAAAAGAATTTAAAGACTATAAACTACCCGTAATTACAGATGCCTCAAATCCTGACAACGTACGATTATATAAAAAACTAGGCTTTAAAGAAATAGGAGTAGATGAATCTTTAGGATATCCTATCTATTTCTTGCGCATGCATTAGTGGAATTTATTTTAACAACTAAAAACTAAAAAGAACGATTTAAATAGGGAATTTAAATAATGAATAGATTTTAAAGGTTCACCTAAAAATAGCGACTATTAAAACTCCTTATAAAATAAAACATGAACAATTATAAAAAAGCATACATAGCTGGCGGCTGTTTCTGGGGAATGGAAGATCTATTTAGAACCAGACCAGGAATTATAGATACTGAAGTAGGATATCTAGGTGGATCAAACGACCATCCTACCTATAAAAACCACCCAGGACATGCCGAAGGTATTGAACTCCTGTATGATCCAGCAATCACAAGTTTCAGGCATATACTAGACTACTTTTTCCGTATTCATAACCCTACCACTATCGATCAACAAGGAAATGATCGTGGTTCCAGTTATAGATCTGCGATATTCTTTCAAGGTGAAGAGGAAAAACAAGCGGCACAAGAAATTATAGAAATAGTCAACCAGTCACATAAATGGGATGGTAAAGTTGTGACTACACTAGAACCGTTCACTACTTTCTGGCCTGCTGAACCTGAACACCAGGATTACCTGGTACGTATTCCTAATGGGTACACCTGCCATTATGAAAGGTTTAGTGACAGCGAGAGTTTTATATAGCACTCTTTATACCATATCATAATTCCCCAATTCAAGATCATGTGCTTGTAATTAGGGAATTGTTTGTTTTACGCTTAAGCGAAAGCGTGAACTAAAAGTATTTCTAACTACACCTCAGCATCTAGCAAGTCTGTGGCTATGTGATATCTAGGATCTTCAATACTCGATTCAATGATGGTTTCAAATTCAGGATTATGACGTATCAACAGCTCTTTACATTCAGGACTTAAATGCGTGAGCGTTATCTTTTTATCAAGTTCTAAGTATTTATTTACCACTCCTCGCAAAGCTTCAATACCACTATGATCCTGAACTCTGGACTCTATAAAATCTATTTCTATTTTTTCAGGATCTCTTTTAGGATCAAATTTTAGATTAAAATCTGTTACAGAACCAAAAAATAAAGGTCCCCAAATTTCATAAACTTTAGTTCCATCTTCTTTAATGCTTTTGCGTGCTCTAATACGTTTTGCACTTTCCCAAGCAAACACAAGAGCTGATATTATAACTCCTACAAATACAGCTATCGCTAAGTCAAAAACTACGGTAACCACAGATACAATTATCAGAACAGCCGCATCAGAAAGTGGAATCTTGCGCAAAATTCTAAAACTGGACCATGCAAAAGTCTCAATCACCATCATAAACATAACACCTATTAATGCAGCGATAGGAACTTGCTCAATGAGTTTATCTGTAAATAATAAAAAAGTTAATAAGGTGAGAGACATCATAACACCTGAGAGTCTTCCACGACCACCAGCATTTATATTAATTACTGTTTGCCCTATCATACCACAACCACCAGTACCACCAAATAAACCACTCAAAATATTTCCAGCTCCTTGAGCTACACATTCTCTATTACCACTACCTCGAGTTTCTGTTAATTCGTCCACTAAATTCATAGTCATCAACGATTCAATGAGACCTACTGCCGCTGCAAGAAACGCATAAGGAAGAATAAATTTAAAGGTATCAAACCCGATAGGTAAATTCTCCCATAGTGCCATATTAAAAGTAGGTAGTTCTCCTTTAAGACCTGTTCCTCCACCTTCTATGATATAAGATCCTACAGTGCTTACATTCATATCTCCTAATACCACTACAGCTGTAGTGATGAGAATAGCAGTAAGAGCCGCTGGTATTTTTTTAGTTAGTTTAGGAAGTAACCATATAATAGCCATGGTAAGTGCGACAAGGCCTATCATAATCCATAATTCTGTTCCTTCCATGTAAGTAGGAACATATTTTTTAATACCATCAGGTCCTACCTCAAGGTTTTTATGAGTAAACATTTTAACTTGCGCCCAAAAGATCACTATAGCCAGACCGTTCACAAATCCCATCATTACAGGATGCGGTATTAAGCGCACAAACTTTCCTATTTTAAGAACTCCAGCTAGGATTTGAATCAATCCCATTAGAATCACTGCTCCAAAAAGATAATAAAAACCCATATTTTCAACAGGAGTTTCCATGAGCATACCTTTCTCGTGACCTTTAATTATTAAATCCACAAAAATAACAGCTACCGCTCCTGCTGCTCCGGATATTAAACCTGGTCTACCACCGAAGAGTGCCGTGATTAAACCTATAATAAAAGCTCCAGAAAGCGCCACTAAAGGATCTATCCCAGCCACAAAGGCAAAAGCTACAACTTCTGGAATCATGGCGAGAGAAACAGTTATTCCTGCGAGAATATCATCTTTAGGATTTTTAGTAAAATTGTTAAATATTTTGAGCATAATTATCGTTTCGCCTTATTTTTAAAGGGCGCAAAGGTACTCTTTTGATATAAAACTTTAAGAATCTATAAGAACACATCTAAAGAAACTGAACCTTTTATACCAAAAGGAATAATTAACTAGCCTAATATTTAATTGTTGTTTTTTGGTATTAAATACCTAGATGATCTTGATCACAGTAGTAATCGTGTAAACTTAAATTTTCACAATGCTCTTGAGGTACTATAACTGTTTGTGTTTTATGTGCTCCTTTTCTAAAAATTTCTATAAGATTGAATATTGATTTTACAGGATTTTCCATGATATTTATTTTAATGATTAATAACAGTACAAAGATGACACAAGATCAACCCTAAAAACTGATCTGCTGGTCCTTATAAATGATTGATTATTCCCTAAAACAAAAAATCACGATTTAAGGCTAAATCGTGATTTTGAAATGAGAGATAAGAATCTTTAATATCTTCTTCTAGGTTTATTATTAGAACCTGGCTTTTTGGAAGCACCCGTTTTAGAGTTCCTACCCGATGATCCTCCACGCTGCGGTCTGCGGCCACGCTGTCCTTGTTTTTTCAAACTTGGTTCTGCGGCATCTTCCATTTTAAACTGAAAGTCATGCTCCTCTATCACAGGAATTTGTTGCTTAATAAGTTTTTCAATATCCTTTAGAAATGGACGTTCCTCTAACATACAGAAAGATATAGCAAGACCACTCGCTCCTGCTCTACCGGTACGACCTATACGGTGTACATAAGACTCTGGTATATTAGGCAAGTCATAATTCACTACATAACTCAACTCATCGATATCTATTCCACGGGCTGCTATATCTGTTGCTACGAGTGTTTGAATTTTCCCTTCTTTAAAATTTGCTAGGGCGCGCTGTCTTGCGGCTTGCGATTTATTTCCATGTATAGCAGCACTACCTATTCCTGCTTTTTCAAGATCTTTTACTATCTTATTTGCACCATGTTTAGTACGAGAGAAAACCAGTGTAGCATCTAAAAGTTTAGTTTCTAATAAGTCAATGAGTAGAGCCGTTTTATTCTTCTTATTAACATGGTAGATTTGTTGCTCTACTTTCTCAGCCGTAGTTTTTTCTGGAGCTATAGTTACTCTTTCAAAATCACCTAAGATTTGTCTAGAGAGTTCTACAATCGTTTTAGGCATGGTTGCACTAAAAAATAGAGATTGTCGTTTTTCAGGTAATACCTTCAGTAGTTTTTTAATGTCATGGATAAAACCCATGTCTAACATTTGATCTGCCTCATCGAGTACAAAAAACTCAATATGCTTTAAGGTAATGAATCCTTGATTAATCAAATCGAGTAATCTACCTGGTGTTGCTACTAAAACATCTACACCATTTTTAAGTCTATTCACTTGTTGAGCTTGTTTAACACCACCATAAATAACAGTGTTTCTTATGTCAGTGTATTTAGCATAAGCTTTAAAGTTCTCGTCTATTTGAATAGCAAGTTCTCTAGTAGGTGTTACTACCAGTGCTTTAATAGGTCTGCGTCCTTTAGGCGGAGCGCTATTATATAAATGTTGTAAAATAGGAATTGAAAAGGCGGCGGTTTTACCAGTACCTGTTTGTGCAACTCCTAATAAATCTTTCCCTTTTAATAAAACGGGAATGGATTGCGCTTGAATAGGTGTAGGATTTTCATATCCTTGGTCTTGCAACGCACGCAAGATAGGCTCTACGAGCCCTAGTTCTTTAAATGTCATGAATTGTATTAAGATGCAAAGGTAATGTAAATAAAGTATGCTGTAAGCAATCGCTTCATAGACTATCTATTTTTAAAATACATTTCAATCATGTTACTGCTTTAAAAGTACCTGAATTTTGAATTGCCTAGAGGAGTTCATAACTCAAAAACGTAGTGCAAAACGATTTACAAAACTTCTAAAAAGTAGAAACGATCTGTTGAATAAGAACATAAAGAGTCTCCATCTTCATCCCAGCTATCATCATCATCTATAAATACAGATCTGGGCTCTACTTCTAGAAAAACTTCTATACTATATCTTCCTGGAGATTCTGGTATACCATAGATAAATAAATCTCTACCTATAAATTCATAATCCATTCCAGCAGGTAAACCAGTCACCGTAAAGTAGTACCAGTAATCATTATCACGAGGCTCATTTTTAATTTCGGCTCTTATGGATTCTTCATAAAATACATTAGCAGTTCCATCTATAAAATCTTTACCAGGTAAATGAGGACGACTGTTTATAATACAATCTGTAATAGAGTCACAGCTCACTGTAAATGTGGTTAATAGCAAAACAAATAATAATTGTATAAAATATTTCATAACCTAAGCTTTTAAGTTTATCATCAAAAGTGCTGCCATACCTTATTAAATGAATAAAAAACAGCTTTAAAAAATATAAGTTCTAATTCTCAAGTTCAAGATCCTTAAGCAGTTGCTCATAATCTATATCCAGTTCACTATTTTCACTTTCTAAATCGTATTCTAGTTGTTGAATCGTTTCTAAACTCTGGTAAAAAGTTGGGAAGTATTTATCCTTACGACTTTTTAAGGTCCAGCAGGCTGCATAAAAAATATCATGATCACTTTCAATAGTGGTGAAGATATATGAAACACTTATACCATCTATCATTCCATCTATCTCTACAGTCATGGCTGGCATGTCGTTAATGACGTGTGGCATTTTCTCTTTAACAGTACTAAAATTAAATTCTTGCGTCATGGACTCTATCTGCATATCCATATAGTTTTCTGTATATGAAAGACTATCATTTCCTACATCTAGTATGCGGCGTGCAAAGTCAAAATCTGATTTAGACTCAGCCATTACAACTATGTAGGTCTCACGGAACATATTCTGTAACTGTAACTCTGCCTCATCGTTGAGTTCACGAGTCTCGGTGAGATAATTAGGATATTTAACGCTAAATTTTTTACTTTCAAATAGTTTAAAATCCTTCTCAACATCTAGATTCTCTGGTGCTTTAGAGCCTCCTAAACAGCTTGTAAGTACCATTAATAATATAAGTACTAAGGAAAATTTCATAAATGCTTTCATGGTTAAGTTTTTAAGGTTGGTGTTGTGCACGCTTTCGCGAAAGCGTATTCTACAATCAAAAATAGGTTATTCTAAGACCTATAATTAACAAAGCTATCAGGTTTTTGAGGCTCTTGTGTTGTGTTATTGTGATCGAGCTGCTGCAACTGTTGCTCTAACTCATGATATCCATCCATAATCTTGAGCACTAAATAACCTGAAATAAGAGATAACCCAGTAGAAATATAGTCAGTAATAATGGCTCCTTCATAAAGACCTAAATCGTCTGACCTTAAGTAGAGTCTGCCTGAGATATTACTGAGAATGGAGCTGGTAATAAATGTAGCCCACCACCATCCTAGTGGAACATCGGCCGCAGTTTTTGCAGGGTTTACATCATGTTTTTTTAAGTAACGTGGAGTCTCAAGCCATAATTCTTGCATGATCTGGTAAGGCCTGAATAGACTCAAAATGGGAACAAACCAAGATCCTGCCGCCCAACCTTCTGAATGGTTGAGATGCCTCACCAGTTGATGTAAATTCCAGTAGGCACGGCGGAACCACATAATAAAAATAATACCGACGATTAAGGTAATTCCTAACTGACCTACTCCTGATATCAAATCAAAATAGTAACTCAAGTATCCCATTACATCTGGGATAATTCCTCCTGCAAGGCTGTAATAATTAATGGAAACACTGAAAATGTTTAATGCATCTACAGCCATCGCAAAATATATCGCAATTATAGCGATGCGTTTGCGGTCTTGGTTGGGTTTTAAAAAAGTCATAAGAATATTAAAGTTGCAATATGAACCCAATTACCTACATTTCAAAATACTTTAGGTAAATAATAGATGGAATCATAAGTACACCATTATAAAGTGCATGAAACAACATGGAGTATAACAATCCCACCTTAACACGAATCAATCCTAGAAACATTCCTGCAACTATTTGAGGTCCTGTAATTATGGGTAGTAATAAAACTGTGTTCAAATTAATTTCATAATTAGTAATATGAATGGCACCAAAACAAAACGCAAAAAAATAAAAGATCCATCTAAAACCTGCTCGATCCATATTACTAAATAAAGTAATAGGAGCCCTAAATATTAATTCCTCAAATAAAGGCGCCACAATCACAGTCGCCATAAGGATCACAAATACTGACTGATCCTTTACCATTTCCATAACGGCGTGATTATCTGTGTCTATCCAGCCCAGCGCTTCTGTGGCATAAATAAGAACAGATAGTCCCATGTTACATACCATAATCATCCAGAAACTGGTCCAGAAGAGTTTTAGCTTTTGTGAGTTAAAGACATTAGGTCCATTCCCGCCATCTGGTTTTTTAAAGTATTCTAGAATATCATGTACCATTTGTAGATTGTTTCAATCATAAGTGTAAGAAAATTAATTTTAGTTACAAATGGCTCCTATAAATAATAAACCCCATTTATGGTAAGGTTTAATAAAAAAGGATAGGTAATTACAATTTACATTCCTAATGTCGCATATAATTCGTTTCTTTTTAGCCTATATTTCAAAATAAAATGAATCCATTCTCAAAAATCTACAAAAACCTATCAGATCGAGAGCTCTTTACTATTCTAGAAGAGTCTCATAAATATGATCCACTTGCTGTAGAAGCTGCTGGTGAAGAAATAAAATCACGCCACCTGAGTAGTGAGGAAGTAACCCTTATTAAAGAACAGCTTTTACAAAAACATCATAAAAAAGCCTCTAAATCACAAAAAACAGAAAAAGTTAAAGACTAGTTTGGCAATTTAATAAAGGTTAATTCTCCTGTTCAAAAAGAACGGACTGGACTACACACTCAAATCATTGTACTATCAGTACTAGCCCTTCTTATTTCCGTTTCTGCACATTTCAATAATTACTTTTCTTGGAAATACTTTTCAAGCATGAACTATTTTAATTGGTATGTTATAGAACCTTTACTCCTCATGTTTTTGCTACCGGTTGCTGCTATTTTATTCTATAAAAGAAAAATGGCTGGGTGGATTTTAATGGTTTTTTCCTTTTTAAGAAGTCTTTTTACAAATGTGTTTTATGCGTTATATTTTTTTGATAGTGATTTTATAGTTACATCTTTAACACCAGTAGTCTCAGGTGTACTGAGCGCTATCGTACTATGGTTCCTACTTAAAGAAGGAATGAAACAAGTTTTTAAAATAAATAACAACACAAACCGGTTAGTAACTAGTCTATCGATACTCATAAGTTTTATCATAGTCATGTTCACGATAAATGATGTTTAAAAAAAGAAGTCAACTTTATATAAATTTTCGGTTCTTTGTGAAATAAACCATAATTCAAATTACTACATGAACATGCAACCACCACATAACAATTATGGCTTTAAACCATGGGGAATGGAAGTAAGGCAGTTTTGCATGCTCATGCATCTATCTGTATTTGCCAGTTTTATTTTCCCCTTTGCAGGAATAGCTATGCCACTGATCATGTGGCTTACTAATAAAGATCAAAGTGAAGTCATAGACCAGCACGGTAAAGAGATCACAAACTGGATAATAAGCTCTTTTATTTACTTTATAGTCTCATTTATACTTACCTGTTTTTTAATAGGGTACGTTCTCTTATTTGCTTTGATTATTATTTCAATAATCTTTCCTATAATAGGTGCTGTGAGAGCAAGTGAAGGAAGGTTTTATAGATACCCATTATCGATTCCTTTCATACGATAAACTAAAAACATTAACAGTTAACAAACAATAAAAACTCAAAAACTAAAGACTGAGTACTGTGGACTAAAATTAAAGTTGCTCCTTAATCTTCAATAACTCAGCCTTAACATGCTCTAGTTTTTTGATAATTTCCAGTTGACTCAACTCATTTTTATGAGATTTCATGTACTCTCGTGCGCCTTCTAGTGTAAAGCCTCTTTCTTTAACTAAATGATAAATAGTTTGTAGATTTTTAACGTCTTGCTTCGTGAATTTCCGATTACCTCGAGAGTTCTTTTTAGGCTGTAAAACATCAAACTCCTTTTCCCAAAATCTAATCAAGGATGCATTTACCTGAAAAGCCTTAGTAAGCTCACCCATGGAATAATATAATTTTTCTGGAAGATCTATATGCATTAGTCTAGTGAGATATTTTCTTGTTGAGACGCCTTGAGTAACAGGTTAAATTCCTCTGGAGTTAAGTTCCCATAATAGAAATTAATCGGGTTGATGCGATCGTTTTCTTTAAACACTTCATAATGTAAGTGTGGCGCTTGAGAACGTCCAGTACTACCTACATAGCCTATTACATCACCACGCTTAACGCGCTGTCCTACTCTCACATTATAAGGTCTATTCCTTCTTAAATGAGCATATAATGACACATAACCGAATCCATGATCTATACGTATATGATTTCCATAACCCGAGCTATTAGCATCAGCACGTTTTACTATTCCATTACCTGTCGCAAAAACTGGAGTTCCACGCGGCGCGGTAAAATCCATACCATAATGGAATTTTCTCGTTTTATTAAAAGGATCTGTACGGTAACCATAACCACTCGCCATGCGTGTTAAATCTTCATTACGCACAGGTTGTATGGCTGGAATAGCAGCTAGTAACTCTTCCTTACTTTTAGCAAGCTCTTCAATCTCATCAAGCGATTGTGACTGTATGGCAACCCTTTTTTTAAGTTTATCTACAGACTCTTTTAAGGTCATTACCTTTTTAGAACTATCAAAACCTTCATAATCCTTATAGCGATTCACACCGCCAAAACCGCTCTGGCGCAATTCATCTGGGATAGGTGCAGCATCAAAATAGATACGGTAAATAGAATTATCCTTTTCTTCAATATATGAAACTACCTTAGATAAATCTTCAATATCTTCATTAGACTCTTTTAAACTCAGTTTTAAGAACTCATTTTCACGCTTCAACTTGCGTTCTTGTGGTGATTCATAAAATTGAGATGCAAGGTTAAAAAATAAAAAACCAAAGAGTGCACTCGCCACTAGAAACACAATTAATTTCTTAAAAGTATTGCGTTTACGTTTCTCAACCTTTCGGTAAGAAAGCGTTTCTGGATCATAGTAATACTTGACCTTTGACATATGGTATAAAGTGCTATTTTTGTGACTTTAAATAGAGTAATTTTAATGTTATTAGGATTGTTTTAATACGCTTTCGCGAAAGCGTAATCACAACAACTCAATTATTCTATTTCAACAAAAATAACAAATTACCATTAACCGCTTTTAAAGCTACACATGAAATCACAACAGATACGCCAGAAGTTCCTAGACTTTTATAAAACCAAGCAACACGAGATAGTAGCCAGTGCGCCTATGGTGATTAAAAATGACCCTAGCTTAATGTTTGTAAACGCTGGAATGAACCCATTTAAGGAGTACTTTCTAGGTATTAATGAATCTAAGCATGATCGCATCGCAGACTCACAAAAATGCCTGCGTGTAAGTGGTAAGCATAACGATCTGGAAGAGGTAGGTGTAGATACATACCACCATACCATGTTTGAGATGTTGGGTAACTGGAGTTTTGGCGATTATTTTAAAAAAGAAGCCATCGCCTGGGCATGGGAATTATTAACTGAAGTTTATAAAATAGATAAAGACTGTTTATATGTCACCATTTTTGAAGGTGATGCTAGTGAAAACCTAGAACGCGATACCGAAGCTTATGACTACTGGAAAGAATGGATCTCAGAAGACCGTATCCTGAATGGAAATAAAAAAGATAATTTCTGGGAAATGGGAGATCAAGGTCCTTGTGGCCCATGTTCTGAAATTCATGTAGACATAAGAACTCCCGAAGAAAAAGCTGCTGTAGATGGCGCATCATTAATAAACGAAGACCATCCACAAGTGGTAGAAATATGGAACCTTGTGTTCATGCAATACAACCGCATGGCAAACGGTTCTTTGAAAAATCTCCCAGCAAAACATGTAGATACTGGAATGGGATTTGAACGTCTAGCGATGGTCATGCAAGGTGTACGTTCTAATTATGATACTGACGTTTTTCAACCGCTGATCCGTGAGATAGAAACCATTACAGGTCACGCTTATGGAAAAACAGAACAAGAAGATATTGCCATACGAGTGATCGCAGATCACCTGCGTGCCGTATCATTTTCTATAGCCGATGGGCAACTGCCTTCTAACAATGGAGCTGGATACGTGATCCGTAGAATACTGCGCCGTGCGATACGTTATGGGTTTACTTATTTGAATAAAAAAGAACCGTTTATTTACATGCTGGTAAATACACTAGCAAAACAAATGGGTGATGCTTTTCCAGAATTAAAATCACAAAAGAATTTAATTATTAACGTGATTAAAGAAGAAGAGCAATCATTTTTACGTGCTCTGGATCAAGGTCTGGTTCTCCTCGACTCTATGATTATAGGGGCAAAAAGCACCTCTAAAAATATCATAGATGGTAATAAAGCTTTTGAACTGTATGACACTTATGGATTCCCTATAGATTTAACCGCATTAATCCTGCGAGAAAAAGGGATGGAACTGGATGAGGCCGGATTTAATAAAGCCATGGCTGCTCAAAAACAGCGTTCTCGTGCTGCTAGTGAAACTACAACCAGCGACTGGATCGAGTTGCGTAGTGATGATGTACAAGAATTCATAGGTTATGATAAACTTGATGCTCATGTGCGCATCTCTAGTTACCGTAAAGTCACAACTAAAAAAGATGGCGACTTATACCAGCTAGTTTTCAACATGACACCATTTTATGGCGAAAGCGGTGGACAAACTGGTGATAAAGGATATCTAGAAAGCGCTAGTGGCGATACAGTTTATATTATCGATACTAAAAAGGAAAATGGACAAACGGTTCACTTAACTAAAAACCTACCTAAAAACTTAGAAGACACCTTTAAAGCTGTAGTAGATAAAAACCAGCGTCATAGAACAAGCTCTAACCATACAGCCACGCACCTATTGCATCAAGGACTGCGTAAAATCTTAGGTGATCACGTGGAGCAAAAAGGCTCTATGGTACGTAGTGCGAGTTTACGTTTTGACTTTTCTCATTTTGCTAAGGTAACTACAGAGCAATTACAAGAAGTTGAAAACTTTGTGAATGCTAGAATTAGAGAACAATTACCACTAGAAGAAAACAGGTCTAATACTTATGACGCAGCGGTAAAAGATGGAGCCATGGCACTTTTTGGCGAGAAATATGGAGATGTAGTGCGCACCATTAAATTTGGTGAAAGCTATGAACTTTGCGGTGGAACACACGTCGCAAACACAGCCAATGTGTGGCACTTTAAAATCATGAATGAAGGAGCAGTTGCAGCCGGAATACGCCGCATAGAGGCTATTTCTAGTGATGCCGTTAAAGATTTCTTTGCAGATCAATCTAAGCAGTTTGATGAAATAAAGAGCATCTTAAAATCCAACACTAAAAAACCAGCAGAGGCTATCGCACAACTGCAAGATGAAAATACAAGTCTTAAAAAAGAAATCGAACAACTTTTAAAGGCCAAAGCCGGAAACCTTAAAGGTGATTTAATCGCTAGTGCTCAAGAAATAAATGGTGTGAACTTTATCGCTACTCAAACTGATCTAGATGCTAAGTCAGTAAAAGAACTGGCTTTTGAAATAGAACGAGAGATGGAAAATTTATTTCTCATTATAGGAGTAAGCGATGGAGAAAAAGCAACACTTACCGTTATGATTTCTAAAAATCTAGTCGATGAGAAAGACTTGAACGCTGGTAACATGGTGCGTGCACTAGGAAAACACATTCAAGGTGGTGGTGGTGGCCAAGCCCATTTTGCAACTGCTGGAGGAAAAAATCCTGATGGTATTGCAGCGGCTCTTGAGGCAGCGGGAAAATTAATCTCGTAATTCAAGCTGCTAAACAGCACATACACAAAACTGAAATTGTTCATAGACGAAAATCTCGCATAGCACTACTGGTTACAATAATCGCTACACCAGTGGTTATTTAGCAGGTTATCAATTTATATAATGAGTTCTTTAATACTGATTTATGTTTCTAATGCCGTATTCTTAATTTGAATTATTTTTTGACTAGATGATAAAGAAAATTAAATCATAGCCTAAGCTACGGCTTCATTTTATTTTGAAATATAGGCGAAAAAGAAACGAATTATATGCGACATTAGGAACATAAATTGGTATAAAACCATTAGTAGATCATAAATTATGCTACACGACTTTATAATAAGTCAGAAACTACTTTACCTATTTATCATTTAACACCAAAGGAATAGATGATTATTTTCAGTGTTATTTTCTAGTAAGAATCATTCATGTACCTTTGATCACATTAATTGATATCCTATCATGCAACTCACCACACCTATTCCCTTACAGCCCTTAAAACCAGGGATAAACTATAACAGCTCCTTGGTATTTCTAGGCAGTTGTTTTACAGAAAACATAGGTTATAAGATGAGCTATTATGGATTTAAGACATGTGTAAATCCGTTTGGTATTATTTTCAATCCGCATAGCATGATGGTATTACTAGAGCGGTCTTTAAGCGGTCAACTTTTTAGTATGGAAGATGTGACGACTCACTTTTCCTATCTCGCACATTCAGATTTAAATGGATCTACAGAAGAAGATGTTTTAAAGAACCTAAATAACGCAGGAGAATTACTGGTAAGACAAGTTAAAAACGCTTCTCATATTTTTATCACGCTAGGAACAGCTTGGGTTTATGAACATTTAGAGCAAAAAATGATCGTTGCAAACTGTCATCAACAACCACAGGCATTATTTGAAAAGAAACTGCTATCTATCGATAAAATTACTACTGATCTACATAAGATTATTGAGTTGATTCATGAATCTAATGGGCAAGCTCAAGTGATTTTCACACTATCACCAGTACGTCACCTTAAGGATGGTTTTACTGAAAATCAACGTAGTAAATCTCGGCTTTTTGAATCTGTACAATCTTTAGTAGATCAAGGTAAGGTGAGTTATTTCTCTGCTTATGAAATTGTTATGGATGAATTGCGGGATTATAGATTCTATGGTCGTGACATGCTCCATCTTAATGAAACAGGAATTGAGTTGGTTTGGGAACGCTTCCGCAAAAGCGTGATCTCAAAGAGTATTTCCCCTACCATGCAAGCTGTTGAAAAATACAGAAAACTAGTCGCACATAAACCTACTGATGCGATAAAGCACAAAGAGCAAGTAACTAAGGCTGGAGCTACTCTGATTGAAAAATATCCTCAAATTACTTTATGAAAAACCTTAAAACCTTACTGCTAGGTGCTGTAATGATGCTCGCCATAGTTCTAGTTTATGACTACATAAAAAGTTACCGTACTGAGCAAACTAATCTTATCGCTCAAAGTGAACTCATAGAAAAAGAAGTGCGCAGTGTGAGTAAACTTATAGTTACTGAGCTCAGTTATGCAAAGGTCTATACCTATGAAAACACAAAGTCTTATGGTTGGGATTATTTCTCCAGCCAGAAAAAAGCTCTTGTGGTATCAAATGCCAAAGCGCAAGTCATTTATGATCTCAAAAATCTAGAATACACCATCCATAGTGAACGCAAAGAAATTCTATTTCCTAAATTACCTGAACCATCTATAAACATTAATCCTAACTTAAATTTTTATGAACTGGATAATGGAATTCTCAACACTTTTGAAGCAAAGGACTTCAATAGCATGAAAGAAAAAATCAGTAAAGACATAGAAATTCAGATCAGAAAAAGTGATATTCTCAAAAATGCTGATGATCGTTTACTTACTGAGTTAACCAGTATTTTTGCCTTGAGTAATTCTATGGGATGGACCGTTATTTATGACGGGAACTCTATAGAAAGTCCTGAAAAGTTCTTAGATTAATTTGCGTTAATCTTGTACTCCTCTGAGAGTTTATCGTACTCGTTTTGCAACAGCTGCCATCTCGTGTCAAAAATCTGTTTTTTAAGCGCACAGCTTTTTGCGTTTTTTTCTAGTGCCTTTTCAAATTCTGGAGCAGTAAGCTCTTTATTCATGTAAGCCTTTGTAATACTAGGACGTTCTTCTTTACAGGATTGATAATCATTATAAGCGGTGACATATTCTTTATATGTCGCACTGCTTCTTATGGTGTCTGTTGTAGTATCATTTTGTGTTTCTTGCTGTTTACATGATGCCACAGCAATAACTAGAAGAATTAAAAATAGCTTTTTCATGAGTATAAAATTTTGATTCAAATTTACGAGATGCCATTAAAATTTCAAACATTTAAAAAGTCCTTTTCAATTTTAATGACATTATAAACACAAATTAGTTTTATCTATCCACTAACTAAAAAGAATCTAACTATCTTTTTTTTTAAGGTCTACCTCTGCCCTTGCGGTTCTTATATTCTCTAAGCATTTTCCTGCGGAAATCCATTTCGGCCTTCATGAGTTTCAAGAATCTTTTTGCACCTATGATTTTTATGATATCTCCACTATTCTTTTCATAAGTAGATTCATGAATTTGATTTTCTAAATCGGTTATTTTTTTAATGTACAAGGTCGCATCTGTATCAGTAAGTGATTCAAATTTTGATTCCATTTCACGTATCAAGCTTTTTTTATTACGCTCTAGCTGCTGGCGTTTCTCTCTAAGTTCATTAAAAACTGGCCAGAATTTAGTGGCTTCATCTGGTGTTAATTCTAGTTGTTCTGTAATGTAAGCTACCGCAAGAGCGTGAATCTTTTCTTTATTCATGCGGCGTTCCTTATCTCTGTCACCATGTGGAGGCTGGGCTATTCCCAGCGCACTGATAAAAATTACTAGTAATAGGATGTATTTTTTCATTCTGTTATAATTTCGTTGAGTTCTAGTTCTTCCTGTAAATAGTTATAAAGCTCATCTGTCTCTATACTTTCTGTAAGATGGATGTTATCCAGTATATCATTACCTGCAAATAAAATTTCTACGGTAGCGTCATCATAAAGTGAAGCCTCATCAGTGAGATAAACTTCAATTTCTTCAGTTTCTAGACTGGCCATTTCTAGCGTTTCTTTTCCTGAGTTCAAACTAAGGATTACTGCCAGGACGGCTGCAATAGCAAGTACAGGATACAGAATAGATTTATAATGCACTCCGTTATGGAGTTTTACAACTTTAGTTTCTGTTACAGGAAGTAATTGTTGTTCCAGTGATTCAAAATAACCATCAGGCACTTGAAAACCGGCATCTTTACCTAACTTTTCTTCTAGTTTCCATTGCGTGATCATTTCTTCTTCAAAATTATTGAAAAAGTCTTGGGGCACTTGAAAGCCTAACTCCTTATTATGATGTTGCTCTTTTTTCATCTTCTGTTTTTAAGACTCTTAAATTCTTAAAAGGTTTAATAGGGTTTTTAATTATTTATGTTTTGGTAACGTTTCTTTTTGATTACGCTTTCGCGAAAGCGAAATTAAAAAAGCTGAGATGCACTATTTAAGCAACTGATCTTCCATAATCACGTCACTACTCATCACGTTTTAAAAATAGTTCAATTTTCTTTGCTGCAATGTGGTAACTGGATTTTACGGCTCCTTCACTCAGCTCTAACAACTCAGCTATATCTTTAAATTTAACCTCATCATAATAACGCATTTTAAAAATCTCAGATTGTCTTTTAGGTAATTGAGCCAGCGCCTTTTGCAGTGCCAGCTGGATTTCATCACCTGTAAAATAAACATCGGCTTGGAGTTGCTCTACGAGGTAAGATTGTAAGTCATCATCATTTATTTGGATTTGCCTTGCCTTTTTATTTAAAAAAGTCATGCTCTCATTATAAGCGATGCGGTATAACCATGAGGATAGTTTACTATCTCCTTTAAAGTTATGAATCCCTTTAAATACTTTTACAAATACGTTTTGTAACACATCATGAGCGTCATCATGATTGATGACCAGTTTTCTTATTTGCCAGTACAACTGCTGTTGAAACACCTGCAGCAACAAGCGATAGCCAGCCTCTCTAGTTTGAGGCAGCTGGATGAGTTTAAGAATTTCCTGGTCTTTATTTATAATCATAATCTATCAATAAGACTATGAATGAAAGGTAAGGTTTAATTTTAAGGCATAAAATTTTATCATCCTTTTCACGTTAACACATGGGAAATTATTTATATTCACTATTATATATTTTATAAATCATGGAACAAAATAACACTACTACCTATCAACCACTTATCGCCGTAGATGATGCTACTCGTGTGGCTTTTTATAAACGCACTTATGCTCACGTAGCACTTGCGGTTGCCTTATTTATTATTGTAGAGGTTATTTTCTTAAGAATTGAACCGCTTGTAGAGTTTGCTCTATCCATGACTCAAGACTGGCGCTGGCTCCTTATGTTAGGAGGTTTTATGCTGGCAACTAACTATGCTGAAAGTCTTGCTCATAAATCACATGATAGAACGCAACAATATCTAGCGCTGATCCTATTTGTCGTGGCCGAAGCTTTTATCTTCTTACCTTTAATATGGATCTCTATCGCTTACTCTGGTGGCAGCATAGATCTATTTTCTAATCCAGTAATCAATCAAGCGGCTGTTATGACACTAGCTTTATTTACAGGTCTGAGTGCTATTGTGTTATTTACAAAGAAAGACTTTAGCTTTTTGCGCAACATTATTATGATTGGTGGTTTTATAGCCCTAGGTTTAATTATTGCTGGAAGTCTTTTTGGGTTTAATTTAGGTCTTGTATTTAGCGGCGGAATGGTGATTCTTGCTTCGGGATCTATTTTATATCAAACCTCAAACCTCGTTCATAAATATAGTACTGACCAGCATGTAGGTGCATCACTAGGACTGTTTGCCTCATTAATGTTACTGTTCTGGTACTTACTAAGTATTTTTTCTAGAGATTAGATTCTCACCTTACATACTCGTTTTAAATCCAGATACACAATGGATGGCTCCTTATGCTTTTGCAGCAGTAGGAATAGGTTTTGTATTGTTTTTTGCGCATCTCATTTTGCGCAAACTACAGCTTAAAAATGATTTTGTGTGGAATAGACAACTATTTACTTATCGTAAATTACCTCAAGCTCAAAAACGTATTCTAGAAACATTTCCCTTTTATCAAAAGCTTTCTAAAAAATATCAACGACAATTTGAGCACCGCATGGCTGCTTTTATAAAAGATAAAGATTTCAAGCAAAGATATGAAAGTACTGTGATTGATGCTCAAATCGTTTATCCAGCTGCTGTGGCTATTCAGCTCAGCTTCGGTCGTGCTAATTACTTGTATAGCAAGGTGAATACGATCTTGTTTTTTGAACAAGCCTTTCAAAGCCCTACTAATGAGACGATGCATAAAGGTGAGTACAATCCCAGTGCAAAGGTACTTGCACTTTCTTGGGAAGATTTTTTAAGAGGTCTGGCCGTAGATGATGACAATTTACATCTAGGACTACACGAGTTCATGCACGTCATGCATTTTGAAAGCAAGCATAGTACTGATGTAGATTCGGCTCGATTTCATAAATATGAACAGAAGATCTTGCGCCACATCATGCAACCTGAGGTAAGAGAAAAACTCGATCACACTAAATACTTCAGGGAATATGCCTTTACAAATGAGTATGAATTCCTGTCTGTATTAACAGAATACTTTTTTGAATCTCCAGCAGATTTTAAATCTGGTTTTCCAGTACTGTTTGAGTATTTTAAGACGGCGCTGTTGTTTAGAGATGAGTGGGTTTTTGATTCTTAATACCTCGCCAAATCATTACGACCATTCCAAATCAAATAAAGTCCTAATACAAATGGAAAAGTATAAACTGCAACTATGTATTTGTTAAGAGTAACCACGTTATAAATAAAAGGCAAAACGCAACCAAAAAACAATAACACTATCCCAATCCAAATTTTAACCTTACCTGATTGATGAATACCTTTTAATTCTGTTAGCCTCATGGCTCTTTTATCCACACGCTTCATAATGTGATTCACATCATCTACATCCATCATTTGAGTTTTTAGCTTATTACGCACAGTACTGAAATCCATTGTTCCATCACTAATTTCTTTTGCGTAGTATTCTATTTGAGTTTTTAGGTCGGCCGTGCTAGGAATCATAAACAGAAATTTAATTAATGTACAAACTAGTAAAAATATTTTATCTAGCTCCATACAATCTAACAAATACCATTCAAAAAGATAATTTTAAATTAGAAAAATAACTCCTTCCCTTGAGGGAAGGCTGGGATGGGTGTTTTAGATAACGATTTTAAAAGAAAATAAAAACGAAACCTTTTCCCTAACCCTAACGAAAGGTTTCTAAATAAGAAACAAAAAAAATCCGCAATTCAAAAAAAAGAACTGCGGACTCTATACTAAAAGACTGAAGACTATGAACTAGTCTCTGATCAGTTTCTTGTAGCGTATTCTTTTAGGAGTGACATCACCTAATCGCTTGCGTTTATTTTCTTCATACTCTGTAAAACTACCTGCAAAAGAATAAATTTGAGAATCTCCTTCAAAGGCTATGATGTGTGTACAGACTCTATCTAAGAACCACCTGTCGTGAGAGATAATTACTGCACAACCTGCAAAGTTATCAAGTCCTTCTTCAAGTGCTCTTAATGTGTTTACATCTAGGTCGTTTGTAGGCTCATCGAGCAACAGAACGTTTCCTTCTTCTTTAAGCGTCATGGCCAGGTGCAAGCGGTTGCGCTCACCACCAGAAAGTGTAGATACCTTTTTATTTTGCTCAGAACCTGAAAAGTTAAATCTACTTAAGTAGGCTCTTGAATTCACCATTTTACCAGCCATCATAATCATGTCCTGACCATCAGAAAAGTTTTCCCAGATGGATTTATCGGGATCTATATCGCTATGAGTTTGATCTACATAAGCTAGTTTTACCGTTTCTCCTACAGTAAAAGAACCTTTATCAGGTTGCTCTTGCCCCATGATCATTTTAAAAATGGTGGTTTTACCAGCTCCGTTAGGACCTATGATCCCTACGATACCGTTTTGTGGTAGTACAAAGTTCAAGTCCTCATAAAGCAGCTTATCGCCAAAGGCTTTACTCACACCACTCGCTTCAATCACATTAGTTCCTAGACGTGGACCGTTAGGAATGTAAATTTCTAGTTTTTCTTCTTTTTGTTTTTGATCTTCGTTTAATAACTTATCATAGTTATTCAAACGCGCTTTTTGTTTAGTCTGGCGACCTTTAGCTCCTTGACGTACCCAGTCTAGCTCGCGCTGTAGCGTTTTTTGTCTTTTGGATTCGGTCTTTTCTTCTTTTCTAAGTCGATCTCCTTTTTGTTCTAACCAGCTCGAGTAATTTCCTTTCCATGGAATTCCTTCTCCACGATCCAGTTCTAGAATCCATCCAGCCACATTATCTAAGAAATACCTATCGTGTGTTACTGCGATTACGGTTCCTTTATACTGCGCAAGGTGCTGTTCTAACCATAATACAGATTCTGCATCAAGGTGGTTAGTGGGCTCATCGAGTAATAAAATCTCTGGTTGCTGCAATAATAAACGGCATAGTGCTACACGACGTTTTTCTCCACCAGATAGGTTCTTAATACTAGCATCTCCAGGTGGAGTGCGCAAGGCATCCATCGCTATTTCTAGTTTGGTATCTAGTTCCCAAGCATTAGTAGCATCTATTTTATCCTGTAATTCTGCCTGACGGTTCATGAGTTTTTCCATCTTATCAGCATCAGAATAGACTTCTTCTAGGCCAAAATCATCGTTAATTTTATTATACTCATCAAGTATGGCAACCGTTTCAGCCACACCTTCTCGCACTATTTCCATGACCGTTTTAGTCTCATCTAGTTCTGGTTCTTGTTCTAGGTAACCTACATTATAACCAGGTAAAAAATGAATATCACCTTGATAGTTTTTCTCGATCCCGGCAATAATCTTCATTAAGGTAGATTTACCAGAACCGTTGAGTCCTAGGATCCCTATTTTTGCACCATAGAAAAAACTCAGGTGAATATTTTTAAGAACTTGTTTTCCAGTACTTTGATAGGTCTTTGAAAGACCTGACATGGAAAAAATCACTTGTTTATCATCGCTCATAATTGCGCTGTTTTTTGTCGTATTAATGTATGTAATTGTTCTAGAGATTTTTGTTGAAAACGCTTTCGCGAAAGCGTAACTTCATCCATTCCCTGTACTTTAAAATTTAATCCTTTTTCAGTAAAAGAGTATTGTTCTAAGTCTTTAAATTGAAACCCAAAAGTTTTATGACCTAATAATTTTGCAGTTAGACCGGTGTTTGTAAATTTAATAGTGTTGCGCTTTCTAATGTTTTTTATTTGAGGAATACCCAACAGCATGATCCCTATAAAAGCCGGGATAACATAGTAGAGTTGAACCTCATTTACAACAATTAAAACTCCAAAAACGAAACATAAAACACTACCTAGCGCCGTGGGAAGAACGTTTTTAAGTGTTGTGAGGTCTTCAAACTGGATTTCTTCTTTCACTTAAACACGGCCTTTCAATGCGTTAAAAACCCAAGCAATAGCAAAAAACCCTACTCCTACAGACGCAAATCCATAACCAGCCACTTCATTATACCTAAAAGCTCCGAGCGCAATTAAGCCTAGACCTATAATTATCATTATAAGCGTAGCCCAACCTAATACACCATTTTTATTCATTGCCATATTTAGTCTTTTAAGGTGTCAAAGATAAGAAGGAACATTTTATAAACGAGAACCTATTCAAATAGAATAGAACAAGAACCATTTCAACGAGTAATTTCTAAACGACAAACACTGATAAATAAATCACAAAATAAATTTAATGAATTAAAAAATGCTTAAAAAATATTAACTTTATCTAAAATCAATGCTGTACATAGATTTTAAATAAAAACCCTACAAAAAATATAATGTTTTGTAATAATTTATGTTATGAAGAGAAAACAAATACATTATTTGTTATGGTTAACTGCGCTAGTAATAAGTTTCAGTACTCAAGCTCAACTTATCACTACCTCTACCACTGCAACAGCAGACCAGCTGGTGAGACAATCACTGGATAATGACTGTGTGCAAATTTCTAACGTTACTTCACCCGCTAATGGTAGCGTTATTGGGTTAGGAAGTTTTGGTAGCTTTACTCAGGCTAGTTCTAATTTCCCTTTTAATAATGGTTTCTTTTTAACTACTGGTAACGCACTATCAGCAGGAAATAACGTAATCGCTCCAGATCTTAATGAAGGTAATTCCTCCTGGACTGGCGATATAGATTTAGAAAATGCTCTAGGGATAACAAACACGTTAAATGCTACGGTCATAGAATTTGACCTAGTGAGTGTTACTGATGTGATTAGTTTCAACTACCTCATGGCGAGTGAAGAATACCAACTCGATTTTCCATGTAATGTAGCAGACGGTTTTGCACTTCTTATAAGACCTACAGGAAGCACTGCACCTTATCAAAATATGGCAGTTATCCCAGGAACAAGCACACCTGTAGGAATAGATACAGTGCATCCCGAGGTTGTGGGACAGTGTCCCGAGGAGAATATTGCCTTTTTTGGTGGGATTCAAGTAGGAGATACAAATTATGAAGGAAGAACAGTTCCATTTACGGCCACGGCAGCAGTAATTCCTAACCAGTCATACCATCTAAAAATGGTAGTAGCAGATCAGTTTGATTTCCGCTATGATACCGCTGTTTTTATAGAAAGTGGTAGTTTACTGGCTGAGGTTGATTTAGGACCAGACCTTGTGGTATGTACCGATGCTAGTCTTGATGCTGACGTGGGAAACCCACTAGCTACTTATGAATGGTTTAATAATGGTTCACCTATTACAGGAGAAACTTCTAGCACCCTTTTTGTAGATTCTACTGGAACTTACACGGTAGAAGTGACTATTCCTAGCACTGGACCTAATTGTGTGATTACTGATGATGTACTGGTTACAATAGACCCTAATCAGATTAACTTAGTCCTCACGGACTTAGTCCTATGTGATGATATGAGTAATGATGGGTTTGAAACGTTTGATCTCAATACTCGCGGTAACGAAATTGTAAACAACCTACCTTCAGCAAACTACAACTTTAACTTTTATGAAAATATAACTGACGCGCAAAATGAAACAAATCCTATCGCTGCTTCTTTTACAAATACTGTAAATCCACAAACCGTTTTTATAAGAATTAACAACTTAGATTCTGGATGTCAAGGAATTGCGCCTTTTGACCTTGTCGTAAACCCTATACCAGATGCGATAGATTTTAACTTCACTTTATGTGCTACAGGAACCAGTGGAGCTGGAGAGTTAGACCTTAACACGCTAAACAGTCAGGTAACTTCAAGTACTGGAAATAGCATCTCTTATCACTCAAATAATACTGACGCTACTGCAAACCTAAATCCATTGGTTTCTCCATACACGACAGTTGCAAATCCAGATGTTATTATTGCTAGAATTACTGACCCTGCGACTGGTTGTTTTGGAACCAGTGAAGTTACTGTAAACATTACTAATCCACCAGTATTAAGTTCTAGTCTTGAACTAATAGATGCTTGCGACGCAGATGGTGATGGTTTTGCGACCTTTGACATTACCAGTGTAGCGTCTGAGTTCACAACAGGACTCTCTAATTTCACCGTGACGTACCATCTAAGCGCCATAGATGCAGATACAGGAATGAATCCTATCCTTAACCCTTCAGCATTTAACAACACCACAATCAGAATACAAAATGTATATATCAGAGTGGTAGATAATAATACAGGTTGTGCCAGCACAGGAACGATTAGGTTATACTCTAATTACCTACTAGAAGCTACTAATATTCAAGATTTTTCATTTTGCGATGATGCTTCAAGCGATGGAATAGAGGCATTTGACCTTATGGTCATGGAAGCGAGTATTGTTAATGGGCTACAAATGGTTACTGTAGAGTTCTATGATACCATGGCAGACCAGCAAGCAGACCTGAATCGCCTGGATAAAACGGTAGGCTATTTGAACACTTCAAACCCGCAAACTTTATGGATAAGAGTGATAAGTCCTACCTGTGTAGAGTTTGCTGAAATCGAAATAGAAGTATTTCCATATTTTGAATCTGATCCAGTTCCTAATCAGACCTACTGCGATGAAGATCAAGATTTAATTACCACCATTAATTTATCTGAATTTGACGCTGCCGTAAGAGGTGTATTTCCATCTGCATTTCCAGTAAGATACTACTTAACTCAACAAGACGCAGAAGATGATATCGCAGCGATTTCTTCATTTACAAATAGCGCCAGCCCATTTACTATTTTTGCATCATTAACAAATCTGAATGGTTGCTCTGATATACACCCGTTACAAATCACTATTTTACCAGCACCAGTAGCCACTGACCCATCTCCTTTTGTCATTTGTGATGATGACCAAGATGGATTTTTCTTAATAGATCTCACCAGTAAAGAAAATGAAATCACAATAGATGCAAACCGCACAATTAGTTATTATAACAGTGCTATAGATGCTAATTCTGGAAGTAATGCTATAACAAACGTGACAGCATATAATGCGCAAACAGAATCTGTTTTTGTTAGGGTAATCGATGATCTAAACGGCTGCCCTACTATAGTTGAACAAGAAATAATAGTAAACACCTTACCGATTTTCCCTTCGATTTCAGTCTTTAATCTATGTGAATCAGATGGTGATAATACAGAGTTATTTCTTTTTAACACTAAAGATGCTGAAATCTTAAATGGACAGACTGGCAAAGTCGTATCTTATTTTCTTAACGCAAGTGATGCCATAGCAAATTTAAATCCTATAGATAAGAACAGCGGTTTTGCAAATACCTCAACACCACAAACCATACACGTGCGTGTAGAAAATATTACAGACTCTTCTTGCTATGACACAAGCTCTTTTACCATAGAAGTGAATCAATTACCTACTTATAATAACCCAAGTGATATTACGGTTTGTGATGATAATAATGATGGTACATACACCTTTGATCTGCTACCTATTGAAAATGAAATTTCAAATGGAGTATCTAACAACTTAACTATTTCTTTTTTCCTCAACACCTCAGATGCCGATGCTAATATCAACCCTATAGCGACCACTTTCACAAATACTTCAAACCCACAAACTATTGTCGCCAGAATAGAAAACGACGTATTATGTTATGAATTAGAAGATATTGAACTTAATGTGGCAGATGCACCGCTAGTAAGTGTGGTTAACCCATCTATTGAATGTGATGATGATTTTGATGGAATAACTACATTTGATTTAAGCTTTCGCGAAAGCGAGATTGTAGGAACCCGACCGTTCAACTCTATCATAACATGGTATACTGATTTTACTGAAGCTGAAGCTGGAGTAAACCCTATTCCTGATAAAACGAACTTTACAAATATATCAAATCCACAAACGGTATACATGAGATTATTCAATACCGTTTCAGGCTGCTATGCTATTGCACCATTGAGTCTCGATGTTGAATTACCACCTGTTTTTACTCCAGTAACAACATTTAGATTTTGTGATAATCCTTCCATGGAAGTTGATTTAAATGAGGTGACACCAAGTTTTATCGATCCGTTGCCAGCAAATAATACGGTTACATACTACGATAATGTCGCCGATGCTGCCGCAGCAATAAACCCATTAACCACTCCATATAATTATACCGCAAACACGACAACTATTTTTACCCGTATAGAAAATACTACGACGGGTTGTTTCTTTGTAACAGATTTTAATCTAATAATTCAGCCTAATCCTATTTTACCAGCTGCAGGAAGTTATGATCTAGAGCTTTGTGATGATAACTATGACGGTCTTTTAATAGTGGATGTATTTACAAATGACAGTGCGGCTTTGGGCTCCTTAAACCCAGTAGATCATACAGTTCAATATTTCTTTTCTCAACAAGATGCTGAGAATAGAACTAACGAGATTACAGGAAATATAACTGCTGTAAATGGCACAGAGATTTTTACAGTAGTCACTGAAACTATTTTAGGTTGCACCAGTATAGGACAGTTTAATATCATCATTAATGAGTTACCTGTTTCACCTACTGCCGCTAACTATGTAATTTGTGACAACTTCATCACTGCCGATGCCGATACTGGAGCAGCAGGAGAAACCTATTTATGGTCTACTGGAGAAACGACTTCTTCAATTGACATTACCACTCCAGGAAACTATGAGGTGGTGATCACCAGTGCACAAGGATGCTCCTCACCTGCTACGCGCTTTTTAGTAACACAATCCAGCAGTGCCATGATCGACTTTGTGCTTAAAGTTGACTTTGGTAACCCTAATTCTATCACTGTTGAAGTAAGTGGAGATGGAGATTATCTTTATGTACTCGATAATGGTGAACCACAACGTAGCAATGTATTCCTTGACGTAACAAAAGGTTATCACGATGTGGTTGTGATAGATATAAATGGCTGTGACCCTACTCCACCACAACGCGTTTTAATTATTGATTATCCTAGATTTTTCACTCCTAACTCAGATAACTTTAATGATTTCTGGCAGGTAGATGATATAGAGACTTATGATGAGGCTGTTTTTTACATTTTTGATCGCCATGGAAAACTACTCAAAACATTTGGTAAAGATTCACAAGGTTGGGATGGAACTTATAATGGAAACCCCATGCCATCTTCAGACTACTGGTTCTTACTAGAAATAAAAGACTCCAGAGGTGATTTTAATGTAAGAGGTCATTTTAGTTTGAAAAGGTAAGGTAGGTTTAAGTTTAAGTCTAAATCTAAGTTTAGGTTTAGGTTTAAAATTATTACGCACGCTGCGTCGAATGCCTCAATGCTCTTACATTTTCATACAAACTGTGGACTGTGGACTTATACCAATTTATGTTTCTAATGCCGTATTCTTAATTTGAATTATTTTTTGACTAGATGATAAAGAAAATTAAAGCATAGCCTAAGCTACGGTTTCATTTTATTTTGAAATATAGGCAAAAAAGAAACGAATTATATGCGACATTAGGAATGTAAATTGGTATTAAAGACTGAGCACTAATCACCAGCAAGCTTATGCAACTTCTTAGTACCGCGATACATTTCATACTTCACAAACTTAGCCTCTAGTTTACCATTAAACATTTTAATCTTGCGTGATGGTCTCAATCCTACGTATTTAAGTGCCTCAAGATTACCTGTAATGATCCATGCAGTAGAACCAGAATAACGTTGTTTTAAGGTATCACCTATGGATTTATAAAACTCTTGAGTATCGATTGCAATACGTTCATCATACGGCGGATTAAACATTAAAAATGCCTGAGCGCTTTGATGATCTCTAAAGAAATCGCCTTTCTCTATTTTTATAAACTCTTGAAGATTTGCGTTTTGAATATTTTCCTTTGCCTTTTCTAGCGTATAGCCGTCGGCATCGCGGGCTATGATGGGACCTTCAAACTCACGCATTTTCTTTAAACAGCTTTCTTGAATGGCTTCAAAAAGAGCATTATCATAATTAGGCCACTTCTCAAAACCAAATTCTGGTCTGTTCAGATTAGGAGCAATATTTGCCGCAATCATGGCTGCTTCTATCGCTATGGTACCACTACCGCACATAGGATCTATGAACTGTGATCGTTGATCCCAGTCGCTCAGTAAAATTAATCCTGCGGCAAGCACTTCATTAATAGGTGCTATGTTAGTTCCCTGACGGTAACCACGTTTAAAAAGTGGCTCACCACTAGAATCTATAGAAACATCTACCGTTTGATCATTAATGTGTACAGACACTCGCAGGTCTGGATGGCGTTTATCTACATCTGGTCGGCGACCTGTGTTATTGCGTATTTGATCTACGATCGCATCTTTAGTTTTCAAGGCCACATACTGGCTGTGATTAAAATATTGAGACGCTACCGTACCGTGAACCGCAAGTGTATCGTGTGCGGTGAGGTATTGCGACCAGTCCATTTGATAAATACCATCATAAAGATCTACCTCATTACGCGCTCTGAAAGAATGTATGGGCACTAGAATTCTAATAGCCGTGCGCAACATCATGTTTGCCTTATACATAAACCCTAGATCACCTTCAAAACTCACCATGCGCACACCAGGCTTGATATGCATAGCTCCTAACTGGCGCAGCTCTTTTTCAAGGACTTCTTCTAGGCCAAAAAGAGTTTTGGCAATCATCTTAAAATTTTGGGACATTCTTCACAGATTTAAGGCACAAAATTAAGCTATTTTTGCGGTCTATGAGCACTACATCACAAACAGATCACTGGTACGCAAGCTGGTTTGACACACCATATTATCATATTCTTTATCGCGATAGAGATTATCAAGAAGCTGGAGCATTTATGCGCCGCCTCACACAGCGCCTCGAGCTTTCCACTAGCTCACACATCATGGATTTAGCCTGTGGTCGTGGCAGGCACAGCATGTACCTCAACCGTTTAGGCTATAAGGTTACTGGTGTGGACTTAAGTCCTTCTAGTATCGCTTTCGCGAAAGCGCAATTAAAAAACAACACTACTTCCACATCTACCATTGAGAATGACACTACTTTACTGCCGCTAGACGCCAGCCGCATTAACTTTAAAGTTCATAACATGACTGTGCCTTATGATGGTACATTTGATGCTGTTTTTAATCTCTTTACAAGTTTTGGGTACTTTGATGATGTGGCAAATAATGTGAACACCATTAAAGCTATTCATGCCAACTTAAAAACCGGTGGCTATGGTGTGATCGATTTTATGAATGCTCCTCAAGTGGTGAAAAATCTAGTACCTTTTAATGAAAAAATAGAAGAAGGAATTACTTTTAAACAATGGCGCCGTTATGAAAAAGGTCATATCTATAAGGATATAAAATTCACTGATCAAGATCGTGATTACCATTTCACAGAACGAGTAAGCGCGCTAGAATTAAGCGATTTTACAGATTATTTTAAGCAAGCCGGACTAGAACTCGTGGATCTTTATGGAGATTATCACCTCCATGAGTATGATGTTGCAAGAAGTGACCGCTTGATTATGATCGTAAGGAAATAGTGAAATCGAACCTGAACTTGAACTTATAATTTAAAAAAACAAAGCTTAGGTAGTTCATAAATATTATTTTTACCTCTTATTAATAAACTAACTTGAATTTACTTCTTCCATTTATAGCGGTACTATTAGGTGCAACCGCATCATGGCTCCTTAAAAAACCTAGTGCGGTACGCATGAAATTGCTACTCGCATTTTCTGGTGCATTTTTACTGAGCAGCGTTGCTTCTCATTTTTTACCTGAAATATATGAAAGCGGCGATCATGATATGGGCATCTATCTTATTGCTGGGGTTTTTATTCAAATTATTTTAGAATTTTTCTCAAAAGGTGCTGAACATGGTCATTTACATGTTCATAAAGAAGTAAAGGAATTTCCTTATTTACTTTTTGGCAGTTTGTGCTTGCATGCCTTTCTAGAAGGTATGCCATTACAGGAGCATGGCGGCATGGTGTATGGTATCGCTATTCATAAAATTCCTATAGCTTTTATTTTTGCCAGTTTTTTATGGAATAATGATATTGCAAAATGGAAATCTGTATTGATTTTAATGTTTTTTGCAGCTATGTCTCCGCTAGGTAGTTTACTGGCTGGTGAGCTCGCGTTTTTTGAAACCTACATGACACCTATTAAAGCTATAGTTGCCGGTGTGGTACTTCATGTCTCTACCACACTCATTCTAGAGTCCAGTGAAGCACATAAATTTAACCTTGCTAAGGTTATGGTGATGTTGATGGGTGCTGTTTTGGGGTTTTTGGTTTAGACAACCACCTCAACCACCATCAAATAATGACTGATACTGCCGCCTAATACAAATAGATGCCAGATCACATGATTGAAGTACAATTTGTTCCAAGCATAAAAAATAATTCCTACGGTAAAGAACACGCCACCAGCGGCGAGCCAAAAAATCATAATATCACTGAACAAGGTTTGCACGCTCTCTATATCTAAAACGATCAACCATCCCATAGCGAGGTATAACAAAGATGAAAAGGCTTCGTACTTTCCTGTAAAAAACAATTTCCAGATAATTCCAAATACGGCAATTCCCCATACGGCATAAAGAATATTCCAACCATTACTATCGGGTAACATGAGCAAACACATAGGTGTGTAAGTTCCAGCAATGGAAATGTATATGGCGATGTGATCTAGCTTGCGCAATAGGTCCTTTCTAGATCCTACGGCAACCCAATGATAATAGGTAGAAGCACAATAGAGGAAGATTTGAGAAAAGGCATAAACGGCTATGGAGATACCTACATACTCTTTTTGAGTAGTAGCGCTTATTTGATACAAATATGATGCACCTATAACCGCAAGAATAAAACCAAATCCATGCGTAATGACATTCCACTTTTCCTCTAGTGGTGATTGCGCTTTAGCCATGCAGTGATTGGT
>NZ_CBFIBE010000024.1:0-34747 GCF_965660805.1 Nonlabens sp. | reverse complement strand
ACCCTAGTATCGGCATTATTATTTGACGCTATGTCGCTAGATAGATTTAGTACACCGTCACCAGTTGCGGTATAAGTATACCAAGCAGTTCCAGTTCCGTCGCCATTCCCACTACATGTGGCAGAAACTTCAGTACCAAAAGCTGTAACCGTATTAACACCTGTTGTGCTTAAAGCAGGTGCACCTGCACAAGTAGTTTGTGCAAAAGAGATCGAACTTGCAATTAACGCAAGTAAAAAAGTAATTTTTTTCATGTTATAATAATTTATTTAATTCCTCCAAAGATAGATATATCTTAAAAAGTGAACGACTCAATTGTTTAACTTTTAACGTCTAAGGGAAAGATTGGGTTTAAAGCTCGATAAAATACTAATTAATCAGTTATAATGACGGGTTTCTGTTCTTTATGAATTTAAAGAAGTTGCTTTATATCTATTAATTTTCCTAAAGTTTTAAATCCTTACGGCTGGGTAAGTATATTTGTAGCAATGAAAATAGTAGAGCAAATAAAAAAACCGGTTGCCCATGAGATGGAGCTTTTTGAAAAGAAATTTCAACTGGCTATGGCATCGCGTATTGCATTACTGAATAGAATCACCCATTTTATTGTAAACCGTAAAGGAAAACAAATGCGTCCCATGTTTGTTTTTCTGGTAGCAAAAATGGTAGGAGATGGGCAGGTAAATGATCGCACTTATAGAGGTGCAGCGGTCATTGAGTTGATACATACAGCTACTTTAGTGCATGATGATGTAGTAGATGATAGTTTAAAACGTCGTGGCTTTTTCTCTGTAAACGCTTTATGGAAAAATAAAATTGCAGTTTTAGTAGGTGACTATTTACTCTCTAAAGGGTTGTTATTGAGTATAGATAACGGCGATTTTGACTTATTACAAATTATAAGTGTTGCTGTACGCGAAATGAGTGAAGGTGAGTTGCTTCAAATAGAAAAAGCACGTAGACTTGATATTACTGAAGATGTTTATTATGATATCATACGCAAAAAAACAGCCACACTTATCGCTGCCTGTTGCAGTTTAGGTGCCTGTGCCGTAGATCCTGGAAGTAAAGATGTGGAGAGCATGCGTGAGTTTGGTGAGATGATAGGGATTGCTTTTCAGATTAAGGATGATCTTTTTGATTATGGTAATGAGCGTATAGGAAAACCTACCGGTATAGACATTAAGGAGCAAAAAATGACCTTACCGCTTATTCATACGCTGCAAACAGCGAGTTCTAAAGACCGTAAATGGTTGATTAATTCTGTTAAGAAACACAATCGTGATAAAAAACGAGTGAAACAGGTTATAGATTTTGTAAAGGATAATGGTGGTCTCGATTATGCGGTAAATGCCATGTATGAATATAAAGATAAGGCCATGGGTATTTTAAACACCTATCCAGATTCTGAATATAAACGTTCCCTGGAACTCATGGTGGAATATGTAATAGACCGCAAAAAGTAATCCTTAAACGTTCACCTGTTGTTGTGAATTTACGCTTTCGCGAAAGCGAAATAAAAACCATCAATTTCACATCACATTACCTAGCAACAATAACGTACCTTTGCAACCGCAAAGAAAACAGCATGAGTATAGTAGCAATAGTAGGACGACCTAATGTGGGGAAATCTACACTTTTTAATAGGTTGATACAACGCAGAGAAGCCATTACCGATGCGGTAAGTGGTGTCACACGAGACCGTCATTATGGTAAAAGCGACTGGAATGGAAAGGAATTTTCTCTAATAGATACCGGTGGTTATGCTATAGGAAGTGATGACGTTTTTGAAGCACAAATAGATCATCAAGTAGAACTAGCCATAGATGAGGCTGATGTTATTCTTTTTATGACTGATGCTGAAACAGGGATTACCTCTATGGATGAAGATGTTGCAAACCTTCTACGTAAGATTGAAAAACCTGTTATTCTGGCTGTTAATAAAGTAGATAATCCTCAAAGAGAGCAAGATGCTTATGAGTTTTATAACCTAGGTTTAGGAGAATATTTTACACTTTCTAGTACCAGCGGTAGTGGAACAGGAGAAATACTGGATAGAATCGTTGAGTTGTTACCAGATACGCCTGTGAGAAAAGATGAAGACTTGCCTCGATTTGCGGTAGTAGGTAGGCCTAACGCTGGAAAATCTTCTTTTATAAACGCCTTAATAGGTGAGGAACGTTATATCGTTACAGACATAGCTGGAACTACTAGAGATTCTATAGATACTAAGTACAACCGCTTTGGTTTTGAATTTAACCTTGTAGATACTGCTGGAATACGTAGAAAAAAGAAAGTAAAAGAAGATCTGGAGTTCTATAGTGTTATGCGCAGTGTAAGAGCCATAGAACATGCTGATGTTTGTATCCTTATTCTGGACGCGACACGTGGCTTTGATGGACAGGTACAAAATATATTTTGGCTGGCAGAGCGCAACCGTAAAGGAATCGTAGTTCTTGTAAATAAATGGGATCTTGTAGATAAAGAGACTAATACTGCAAAGGAGTATGAGGCTCAAATAAGAAGAGAAATGGAGCCGTTTACTGATGTTCCTATCGTCTTTATCTCTGTGCTGAATAAGCAACGTATTTTTAAAGCGATTGAAACAGCTGTTGAGGTGTTTAAGAACCGTTCTAAACGCATTAAAACGAGCGAACTCAATGAGGTGCTGTTACCACTTATAGAAAACTATCCGCCGCCTTCATTGAAGGGTAAGTTTGTTAAAATTAAGTTCATCACTCAGTTACCTACACCACAACCTCAGTTTGCATTTTTCTGTAATTTACCGCAGTATGTAAGAGATGCCTATAAAAGGTATCTAGAGAATCAGTTAAGGAAACATTTTAATTTTCATGGAGTTCCTGTGAGCGTTTACATGAGGAAAAAGTAATTGTATTCCCGCTCTCATATCTGACTTTGTAATAATGTTGTTCACGATTTCATAAGTCATATGGGATCTGTAGAAATACTGGTTTCAATTTGTAAATTGGTATTACAAGCTCAGTCTCATAGATAAGGAAATTATTTTTCATACAGTTTTTTTATTTGTATCGAGTCTGAATAGCCTTGAGTGTGATAATTTTCAAAATATAATAACGTTAGTAAGTAAAAATGTAAGTAATTTCATTTCTCTAGCTGACCGATTATGATTCAAAAAATATTAACTGCGATAGCTCTTCTTACTTTTACTTCTTTACATGCTCAGAAGTTTGAAGTAAAAGGAGTAGTACAAGACTCTACGAGTAAAGAGTTTCTACAAAGCGCCACTGTTTTTTTAGAAAGTAAAAAAGATTCCACTTTAATATCATATTCTATTACAGATGAGAAAGGTGTTTTTACCCTAGTGGGAAACACAAGTGTAGAAGAGTTTAATTTCTTTACTTCATTTACGGGCTATAAAGAGTATTCTAAAAGCATTAATTTTAAGAATGGTCGTTTAATCGACTTAGGGATTATAGAGCTCTCTAGCGATGTTGAGTTTCTAGAAGGCATAGTGGTTAAGGCTCGTAAAGCACCAGTCACGGTTAAACAAGACACCTTAGAATTTAACGCAAAATCCTTTAACACAAAGGCCGATGCTAACCTAGAAGACGTTATTAAAGAATTGCCTGGTGTTCAAATAGATAAAGACGGTAAAATCACAGTTAATGGTAAAGAAGTTACTAAAATACTGGTTAATGGAAAAGAGTTTTTTGGTAATGATCCACAAGTTGCTCTGAAGAACTTACCTAAAGAAATCATTGATAAAATTCAAGTCACAGAATCTAAAACCGAAGAGCAAAAAGCAAATGGTGAGGCTGGTGATGCAAATGCTAGTGAGATTAATATTACCATAGATGAAGATAAAAATAAAGGGTGGTTCTCTAGATTAACCGCAGGAGCAGGAACAGATGATCGCTATTCTATGAGTGGTATCGTTAATTATTTTAAAGACTCATTTAGAGTAAGCGTACTGGGAAGTAGTAATAATATCAATAGCCCAGGCTTCTCTTTTGATGAGATTTATGATGCTATGGGAAGAAGTGCTTATTCCATTTCTCGTAGTTCTAATGGAAGTTTTGGGATTAATGGTGTCAACTTTGGTGGTTCTGGTGGGATTACTTCAAGTAGAAGCGCTGGGCTAAATCTTGCAAATGATTGGGATGAAAAGGTGGACCTTACTGCAAGTTACTTTTATGCTAATAATGATACAGAAAGTGCCACAGAAAATAGAACCACTACTATTTTACCCGATGGCAGGTTTACCACCATTTCTTCCAGTACAGGAAGAAATATGGGAGATTCCCATCGTTTAAATACTAGAGTAAAAGTAGAGCTAGACAGTTTAACCTCGATAAGTATTAAACCTAGTTATAACCAGCGCAGTAATAACAGTATCAGTAATCGAGTTTCAAACACCACAGATGATAATGGACAAGAAGTAGATCTAACTACTACCAATGACTCAGATTCTAACAATTATAACGCTAGTACAAATCTGTATTTTAGCAGGCGCTTTAAGAAAAAAGGTAATTCTATTTCCTTGTTTACAGAAATAAGTGTGAATGAATCTGAATCTGTAAATGACTTTTTCTCTGAACGTATTACATCAAATTCAGGGACAGTAACAGATACTGAGATTCAAAATCAAGTGATCCGTCAAGATTCTAAAGAAAACCGATTTGCTATAACACCATCCTGGCGTAAATCCCTAGGTGAAGATTATGGAATGACGGTAAGTTATAGACTTAGTGCAAATAGCAATGAGCAAAGAAGAAATGTTTTTGATAGAGATCCTATTACTGGTGATGCTACTATTTTTAATAGTCAGTTAAGCAATGATTTTGAAACAGATAATGCTCAGCATAGACCTAGTGTAGGGATTAACTATAGAAATGATAAATTTAGATGGGAAGTGTCTGGTGGATTGCTGTATCAAACTTTAAATACTAATAACATTTTACTCGATAGCTCTTTTGATAGATCGTTTTCTAATCCTTACATACGGGCATATATGAGTAAACAGTTTGGAAAATTTGGGAGGTTATATTTTAACTATAGAAATGATATAAACGTTCCTAGTATCAATCAGTTGCAACCCGTTACAAATACTACAAATCCTCAGAATATCGTTACGGGTAATCCAGATCTAGAAGCGACAAATACACACAACCTCTATTTCAATCTAGGTAATTATGATTGGGAAGCTGGTAAAGGATTTTATTCTGGTGGTGGTTTCACCTACAGAGATAATCAGGTCGTTAGTATCACAAGGACAAATGCTGATTTAATAAGAAGTACCACTTATACTAATGTGGATGGAACCTATAGTGGGTATCTATATTCCAGCTATAATTTACAGTTCAAAAAAGATAAACGTACCATAGACCTCTCTGCAGGTTTAGACGCAAACCTTTCTCTCAATAAAGGCTTTTCAAATGAAGTCGCTTTTGAAACTCAAAATGTTAACCTTTCACCTAATCTAGTTTTTGAATATGCCATAGACGATATTTTTGAATTTGAAACAGAATATAATATTAGTTTTAACACCAGTAAATTCAACTTAAACCCTACTGATGGACAGACGGTTGTAAATGAGCCTGGCGATCAGAGTTTTACAAATCATACAGCTGCATTTGATTTAACCACTTTCTGGCCTAAGAATTTAGTCTTGGGATTACGTGGTGAGTATAATGTCTTTGGGAATGTTACAGATGAGTTTGATAACGATTCCTTTGTGCTCATAGGTAGTCTAGGATATAAATTTGCTAAGGATAAGGCCATTGTGAAATTAAAGGCTTATGATATTTTAAATCAAGTGATAGATACGCGACGTACTATTTCTCAAGATTTTATATCAGACTCTAGTAGCTTAGTGTTAAGAAGATATTTCATGTTGAGTTTTACCTATAAATTCTCAAAATTTGGCGGGAAAGATCCTAATAGAAGCTAGTGCTATTTTTTATGGATAGTTTTTATGGTTTACGCTTTCGCGAAAGCGTAAAAAAAATGCCGATTTATTTACATGCTATTTAACATGATGAACAGGTATAACGTCATGCTGTATAATTTAACTTGATCAACTGGTACAATATTTATTAACTTGCCGCCTCTTAAAATGATCCATTGCAAACCGCTTCATCCCTTATAAGAGTTATTATACCAGCCTACAATGAAGCAGACTCTATTGCTCAAGTAGTTAAAGATATACCAGAGCTAGTAGCAGAGGTGATCGTGGTAAGTAATAATTCCAGCGATGATACCATAATAAATGCCCAAAATGCTGGGGCAACGGTATTAACAGAAAACCGTCGTGGTTATGGGTATGCCTGCTTAAAAGGAATGGATTATGTCGCTCAATTAAATGAACAAACCGATATTATTGTGTTCCTCGATGGAGATTATAGTGATTATCCCGAGCAATTAACAGAGCTTGTAGCGCCTATTATGAATAAGGATATTGACTTTGTGGTAGGTGCTCGAGTGAAAAGTCTAAGAGAAAAGGGCTCTATGACAGGACCACAAATATTTGGGAACTGGCTAGCAACCTCTTTAATGTCATTATTATTTAAGTCTCGATTTACAGATTTAGGGCCTTTCCGTGCTATAAAATATGAGAAATTACTGGCCTTAAATATGGAAGATAAAACCTATGGCTGGACAGTAGAGATGCAGTTAAAAGCACTTAAAAAAAAATACACCTATCTAGAAATTCCTTTGAAATATCGTAATAGAATAGGTGTTTCAAAAGTTTCAGGTACTGTTAAAGGTGCTATATTTGCAGGCATAAAAATCTTAACCTGGATAATTAAATACGGCTTCAAGAAATGACATTAGAATGGATTTGCATTATTATATACTCCACATCATTAGTGATGATTCTGTTCTATGCGATCGCGCAATTAAACTTGCTGTTTAATTATTTATCAGCCCGCAAAAAAAAGGATTCAGGACCTACTTATGACCTTAATGATCCTGATCAAATACCTTATGTAACTATACAATTACCTGTTTTTAATGAGGCTTATGTGATGGAGCGATTGCTGGATAACATAGCGCTTATAGATTATCCTCGAGAAAAGCTAGAGATTCAAGTGCTCGATGACTCTACAGATGATACCGTTATTACTACCAGAGAACACGTAGAACGTCTTGCTGCAACAGGTTTAGATATGGTGCATATCACTAGAGAAAATAGGGTAGGGTTTAAAGCTGGTGCATTAAAAGAAGGATTAGTAGATGCTAAAGGAGAATTCATCGCCATTTTTGATGCAGACTTTCTTCCAGATCCTGACTGGTTAAAGAAAACCGTGATCTATTTTAGAGATCCAGAAATAGGTGTGGTTCAAACGCGATGGGCTCACTTGAATAGAGAATATTCGATTCTTACTCAAATACAAGCCTTTGCACTAGACGCACATTTTACACTAGAACAAGTAGGTCGTAATTCTCAAGGTCATTTCATTAATTTTAATGGTACTGCTGGAATATGGCGCAAAGAAACCATTATAGATGCAGGTAACTGGGAAGGAGATACACTTACTGAAGATCTAGACTTGAGCTACAGAGCACAACTTAAAAACTGGAAATTCAAATATCTAGAAGATGTGACTACTCCTGCAGAACTGCCTATCGTTATAAGTGCAGCTCGTTCACAACAGTTCAGATGGAATAAAGGTGGCGCAGAGAATTTCAGAAAAATGTTTAAAAGAGTCATTTCTTCAAATCTTTCTTTTAAAACTAAAATGCATGGAGTTCTTCATTTGTTGAACAGTACCATGTTTTTAAACGTGCTTATAGTAGGGCTATTAAGCATCCCTATGTTATATATTAAAAATGAATATGCTCACCTGCGACTTTACTTTATAGTGATGAGCTTTTTTGTGACCAGTACCATTATATTTTTTGTTTGCTACTGGTATATGTATAAAAACACTTATGGTGGTGGGCTTAAAAACTTTATAAGTTACATAGGTATGTTCTTCACCTTTTTCTCGATTGCCATGGGATTCTCGTTACATAATTCTATAGCTGTTATAGAAGGTCATATAGGAAAACGCAGCGAGTTTGTGCGCACTCCTAAATTCAACCTTGCTGCCGTAGGTGGTAACTGGAAGACTAATAAGTACCTCAAGAAAAAATTAAGTCCTAATGTGATCATTGAGGGAATTTTAATGCTTTATTTTGCCTTTGGAATGTATTCAGCCTTTATCGTGGGAGATCAAGGCGGCGATTTTGGACTCTTTCCTTTCCACTTAATGTTGTTCATAGGCTTTGGGTTTGTGTTTTTCCGTAGTATTACAGATAAACAATAATGGAACGCAGGTTAAGTAATGCCCTAGGCATATTAACCATAATTAGCATCGTTTTATACAGTCTGTTTTTCTCGCTTGCGCGAAAAGAGTTCCTACAACTCTTCACTACTTACACGATACTATTCGTTGCTTTTATAGGATTATGCTATGTAGCTCAACAAGTAACACGACAAAACTTAGAAATAGCACCAGCGATTTTAGGCAAGTGGTTTTATAAAATGCCTTTAATAGGCGCTCTTTTTCTTATTGGGCTTATCCTAAGACTTGTATTGCTGCAAAACACACCGCATCTATCACAGGACTTTTTAAGATTCATATGGGATGGGCACCAGTTATTAAATGGTTACAACCCGTATTTACACCTGCCTGATGAGGTTATTACAACTGGAGCAAGTCATATTCCTAACGCTGCTTTTCTACATGCAAACATGGGTGAGTTATCGAGCTCAAATTATACTAACTATCCGCCGTTGAATCAATTGTTTTTTGCTGTCGCATCTTGGTTAGGTGGTGATAGTATCCTGGCTAGTGTTCTCTGGATGCGCGTTTTTTTAATACTGGCAGATATAGGTGTTTTTATCTACGGTATTAAATTATTGAAGTTACTAGGCAAGCCATTGTGGTTGATAGCGCTATATTATTTGAATCCGTTTGTGATTGTGGAACTCACAGGGAACTTGCATTGGGAAGGTATGATGGCTTTCTTTTTACTTCTGGCTATCTATTATCTATTAGTTTATAAAAAATGGCAAAGCGTTCTTTTTATGGGCTACGGTATCTTATTAAAATTACTACCGGTAATGGTACTGCCTTTATTAGTAAGAAAGCTTAGATTTAAAAAAGCAATCCTTTATTACATAGCTGTTGCTGCTGTAGTTCTTATGGGTTTCACTCCTTTTATTTCTCAAGATTTAATAGATAAATATGGAGCATCAGTAGGATTGTGGTTTGGAAATTTTGAGTTTAATGGAAGTGTTTACTACCTAGTGCGTTACGTAGGTTATGAAGTAACAGGTTATAATATTATTCAGACTGCTGGTAAAATATTACCGCTCATCACTGTGCTTATTATTTTAATCCTATCCTTTAAGCGTAAAAATGAACAACCAGAAATATTGCTTTCCAGTATCGTCTTTGCATTTTTTACTTATTTGTTATTTTCTACCACCGTGCATCCCTGGTACCTCACTATTCCGTTACTCTTCTCGGTATTTACAAGGTATAGGTTCATGGTAATTTGGAGTTTTACAGTGTTTTTAAGTTATGACGCATACTCTAATGTTTATTTTGAAGAGAACCATCTGTTCATCGCTGTACAGTACATGGTCGTTCTTCTTGTTTTTGGTTGGGAAATATTTGTGAATAATAGTTCTACTGTGTTTAAGACTGATTAATTATTTTTAAGAAGTTTTCGCGTAAGCATAATATGTTTTTTTCTTTTAAGGATCTTATCTTTGAATTAGAAACTACTTACCATGAAACAACTTATCATATTACTTTTGATCATTATTTTGGGCTTTATAGGCTATGACTTCTATAAAGATTGGGAACGATTTCATGCACCTAACTATCATTACACTACTGATGTTACTATAGATAACGATTATCACGACCAAACGGTTGTCCTAGATTATAACAAAGCTATTACAGACTTAAATACTTTTGTAAAATTAAAATGGACAGCAAGCGATATAGATGTACGTGCGCCTGAAAGTGATGACTTAGAGACTTCTCAAGCAGTTCAAGAATATGGAACTAAACTTGCTAGGGTTTCCTATCTAGAAAAAAAACTAGCCCAATCTGCAGCTTACAAGAAACAAGGCTGGAACAACCAGCAAATTCTAGATTTTGAAAACAATAGAAGCACGCCTGCTATGATTACTAAAAATCGTAAGATAGATTTACTGCATCAACTTTTTAATCAAGAGGTTACCGCTAGTCAAAGAATAGGTTCTAGAAGCGCTCTTATTTTTGAAATTCAAAAACTACTGATTGATAAAGGATATGACATACCGTTAGATGGTGTTTTTGCACAAATTACCAGTACCGCTTTAGCAGATTTTGAAACAAAGAACAACTTCTATCCCGATGGTAAAATAGATGCACTCACTTTTGACGCGTTGATCAAGTAGTTGCTGTATTTAATTCATAAATCTACATCTCTAATAGATAGGCAAAGATCAATGGGGCAACAATAGTAGCGTCACTTTCTACGATAAACTTAGGCGTGTCTTGATCTAGTTTTCCCCAAGTGATTTTCTCATTAGGAACGGCTCCAGAATAACTTCCATAACTGGTTGTAGAGTCAGAAATCTGACAAAAATAGCTCCAGAATGGCGTGTCTGTGCGTTCCATATCTTGATACAACATAGGTACTACACAAATAGGAAAATCACCTGCAATTCCACCACCTATCTGAAAGAAACCGATGCCTTTCTCAGAATTATCTGTGTACCAGTCTGCAAGGAAGGTCATATATTCTATACCGCTTTTAACAGTGCTGGCTTTTAATTCACCTTTTAATACATAGCTTGCAAAGATATTACCCATGGTGCTATCTTCCCATCCTGGAACTACTATAGGTAAATTAGCTTTTGCAGCGGCATACATCCACGAGTTCTCAATAGGGATTTCATAGTACTGTTCCAGAACGCCACTCAGCAAAAGTTTATACATGTATTCATGTGGAAAATAGCGCTCGCCTTTTTTCTCAGCATCTTTCCAGATTTTAAATATGTGTTCTTGTAATCTTCTGAAAGCCTCTTCTTCTGGAATACAAGTATCGGTCACACGATTGAGTCCTTTTTCTAGTAAATCCCACTCGTCTTGCGGTGTTAAATCACGGTAGTTAGGCACTCTTTTATAATGACTGTGTGCTACCAGATTCATTACATCTTCTTCTAGGTTTGCACCTGTACAAGAGATAATATGTACTTTATCCTGACGTATCATTTCACTAAAAATTTTACCAATCTCAGCGGTACTCATGGCTCCAGCAAGTGAAACGAGCATTTTAGAACCTTGGTTGAGTTGTGTTTCATAACCTTTGGCAGCATCTACAAGTGCAGCGCTGTTAAAGTGTAAGAAGTAATTTTCTATGAAATTTGTTATCGGTTTTCCCATATTATTTTTTATGTTAAGATTACTCTTCTATGTTTTTCATTTTTTTAAGTCCAGTTTTTGCAAACGCATTTCCAGACTCATAGCCATCTTCTCCTTCCAGTGCGATGTCTTTAAATTTATAAGAGATCATTTTATAGTACAACTTTGCGGCTAGAAAGTCTGATGATTTCTCTGCTGGATTAGGGCATAATTCTACGATGTCAAATCCCACGACGTTCTTCTCTGCAAAAACCATTTTTAAGAAATCTAGCGTTTCATACCATAGTAATCCTCCAGGCTCAGGTGTTCCTGTAGAAGGACAGATCGACGGATCAAAAGCATCTAGATCTATGGTGATAAAAACGTTTTCAGTAAGTGCTTCTGTAGCTTTTTCTGTCCAGTAATCATCTTCTACCATTTCATGGGCAAAGAAGATTTTCTCATCATCATTAACACCTACTTCTATACTATCCATAGAACGTATTCCTACTTGAATTAGGTTTGTCTTTTGACTGGCTTCATAAACTGCACAGGCGTGGTTGCAAGAACTGCCGTCATATTCCTTGCGCAAATCTGCATGAGCATCTATTTGTAATACACTTAGATTTTCATACATCTCATTAAAAGCTCTTATCGAACCTATGGAAATAGAGTGCTCACCGCCAAAAAGCGTCACAAACTTATTTTTCTTAATATACTTTTTTGTAGTGGCATGCACGGCATCTACCATAGCTTCTGGCGAGCTGTTTTCCGTAACCGCATCTGCAAGAAAAACGCCATGATGATAGACTTCAGTATCTGTTTCAATGTCATATAATTCCATATTTGCACTGGCATCTAGAAAGGCTTCTGGACCTTTATCGGCTCCTTTTTGCCAGGTGCTTGTTCCATCATAAGGAACTGGGATTAATACAATAGATGCATTATCTAATCCAGCATATTCATCTGGAATTCCTGCATAGTTTGAATGGCTCATGTCGTTAAGTTAAAAATTTATTTTAATGATTTTTGTTTCCATTCCCCAACCCTAAAGGGTGCGGAAACAAAAGGTTTTTTTATTTTTCAATTTTTCAGAAACCTTACCCTTTAGGGCTAGGGAAAAGGTTTTGAGTTTTTAAAAATGGTTCTCGATACTTCGTCAAGCTCAACACAGCGTTCTCGTTCGAACTGGCACATCTTATTTCAAATTCAAATTCAAGTTCGATTTCAAGCCTAATAGCCTAAAATCCCAAGCATTTGCTCAGAGGTTTGTTGTTCTTTAAACACTTGAGTAGTGATGTTTCCTTTTTCATCCTTATCGATTAAAATATGCTTAGGGGCAGGAATTAAACAGTGCTGTAAACCTCCATAGCCACCTATGGTTTCTTGATATGCTCCTGTGTTAAAAAAGCCTATGTATAAATCTTTATCTTTATGGTATTTAGGTAAATAAATAGCATTTATGTTTTGCTCACTGTTATAGTAATCATCACTATCACAGGTAAGTCCACCTAAAAGTACACGTTCATACTCATCGTTCCAGCGGTTTAAGGCTAGCATGATAAAGCGCTTGCTTATTGCCCATGAATCTGGTAAGGTGGTGATAAAAGAGCTGTTAATCATGTTCCATTTTTCACGATCGTTTTGCTGCTTTTGATACAGTACTTTATAAATAGCGCCACCACTTTCTCCTACGGTAAAAGAACCGAACTCTGTGAAAATGTGTGGTACATCAACCTCTGCCTCATCACAAACGAGCTTGATCTGGCTCACAATTTCATTGATCATATATTCATAATCAAAGTCAAAGGCTAGAGAGTTTTTTATAGGAAAACCACCACCTATGTTAAGGCTGTCTAGTGACGGGCATATTTTTTTAAGATTCACATATACCTTTAAGCACTTATGTAACTCGTTCCAGTAATAAGCATTATCTCGTATTCCAGTGTTTATAAAAAAGTGCAGCATCTTTAAAGATACTTGTTTGTTATTCTGGATTTGATTTTTATAAAAGGCCGTAATGTTTTTGTAACCTATTCCTAAACGACTGGTGTAAAACTCAAACTTAGGCTCTTCTTCACTTGCAATACGTATTCCTACTAGGAATTTTTTATTGGTCACGTTAGTCAGTAAATCGAGTTCCTCATAATTATCTATAATAGGAATACAGTTTTTATGACCTGAGTTGATTAAATCACCTATGTTATCGATGTATTTCTCGCGCTTAAAACCGTTGCTTATTATAAAGGTGTCATCCTTAATCTTGCCTTGCGATTTAAGGCTTTTAATAATGTCTATATCAAAAGCACTGCTTGTCTCTATATGGATATCATTGCTCAGTGCAGTATCAAGTACGTGTTTAAAGTGTGAACTCTTAGTGCAATAGCAGTAGTAGTATTTTCCTTTATAGTCCGCTTTCGCGAAAGCGTTATGAAACCATTTCTGAGCGCGCTGAATATTATCAGAGATCTTAGGTAAATAGGTGAACTTTAATGGCGAGCCATATTGCTCTACAAGCTCCATTAAATCTATGTCGTGAAAATGAAGAGTTTTATCTTCTAGTTTGAATTCTTCAGTAGGGAAGAAGTACGTTTGATCAATGAGATCAATGTATTTAGTATTCAAAGGCTATGTGTTAAATGTAATTCTTAAGTTGAATTACTAACTAAACAATAAATCGATGTGATAAAAAATGAATTATGTTATCTATCTATTCAAATTGTATGGCGCTAAGACGTGACAATATTATTTCTTTTTTTGAAATAATTGCAAAAAAAAATAGCGTTACCTTAAAAAAAGGTAACGCTACTGTTCATAGCTGTTTCAAGCTTATATCATCTTTAAATTTATGATTTCTTGTTCTGTTAATGAACGGTAATGACCTCGTGGAAGGTCTTTTTTAGTCAGTCCTCCAAGTATAACTCGATCTAGAACTTTAATTTCATAATTAACCGCTTCAAATAGAGATTGTACGATATTATCTTTTCCACTATGGATCTCAATACCTATCTCGTTATTGCGACCATTTTCTATATAGTTAATTTCATGTACATGAACCGGTTCTCCATTAATGCTCAAACCATTACGTATTTGCATTAAATCTTCATGTTTAAAGCTGCGGTCTAGTGCGACTTGATAAATTTTGCGCATTTCTAGATTAGGATTATTGAGCTTATTTGCCATTTCTAGGTCGTTAGTAAATAACATCAATCCTACAGATTGCCTGCCTAGTCTACCTACATAATGTAAGTTTGCTATTCCAGCACTTTGCATTAAATCCATTACGGTTTTACTAGCACGCTCGCCTTTGCGTGGTGCGATAAATCCTTTAGGTTTATTAAGTAATAAATATTGCTTTTTATAGGGTTGTATATTTTGACCGTCAAATTTTACCTCATCGGTCAGTTTTACACGATATCCCATTTCAGTAACGGGTTTTCCGTTAACGGTGACACTACCGGCTTTTATATAAATATCTGCATCGCGACGGCTGCAAATTCCAGAGTTTGAAATGTACTTGTTTAATCGTATGGTGCCATCATCTACTTTTTTCTTAGTAGATGTTTCAGACTTTTTACGATTAATGTATTCTTTTTTAGTTACTGGGTTGCCGCTACGGGAGGTGCCTACTATCTGGTTCTTACCACCGCGTGTGGTAGGTCTTCCTGTAGGAGCATTTCCTCGTGATGAAGATTTGCCTTTATAATCATTACTGCCGGCGTTGCGTCTATTTCCACCTTTTGAGCTAGAAGAATCTTTGCCGCCCTGACGACCAGTCCCTTTTCCTCTTGCTCCTTCATTACCTCTACTCATGGTATTCAATTTTTTGCAAAGATAACTTTTTAGAAATGCGATCTCATAAAAAGATTTAATACCAATTTACATTCCTAATGTCGCATATAATTCGTTTTTTTTTTTCGCCTATATTTCAAAATAAAATGAAACCGTAGCTTAGGCTATGCTTTAATTTTCTATGCTAGGTGATAAGTTATCAGTTATATCACATTAAGATATTTTAAATTCAATTTGGTATTAGAGGTATAAAATAAGATTTTGAAGCTTACTCTTCTTGCGGTGGAGTTATGAATTTTATTAATGGCAGCTGCAATCTCCATCGCCACAGCCTGTCCCGTTTTTTGCAGGTAAAAAGTATTTTTTAATCACCCAACCTATGGCGATCAGTCCTATGATGGAAACTAATATGTATTGTAACATTTCCATTATTTAAGGATTTGATAAGCTGCTAGTGCTGCAAAATAAGCAATCACGGTCATAGCGGAAAACTGAATCGCAGGCCATTTCCAGCTGTTAGTCTCTCGTTTAACAATAGCTAGTGTACTCATACATTGCATGGCAAATGCATAAAATAATAGCAAGGAAATACCACTTGCAAAATTAAATAATGGTCCACCTAGAATAGGGTTTACCTCAGCTTTCATCCGGTTTTTAATGGTCTCTTCTTCATCGCTACCTACACTGTAAATAGTCGCTAGTGTTCCTACAAATACTTCTCTAGCAGCAAATGAGCTTACAATAGCGATCCCTATTTTCCAATCATAACCTAAAGGTCGCACCGCCGGTTCTATTCCTTTACCTATGTAGCCTATAAAGCTGTATTCTAGTTGTTGTGAGGCGATTTTATTAGTGAGTTCTTCTTCAGACAGGTTCTGACTGGCATATTTTTCTTTTACAATCTCTTCTGCATTAGTAAACTGTTCTCCCATTCCATGACTAGCGAGTAGCCAGAGTATTACAGAGATCGCCATGATAATTTTTCCAGCACCTACTACAAAGCTTTTCGTTTTTTCCAACACTGTAATTCCTACGTTCTTTAACATAGGTAATTTATAAGCAGGCATTTCCATAACAAAAAATGCTTTACGCTTAATAGGTAAGATTTTATTTAGTACCCAAGCTGAGAAAATAGCTGCGCCAAAACCTAATAAATACAACAACATTAAGGTTAAACCTTGCATGTTAAAAATCCACCAGACATGTTGCTCAGGGATCACTAGTGCTATAATGATCAGGTAAACGGGTAATCGTGCAGAGCAAGTTGTAAAGGGTACTACTAGAATAGTGATTAATCGTTCTTTCCAGTCCTCAATATTACGAGTAGCCATGACGGCAGGAATCGCACAAGCTGTTCCTGATACTAGTGGTACGACACTTTTCCCGCTTAAGCCAAATTTCTTCATGATATGATCCATTAAGAAGACCACACGGCTCATGTAACCACTTTCTTCTAGGATCGCAATGAACAAGAATAAAAATGCTATTTGAGGTATAAAAATAACTATTCCGCCTAGTCCAGGAATAATTCCTTCGGCCAGTAGATCTGTAAAAGGTCCATCGGGTAACGTGGTCTGTGTCCAGGAGCTCGCTTTTGCAAAAGCAGAATCAATCCAGTCCATAGGATATGTAGACCAGTCGTAAATCGCTTGAAATATGAGTAATAAAATGATAAAGAAAATAAGGTAACCCCAAACCTTGTGAAGCAAAACACGATCTAATTTAGAGCGTAAATCTTTGGCCTGCGATTTATCTACATTAAGTACTTGAGCCAGCAAACCATTAATAAATTGATAGCGCACCACCGTTTCTTTATGTTGCATTTTTTTCAAATCGCTTTCAGATTTGACTGCAAAACTTGCCGATTTTATTCCCTCTAAGTCTCTATTACGGTCTATTTTACCAAAGTTGACATCCTGAGTAATCACCAACCATAATTTATAGATAGATTGTTTAGGGTAAGCTTTTTTAAGCGTTTCAAAATATGCTGGATCAATAATGGATGCATTTACACAAGGCTCAGATGTTAACGATTTATAATTAATTATGGCTTTTTTTAAATCATCTACTCCTGTGTTTTTGCGAGCACTTACTAATACCACTCGAGTATTGAGTTCTTGCTCCATCAGTTCTATGTCTAGGGAAATGGCTTTGCGCTGCATGCGGTCTGCCATGTTGATTACTAGAATGGTAGGGATTTCTAAATCTTTTATTTGAGTAAAAAGTAGCAAGTTGCGCTTGAGGTTCTCAATATCAGACACTACTACTGCGACATCAGGAAAATCCTTAGAATTTTTATTCAGTAATGTTTCTACCACCACACTTTCATCAAGGCTAGAGGTATTTAAACTGTAAGTTCCTGGTAGGTCTAGGATATGGGCTTTTAATCCACGATCTAGTTTACAAATCCCTTCTTTTTTTTCTACGGTAATTCCTGGGTAATTCCCTACTTTCTGGTTCAGTCCAGTAAGTCTGTTGAACAAGGAGGTTTTACCTGTATTAGGATTCCCTATTAAGGATACATTAATTGATTTACCCATAACGCTCTACGATAATTTGTTGTGCAGTCTCGCGACGTATGGCTAGATAAGTTCCATTTATGTTAAGATATATAGGGTCCTGAAAAGGAGCACTTTCCATCATCACTACAGTATTACCTGGTAAGCATCCCATTTCTAGGAGTTTTAAGGGAACTTGTTCTTCATTAAAAGAAACTATAGTGGCTTTTTCACCACGTTTTAAATGTGCTATCGTATCGCTCAAAGCTTATTTAGAATAAATTTGAATAAGCAAAAGTAAGTCAAGAAATAGGAACGAAAAAATTTAGAATCCTAAACTTTTGTTGGTATTTGATTCTTATCCACTTTGAGCCTTACTGTAGTTTATGGAGTACCATCTCAAAAGTAGTTCCAGCATCTTTTTTACTTTCTGAAACTCTTATTGTTCCATTATGGTAATCTCTTATAATACGGTGTGCTAGGGATAGTCCTAAGCCCCAACCTCTTTTTTTAGTTGTAAATCCAGGAGTGAATACTTTATTCCACTGGCTTTTAGGGATTCCTTTACCGGTATCTGAAATGGTGATAAAAACTTTGTGCGCATCGGCACGTAGATAGATTTTAATGATGCCTTTTCCTTTCATGGCATCGATCCCATTTTTAATCAAGTTTTCTATCACCCAAGCATAAAGTTGCTCGTTGAGCTTTACCATTATAGGTTGACTAGGTAAGTCTACGTTAAATTCTATCAATTTAGAACTGCGAGAAGAAATATAATGAACTGCTTTATCTGTTTGATCTACTATATCCATTTGAGATAATGTAGGTATAGAACCTATTTTAGAGAAACGCTCTGTAATGGTTTGCAGTCGCTCGATGTCTTTTTCCATCTCAGTAATATAACTGGGATCTACATTTGTATCTTTTAACAGTGTAGTCCAGCCTACAAGTGAAGAAAGTGGTGTTCCTATTTGATGCGCACTTTCTTTGGCCATTCCAGCCCAGAGTTTGTTTTGTTCACTAGCTTTGGTAGAACGATAAAAAAACCAGATTAACGCACCAAAAAGCACGAGGATTAAAAGTAGTGCTAGCGGGAAATATTTCATTTTATTTATAATAGGACTATTACCGTAGTAAATGGTCTGAATAGGTTTCCCGTTAAAATTATAGACGAGTGGCTCATTTTCTTCTGCAAACTTTGTAATTAATCGCTGTATGGCGATGCTGTCATTTTTTATTTCTTCTGGAAGATTTCTTAAGGTATGTTCACCCTTTAGATTTTCTACTATCATAGGGACTGTAGTCGCATTTCCCATTACAGTAAGACCTAGTTCACCCATGTTCTCCACGTTAGTGTCTGCTCTGTTAAAATCGCTAGAGGCAATTGAAAATTCTAACATGTTTTTCTGTTCACTTTCTTTAAGCTGCTGGAAAAACTCATAGGTATTCCATAAAATAAGAGCGGTGATGACCATTGCAAAGGCAATAATGACCCATCTTAATATATTTCTATTTGCGGTAAAATTCATGAAGTACGTTAAGGGCTTTAAATATAAGGTTATTTGTGAAACGTGTTAAAAGTCGGTTTATGATTTTGTGCCGTAAAAACAGTTCTCAAAAAAACAATAGTAAACCGCTCCTTTATAAGTTGGGCCTTCAAAAAGCTTTACTAGCTTAAAAGCTGTATACTTTTTAATTTTCTCCTCTTAAAACTGCCAAAACCTGTAAGGTAGGTATCGCAATAGCTCACTTTGCCCATCTTTCCTCGTTTGAGGAAAGGTGCTGTTTTCATTTCTTAAAATATGGAGCATTGAGGTACTTGAAATACTGCTTTAAATTCAAGTTTGATTTCAAGTTCGATTAAAAACCTTACCCTTTAGTCGCTGTACTGATATGTCGCAGTGGTTGGGGAAAAGATTTCAGCTTTAAAAATTATAACTGGCTACTTGCTAAAATAGTCATTTAAAAAACGCCCTAAATTCCATACCTTTACCATCCTTAAAAAAACAAGTTGAAACTAGATCCTAAAGACATAAAAACAGCTCATTTACACGGCATTATGCTAGGTGCGGTGCAACCACGACCTATCGCATTTGCCAGTACGGTAGATGAAGATGGGAACGTGAATTTATCGCCTTATTCTTTTTTTAATGTTTTTAGCGCAAATCCGCCAGTGATGATATTTTCTCCTGCGCGACGTGTAAGAGATAATACTATTAAACATACCTTAATAAACGCTCGTGCTACTGGAGAAGTGGTTATTAATGTGGTAAATTATAACATCGTTCAGCAAATGTCATTGAGCAGTACAGAGTATGGCGCTGGTGTAGACGAGTTTGTAAAAACTGGTTTAACTGCTGTACCGTCAGACATCGTTGCGCCGCCGCGCGTGGCAGAGAGTCCTGTGCAATTTGAATGTAAAGTAAAAGAGATTGTAGAGCTAGGTCAGGAAGGTGGCGCAGGGAATTTAATTATTTGTGAAGTCGTTATGGTTCACGTTAATGATGATATCCTAGACGAAGAAGGGAAAATAGATCAAGTAAAAATAGACACTGTAGCCCGCATGGGTGGTAACTGGTACTGCCGTTCTAAAGATGCCATGTTTGAGGTTCCTAAACCTTTGGCCACGCTAGGTGTAGGTGTAGATGCACTACCAGATCATGCTAGAAATAGTGATATTCTCACGGGTAACGATCTCGGTAAATTAGGAAATGTAGAAGAAGTACCGGATAGGGATGCTGTAATCGCTTTCGCGAAAGCGGAAAAATTACCACCTTTATCCATAGAAGAAAAACATCAACAAGCGCGTGAGCTTATCCTGCAAGGAAATGTAATAGACGCGTGGAAAATATTATTATTATAACATGGAAGTACAAGGAAAAATTAAAGTAATAGGCGAGACAAAAACCTTTGGCGCCAGCGGTTTTCAAAAGCGTGAACTAGTAGTTACGACTGAAGAGCAATATCCACAGCACTTAATGCTAGAATTTGTTCAAGATAAAACGAGTTTACTGGACAGTTTTCAAGTAGGAGAAGCTGTAAAAGTAGGAATTAATTTGAGAGGTCGTGAGTGGACCAGCCCGCAAAACGAGGTGAAGTATTTCAACTCAATCGTGGGATGGAGAATTGAACGTGTAGGCGCTGCTCCAGCGGCACCATCACAGGAAATACCGCCGTTTGATGAGTTTGATCCTATTTCTAACTCTAAAGATGAGGATCACGACGACTTACCTTTCTAAAACCATTTGAAAATGAGATTAGAGCATACTGATTCTCATCATTCAGATTTTAAACTTTTAGTAAAAGAACTCGATAATACTCTAGCCGTTACAGATGGTGATGATCATGCTTTTTATGACCAGTTCAATAAACTGAATCATTTGAATAACGTGATTGTAGCTTATGAAGACGGTATTCCCGTGGGCTGTGGTGCTTTAAAAAAGTATGATACTCAGTCTATGGAGATTAAGAGAATGTATACTAGAAATAATTATAGAGGTAAAGGAATAGCTTCTTCTATTTTAAACGAGCTAGAAAATTGGACTGCTGCGTTAGGTTTTAAACGCTGTATTCTTGAAACAGGTGTGAACCAGCGAGAAGCGATTGCACTTTATAAAAAGAGTGGTTATGAACTCATTAAAAATTATGGTCCTTATGCTGGTGTAGAAAACAGCTTTTGTTTTGAGAAAAAAGTATAGAATTAAAAATCCCAACCATTACAGTTGGGATTTCTTTCTTAATAGGTTTGTCTTCATTACAAACTCAAAAAAAAGCAATGATGAAAATAAATGAGTACTGAAGACCTATCAAATATTGGTATTTTTATAATCATTTCTAAACTTAACTAACTCAAATCGTGCATATACTGAATGAGCAACTCATTTTTCCGCATCCTAGCGCAGCACCAGACCATGGTTTACTGGCCATAGGTGGTGATTTGAGTATAGAAAGACTGTTGCTGGCTTATCGCTCTGGAATTTTTCCTTGGTACAGCGATGATGAACCTATATGCTGGTGGAGTCCAGATCCTAGAATGGTTTTTGATTTATCCCTAGAACAACCCATGCGTGTGTCAAAATCATTACGACAAAGCAAGCGCAATCGTGGTTATTAAGTGAGAGAAAACACTTGTTTCACTGAGGTTATGCAACAATGTGCGCAAGTAAAACGAAAGCATGAAGATGGTACATGGATTAATAATGATTTTATACAGTCTTATGGTAAGTTACACACACTAGGTCATGCAAAAAGTGTAGAGGTTTTTAAAGAAGGAGTTTTAGTAGGTGGATTATATGGTATGGATCTTCCAGAAAAAGGTATCTTTTGTGGAGAATCCATGTTTGCCCTCGCGACTGATGCGAGTAAAATAGCGCTACTCCATCTAGTCAATACCTTAAAAGCAAAAAACTATAAATTCATAGATGCCCAAATTTATAACGATCATTTACATAGTTTAGGCGCTATAGAGGTCGATAGGGCTGTTTTTTTGAGTTATCTGTAAGATTCCTTACCCACTGGTGTAGTCTGTTTGAGTTATGTTATTCCTTTTGGTATTATAATTTTCGTATTATAATTGAAGTTTTAAAACGGAACAGATTTTTTATAAAGAATAGTATAATCCTAGGTTGAGAAATAACGACTTTTCTAAATCTTGGGTGTAATCTTCCCACCTATATTCAGTCACTAGTTGAATTTTCATTTTTTTAAGGATTGCGGTTCCCAGTCCTAGTGCAACACGCTGGTCATATCCAGGTTTCTTTAAGTGTTGTGCTATAAACAGTGCCTCTGCACTTGCGGTTACATACCATTCTCTTGTGTTAATAGACTCACCATTTAAAGGCATGGAGCCTGAGAAACGATAGCGCCATCTATGGGTTAAATCAGTTCCTCTTATGCGTTGATCCCATCGCAATCTATGAGCTATTTTAAGGGCATTATACTTACGGGCATGAACAAACTGTTCTGTAAAACGTAACTCTTCTGGTCGCTGGTTATCAAAAACTTCTCTATACATTACTCCAGCACCTAATTGCGTGTAAAAACCTAGATCATAGCTTGCAAACTGCGCAGCTTGCACATGTAATCCTTGCACACCATTTACAAGAATATTACGCTGCTCAATAGCCGTATTATAACTCCATCTACCATTATTATTCCATGCTAGATTTAGGGAAGGTTGTGCGATAAAATCATCCACAACTTGTGCTGTACTCATAAATGACAGCATTAAAAGAGCTAGAGTTCTAAAAAAGGATAAAGTCATATTCTAGCCTTTTTACATTTCTTTGCCTTATTAAAATACCTTCTTTGCTGTATAACATTTCTTTACGATAGATTTTTCTGTTCTCCTTAAAGGCCACAATAAGTTCATAGTTATCAAACTCATTGTTATCTATTTGTAAAGTAATGGAAGATGGATTTTGCTCATTAATCAAGTATTGTTCCTGTACTTTTTCAATCTTATACTGCTGAGCAATTTTATGCAGTTCCTTTTTAATAAGCTCAAAGGCAACTTTTTTAATTTCTTTTTTCTTAATGTCCTTTTCTATATCTATCAAGAGTCCTAATTCATTAAACTCAGCACTATATCTGCGGCCACGGCGCTTATATTTTGCCTCATAAGATGTTAGATACCCATCGGTTTCTTTGTAATATTTGATCTGTTGATCTGTTTTAGTTATTTGAGAGAGCAGTTGAACAGCGCTCTTAGGAAAGTCTGAGGCATTTACTCGTTCTTCTTGCTCCATTTTTACTGTTTGCACCTGTTGTGCTTTTGAGAAATCTGCTTTTGCAAAAGCGAATAATAAAAATAATACAAGACTATACCTCTTCATACCGGTGACAATTAACTTCGTGATCGTTTACCATTCCAGTGGCTTGCATAAATGCATAGATTATGGTGGAGCCTACAAATTTAAAACCTCGTTTCTTTAAATCTTTAGAAATTTGGTCAGAAATTGCTGTGTTTGCTGGAGTGTCTTTATAATTTTTCCATTTGTTTTTAATGGGTTTTCCATCTACATAATCCCACATGAATTTTGAAAAACTACCATGCTCTTTCTGGATTTCTAGAAAAAGCTGGGCATTTGTAATGATAGATTTTACCTTTAATTTATTTCTTATAATCCCAGCATTGAGCAATAGCTCATCTTGTTTAGCCTGATCATAAGCAGCTATTTTATGAATATCAAACTGGTCAAGTGCGTTAAAATAATTTTGCCGTTTCTTTAAAATAGTGATCCAGCTCAAACCAGCCTGCATCGTTTCTAAAATAAGAAATTCAAACAGCGTTTGATCATCATACACGGGAACGCCCCATTCTTGATCATGATATGCTTCATACATATCATCTCCTATACACCAGCCACATTTATGCTTTTCCATAAACCGAATTTAAGAACACTAGAGCAAAGTATGATCATAGGTTCCATCTTTTAACTATGAGTTCGTAATTTCTGTTTTATCTTTATCAACTATGAAAAGAATACTCCTGCTTTGTACCACGGTCTTGATCATGTCCTGTGGTTCTCAAAAAGCCATCGATCACAATACTGTAGCACAAACTATAGATAACTGGCACCTCGCTGCGGCACAAGCAAATTTTGATAATTACTTTAACCTTATGACCAGCGATGCTGTTTTTATAGGTACTGATGCGACTGAAAACTGGCAAATAGAAGAGTTTAAAGCCTTTTCAAAACCATACTTTGATAGAGGGAAAGCTTGGTCTTTTACATCTTTAGAACGTAACATTTACCATCATAATGGTGTCGTTTACTTTGATGAATTGCTGGACACACAAATGGGAATATGTCGCGGTAGTGGTATTTTAAAAAGGGAAGATGGAAATTATAAAATCGCTCATTACGTTTTATCCATAGCGGTTCCTAATGAAAATGTTTCTTCACTTACAGAACTCAAGAAACAATGGGATGCAGATTATGTGGAAGAATTAAAAACAAAAAACATTTCCAAACTACTTCAAGGAAAAATTCAATAAAAATTATGAAAAGAGAACTTACCTTACTATTACTGCTGTGTGTCATGTTCAGTGTTGCACAAAAACAAGCACTCACTCACGATGATTATGATTTATGGAAACGCGTGAGCACAACTAAAATATCTGATAATGGTAAAGTATCTGCTATATCTGTAGTTACATCAACTGGTGCTGGAGATGGGTATTTAGAAATCCATAATTTAGATACTGGTAGTAAAACTACATTCTTCAATGGAGTGAGCCCACATATTTCACCAGATGAGAAATATGTCTATTTTTTGAAGAAGCCCGCTTATGAGAAATCACGCCAAGAGAAAAAAGACGAAGTAAAAAAAGACAAGCAGTCTAAAAACACCTTTATGGTTTATGATGTTCAACAAGAGAAAATAGTCGACTCTGTTGGGCGAGTGAAAAAATTCTACGCATCAGATAAAACGGCTGGTTATGTGATTATAGAACATCACAAAGATTTAAAACCAGAGAAAAAAGAAATCAAGGAAACTGCAAAGGAAAAAAAGAAACGTCTTAAACGTGAAAAAAGAGAACGCAAAAAGAATAAAGGCAAAAAGAAAAAAGAAAAGCCTGATTATTTAAAAGAAGATTACCTCATCGTTTACAAGCCAGCAACAAGCTTTAAGGACACCATTACAGACATTAAAGATTATGATACTGCTGAAGAAGGAATGGCGTTTATCTACTCCCGTAAAAAAGGAAAGAACAAAAAAGATCATGGTGTATATTTTTATAATATCACTACAGAAGAGTCAAAAGAAATTCAAAGCGATTCTTGGACCTACGATAAATTGAGCATCGATAAATATGGTAAGCAAGCTGCTTATTATGTGGCAAAAGACAGTGCTGCTATCGATTCCTTGAAATATGATTTACACTTTCTAAAAAGCCTAGACACCACTCCAAAAAAAATCGCTGGAACCGATATTAATGTTGCAGCAAACTGGCAATTAACTAAAGGCCGCTCGCCTTACTTTTCAGAAAATGGAAAACGTCTCTTTTTCTATACACAACCAAGATTAGAGTACACTATAGATACCACTTTAATGGATGATGAGATTGCACAGGTAGATGTGTGGAATTATAAAGATCGTATGACCCAACCCGAGCAAAAACTTAGAAAAAGTCGATTGCAAAATAAATCTACAGAGCAATTTTATGATACGGCAACAGGTGAGATTATAAACCTTAATAGTTATGATGCAACTGGAACTTTATGGGATCGTGATTTAGAGAAAAACCTAGTCCTAATAGCAGATAATGAAAAGTACGACATAGCGCGTTCTTGGGAATATCCTTGGAGAACAGATTATTATTTACAAAATGTATTTACTGGAGAAAGAGAGTTGCTCCTTGCAAACTCAGGAAGCAGGCCGCAATTTAATCCCGCTCATACTCATGTAGTTTACTACAATTTTGATGATCGACACTGGCATAGTATTAATTTAAACACCTTGCTGGATAAGAGTCTTACACAGGGATTGGGCGTGGCTTTTCACGATGTGGATGATGATCATCCTGCTTTGCCGCCTTCTTATGGTTTTGGCGGTTTTGATAAAGAAGGAAAAGCTATTTTACAAGATAAATACGATCTATGGACGGTAGATCTAAGTACCAGTCAAGCACCTCAACGTATTACAAAAGGTCGAGAAAGTAACATCACTTATCGTACTGAAAATTTAGATCCAGAAAATCGCAGTTTAGCAACTTATCTTAATGATAAAATGTTATTGAGTAGTTTTAACCACATTACTAAGGATTCATATATACATCTATTAGGAAATGATGGTATGGAATATTTTGTAAAGCATGAAGGTTTTGATAATTCTGCTTTCGCGAAAGCGAAAAACGACAACACCTTACTCTACAGAAAATCTAACTTCCAGAACTATCCAGACGTTTATATAGCTGGAGAAAAAGGAATGGAACGTTTAACCAATATAAATCCACAACAGGACGATTTTAAATGGGGAAGCGTTGAGTTGTTTACTTGGAATGCTTATGACGGTACAAAACTAGAAGGTTTGATTTACAAGCCAGAAGATTTTGATCCAGCAAAAAAATATCCAATGATTGTATACTTCTACGAGAAGTATTCAGATCGTCTACATGGATATCGCTCTCCTCAGCCTAGTGCGAGTACGGTAAATTTTTCTTATTTAACAAGTAATGATTATCTGGTATTTGTTCCAGACATCGTTTATAAAGATGGTCATCCTGGAGAAAGTGCTTATAACTGTATCGTTTCAGGAACTGAGGCAGTTGCACAATTGGGCTATGTAGACCGTGACGCAATGGCTTTACAAGGGCAAAGTTGGGGTGGTTATCAAACGGCTTATCTAGTTACTCGCACAAACATGTATGCAGCAGCAATGGCAGGAGCACCAGTTTCAAACATGACAAGTGCTTATGGTGGGATACGCTGGGGTAGTGGTTTGAGTAGAGCATTTCAATATGAAAGAACTCAAACCCGTATCGGTAAAAACCTTTGGGAAGGATTAGATCTCTATATGGAAAACTCTCCTTTATTTCATATTCCTAAAATTGAAACACCTCTTTTAATGATGCACAATGATGAAGATGGAGCTGTTCCTTATTATCAAGGAATAGAGATGTTCATGGGAATGCGCCGTTTAAATAAGCCCGCATGGTTGCTCGTTTATAATAAAGAAGCACACAACTTGCGCAAAATGAAAAATAAAAGAGACTTATCAGTGCGCATGATGCAATTCTTTGATCACTTTTTAAAAGGTGAAGATGCTCCTGTATGGATGACTCAAGGGCTAAGTGCCGACAAAAAGGGGAAACAAATGGGCTATAAACTAGACTCCAGCAGCTCCATTAAAATGTAGGAAAGTGATACGTGAACTTTAGTAAATGATAGACGAAGTACATGTTTTGTTGAAAAAAATCTAATTTTTGTCAGTTTACGTATGTATTAAGACAAAATTAAGTAGCTGTTACTGAATCGTGACACCTGCGTATTATATTGCACAACGATAAAAACATAATTATGAGATTATTCCCCTTGTTATTCTTCTTTATAGGATTATTTCTTGCGACAGCACAACCTGGCACAGATAATCCATGGATGGAGCAATTAAGAGAGCAAAAAAGTGGAGCGTTAACCTATCAAGAAATTGTGGATGCGGGAAACGCTTACTGGGCAACTCATGATAAAGACGCAAAAGGTAGTGGATACAAGCCGTTTATGAGATGGGTAAATGCTGCACAGGCTTATGTAAAAAGAGATGGAACACTACAAGGTGCTAGAGATATTGCTCAGATTCTTAACAGCCGTGATATACAAAAATCGACAGAATCTTTTAATTCAAACTGGAACCCTATAGGCCCTATTACGGTTTTTGGAACCGGATCCTGGTCTACTGGCCAAGGTCGAGTAAATACAATTGCAGTAGACCCAATTAACCCTAATGTGTACTATTTAGGCGCTCCAGCTGGTGGAGTTTGGAAGTCTACAGATGCTGGAGTTAGTTGGACTCCATTAACAGATTTCTTCACACAAATAGGTGTAAGTGCTATAGCTATAGACCCCACAAACACTGACGTAATTTATATAGGTACAGGAGATGATGATGCAAGTGATAGCTACAGTATAGGTCTTATGAAATCTACTGATGGTGGACAAACTTGGAACTCTACAGGCTTAAGTTTTACGGGTAGTGTAGCAAATATTAGTGAGGTTTATATAGATCCTACTGATAACACTAATATTTTGGTGTCTTCAAATCAAGGGTTCTTTAGGTCTACAAATAGTGGAAATACCTTTACAAGGTCTTTTACAGGGAATGTAAAAGATATTAAGTTTAAACCTGGGTCTCCAGACACCATCTACTTAAGCACTAATAATGCTTTTTATATCTCTACAGATAATGGTATTACCTTTTCTCAACCTTCAACAGGACTGCCTGCTGGAATGAGACGTAGTGTGATAGGTGTAACTCCAGCAAATTCAAATTATGTTTATTTATTGATCATAGACAATAGTGCAAATCTAATGGGTGTTTATAGATCTACAAATAGCGGGCAATCTTTTACAAGAAGAGATAATGGAACAGATATTCTCGAAAGCGGGCAAGGTAATTTTGATTTAGCACTTGAAGTTTCTCCTACTGATGCAAACGTGGTTTATACGGGATGTTTAAATATATGGCGCTCTTTTAATGGAGGATCCTCGTTTTCAAAATTAAATTCTTGGAGCAACCCTGCGGGAAGTAGTTATACTCATGCAGATATTCATCAAATAAGACAATTTGGTAGTGATGTATTTGCAATGACTGATGGTGGTGTTTATCGCAGTGGTAATTTAGGAAACACATTTACTAACTTAACTGCTGGTGCTCAAATAGGTCAGTTTTATAGAATTGCAGTAAGTTCACAATCGAGTGCACAAATAGTAGGTGGCTTACAAGATAATGGTGGACAAACAAGAAGTGGTAATCAATGGAAAAATTTTTATGGCGCTGATGGTATGGATGGAGGAATTGATCCATTTGATAGCAATATACGATACGGATTTATTCAAAATGGCGGAGGTTTATACTTTACTGATAATGCGGGTAATAGTTTACAAGGTTCCATTAACAGACCATCTGGAGAAAGCGGTAACTGGATTACTCCATTAAAAACAGATTCCCAAGGAACAATTTATGTAGGATATACAAGACTTTACAAGGTACAAAATGGATCTTTTTCGCCGGTTTCTTTACAATTTGCAAGTAATATTGATGTGATAGAAATAGATCCGCAAAATGATAATATTATTTATTTGGCTATTAACAGTCAGTTGTATCGTAGTGTGAATGCTGGAGTTAATTTTGCTCTGGTAAGTGGATTTAATCAAGATATTGCGGCTATAGAAGTAAGTAATAGCGATAGTAATGTTGTATATGTATCAACACGCTTTTCTTTTGGGAAAGTTTATAAGAGTATTAATCAAGGTAATAGCTTTACAGACATCACTTCAAACCTACCAGACCTAGGAAAGAATACTCTAGCCAGCTTACCTTTAAGTTTGGACGGTGTCTTATTTGTAGGTACTTCAAGAGGTGTTTATAAGTATGATGATGTGAGCCAGCAGTGGTCTACTTTTAATAATAATCTGCCAAATGTTAGCGTAAGAGACCTGGAGATCAACGCAACAGATAATATTCTAACAGCTGGAACTTATGGTAGAGGAATATGGCAAACATCTGCCTTTGCAGATCCGCCAACTACAGATATTAATTTGGTAAGTATTACTACATCAAATACGATGATCTCCTGTGGTGATTCTGATGTAGATGTTCTTATTGAAAATGGCGGCACAAATAGTGTAAATAGTTTTAATGTCTCTTACTCTTTAAATGGTGGCGCTGTAGTAAGCAATAATTATGCTACTAATATTCCATCACAAGGTCAAACCACAGTCACTTTATCTGGATTAAATCTAGCCTTAGGAGTCAACGATCTAAGTGTTACCATTGACACTTTCAATGATGCATTTGCAAGTAATAATAATGATTCTATTTCCATACTTAAAAATAATATTGGTGTCGCAAATGATGTTCATCAATTTGAAAATAGAGATTTCTTAACGTTCAATGAGACTGGAGGAACTGCATTATGGGAACGAGGTGTTCCTGCAGGATCGGTGCTTAATCAAGCAGCCAGCGGAACTCAAGTTTATGGAACTAATCTAATAGGTAATCATCCTGATGACACTATAGCTTATCTATTTACAGGATGTTATGATTTAACAAGTATCACAAATCCTACCTTGCAGTTTGAAATGGCTTTTGAGTTAGAACAAGATTGGGATCTTATGTACATGGAATACAGTGTAGATGGTGGAAGTAACTGGAATGTTCTTGGTAGTTCTACTGATCCTAATTGGTACAACTCTAGTCGTAGTCCTAACGGAATTAACTGCTTTAACTGTGTAGGTGCTCAATGGACTGGTACAGATGCTACCATGAAGACATATTCTTATGATCTTACTGCTTTTAATGCCGAAAACAACATTGTATTTAGGTACGTTTTTCATTCCGATCAGTCGGTAACTGAAGAAGGCGTTATTATAGATAATGTAGTAGTAACAGGAACTCTAAGTAATGAAGATTTAAATTTAGAAAACTCTTTCAAAGTATTTCCTAACCCATCAAACGGTAACTTTACCTTATCATGGAACAGTCTCGATGATTTTGATTACAGCATTTATGATGTTTCTGGAAAGCTAATAACTTCCAGAAATAATAATTCTGGAAATCAACATACCATAGATTTAAATGGCGTGGCGCAAGGAATGTATTTCTTAAACATTACTACGGCTACTGGAACGGTTACAGAAAAACTAATTATTAAATAATCATCCAACACGAAATTTCTAAAAGCCTACAATTGTGGGCTTTTTCTTTGACAGCTAGTTAATTATAATTTAAATAGATGTTAAGGAGTGCAAACTATTATTATATTTCGTGATATTTTTTTAATAAGCGTCAACTAACCTTAATATATACCTTAAAAAATGAAATTAAAACATTCCATAATAGTCGCTTGTGCAGCAGCTATTACCATCACATCATGTGATAAAAAAGAAGAAACTTATCCTGGTCTAGACATGACAGCGATGGACACCAGTGTTTCTCCCAAAGATGACTTCTATCGTTATGTAAATGGTACCTGGATAGATTCTACAGAAATCCCTGCAGACCAAACCGTTTGGGGTGGTTTTAATAAGCTCAGAAAAGATACCGATGCAGATGTGCTCGCTATTTTAGACCGAGCAATGAATGATAAAGATCTGGACCAGTCTTCTGATCAAGCAAAAGCTGTTTTTGTCTATCAAAGCATTATGGATACTGAGGCGAGAGATAAAGCAGGTTATGAGCCACTCAAGCCTTATCTAGAGCAAATAGAAGCCATAGAATCTGTAGACGAGATTCCTGCGCTATTAGCAGACCTATCTTCAAAAGGTCTTAGAGGTTTTTACGGTTTTCGTGTAGGACCAGATGCTCAAAATACAGATATGAATGTAGCTCAAATGGGTCCTGGCGCATTAGGAATGCAACGTGAATATTATGTAGATCTAGAAGATGCTGATAATGTAGAAAAGCTAGCTGCTTATGAAAAGCACGTTACTCGCATGCTCACACTCACTGGAACAAGTGAAGAACAAGCAGCACAAGATGCAAAAACAGTAGTCGCTATTGAAACTGAAATGGCTCAACCTAGACTTGACAAAGTAGCAAGTAGAGATCCATTGAAGCGCTACAACCCTATGAGTATGGAAGAGTTCAAATCTCTTGTTCCTGCAATAGATTGGGAAGATTATTTTGATGAACTTGATGTTAAAGAGTTTGATACAATTATTGTTTCTCAACCAGAATATATGACCGCTCTTAACAATATGTGGAATAATAGCAATTTAGAGGCTATGAAAACCTACATGCGCTGGACGATGATCAATAGTGCCTCAAACCTTTTATCTACAGAGATAGAAGATGCAAACTGGGATTTCTATAGCAAAACCATGCGCGGTGCAAAAGAGCAACGACCACGCGATGAACGAGCGCTTGGAGCTGTAAATGGATCTTTAGGGGAAGCGCTAGGGCAACTTTATGTAAGTGAAAAATTCCCTGCAGAGGCAAAAGCCAAAGCCAAAGAAATGATCGAGTACGTAAAAAAAGCATATGAAGTGCGCATTAACGGACTTGAATGGATGAGCCCAGAAACTAAGACCAAAGCTATTGAAAAGCTTAACGGTATGACCATTAAAATAGGCTATCCAGATAAGTGGAAAGATTATTCTGAAATGGAAATTAAAAGCCCAGCAAATGGTGGAACCTTATTTGATAATATGCTCGCCGTTCAAGAATGGAATTACCGCGATAACCTAGAAAAATTAGGTAAGCAAGTAGATAAAACCGAGTGGTTCATGTCTCCACAAACGGTAAATGCTTATTACAATCCATATTATAATGAGATTGTTTTCCCAGCAGCCATTTTACAATCACCATTCTATGACTACAAGGCAGATGCTGCTTTTAACTTCGGAGGAATGGGCGCTGTGATAGGGCATGAAATCTCTCATGGTTTTGATGATAGCGGTGCAAAATTTGACGCTGATGGAAACATGACCAACTGGTGGACAGATAATGATAAAACCCAATTTGAAACACTCGGTAAAGACCTTGCTAACCAGTACAGCGCTATAGAAGTATTGCCAGGCGTTAATATCAACGGAGAATTTACCTTGGGAGAAAACATAGGTGATTTAGGTGGAGTAAATGCCGCATATGACGCTCACCAGTTATGGATGGAAGATAAAGGTCGCCCTGGAGACATCGATGGATTTACACCAGAACAGCGATTTTTCTTAAGCTGGGCAACGGTATGGCGCACAAAAATGCGAGAAGAGGCTCTTAAACAACGTATCAAAGGAGACACGCACTCGCCAGGTATGTATCGCGGTTATGTGCCGCTTCAAAATATAGATGCTTTTTATGATGCATTTGAAATCACAGAAATGGACGGTATGTACATAGAACCAGAAAAACGTATTAAAATCTGGTAATTACCTACTCATAAATCTAAAGGCTTTCTTAATAGAGAGCCTTTTTTATACAGTTCTATTATCTTTAGACCAGCAATAAATCCCATATTATGAAAAATGTATTACTCCTAGCATTAGTGGTGTTAGGTTCCGCTTTCGCGAAAGCGCAATCACTAACAGCCGAAGACTACATAAAGGCAAACTACACAAAAACCATCCACCAGATAGAGATGCGTGATGGAGTCAAACTATACACGCACGTTTACAGCCCTAAAGACACCTCAAAGGAATATCCCATTATGATGCAACGCACTTGTTACAGCGTGCGACCTTATGGAGAAAACACTTATCCTAAAAGACTGGGCCCTAACGAGATACTTATGAAAGAAGGTTATATTTTTGTCTATCAAGACGTGCGCGGTAGATGGATGAGTGAAGGAGATTTTGATAACATGCGACCTAATATCCCTGGAAATGATGTTAATAATAAACATGATATAGACGAAAGTTCAGATACTTATGACACCATAGAATGGTTGATTAATAACGTTCCAAATAACAACAGGAAAGTAGGGCAATGGGGAATATCTTATCCAGGATTCTACACCGCAGCAGCACTGCCAGATGCACATCCAGCACTAGTTGCCAGTTCACCTCAAGCACCTATAGGTGATTTTTTCTTTGATGATTTTCATCACATGGGAGCAACCTTGCAAAGTTACATATTTGCATATCCAGTGTTTGGACATCAAACAGAGCCTACCACAAAAAGCTGGTATAATGATAAATGGGACAAACTAAGAGCTGCAGGCAGCATGACCGACTCTTATAAATTCAATCTCGAGTTAGGTCCACTAAAAAATGTAACCGAAAATATTTATCCCGATAATTTTTTCTGGAAAGATGTTGCTACGCATCCTAATTATGACGAGTTCTGGCAAAAACGAGCAATCATTAATCATTATCAAAATGTCGATCATGCCGTAATGACCGTAGGTGGCTGGTTTGATGCTGAGGATTTATACGGACCACTTAATATCTATAAAACGGTAGAACGCAATAATCCAGATAATAAGAATAATACCATTGTTATGGGACCATGGAGTCATGGGAACTGGGCACGTGAACCAGGTAAGCAAATGGTAAATCACATCCACTTTGGAGATAACCTTTCTACTTTTTATCATCGTGAAATAGAAACACCATTCTTTGAACATCATTTAAAAGGAGAAAAAAACCCGCAATTACCAGAGGCTTATATGTTTGACACGGGATTAAAGCAATGGGAAAAGTTTATGCAGTGGCCACCACAGCAAGAGGAGATTGTTTTTAGTTTTAGTAATGATGGTAAATTATTAATCAATAAAAAGTCCGACCAAAACGCAAGGTTTTCCTATACTAGTGATCCTTCAAAACCAGTTCCATTTAGAAGTGAGATTACACCAGTAACTTTTACACCTAGAGCTTATATGACCGATGACCAGCGCCATGCTAGTAGAAGGCCCGATGTGCTTAC
>NZ_CBFIBE010000023.1:0-36152 GCF_965660805.1 Nonlabens sp. | reverse complement strand
ATTCATGTATTTATAGGTACACCACACGGCAAAGTCGGCTCCAGAATCGTGCAATTGTAAATCTACATTTCCTGCTCCATGCGCACAGTCAAAACCTACCATGGCTCCAGCATTATGTCCTAATGCTGTAATTCTTTTCAAGTCAAAAAACTGTCCCGTATAATAATTTACAGCACCTACCATAATAAGAGCGATCTGATCACCTTGTTCTTTAAGTAATTGTTCTAGATCTTCTATTCTAGGTGTGTGCTCACCTTTACGTGGTGACCATTCTATAATATGTTCTTTATCATCATAACCGTGAAAATTCACCTGTGACGCAACGGCATAGCGGTCACTAGGGAAAGCATCGGCCTCGATGATAATTTTAGTGCGATTACCTTTAGGCTGGTAAAAACTCACCATCATTAAATGTAGGTTTGTAGTAAGCGTATTCATGATGACTACCTCGTGAGGTTGTGCACCTACGATTTGCGCCTGTGTTTCTGTTAAAAACTCATGATACGGCATCCATGGATGTGCGGCATGAAAATGCCCTTCTACACCTAGTCGTGCCCAGTCGTCTAGTTCTTGGTTTAGAAAAGTTTTGGTCTGTCGTGGTTGTAGGCCTAGCGAGTTGCCACATAAATAGATGCTGTCTGTTCCATCTGTGTGTTTTGGAATATGGAAGCTTTCGCGAAAGCGAGATAATTCATCATCGCGGTCTAATTGTAATGCTTTTTCTTTAGAAGTGCTGAATTCCATTATTTGTTGAATTCTATGTTAGTTAAATGTATACGAGTCATGCGGTCTGGTGTGCGATGATCTGTGGCGATCTTAATGCCGTTTATAGTTTCAAATTTTTCAAAGGTATTCATCATTCCTACGACGGTATCGTTTTTCTGACGGTAAACCCATTCACGCAGATTGTGATCTTTATCATAATACACATCATAAGCATCTCCAGGTGAGTAGCCGCCGTCTTTATTATATATGATTGTAAACATGTCTAGCGTGTCTTTAGAAATAGGCGCAATAGCAGCTGTTTTTTCTATGATCTGGGTACCTTGATCAGTCATGAATTTAAACTCTGGAATGAGCCAGTAGATATCGTTAACAAAAGCACGGTCTGCACTGGTCTGTCTGTCATCCTTAGATTTGTTCCTATTGTAATGTACCGTATCTGGTGGAGCGATGAGTGTTACATCACCTGTGTTGCGATTCCAAGTCCAGTTGCGTGCATATAAGGTTTGCCCCATTTTACCTACGGAGAATGTGAACTTTACTTCGTTGATTTCATCCCAGTTTTCTATTCCAGCGTTATGAGCGATTTGCTCAGTAGTAGATCGCACTGGAGTTTCTTTTACTTCTTTTGCTTCTTTGGTAGTGTTTTTACAACTATACAAAGTAACTAGTATTAAAAGGAAAAGAAGTGTTTTTTTCATAAGTGTTCAATTTTGCCTTAAAAATACAATATATCTCATGGTTATTAAATCGTAAACCTTTCCTAATTCTGTGCTTTAAGCATTTTCAAAAAAGTAATTTTGCAATGTGAAAGTAAAACAGGTAGATCGAGAAAATATAAGCAAAGGTAGAAAGACCAGCATTATCATAGTGCTAGGAACACTCATTGCTATAGGTCCTTTTTCTATAGATGCTTATTTACCTGCTTTTCAACAAATTGCTGGAGATTTTAAGGTAGATACCAGCGCGATAGGATTTACACTTACTACTTATTTTATAGGGATAGGATTAGGACAACTGGCTTATGGTCCATTAATGGATCGTTATGGTAGGCGACGACCATTAATTGCAGGATTGATTCTTTACATAGTAACGAGTATAGCCAGTGCTTATGCCTGGGATGTGAACTCGCTTGCGACCTTGCGGTTTTTCTCAGCTCTAGGAGCTTGTGCAGGAATGGTAGCGAGTAAAGCAATAGTAAGAGATCTATTTGATGAAGAAAAAGTGGCTGAAGTGTTGAGCTGGCTCATGTTAATCATGGGAATTGCGCCCATTATTGCGCCATCTATAGGCGGTTTTATCATTAAATATTACCACTGGGACATGATATTTTATGGGCTTGCAGGATTTGCCATGCTCATGCTTTCTAATGTTATTTTTATTTTGCCTGAAAGTTCAAGACCTAATCTTGCCACCAGTTTACATCCAGTTCCCGTACTGAGAGAATACTGGACTATATATAAGGACAAAGCTTTTTTCTTATTCTCCACAGCACGTGGTTTTGTAATAGGAGCTTTACTAGGTTATGTAGCTGCTGCGCCTTTTATATTTTTAGAATACTTTAATATGGGGCAGGATTACTTTGCGATCATCTTTGGTAGTAATGCCGCTGGACTCATTGCCGGTAGCCAGTTTAATAGATTTTTCTTGAAACGCTATACAACTTTTCAAATCACTTATGTGGTGAGTATCCTTTTATTAATCGTGACCTGTTTCTTACTAATTCACGTGAGCTTTTTTGATCCTATATTCTGGATCGTTTATCCATCCTTATTTTTAATGATGACTTTTATAGGATTCCAAAACCCTAATGTAACCGCGCTGGCCTTACAACCATTTACAAAACGTGCTGGTAGTGCGAGTGCTTTTGTAGGTGCGGTGAGTATGATTTTTGGGTCATTTGCGAGCTGGTTTGTATCTAGTTATGTGACCGTATCTTTGTTCCCTCTTGCTATGATGCTTGCTGGTTGTGCAATTTTTGGTCATGTGGCTATTGAGACTTTTAGGGTGAAGTATGCTCGTGGATACGCTTTTGCAAAAGCGTATTTAAAACATCCCTATATGAGTTTAAAGCGTGAGAATGAAAACTAGCTACCATACCATCATCATAGGCGGTGGTGCCGCAGGATTCTTTACAGCAATTAACCTAGCTGAGCGACTGCCTGATGCAAAAATCGCCATACTAGAACGTGGTAAAGAGGTCCTACAAAAAGTACGTATTTCTGGCGGTGGACGCTGTAATGTCACGCATGCCGAATTTATCCCTAAAGAGTTATCAATGAACTATCCGCGTGGTGAAAAGGAACTCTTAGGTCCATTTCATAGTTTTATGACTGGCGATACCATCGCATGGTTTGAGGAACGTGGCGTAGAATTAAAAATAGAAGAAGATGGACGCATGTTCCCTACCACAAACTCTTCTCAAACCATTATCAATTGTTTTCTAGAACAAACTCAAAAACTAAAAATAGATATCCTTACCAGTCATAATGTGACTAGTATTCAGAAAGATAAAGAGTGGAACGTCATTACTAAACAGGAAGGATTTCACTGTAAAAACCTAGTAATTACAGCAGGAAGCAGTCCTAAAGTCTGGGAAATGATGCGTGGATTAGGTAACAACATCATAGATGCTGTACCTTCCTTATTCACCTTTAATCTAGTAGATAAACAAATTACAGAACTCGCTGGAATTGCTCTAGAAACTCAAGTAGCCATACCGCAACTAAAACTAGAATCTCAAGGCCCATTATTAATCACTCATTGGGGTTTTTCAGGTCCTGCTATTTTAAAAATGAGCGCTTGGGGCGCAAGAGAATTACATCATTCAAATTATAAATTTGACCTAGTGATCAATTGGTTGAATTATATCTCTACACAAGAATGTTATGAAACGCTAGTAACCCATAGAACAAGTAAAAAACAAGTAGGTAATGAATGGCTCTTTGACCTACCTAAACGATTGTGGAAGTTTCTAGTAGAAAGTATACAGCTTAGCGATAAAAACTGGGCAGATTGCTCTAATAAGGAGCTACAGAACCTAGCAACGGTTTTAACCGCAAGTACTTTTTCGATTAATAGTAAAAGCACCTTTAAGGAAGAATTTGTAACCGCTGGCGGCGTGGATTTAAAGGAAATCAATTTTAAAACCTTTGCATCTCGCAAGCAAGAAAACCTGTATCTAGCTGGAGAAGTGCTTAATATAGATGCCATTACTGGTGGTTTTAATTTCCAAAACGCCTGGACCGGTGGCTGGATGATTGCGCAAGCGATAACTTAGCAAGACTTCGAAATTAGAGATCAGAATAAGACTCATCTATTCTTTTATTTCTAACTTCTATTTCTCCAAGACCGAAATCGGTTTCGGATAAAATCATTATAAAATCCAGTTTTACAGACCTCATTTTCTTAATTTTATGGCTTAATAATTTGAGATTTGGATAAGAAAACGATTTTAATGATTCTAGACGGTTGGGGAATTACGCAAGACCCAGCGGTAAGTGCTATTGCACAAGCAAACACACCTTTTATAGACAGTTTATACGATAACTATCCACATGCGACCTTGCGCACAGATGGTGAACACGTAGGATTACCAGAAGGTCAGATGGGAAACAGCGAGGTAGGACACATGAATCTAGGCGCTGGAAGAGTTGTGTATCAGGATTTGGCCAAAATCAATAAAGCCATTAAAGAAGATACCCTTAAAAATGAGCAAGTACTGGTAGATGCTCTCGCTTTTGCGAAAGCGGAATCAAAAAAAGTTCATTTTCTAGGACTAGTATCTGATGGTGGCGTGCATGCACACATTAACCATTTAAAAGCATTACTAGATGTCGCCGAAGCTCAAGAAGTAGAAGATGTTTTCATACACGCATTTACAGATGGACGCGATGTAGATCCTAAATCTGGCGCAGGACATATTGCAGATTTAGAACAGCACATCGCAGGAACAAAGGCACAACTGGCTACCGTAACTGGACGCTATTTTGCCATGGATAGAGACCAGCGATGGGAACGTGTTAAAAAAGCTTATGACGTGATCGTACATGGAATGGGGCAACCATCTCATGACGCTTCAAAAAGCATACAGGATTTTTATGATCAAGGTGTTACAGATGAATTCATAGAGCCTATCGTTCTATTAAATGGTACAGAACCTGTAGCTACCGTAGAAGATGGAGATGTAGTTATCTTTTTTAACTATCGCACAGATCGCGGACGTGAATTAACTCAAATGTTATCTCAAGAAGATCACCACGAGCAAAACACGCATGCGCTAGACCTGTACTATGTAACGATGACTAAATATGATGATAGTTATAAAAATGTCAAGGTCATTTTTGAAAAAGATAATTTAAAAAACACTTTAGGAGAAGTTATAGCAGCGGCCGGAAAAACTCAAATACGCATCGCCGAAACCGAAAAATATCCACATGTCACCTTCTTTTTTAATGGTGGACAGGAAAATCCTTTTACGGGTGAAGAACGTATTATGTGTAATTCGCCAAAAGTAGCTACCTATGATCTACAACCAGAGATGTCTATAGATTGTGTTTCCAGCAGTATCATCCCAGAAATCAACAAAAAGAAAGCTGATTTTATATGTCTCAACTTTGCAAATCCAGATATGGTAGGCCATACCGGATCTATGGAAGCTGCAGTAAAAGCATGTGAAGCAGTAGATCAAGCGGCACATGATGTAATTACTGCCGCTATAGAACAGGATTACACCGTTATTGTTATCGCAGATCATGGAAATTGTGAGGTCATGCTCAATGCAGATGGTTCTGTAAACACGGCACACACTACTAACCCAGTACCGATTATTCTCGTTGATAAAGAGCTCAAAAAGGTAAAGGATGGTATCTTAGGAGATATCGCTCCTACTATTTTAAAACTCATAGGTATTCCACAACCTGCAGAAATGACTCAAAAACCTTTAATCTAAATAATTATGAAAAAGATCATTCTACTTGCTGCCATAGCTGTTTTAGCATCTTGCGGTTCTCAAAAAACCACCTCTAGTAATGATGCGGCCAGTGTTCAAAAGACGCAACCAGAAACTCCTGTACAACCGCAAACTCCTGAACCACCTCAACTATTAAACGGTCATCTCTATGGAATCCAGACTAAAGAGGCGTTCCAGCAAGCACCTTTTGCAACATGGTTTCAACCTCGCTATGAGGCTTACACTCTTGATGAGGAAACTAAAAAAGCCTTAAAAAAAGAAATGAAAGGTGTTAAAATAAGAGCTTATATGGGAACTTGGTGTGGAGATTCTAAACGTGAAACTCCTAAGTTCTATAAACTATTAGATGAAATAGGTTTTAAAGAAAAAAATCTCACACTTATCACCGTAGATCGTTCTAAAAAGAAACCCGTAGAACTAGTTTCAAGTTATGATGTAATACGTGTACCTACTTTTATATTTTACCGCAAGGGTAAAGAAATAGGTCGTTATGTAGAGCGCCCTAGAGAAAGTCTAGAAAAAGATGTATTAAAAATAGTGACAGGTGAGCCTTATAAGCATGCTTATGATCATTAAAGGTTGGAGAAAATCTGGTATACCAATTCATCATTTTAAATGCCGTATATAAACCGTTTCTTTTTAAGTTTTTATTCGTTAAAAAACAATTCAATTTATAATAGTGTATTAAAAAACAAATAGATATTAAAGAATCGAGAAGTTGTCACTTCTCGATTTTTTTTTACTTTAGGTGAGTATAATACCAAAAGTAATTATTTTACTAAAATGAGAGATTTGCAGTAATGACAGCTTCCTTAATTCATAACGCTATTCTCAAATACACGCTTATCTGCTGCTGGATTTTAACTGCCATTATAGGGTATCATGGCTTTTTTAAAAACCACGAACTATTAACCATTCCATTACTCAACCTGGAATTACCATGGTTACTAACTCTAGTAACTGCAGTCATCATGTTTACTACGGCAATTCTTGCTGTGTTCTCTCCACCTGCAACTGGAACTTACTTATATGTCATATCATTACTTTCTTACCTCATTATTTGTATAGGTGATATCCATAGAGTAACACCTTACATGATAGTGTTCTACGGTATTTTTACTTGTTTTACTTTTCTTAAAAATGACAGGCATATTTTTTACACGGCTCTCATTTTTATTCTTAGTGGTGTTTATCTATTCAGTGGCTTGCATAAATTTAATACGGGTTTCATAGAAGACATCGCTCCACTATTTTACTTTAATTCTTTACCCGTTTCATATAATCCTACAATAGGTTATGCCATGGCGGCATGTGAAACATTATTAGGCTTACTGTTACTATTTAAATCTACTAGAAAAATAGCTGCCACACTACTTATAACCATGCACTTGATTATTATCTGGAAATTGAGCCCTTTGAAATACGGCTGGAACTATATCGTTATTCCCTGGAACTTGATCATGATGGTAAGCCATCTTTATATTTTAAAGCAGTCTAGTACTTCACGCTTTAAAATAGGCTCTCGAAGTGCCGTTTTTATAGGTCTAGCAATATGTTTCTGGGCAGTACCAGCCATGTCGCAATTCTTGCCTATTCCTGAAAATGTTTCTCAAAAATTATACTCTGGTAAGTCTATTGCAGGCTACATTAGTTTCTTTAAAAAAGAAGAGCATTTTAAAGACATGGACCTTAATAAAGATCCAGAAACCACGCTTATCTCCTTACAGCAACTATCTATGGAGCAACGTGGCATTGGGTTTAATCCAGAGCTCAAATATTATGAGGCCGTTTATATTCGCTTTTGCGAAAACTACTCTTCAACAAACCAACTCCATTTTGAAATGCCTCATGAAATCATTAAAAACCTACCTTAATGTATGAGTGCTATTCAGCTTAACCAAGAATTAAGCGTCTCTCAAAAATATGGAATTCTAAAATCATAGGCGAGCCAACAATCGTTAGACTCAAGTTATTTATTAAAGTGAGAGTTTAAGTTTAAAAATTTACATTTTTCATTTGAACCAGACATCGCTTTGTAATCCCTATTTTTGCACTTTATTATAAAATCTATGATTGTTACAAAAACAAGAGAAGAATTAGAAATTATGCGTCGTGCAGCGCATATGGTAAGTAAAACACTTGCTATGGTCGCTGGCGAGATTAAACCTGGTGTCACTACCTTAAAGCTAGACACCATGGCCGAAGAATTTATACGTGATCATGGTGCCATTCCAGGATTTAAAGGACTTTATGATTGCCCTAGCACCTTATTAATTTCACCTAATGAAGAGGTCGTTCATGGAATCCCTAAAGATGAACCTATTAAAGACGGCGATGTCTTATCTGTAGATTGTGGTGCGATAGTAGATGGATTTTATGGTGATCATGCTTATACATTTGCCGTAGGAGAAATTCCTAAAGAAACGCAAGAATTACTAGATCGTACTAAGAACTCTTTATATTTAGGTATTGAGCAATTTAGAACTGGAAATCGTGTGGGAGATGTAGGTTATGCAATACAGAATTATTGCGAAAGCTTCGGATATGGAGTAGTACGAGAGTTAGTAGGTCATGGTATAGGTCGTACCATGCATGAAGATCCACAAATGCCTAATTATGGTAAACGTGGTCGCGGGAAAAAGTTTGTAGAAGGAATGACCGTAGCCATAGAACCTATGATTAACCTAGGTACTAAAAACATAAAGCACTATCCAGACGGCTGGACCATAAAAACCAGAGACCTCAAACCTAGTGCACACTTTGAACATGATGTTGCCATCATCGATGGAGAACCTAGGTTGTTAAGTACCTTTGACTATATCTATGAAGTACTAGGAATTTCTAGTGATGAAGAAGATAAATATAGATGGCCGGAATAGTCTACAATAAAAACAATTAATTAGGTACAACAAGATTCCGCATCAAGTGCGGAATGACAGTTCCATCTACATGAAACGTATTTTTAAATTTTTCCTCAACCTCATCCCAAGACCTGTACTTATCAAAGTAAGTTATTGGGTGCGACCACTTATAGCATGGTGGTATCGTGGTGATCGATATACTGATCCTATTGATGAAAAATCCTTTAAGAGCTTTCTTCCCTACGGTTATGGAAACGTACGTGAAAATGTACTTTCACCTTCGACACTTTCCCTAGAACGTCACCGCTTGCTTTGGTTGTACCTCACTAGAGAAACAGATCTATTTACTCGTCCACAATCACTACTGCATGTGGCGCCAGAACAGTGTTTTTATAAACGTTTTCGCAACAGCGATATTATCAACTACACCACTACTGACCTACTATCACCGCTGGCAGATGTGAAGGCAGATATTTGCAACCTGCCGTTTGAGGATAACAGTTACGATATGATTTTGTGCAATCATGTCCTCGAGCACATTCCTGATGATCATACAGCCATGAAAGAACTCTACCGTGTACTGAAACCAGGTGGAACAGCGGTTCTTCAAATTCCTCTAGAGAATGATCGTGAAGTGACCTTTGAAGACGATAGTATTACTGATAAAGTGGAACGAGCCAAAATATTTGGGCAATATGACCACGTAAGAGTTTATGGAATGGATTACTTTGATAGACTAAAATCCATAGGTTTTCAAGTTCTAGCAGTAGATTACACTGCTCAATTAAGTCCCGAAGAGCTAGACCGCTATAGACTAGCTGCTGGAGAATTAATTCCTGTGGTGCGTAAACCGCATCTCGACTAAGGCTGGATAGTATTATCAACGAAAAGTCTTGAGTGGTGAGTAATTAGGAAGCCTATAGTTTAACTCATTGAACCTTGAACTTTCAACCTTAAACCTCACAAACTACTTCTTCACATAAGCATCAAATCCTGCCGATTTTTCAAAACGCAACATACCGTATTCATCCAGGTACATGATTAAAACTTCTATGTGATCTAATTGCGGTAGTAACTGTTTAGATTTCTCTAATGGCATAGCCATAAAAGCAGTCGCATAGCCATCTGCTAGGGTACAATTTTCTGCAATGACATTTACAGCCACGACATTACTAGGAACTGCCTGACCCGTTAACGGATTTACCGTATGTACATATTCTTGACCACTTTCTTCATCCAGTTTAAACTTGCGGTAGTTCCCACTACCAGCCATCGCTTTATCTTTTAAGTTAAGTGCTATAAGCACCATTTTTTCACCTGTTTTACTTTTCTTAGGCGCATTAACACCTACTAGCCAGTCGGTATCTTTTTCTAGGTTATGACCTTTTGCAATTACCTCACCACCTACTTCAACTAAGTAGTTTTCAACTCCTTTTTCATTCAACATTCTAGCGATATAATCTACTAGAGTTCCTTTACCTATAGCGTTAAATTCTAGGTACATTCCTTTTGTGGTACTTTGCACTTGATATCCATCAGCTACTGTAGTGATGCTCATTTTATCAAAACCTATGTATTGTAGCAAACTATCTATTTGTTGTGAACTAGGTGCTTTTTCTTGACTACCATCAGCGCCAAAACCATAAGCATTTACCAGATTCCCAACGGTAGGATCAAAATAGCCATCCGTATCTGTGTGTACTTGTTTGGCAAAATCAAATACTTCTTTAAATGCTTCTCCTACTACAATGGTGCTATCACCAGCATTGATTTGATTGATTCTAGAATCAGGAACCCAGGTGGACATACTCTGGTTAAACATATCGATAATAGCCTCTACATCTGGTTTAATGTCTAGCTTCTTATCATGAAAAAATTTTATACCATAAGTAGTTCCTATAGCATTCCCTACAAATGTTTGAGTCGTTTTAAGGTCGTGTTTCTCACCGCATGAGATGATTAATAAGAAAGCTGCAGCTGCTACTATTTTTTTCATTTGATTTCTATTAATCCGGCAAAATTCACGGTGTAGTCTTCATCGTGGTGCACGGGTATTTCAAAGTTACGGGAATTTGCCAGCCCTACACCGGCATAATAAGCACGAGCTTTATACTTACTGGCATGCTCTCGCATTTTATTCATAAAAACAACATCATACTCCACAGGATTTGCTGGATACTGAACAGCTCTCACCACCACAAAATGTAAATACTTATCCTTAAGCGCTACAAATTGCGGATCTTTTTTAGGCTTAGAATTTATAGATAAAAACTCAAAACCTAGCTCTTCCATTTCTTTACCTACTATATTCATAGCGAGTTGATGCAGTTCTTGTTCTGTAAGTGGTGTCATGTTACAAAGATAAAGTTCAAGAATGGATTATAAGCCTGATTTAACACGCTTTCGCAAAAGCGTACTTAACAAAATCATTGCTTTTACTATATTTAAAGATTGCTTGTAAAGTCCTTATGAAAAATATATTATACTTAGTCACTATCGTGATGGGATCTATCTCTCTAAACAGCTGTAAAGAAAACCTAAAACCAGAAGAATCAGCCCTTATCTCTAACTTACCGTTAACCGCTTATGTAAATCCGTTTATAGGAACTGGCGGACATGGTCATACCTTTCCAGGTGCGACCATGCCTTTTGGGATGATGCAATTATCACCAGATACTAGGCTGGATGGTTGGGATGGATGTAGTGGTTATCATTATAGTGATGATGTGATTTATGGCTTTTCACACACGCATTTAAGCGGTACTGGTGTAAGTGATTATGGCGATATTTTACTCATGCCTACCACTAAAGAGGTTTATAACAACGGCGCAGATGGAAAAGAAGGTTACTCTTCAAAATTTTCTCATGATAACGAAAACGCAAGTCCAGGATATTATGAAGTCCATCTAGATGACACAGACATTGATGTAAGATAAACTGTGACTGAGCGTGCTGGTGTTCATGAATATCGCTTTCGCGAAAGCGAAAACCAATACGTCATTCTGGACCTATTACATCGCGATAAATTACTAGACCATGATTTACAATTTATATCAGACACACAACTACAAGGAAAAAGATTCTCTAGCGCGTGGGCGACTCAACAAATGTTGTTTTTCTATATGGAAACCTCACATCCTATAAAGAATTGGGATCGCAAGTATGAAGTAATTCCAGAAGTAGTCGCTTTAGAATTTAACAACCCTAACAACGAACCCATCACCATTAAAATAGGAATTAGTGCAGTAGATGAAGCTGGTGCAAAATTGAATTTAGAAACAGAAATAGGTGATAAAAGCTTTGATGAGATTCAACAACTAGCTGAAAGTACGTGGGAAAAAGAACTTTCTAAAATTGTAGTTCAAGATGAGGACAGTGATCACCTTACGAATTTCTACACCTCATTATACCATACCATGCTGGCACCTCAACTATATCAAGATGTGGATGGTCGCTACAGAGGAATGGATTTAGAAATTCATGAAACTACAGCATTTGACTACTACACGGTTTTTTCTATGTGGGATACCTATCGTGCGGCTCATCCATTGTATACCATAATTGATGAAAAACGAACGAATGATTTTGTAAACACCATGCTAGCAAAATATGATGAAGGTGGCATAATTCCTATTTGGGATTTAAGCGCAAATTATACCGGTTGCATGATAGGTTATCACGGCATTCCTATCATAGCAGATGCTTATATGAAAGGTATACGTGATTATGACATCACTAAAGCTTATAAAGCGATGCGCCACAGCACGATGCAAGATGAACTAGGATTAGACTCTTATAAAAAGCTAGGTTACATTCCTGTAGAACTAGAAAGTGAAAGCGTTTCTAAAACACTAGAATATGCCTACGATGACTGGTCACTCGCTCAAGTCGCAAAAGATCTAGGAAAAACAGATGATTACAAACTATTCACCCAGCGCGCACAGAATTATAAAAACCTATTTAATCCAGCGACTAACTTTTTCCAAGGCCGCCAGCGCAACACTTGGTTTGCACCTTTTAGACCAGAAGAAGTGAATTTTAATTATACTGAGGCAAATGCGTGGCAGTACAGTTTATATGCACCACAAGATATTTCTGGACACATCAACTTAATGGGTAGCGAGCAACGTTATGAGGAACATTTAGATGAACTATTTACAGCACCTATGGAAACTAGTGGACGTCATCAGGCTGATATCACAGGACTGATAGGTCAGTATGCACATGGAAATGAGCCATCACATCACATGGCATATCTATATAACTACATAGGTAAACCACATAAAACTCAGGAAAAAGTACACGAGATTCTTACTACGTTGTACACTAATGAACCTGATGGCATTTCTGGAAATGAAGACTGTGGACAGATGAGCGCATGGTATGTATTGAGTAGTTTAGGTTTTTACTCGGTGACACCAGCTAGCAATAAGTACACTATAGGAGCACCACTATTTGATAAAGCCACGATCAACCTAGAAAACGGGAATACATTTACGGTTATTAAAGAAGGTGAAGGGATTTATGTTGCTGGTGTGGATTACGCTTTGGCGGAAGCAGAATTACAACCACATCCCTACTCTTACATCACTCATGACATGATTAAAAATGGTGGAACACTAGTATTTCACATGAGTGAATCACCTACATCATGGGCAATAGAAAAAGAGGCTAGACCTGTTTCTGAGATTAAAGATCATCAAATTGTCACGCCACCATTTATTGAAAAAGGTGCTATTGCGTTTACAGATAGTACGGTTGTAAGCCTTAAAACGCTAGATCCATCTGCTGAAATTATGTATGTACTAGATGACTCTACATGGCAGAATTATACTAAACCCATTACCATACACAATGCTGGTGATCTTACGGTTATTGCAAAAAAAGGTAATGAAAAAAGTCCAGCGGTTACTACGCAGTTTTTTAAATACGATAAGGATTTAAAAATCACCTTAAATCATAGCTACGCAAATGAATATAGCGCTGGTGGGAACGATGCACTCATTAATGGCATGCAAGGAACAAAAGATTTTAGATCTGGTGCATGGCAGGGAACTCAAGATCAAGACTTAGATGCATTAATAGATTTAGGAAAATCTAGAACATTGAATGAGGTAAGAGTTAACTTTTTAAAAGATCAGCGCAGTTGGATTTTCTGGCCTAAGACCGTCACTTTTGAATATCTGGATGAAAACAAAAAAGTGATGGATCAGTTTGTGAAGTCGCTACCTGACACCGGTAAGGAAGAAGTTGCTGCCATTCACAGCGTGACCTCTATTCCTAAAAATAAACGCGTGCGCTATGTACGTATGAAAGCTACCACGTATGGGAAACTTCCCGATTGGCATTTAGGATATCCATTTGATGGGACTGCATGGATTTTTGTGGACGAAATTACGATCAACTAAACCTATATTTACAAATCTAGAATTATAAGAGTCATAACATAAAAACCAACTATGTCACAACAAAATAACAAATCAGCACTGGCTACTTTAGTAACAGTATTTTTTTTCTGGGGTTTTATAGCCGCTTCAAATGGTGTTTTTATTCCGTTTTGCAAAACCTATTTTAATATAGACCAGTTCCAATCTCAATTAGTGGACTTTGCTTTTTATGGAGCTTATTATATAGGCGCCCTATTTTTATTTGTTTTATCGAGTTCTTTAAAAAAGGAAATTCTTAATAATTGGGGTTATAAAAATGGGATTATATACGGGTTATTGCTGTCTGCTATAGGGGCATTTGTAATGTATCCTGCCACAGCTGGAGCTGAACAAGGTCAAACCAGTATTTTCTATTTAGTTTTAGTAGCTCTATTTATAGTGGGCTTAGGTTTCTCATTACAGCAAACCGTAGCAAATCCTTTTGCTATTGCACTAGGTGATCCTAAAACAGGTTCACATAGATTAAATCTCGCTGGCGGCATCAACTCCTTTGGAACTACTATAGGTCCTATAGTAGTCAGTTTTGTGATTTTTGGAGCAGCAAGCTGGACTACAGAAGAATTAGCTTATAAAATTAACACTAATGAGATCACTTTAATCACCGTTCAAATGCTGTATTTATGCGTAGGTGTTTTATTTCTTGCCGCAGCAGCACTGTTCTATTTTTCTAAAAAGTTACCATCATTAAAATCAGAGACCGTATTTGAACCAGCAAATAAAGCAAGAAATGTATTGATTGCTCTTACGGCAATCGTTGTAGGCTGTTTTGGATACATTTTCAGCACTTATATGGGTGACGTCATAGTAACTGAAGAGCTGGAAAACAAAAGGCTAGGATTATTAATAGTAGCTCTTTTAGGTGTCGTTGCTTGTTTATTATTTGCTCTTTCAAGTTCTTCTAAAAAGACAGAAGGTTGGGGCGCCATGAAATATCCTCAACTTGTGCTAGGCATGCTAGCTATCTTTACTTACGTAGGAGTAGAAGTGACTGTGGGAAGTAACTTAGGTGAGTTGCTAAAAAAAGCCGTGGATGGAACTAACATAAATGCCTTAGGACTACCTACCCTAAACGATGCACAGCTAGGACCTTTTATATCACTATACTGGGGTGGACTTATGATAGGCCGCTGGGTAGGTGCGATAACTGTTTTTAACCCAAGTAAAGGATTGAAAAAATGGCTGCTTATTATAGTTCCTTATGTAGCGTTGGCAATTATTGTTTTAGTAAACTATATAGGTGGAAAAACTTTTTCTAGTAATGAAGTTCTATTTTTTGCCGTTTGTGTCGCTGTTCAAATAGGCGGTTTTTTCTTTGCAAAAGATAACCCAGTAAAAACTCTTAAGATATTTAGCCTACTAGGAGTAATAGCCATGCTCATAGGCTTATTCTCCTCAGGTAACGTGGCGTTATTTGCCTTTTTATCTGGCGGTTTATTTTGCTCTATTATGTGGCCATGTATCTTTACCCTTAGTATTGCTGGACTGGGCAAATATACTTCACAAGGATCTGCCTTTTTAGTGATGATGATTTTAGGTGGCGCTATCATTCCACCGCTGCAAGGTAAACTAGCCGATGTTTTCAGTATTCAATCCTCGTACTGGATCGCAGTATTGTGTTTTGGTTATTTACTTTTCTATGCTTTTAGGACAAAGCAGGTTCTAGACAAACAGAATGTTACTTATTAAACTTTATAATAGTTAACTACTTAAAATATGAATAGAAGGTCTTTTATTAAAAATGCATCATATACAGGAGCTGGAATAGCCGCTGCAGCGACTGGGATAAGTTGTAACAGTGGTGCGTCTCATCCAGACCAGGAACAAGTAAAAGAAATATCTGTGAAAAATAATAAGAATAAACCCATCGCAATTTGTACCTGGGGATTTACAAAAGCAAATGAAACAGCTGGAAAAGCGCTAGACTCTGGTATGAATGCACTAGATGCAGCCATTAAAGCTTGTGCCGTTGAAGAAGAGAATATTAAAAATACTACTGTAGGCAAAGGTGGTGCACCAGACCGGGAAGGAAATGTAACCCTAGATGCTTGTGTCATGGACTCTAATGGTGATTGTGGAGCGGTAGTTTGTGTAGAAAACATAACCAATGTAGCTGCCCTTGCCAGAGTAGTTATGGAAAAGACTCCTCATGTCATGCTAGCCGCTACAGGCGCTGAAGAGCTCGCTTACAAACACGGTTTTCAAAGGGAAGATTTACTAACAGAAAGTTCCAAAAAATCCTACCAAGAATGGCTGAAAACCAGTGAATACAAACCCATTATAAACATAGAAAATCATGATACCATAGGAGTATTATGCATGGATAAAAACGGTGATATAGCTGGAGCCTGCACAACCTCAGGATTATCTTATAAAATGAAAGGTCGTATAGGAGACTCTCCTATCATAGGCTCTGGACTTTTTATAGATAATGAAATAGGTGGTGCAGCAGCAACCGGAATGGGCGAGGAAATTATGAAAACTGTAGGTAGCTTTCTTATAGTAGAACTCATGAGACAGGGAAAATCACCACAAGAAGCTTGTGAAGCAGCTGTTAAAAGAATAGTTGCAAAAAACCCCAACCACACTAACTTTCAAGTAGCTTATATCGCCATGAATAAAGCAGGAGAAACGGGTAGTTATTGTATCCATCCTGGATTTGCAATGATGGAATACAAAAATGAACATAATAAGAGAATTGAAACAGTCTCCTATTTATAAAGCATGTAAAGTTTCTTTTCCTAGAATAAACTGATTTTCTTACTTCATTGAAGTTAATAATTCATTGTAACGCGGTAGACAGGAAATGACTTTAAATCAAAAAGAAATGATTTATAGACCATTATAAATTAAATAATTATTTAAATTGAGCATCATCTTTATGCTTATTACTTTTATATTGCAAAAAAATAATAGAATGAAAAAAATAATTGGCCTTTTATTGATAGCTTTTAGTATTGCTTCTTGTACCACAGATATTGAACCTATAGATCCAGGATTAAACCCTAATAATGGAGGAAATGGTAATTTAAACGCTTTATTCACAGCAGACATAGATGGCGTTTTTAATGATTTTACTAGCACTGTACAAGCCGTGTTAACTGAAGATGGAGTAACAGTAGGAACTAATGGTGACCCTACATTAGCGGTTCAAGTGTTTAATCCAGCAGTAGGAACATTCAATGTAGACGCAAATAATACAAATACAGGTGCAATAATTGCGTACTCATCTGGTGTAAATAGTTTGTATGTGCCAGCAAGTGGAACAGTTACCATCACTAGTTTTGATACTGTTAATGAAACAGTTTCAGGAACATTTACTGGTGTGATGTCTGACATTGCAGGAGTAGATCCAGATGTAATTATCACTAATGGTGTTTTTCAAAACATTATGTACATAGTAACCACATCGACTGATGAATGTGAAGCAGACATAGATGGTACTGCTTTTGTTGCAGATTTCTTTGCGTCAATTGAAATTAACAATCAGATAGGTATCACGTTTAGTAATAGTTTAAACGAGCAAATAAACCTGTCATTTCCACTAGGCGTGACCGCTGGAACCTATCCTATTGAAGGTCTTGCCGGTACTTATACAGGTACTTATGAGGACACAACTGGGACAGTTTACCATTCAGTAGCTGGTAGCGGTGACTTAATCATCACCAGTGTGGCTAATAATGTATATGAAGGTACCTTTAACTTTACTGCAGAGGAATCTGGCAATCCAGGAAATGTCGTTGTAGTTTCTAATGGTAATTTTGTTTATGATAATAATTAGTAGTACGCTTTCGCTAAAGCGTAATAACTAATTCCCACCTAGTAAAAAACCCGAGTACTACCTAGTCACTCGGGTTTTTTAATGGTCAGGATTTTACTGTTTTACAAATTGGAAAACTTGACTACTTTCATTAAACCGTATAAAATAGTGCCCAGAACTTAATCTAGAAACATCTAAGGTACTATTGTCAACTCGTGTCTCAGAAGCTATCGTTTTACCATTTAAATCATATAAAACGTAGGCCGTATTTGCAAGAACATCTAGATTTTTAAAAAACACTTTATCTACGACTGGATTAGGATAAAAACTTATTTGCAGGTGCGCTAGATCATCTGTACTAGCTGTTGAGCAAGTTGCATTTATCATAAGCGGCTGGTTACATACTTGATTAGAAGAACTATCTAATTGAACTATTTGAGCACCTGCAACTTCATCTGGATGTAAAATTCTACGATCCACACCAGATGAAATAGAAGGAAACATTACATAACCCGTATTCAACACATGGCCATGATTTCTAACATGACCTAGCTCATGTAGAGCCACAGAATAAAAGTCAAACTGCGGCCCGATAGTAGGGTTTAAACTATAATTAAAATTAATATTTGCATTAAATAGTAAATCAACATCTGCAACAAACCACCTGCCATTACCTGAACACGCGCTAACAGAAGTTAAGGCTACACCTAAAACCGAATTACCTAACGCATTATCAAAACCCACGACGCTTATTCCATCGTTAGTTCCAGCGGCAGCACTTGAAGTACTCAACTCATCATATTTAAAATCAATTTCACTCTCACATTTCCATATCTCCAGTGCTTCTTTAAATCGATCAATAGCGCTTACATTTGTAAAATTGGGCTGAGGAACAAATTGAATTCCATCGAGGTGCTTTGCTGGTAGATGAATAGAGTTGATACCTGTATTTAAGGCATTTGCTTGATCTTTTATATTTGAAGTAATCCTTAAAACCTGGGTGCTCGATGCAAAATTTGTGCTACTTCCTACTCTTATCTGACCAGTTCCAGCATTACTAGGCACTTTAAAAACTATTTGAGTATCAGACCAGCTCAGGTACTTATAAGATTGTGAGTGAGAAATTAAACTATTAGGATTATTTGCAAATGGCGTCCATACTTTAATAGCACCGTTAGGACCAGTAGCTCCAAAACCACTACCTGTAATAGTTATAGTTTCTCCTATTCCAGCAACTACATTGAGTGGGCTTATGTTATTAATGACTCGACTAGAGGTACTCGATTTCTCTTGAAATCTGATAGATAAATAATCCATCGCCATATAGTTTTCATTAATTTCCTGTAACTGGTCAGGACTCAATACATCATTAAGTTCTACAAGCGACTGACCTAGAAAAGACACTTCATATTGCGATCCATCTACTATAGGATTTAGAAAAAATATGCCATGCATACCTACCTGAAAAGAATTACTGGGTGATACCTCTAGGCGTTCTAATCCTATAGTTCCACCTAGGTCTGTAAGAATTATTTCATTGGTCGAGCTAGAACCCTTTAAAAGCGATCTAATTTGTAAATGATAATCAGTATAAATTCTAGAATCCATTCTATAGCTGTCGGCACTATGAATCGTTGCTTCTATAACTAAGGCGCTATTTTTAAACTTAAAACTGTTGTTACGTTGAATGATTTGCGCACTGCATAATGAGCAGATCAATAAAGTGATGATGGTGTGTATAGTTCTCATAATATCAATGATTTATATCAAAACTATATAGATCCTATCCTAAAAAACAGCTGTAATTTATGAAACATCTATTACGATAGATGAACTGTTCACTTCAAACCATAAAAAATCCCGACCATTTCTGATCGGGAATATAATTAGTAACGCTTTTCGCGAAAGCTTGATTTACAAGATTTTATCCTCCAAAATCATCAAAACGTATGTTCTCATCTGGGATACCGAAGTCTTCTCCCATCTTTTGAACAGCCTGATTCATCAATGGCGGACCACAGAAATATAATTCTATATCTTCAGGAGTATCATGATAATTCAAATAGTTATCAATCACACAATTATGAATAAAGCCTACAAATCCATCACCTTCTCCATCGATACCATCTTTAACCTTCCAGTTATCTTCTTCCATAGGCTCAGATAGTGCCATATAAAATTTAAAGTTAGGGAAATCCTTTTCAAGCGCTTTAAAGTGATCTATGTAGAATAGCTCTCTCTTAGAACGACCACCATACCAGTAAGTAACTTTTCTTCCTGTTTTAATAGTACGGAATAACTCATAGAGGTGAGAACGCATAGGTGCCATTCCAGCTCCACCACCTACATAAAGCATTTCTGCCTCAGATTCATTAATAAAGAACTCACCATAAGGTCCAGAAACAGTTACTTTATCACCAGGCTTCTGGTTAAATATATAAGAACTCGCTACACCAGGATTCACATCCATCCAGGCGTTCTTAGATCTATCCCATGGTGGCGTAGCAATACGCACATTAAGCATAATATCACGACCTTCAGCTGGGTAAGAAGCCATAGAATAAGCTCGTTCCACAGTCTCAGTATTTTTCATAACTAATGGCCATAAACCAAATTTATCCCACTCAGCTTGAAACTTATCAGGGCTATCATGCTCTTCTGGGTGAGCAGTGATATCCATATCTTTAAAGTTTACCGTACATTCCGGTATCTCGATTTGAATATATCCACCAGCCTCATAATGCATATCTTCTGGTAAACGCACTACAAATTCTTTAATAAAAGAGGCAACATTATAGTTACGTACCACTTCAGCTTCCCATTTCTTGATACCAAAAACCTCTTCAGGAATCTCGATCACCATGTCTTGTTTTACCTTAACTTGACAACCTAGTCTCCATCCTTCAGCAATTTCCTTACGAGTAAAGTGTGGTTCTTCAGTAGGAAGTATTCCACCACCACCATCTTTAACAATACACTTACACTGAACACAAGTTCCACCACCACCACAAGCAGATGGTAAGAAAAGTTTATTATCACCAAGGGTAGATAGTAGTGTACCACCAGAACCCGTAGTAAGATCTCTTTCTCCATTCACATTAATGGTCACAGGACCAGATGGAGAAAGCTTTTGCTTCACAAAAAGTAAAAGCGACACTAATATCAAAGTTATCAGTAAAAAAGCTGCTACGGTAGCTATAATCGTTCCTGTAGTATCTGCTGCAATTAATATCATCCTACTATTGATTTACTTGTGTTAATTTATCTTCTATCACAGTCGCTTCGGCAGTCAAATCATTACTGTTTTGAGCTGGCTTTAGTGCAACTTCTTTAGACTCTTTTTTCTCTTCGTCTCCACCAGTTAACATTCCACCAAAACTCATGAAACCAATGGCCATAAGTCCCGTTATAATAAATGTAATACCTAGTCCTCTTAAAGGAGCTGGTACTGATGAATAACGTATTTTTTCACGGATCGCCGCAATTGCGAGAATTGCTAGGAACCATCCTATTCCAGAACCTATACCATAAGTAGTTGCTAATCCTAATGTGGCTATCTCTCTAGACTGCATAAATAATGAGCCTCCTAGAATCGCACAATTAACGGCAATAAGTGGTAAGAAAATACCCAATGAATTATATAAAGAAGGTGAAAACTTTTCTACCACTATTTCAACTAATTGTACCATGGTTGCAATGGTAGCGATAAACATGATGAAAGACAGGAAACTTAAGTCATAAGAAGCATAATCTGCTCCTAACCAGCTTAAAGCACCAGGTTGTAATATATATTGATCAAGCATCCAGTTTAATGGTACTGTAATGGCCAATACGAATATAACGGCTGCACCTAATCCTACTGCAGTCGCAACTTTTTTAGAAACAGCTAGATATGAACACATCCCTAAGAACGTGGCAAATACCATGTTATCTATAAATATTGATTTGAAAAATAATTCTAAATGTTCCATATTCTATGTTTTGAGTTTCATACGCTTTCGCGAAAGCGGTATCAAACTAATCTAGTCCTCTATTAAAGCTTTATTTCTACTACGTTGCACCCATATAATTAAACCTACTACGATTAAGGCCATAGGAGATAATAACATGAAACCATTATTCTCATAACCAATAGCGTATAAGCCAGTTTTTTCAATAGGATCTCCTAATACTGGAATTCCAAGTAAAGTTCCAGAACCAAAAAGTTCTCTGAAGAACCCTACTAGAATAAGAATAAACCCATATCCAGCAGCATTACCAATACCGTCCAAGAATGATCTCCAAGGCCCATTCCCTAATGCAAAGGCCTCAAAACGACCCATAATGATACAGTTAGTAATTATTAACCCTACAAACACAGATAATGTCTTACTAAGTTCATACGCATAAGCCTTTAAAACTTGGTCCACAATAATTACCAATGTCGCTACAACAACAAGCTGTACAATAATCCTAATCTTAGAAGGAATAATGTTACGCATCAATGAAATGACTACATTACCAACTCCAAGTACAAATAATACTGAAATCGACATTACAATAGAAGCTTCTAATTCTGCTGTTATCGCAAGTGCAGAACATATCCCTAGTACTTGAATGGTAATCGGGTTATTATCTAATAATGGATCTGAGATGAGCTTAGCATCTTTTTTTGATAAAACTCCCATATCTTTATTTCTTTAAAGTTTTAAAATAAGGCACGTATAGTGCTAAATCTTTTTTAATCATTGCAGTTACACCATCACCAGTAATGGTGGCACCGGCGATTGCATCCACCTCATAATCAGTTTTATCTTCATTTTTAGGATCTGCATTCCCTTTGGCAACAGTAATTCCTTTAAAAACACCAGTATCGTTTAATAAGTGCTCTCCTTTAAAATCATCCATAAAATAGGTTTGTTTAATGTTTGCACCTAGTCCTGGAGTTTCACCTTTATGATCAAAATAAACACCTTGTACTACCATTTCCTCGTCTAAGGCAACATAACCCCAAATAGCATCCCATAGACCTTTACCTCGTATAGGAGCTACATATAATGTTTTTCCATTTGGATTTTTACCTATAAATAATGGCAACTTGCGCTCTCCTGTTGTTTTTTGCAACGATTGTTGCTTTTTAACATCAATGAGATAAGGTTCTTGACCCGTCTCGTCCACATATTCCTGGCGAGCTTGAGTCTTCATGATTTCACCATTTTTAAAAGTAAGAACTAACTGCTCAGTCACAGTAGATTCAAACTTATTTGGCGTTACTGCAGCGTCTACAAAAACAGCAGAGCTACCTTCATTATTATTGATACCTAAAGCATACAAAATGTTTTGTTGCTTCTCAATTTTCTCATTTTGAGCGATTGCAGGTCTTAAACTAGAAGCTAAAAAAGCTAGTATTCCACCTACCACCACCACCATACCAATGGCAAATAATATTGTATATGAGTTTTTATCAGTTCTATTTTCCATGCTTAAGCTGCTTTAACTTTTAGACGCTTCATTCTTTTCTTCACATTCCCTTGAACTACATAGTGATCAATAGTAGGTGCAAAGACGTTCATTAATAATATAGCAAGGAATACACCTTCTGGATATGCTGGATTAAACACACGGATCATAATAGATATAAAACCTATTAAGAAACCATAAATCCATTTACCTTTATTAGTTTGTGACGCCGTTACTGGATCTGTAGCCATGTAAACCGCACCAAATAAAACAGAACCTATAATCAAGTGCTGCCAGAATGGAACACTCATTAACCCGTAAAACTTACTAGAATCTTCTATGATTCCAGCATCTACCACGCCGTTAAAAATCAATCCCATAACTAAAGCACCTATCACAGTACTCAACATAATTCTCCAGCTACCTATTTTAGTAAATATCAAAAATAGAGCACCAATGATAATTAAGAATTTAGAAGTCTCTCCTACAGATCCAGGAATAATTCCCCAAAACATATCCCAGTAATCATAAGCAACACTATTATTTGCTGCATAAGTCCCTAATATAGTTTCTCCTGAGATGGCATCTAGATTTTCTCCAGCCGCGATAGCTTGATCACGCGCTACTGCACCATGTACCCATACTTTATCTCCAGACATCCAAGTAGGATATGCAAAAAACAAAAATGCTCTAATTGTTAAAGCTGGGTTTAAGATATTCATCCCTGTACCTCCAAAAACCTCTTTACCTATTACAACACCAAAAATTACTGCTACTGCGAGCATCCATAATGGAATATCTACAGGAACGATTAATGGTACTAGCATTCCAGTTACTAGATAACCTTCTTCTACTTCATGTCCTTTTATAACGGCAAATAAAAACTCCACCGCAAGACCTACTCCATAGGACACCGCTACTAGCGGCAGCACAGTCCATGCTCCGATGATTAAGTTATCTACAGTCCAAAAGGAAGCTCCTAAAAAGCCATTGGCATTTTCAATCATCCCTTGAGCAAGGTAGTGCTGGTAACCTGCGTTATACATTCCAAAGATCAAACATGGCACAAGAGCCATGATAACCGTATTCATAGTACGCTTTAAATCATCAGCTGCTTTAACGTGTGTACCATTATGCGTCACCTCATTAGGCAAGTACAAAAAAGTATGGAGTGCATTAAATGCAGGAGCCATTTTCTTCCCTTTGTACTTCTCTTTTAAATCGTGTAATTTGCTTTTTAAACTCATTATCCTATCTCTTTAAGCATTAAGTCTAACCCTTCTCTAATTATCTTTTGGTGCGGCTGTTTAGATACACAAATAAATTCAGTCACTGCAAAATCTTCTGGAGCTACCTCATACATACCCAGTGCCTCCATTTCATCCAGATCTTTATACATACATGCTTTTAAAATTTGCATAGGATAAATATCTAGAGGAAAAACTGCCTCATAATTTCCAGTAACTACAAATGCTCTGTGTTCCCCATTTGTATTTGTATTTAAGTCATACTTTTTCTTAGGGTTTAACCATGAAAAAGTAAGCGCTCTCGATGGAGAAATTTTATTAAACACTGGTTTGTTCCAGCCAAAAAACTCATAATCATCTCCTTCTGGAATTACAGTCACTACATTACTATAGTAATCTAAAACACCATCCTCGCCTACTTGTTTCCCAGAAAGAACATTTCCAGAAATCACACGATGATTTGCTCCTTTCTCAACACCATTTTCATAAATGAATGTATCTAAAGTAGCTCCTATTTTAGTTGTAAAATATCTTGGAATATCTACAGAGGAACCTGCTAGAGCAACGACACGCTCTGCATTAAATTTACCGGTAAGTAATAATTCCCCTATGATAACTAAATCCTGAGCAGCAACAGTCCAGACTGTTTCTCCTTTATTCACAGGATCTATCTTATTAATCATAGTCCCTACATTTCCACTCGGGTGTGGTCCAGAAATCTTATGAAGCTCTACACCACTCAAACTACTAAAAACAGAGTTTGAATTTTTACCTACACCTACATGAACCTTACCTTCAGTAAGCATTCCTAACGCAGTAATCGCAGCTTGTATTTCTTTTTCTTTACCCGCGAGTGTGAAGTCTAAATCTGCAGCCAGTGGCGCACTAGCATAACCCGATATAAAAATCGACTTAGGTGCTTTTTCTGGATTTGCAATCACGTCATAAGGACGCTGCTTAATAAACGACCAACAACCAGACGCTAACAGGTGGTTTTTAACATCTTCGGCATCTTTACCAGAAACATTAAAAATTCCGTGGTCTAGATACTCTTGAGTAGCATCTGCCTTGATTTTAAAAGCGTCGATACGTCTCTTAGGACCTCGTTGCACTTCTACAATCTCTCCAGACACTGGAGAAACAAATTTCATGGCTTCAATAGACTTATTGTAAAACAAAGTCTCACCAGCTTTAACTCGAGTACCTTCTCTAGCTACTAGCTTAGGAATAATACTATGAAAATCTTCAGGTCTCACGTAATAAAACTGTGCGGCAGCAGCTTGATCAAGCTCTTTTTGAGCAGCTCCTACCAGTTTTATATCTAAGCCTTTTTTAATTCTAATGTCTTTTGACATAGGATGATGGATTTAGTCCTTTTTAAAAATCGTGCAAATTTACGCCATAATGCTCAGATTACCTGCTGCAGTAATTATTTAGAATTATTCTTAATAACACAAAAGCATGAGTTTGGCATTGCTTTGGCAAAAGTATGAACGACAAAGACAATATATCTTATATTTAGCACGTATTTAACCATCTATGAAGTCGATTTATATCCCATTCTTTACAGTATTACTTTTCGCTTTAAGCAGTCATGCTCAAACCATGGAAGAGCTTGTTAATGATCCAGACTATATTAAGTCTGTAACCTTCAACAAAGCGCCAGAAAACATGTTGCCTGTCTTTAAATTAGGAGACCGTATCGCTCTTGAATTTGACGATGTTATAGGAGACGAGGCAGATTATTATTACCAGTTTGAACACTATGATTATGACTGGAAACCTAGCCGGTTATTCAAAAACGAATTTCTAGATGGTATCGATGACATGCGCATTTTTGACTACCGCAATTCGTTTACAACAATTCAAGGGTACTCTCACTATACTTTAAGCGTTCCTAATCAATTTACTCGTGGTTTTAAAGTAAGTGGGAATTATATGATCCATATTTATAATGACAATCGCGAACTCGTATTTTCAAGAAAGTTCATGATTATGGAAGAAAAGGCTCAAGTAGGCGTAGAAGTGCGCCGTGCTCTAGACATTAACTATGTAAACACACAACAACGGGTTCAATTCTTTATAGATTCTCAAGAAATTATTTTCTTAAATCCAGCAGACAACCTTAAAACTGCAATCATTCAAAATGCTGATCTATATTCAGCTATTTATGATGTTAAACCACAGTTTAATCTAGCTAATAAACAAGAATACCGTTATGATACAGAGACTTCTTTCTGGGCAGGTAATGAATACTTAAATTTTGAAAACAGAGACTTTAGATCTCCTAATCAAAACATCGATTATGTGCGTAAAAGAGATTTATATGAAGCACATCTTTTTGTACACCAACCGCGTTTTGGAAATGAATACACTTTTTTTCCAGACATTAACGGGAACTATTTAGTGACTACTCTAGATAATGAAGATAACGCTGTACAAGCTGAGTATGTAAACATTCATTTCTCCTTACTACCTAGTTTTAACTTACCGCCAGACGCTAGTATTTATGTTATGGGAAACTATAACGCTTTTCAACTTCATGAAGAGAATAGAATGTTCTACAACTCAGAACGTAAAATGTATGAAGCTACTATTTTACTAAAGCAAGGTTTTTATAACTATCGTTACACCGTGGTTTATGAAAATGGTGAACAAGATCCTGGATTTATATCAGGAAACATGTGGCAAACAGAAAACACTTATACCGTACTTGCTTACTATCGAGAGCCTGGTGGACGCTATGATAAACTTATAGGAATGGGCGCTGCAAATAGTGAAGGGATTAGGAATTAGACACCTTTACATCACCCGAATATAGATATGAAACCTACCGTAAGATCTCTAGCTGAATTCAGAGGACAGCAATGCCTTAATTGTGAAACACCGCTGGACGTAGCAGATAAATACTGCCACCAGTGCGGACAACTCAACACTACCAAAAAACTAGCTCTTAAAGACTTCTTTAGTGAGTTTTTTGCAAGTATTATTTCCTATGACTCAAGAGTATGGCGCACCATCACCACTCTTTTAATAAAACCAGGACAGCTCACACTAGAATATTGTAATGGTAAACGCATACAGTATGCAAACCCTTTCCGTTTTTTCCTTACGGTGAGTATCGTATTTTTTCTAGTGTTACAAATCGGTTTACAGCTTACAGAAACTCTCGATATAGAGGTGACCGCTCAAGGATCAAATGCAGGACTTTTTAACGTTTCTCAAGACAGTACAGCAACAGCTACTGATCGCGAAGAGATTATCAAAATAATGAAACATCAACAGGATAGTTTAAGTGAAGATCAAAATATTTTTCAAAAACTAGCCATAAATAAAGCCATTGAGGCTATAGAAAAAGACACACTCACCATTCCTGAAGAAAAAAGACATCTTACACAAGAAGAAATAGACGCTTCTAATTTCCTCACCATTTACTTTAATCAAGTGAGCGTCTACGCTAACTATCAGAGCGACCATCCTGAATTCTCTATTGAAGAGGCATTAACTGATTTAGGTCATAGAATCGAGTCTAAAAACATTGCTCGTTACAAGAAAGCTCAAAAGCTAAATAGCTATGAAGCAAACCCCACAGAGTTGATCAACTTAATTCTACCTAAAATCCCATTATTTCTATTCTTCTTTGCGCCAGCTTTGAGCTTATTTTTCTGGTTGATCTATGCGCGTGGCACATGGAATTATATGGAACATATGGTGTTTAATTTTCACTTGTTAACCTTTATTTTTTTGATGTTCTTTCTTATCGTTGCTGAAGGCTCGCTGACAGACACATCCTATATAGCCCTAATATTTTTCACCATTTTAGGACCTCTTTACCTGTATAAAGCGCTCAGAAAATTCTACCAGCAAAATAGATTTAAGACTATTTTAAAATTCTTATTTATAAATTTTGTATTTTTAGTTCTTATTATGATCAGTAGTACGTTATTCCTTTTGGGTAGTATTTACATAAGTATTTAAGCTATGATTCAGCAAGTTACTAGAGGCATTAAAATCTCAGTTCAGACTAGTTTTGAAGGCACATTTTATAAAAATTATAAGATGCACTTTGCCTTTGGTTATATCATAACTATTGAAAACCAGAGTAAGAATTCAGTACAACTCACCTCTCGTCACTGGAAAATTAAAGATAGTTTAAGTAAAACAGAACATGTAGAAGGTGAAGGTGTGATCGGTAAAAAACCGGTTCTTAAACCAGGTGAATCACATACCTACCAGAGCGGTTGCTTGCTTTCCTCACCTTTTGGAAATATGAGTGGTTCTTACTCCATGATTGACTTTACTTCCACAAAAAAGTTTAGCGTGGTGATTCCTGCATTTAAACTCAGTGCTCCATTTGCACTGAATTAACTCTCATAATTACGCTTTCGCGAAAGCGTAAAAACCACAACTGCAAACAGATTAAGATTTCTTTAAGTTTATAGATCCACACTAAGCAAGGTATTCTTTGTAAATTCACCCGCAAATTAAAAAACTAACAACCCATGGGAAAAGGATTTTTCAAAGTCCCAGTTGCTGTTAATGAGCCTATTAAAACTTATGCTCCAGGAACTGTAGAAAGAGATCAAGTGCTCGCTGCTTACAAAGAATTATGGAACGCAAACACAGAAGTACCTTTATATATAAATGGTAAAGAAGTAAAAACAGGTGACACTGCACCTATAAGACCACCACACGATCATCAAAACGTGGTAGGAAATTATCACAGAGGTGGAAAAAAAGAGGTGCAAGACGCCATTAGTACAGCCATAGAAGCCCGTAAGAAATGGTCTCAATTACCATGGGAACAAAGAGCTGGAATCTTTTTAAAAGCTGCAGAACTTGTTGCCGGTCCCTACAGAGCACGTATCAATGCGGCGACAATGATTAACCAGTCTAAAACTATTTTTCAAGCTGAGATAGATGCTGCATGTGAGCTGGTAGATTTCTTGAGATTTAATGTACAGTACATGACTGAGATCTATGCAGAGCAACCAGAGTCCACATCAGGAGCATGGAATAGATTAGAATACAGACCACTTGAAGGATTTGTTTACTGTATCTCTCCATTTAACTTTACGGCGATTGCAGGTAACTTACCTGCTAGTGCTGCGTTAATGGGTAACGTTTGTGTATGGAAGCCTAGTGATCATCAAATGCTGAGCGCTCAGGTAATTGTAGAAGTATTTAGAGAAGCAGGAGTTCCAGATGGTGTGATTAACATGGTAAATGCAGATCCTGTAATGATGACTGATGAAGTGATGTCGCACCCAGATTTTGCTGGTGTGCACTTTACAGGTTCAACAACTGTATTTAAAAGCTTATGGACTAAAATAGGTGAGCATATAAACACTTATAAAACTTACCCAAAAATCGTAGGTGAAACAGGTGGTAAAGACTTTATAGTAGCACACAAAAGCGCCGTACCAGAACAGGTTGCTACCGCTATCGTAAGAGGTGCATTTGAATTCCAAGGTCAAAAATGTAGTGCTGCCTCAAGGGCTTACATACCACAAAGTATGTGGCCAGAGGTTGAAAAATTGATACGTAGAGATGTAGATAGTTTTAAAATGGGCTCTCCAGAAGATATGAGCAATTTTATAACTGCTGTGATTCATGAAGGATCTTTTGATAAACTAGCAAAATACATCGATGGTGCAAAAAGCGATGCAAACGCTGAGGTGGTTATAGGTGGAAACTATGATAAGTCTAAAGGCTGGTTTATAGACCCTACAGTGATCTTAACTACAGATCCTAAATACGTAACCATGGAAACAGAACTCTTCGGTCCTGTGATTACCGTTTACGTTTATGAAGATGATAAGTATGAAGAAATGCTTCATCTAGTAGACACCACAAGTGAATATGCTCTTACAGGTGCTATTTTAGGTCAGGATCGTTATGCGGTATCACAAGCTACTACAGCCCTTGAAAACTGTGCTGGTAATTTCTATATTAATGATAAGTGTACTGGAGCAGTTGTAGGGCAGCAACCATTTGGTGGTGCACGTGCCTCTGGAACAAATGACAAAGCAGGATCTAAATTGAATTTATTACGATGGGTTTCTCCTCGTATGATTAAAGAAACTTTTGTCACTCCTACAGACTATAGATATCCTTTCTTAGGAGAATAAACTCTTATTTTATAATTCAATAACAATCCCATTTTAAAATTTAAGATGGGATTTTTTATTTTTCACTAGCCGTATCCGACTAAGACAAAAGACCGCTGTCGCTGATAGACTAAATACGAAAGACTTTATTAAGGAGATTGAATTTCAGTGCTTGATAAGTTTTAAATTTATACCAACTTGAATTTATAAAGTCTTAATAAATAGTCTCTTTATTACTTACTTTTCACTTAAAATTATTTCCGTAGCTAAGGCTATGCAAAGAATAATTCAATTTATTTTAACGACATTTTAAAAACAAAATGGTGTTACAACAAAAGTTAAAGACTAATCAAAATCTTGATCAGTTCCCACTTTAGCTTTTTGCACATTTACCACTTCTCCTGCTTGATCTACAACAAAAGCAACAATATCCCAATCAGTAGTGTTTACTCCAGGCTCATTAACAGAAAGGCTTACTTCATACACATTACCTGCGCGTTGCTCTTGCTCAGGAATTACATCTCCAAAAACATCAGTAAACGACTTTCTTAAAATTTCATTATGAACAAAATCAGGAACTAGTCCTGGTCCTCCAAAATATGATGTATTATCCAGCTGCTCCTCAACGTGACCGTTTTCTAATAAAAATACGACAAGCTTTAAATCTTCTTGATTCAAATCAAAACCTACCTTGACATCAGCAGTAACGTTGTCGCCATTTACAGAGGAATTTATAGCGAGACCTACTGGTTGAACTGGATCAAGAAAAGCAAGAGCTTGGGGAATGTCCATGTTAAGCGTTACGTTATTTTTAATCCAGAAAGTAGGAGTTCTATTAAGTGTCGCTGTAGGAAACTCAGTTACATCAAATTGTGATCTCATTTGAGACTCTAGTGAAAACTCCATAGAATCACCATTATGTATAGCTACAGCAATCACATGATCACCTTTAACAGGAACAGCATGAGCATCTATAATCCCTTTAGTAACTACAGGACACCATGCGCACCAGGCACCAGTATAATCTTCTATAAGCATTTTAGTAGTATAAGACGGCTCGATAACTTCAACAATTACAGGATCTGCTTGATCCAGCGTAGTTTCTGCGGTTATAGTGCGTGCGCCTATTCCAGTAAACAGGTAAGAATCTCCTTCTATATCTACACCATCTACAAAAATGGTTGCATTATCTGTCACATCATCTCCTCCACCATTTACCACTTTAAATTCTACTGTACTTTGATCATAAATAACATTATCTGAAACTTCTATGGTAAGTCCTTCCACTCCTATATTTGAAGACCTGGAACTACAAGAAAGTGTAGAAACTACTAGAAGTAAAGCGGCTATCTTAAAGAAATAATTTGTTTTCATCGGGTTGCTTTTATTTGGAAATTTTGCAATTACCAAATATAACATATTCATGATATTTTCCTAGTTTTTAACATAAGTTAGGGATGTTTTTAAAAATACATGTTGTGGATTCATTAATTTGGCATGATAATTCCTTTAATTCTTGTTATTATTGTAATCCATAACTATTTGAACATTATGAAAAAAATACTTGTAATAGCTCTTTTATTCAGCTGCACGTTAGGTATAGCTCAAACATCCTTACCTGAGATCTCTTTAAAAGATTTAAGCGGAAAAGAAATCCCTCTTGCCACTTTAAGTGAAGATAAAACTATAGTAGTCTCCTTATGGGCTACCTGGTGCGTACCTTGTATAAGAGAACTGGATACGATTGCAGAGGTTTATGAAGACTTACAAGAAGAGATGAATTTTGAACTGGTTGCCATATCTGTAGATGATGCTCGTTCAACAAGGCGAGTAAAACCAGCAGTAATGGGAAAAGGATGGGAATACACCGTACTACTGGATCCAAATAATGATGTAAGAAGACACCTAGGGAATCCTAATGTACCACTTACGTTGATCCTAAAAAATGGTAAAATCGTTTTCCGTCATTCTAGTTTTACACCAGGAGCAGAAGATCAACTCTTTGAGGAGTTTAAGCAAATTGCTGGAGAGTAATTCAAACACCACTCAACAACCAACTTACTTTACAATGAAAAAACTTATTATAGCAATAGCAGTAATTACCGCTATTCAAACATCTATTGCCCAAGAAAACAAAGGAACTTTCTCAGGAGGATTTGAATCAAACAGTCAGTGGTACTTAGATGATTCAGGACTAGTTGAAGAAAACCCAAATGGTTTTGAAGCACCACAGGATCAATTAAGGTCTAACAACTATTTCACTCTAAGATACTCTTATGATAAGTTTACCGCTGGAGTACAATATGAATTATTTGCCCCTAACCCTTTACTAGGTTATTTTCAAGGATTTCAAGGAAATGGTATAGGAACGTACTATTTGAATTTTAAGCATGAAAACCTAGACATTACAGGTGGACACTTTTATGATCAATTTGGTAGTGGATTAATTTACAGATCATGGGAAGATCGTCAATTAGGAATAGACAACTCTATTAGAGGTGTGCGCATTAAGTACGACTTTACAGATTACTTAAACGCCACAGCCTTTTCTGGAAACCAGCGTGTAGGTTTTGAAATCTCTGAAGGTACAGTTACTGGTGTGAATACTGAGTTAGATTTATCTACGGCGCTAGATATAGAAACAGGTATCCAGTTAGGAGCTAGTTATGTAAATCGTTATCAAGAATACACGGGACCTAATGACAATTTCCCTGCTGCCGTAGGAGCATATAGTTTAAGAGGTGATGTGTCCTTTGATAAATTCTTTATAGGTGCTGAATGGGTTTATAAAGAACCAGATGCGTTTGTAGAAAGTAACACACCTTCTAACACAAACTTACAAGATGGTAGAGCTATTTTAATTAACACTGGATATGCTACAAAAGGTTTAGGAATCAATGGAACTTTTAGAGCTATAGATAATATGACCTTTTATTCTGAAAGAGAAGCTGCTGGAAATTCATTTTTACTAAACACCATCAACTTTATTCCTGGCTATACTAAGCAACAAGACTATGCTGTCACTAATATTTATGTTTATAATCCTCAAGCTGCGGTAATTCCTGTAGAAGGAAAAGCAGGAGAAATAGGTGGTCAGATCGATGTGTATTATACCGCAAAAAAAGAAAGCTTATTAGGTGGTAAATACGGTACTAAATTTGAAATGAACTATGCGCGCTGGAGTGGTCTAGATACTACCTTTGATTTATCTAATAACACTTATGAAAACTCACTAATATCATTTGGAGACAAATATTTTGAGGAATATAGTTTAGCTATTAAAAAACGATTCTCAAGAAGGCTATCTGCCATTTTTACTGCGGTACATACAGAATATGATGGCCAGGTAATAGAAGGTAAAGACTTTTACTTAGAAGGAAATGCATTTGTGATTGATGCACTCTACAAATTTAATAATGGTAAAAGTATGAGATTTGACATTCAGCATCTAGGAGCAAATGCAGATCGTGGGAACTGGGCTGCCTCAACACTAGAGTACTCTTTCAGTCCATATTTATCTGTTTATGCTACAGATTTATATAATTATGAAAAAACAGACATACACTATTTCTCAGCAGGTGGTAGCTACACTAAAGGAAGAACTCGTGTAGCACTTAACTATGGTCGCCAGCGTGGTGGACTAATTTGTGTAGGTGGTGTATGTAGATTTGTACCGCCTAACTCAGGATTAAGCATGAACATTTCTACAAACTTCTAGTAGTTCAAAAACACTATATAAAAAAAGACCTCATCGTAGAGGTCTTTTTTTATGCTTTAAAGTGGTAAATGGACCACTTTTTTAGTCTCAAAAAAGGCTTCTTCAAAATAGTCTGGCAGCTCATACATGTACACATCAGGAAATGGTTTGAGCTCTTCAGTTAAATCACCACCTTTAAGGTATAAAATTCCATTTTCTATCTCGTGGTAACTATCTTTTCTGATTTTATGGCGCGTCCACTTCACAAAATCAGGCATATTTGTCACCGCACGACTTACTATAAAGTCAAATTTACCTTTCACTTTCTCTGCTCTACCGTGCTGCGTGGTGACATTTTTTAATTGCAGGGCTTCTACCACGGCGTCTACCACCTTAATTTTTTTTCCTATAGAATCCACAAGATGGAAACTAGTCTTAGGAAACATTATCGCCAGCGGTATTCCTGGAAAACCTCCACCAGTCCCTACGTCCATTACTCTGGTCCCACCTGATGTGTTAGGTAAGCTTTCGCGAAAGCGAACTACACAAGAGATTCCTAATGAATGAAGCACATGTTTTACATACAGTTGATCGATATCTTTTCTAGATATTACGTTAATTTGAGCATTCCATTCTGCATATAAATCACCTAATTGAGCAAACTGCTCCATTTGATAATCTGTGAGATGCGGGAAATATGTTTTTATAATTTGGTGCACTGTCAATATTTTGTGCAAAAATAACGCATTAATAATCGTAAGAAATGGTCCTTGTGAATTAATGAAATGATATTTTTGTGAGTATAACTTTAGTTTTATGAAAAATCAACTATCTGACCGTATTAACAGTTTACCTACAAGTGCCACGCTAGCCATGGCCGCCAAAGCCCGTGAACTACGTGAGCAAGGTAAAGATATCATAGGACTTAGTTTAGGCGAGCCAGACTTCAATACCCCAGATTTTGTTAAGGAAGCTGCCATACAAGCCATTAATGATAATTATAATTCTTACACACCAGTTGATGGTTATGTAGAATTAAAAGATGCCATCATACATAAGTTCAAAAGAGATAATAATTTAGATTATTCTAGAGATCAGATTGTAGTTTCTACAGGAGCTAAACAATCTATTGCAAACGTAGCGATGGTATTACTTAATGAAGGTGATGAGTGTATTTTACCAGCACCATACTGGGTAAGTTATGCTGCCATAGTGCAACTGGCCGAAGGTGTACCAGTAGAGGTACGTGCAGGCGTAGAACAAAATTTTAAAATTACTCCAGATCAGTTGCGTGATGCGATTACACCACGTACTAAAATGATATTATTTTCTTCTCCTAATAATCCTAGCGGTAGCGTTTACAGTCAGTCTGAACTAGAAGGTCTTGCTGCTGTATTAAAAGATCATCCTCACATTATAGTGGTGAGTGATGAAATCTATGAGCACATTAATTATGGAAGTGGCCATGCGAGTATAGCGACTGTAGAAGGAATGTATGATCGCACGGTGACTATTAATGGTGTGAGTAAAGCATTTGCAATGACTGGCTGGCGTGTAGGTTACATAGGTGCTCCATCATGGATCGCTCGTGCTTGTAATAAAATGCAAGGACAGATCACTAGTGGAACCAACTGTATCGCACAACGTGCGGTAATTACCGCACTAGAAGCACCAGTTTCTAAGATTCAATACATGGTTGATGCGTTTCACAAGCGCAGAGATTTAATGCTGGATTTATTATCTAAAATTCCTGGTTTTATAACAGATGTTCCTGAAGGTGCCTTTTATGTATTCCCAGATGTGAGTGCGTTTTTTGGAAAAACGATAAAAGGTCACAAAATTGAAAACGCCACCGACTTCTCGTTACTTTTATTAGAAGAAGCGCTGGTAGCAACGGTG
>NZ_CBFIBE010000022.1:0-36193 GCF_965660805.1 Nonlabens sp. | reverse complement strand
AATTAGGACCACATGGCATAACCGTAAATAACGTCTTACCAGGATTTACCGCAACAGAACGACTAGACGCCATCATAAAAGGAAAAGCACAACGCGCCAACCATAGTGAAGAAGAAGCTGCAACTATTATGAAAAGTTATGTGCCTGCCAGAAGATTTGCTCAGGCAGATGAAGTTGCAAACGCAATCACTTTCCTAGCCAGCGATAAAGCCTCTTACATCAACGGTATTAATTTACCTGTCGATGGTGGTAGAACGAAGAGTTTATAGAATTTGAACTTGAAAACATACTCGAATTTGAATTTGAGCTCGAAGTTGAAAACAAATTGAAAAGCGAAATCTTTTCCCCTACCCTAAAGGGTGAGATTACTGGTTGAAATTGAAATCGATTCTTTAAAGCTTAAAACACTCCATATCTAGAGGACTATTGAAATTAAATGATAATTTAATTGAATATTCCAAACCTAACTCATGGGATGGGTGCTTTTTTATTTAAAAAAAATCATTTCTTAAATATTAAAGGTTTCCCTAAGAAATCTGAATTAAACTATTTTTTTGTGATCATAACCTTGAGAGTTAAGGGGTACAAACTAAAGAAATCTTTGTACTTTGTACTCCTGACTTAATACTCTAATTATCATGTCAAAAAAACTACGCATAAACGGCCACTCACATTTACTACCATATCCCGAACAGATACCTGATTTCATGCGTGAAAAAGGGATTTTTTGGGTAGATCCTGAGCGCAAGAACATGCTTCAAAAAGACTGGTCGCGTCCTGTAACAGATTCTAGTTTTTTCTTAAACGAAAAACTGGAATGGATGGATAAATACAAGATAGACCATGCCGTTATTTTAAACTTGAGCCAGCTCTATGGAAACGGCTTGCGACTAGAGGAAATGAAACAAGCGCTCCGTTTTCAAAACGATTTTAATGCCAAAGTACAACACGATCACCCTTCAAAATTCACAAGCGGTTTTGTGGTTCACCCAGGTTTTGTGCGTGGTGCTTTGTGGGAAATCGAGCGATGTGTTAAAGTTCTAGGCATGAAATTACTGTGCTTACCTACACATTATATGGACACCATAGGTCAGTGGCGCTGTATTTTTGATGAAGAAAATGAACCTATTTTTGAACTTGCTAGCGAACTCAATCTTGCGGTAGAAATTCACCCTTATGATGGAGAGAAATTTATAAAATTACAAAACACATCATGGCGTTTCCATTTGATATGGATGCTCGCTCAGTGTGCAGATGCGTATCATTTTCTAACCTTAAATGGATATGCGTTTAAATATCCTAATATGAGAATTTGTTTTGCTCATGGTGGCCAGCTCGCCCAAATGAACTTAGGACGTAGAATCCAAGGATTTGACGGTAGACCAGATTTATTTGAAGGAAAAACGCATCCACGTAAATCTGTGGGACATCCTAATATCTTTTTTGACACACTGGTACATGACACAGGTTCTTTAGAATTATTAGTAAAAAATCAAGGAGCAAAACAGGTGCTTGTAGGGCTTGATGATCCTTATCCACTAGGAGAAATGGACAGCGAGAAACAGTCCAGTTATCCCGGTAAAATCCTAGATCTAGCCATGGACCGTAAAATTATCTCGCAAGAGGACTATGACGGTATGTGGGACGAGCATGTGGTACGATGGTTATTTGGAAATGATGAAGCGGCAAAGAAGGAATTTTATGAAAGACTTTCTATTTAGTCCTTAGTCTTTTAATCCTTAGTCTACAGTTCTCAAAATAATCTAGTTAGTAATTAACCTATTCCGCATCAAGTGCGGCATGACCCTATTCAAAAAATGTTTTTTCTCCCAAATAATCTCGACGATTACATCGTTGCTCATTCTGAAGATGAGCCTCAAATCTTAAAGGATCTAACGCGTGAAACGCATCAAAAGGTCTTACAACCTATCATGCTTTCTGGTGCTTATCAAGGTCGTGTACTGAGTATGATATCTCATTTAAAAGCACCTCAGCGCGTTCTAGAAATAGGAACGTTTACAGGCTACTCTGCTTTATGCCTTGCTGAAGGCATGCCTGCTGGTAGTGAACTCATTACCATAGATATTAATGAAGAGCTTGAGGATATGGTAAGTAAGTATTTTACTCGCTTTTGCGAAAGCGTAAACCAGAACATCTCCTTTACCCAAAAAATAGGTCCTGCACTGGAAATCATTCCTGAACTGGATGGTAAATTTGACCTCATTTTTATAGATGCTGACAAGCCTAATTATATCCATTACTTTCATGCCATTATGGAGAAAGTGAATTCTGGAGCGCTTATCATTTCTGATAATGTATTATGGCACGGTAAGGTGGTAGAAGAGCTGAAACCTAAAGACAGCTCTACTCCTATTTTACTAAAATTCAATAGTCTATTAAAAGAAGACCCAAGGTTACAAACGGTATTATTTTCTATTAGAGATGGTTTAACACTAAGCCGTGTTCTATAGTTTTACAATGATTGTATTGAAGAGCTTATAAAAAACACCTGTTAAGTCAACTAAGCAAAAATTAATTTTAACGACCTTACAAACACAAATGGGTATTACATTCTACGTTTGATAGAGCCAGTTTCTTCAATTTGATCTTTTACTTCTTCAATTTTAGAAGTGATTTGTTTCACATCTTCTGTAAAGCCATGCTCATCAGCAGATTTTGAGATTTCATTTTTAATATCATCTGTAGCATTGCGCACGGTGTTCATGGCGCGAGCTATCCCACGCGCTATTTCAGGAAGTTTATCTGACCCGAATACTAAAATAACCACTAAGCCCACAATCATGAGCTCTGGCGTACTGATAACAAGTGGTAAAAAAATCATGGTGCAAATATACCATTTGGGAAATTCATAGCACTTTTAAGAATGTTATAATTTAGGGTCTGTAATTAAAGAATTCAAAATAAGTAGAAGTCATCATTCCTTGAGTCACGATAAGCTCTCTTGACATAGGAAACCCCTCAGCATCTAACTCATAGTTATAATCTACACTGCGCTCTAACTGAGCAGAACCGCTAGACAAATCATAATCGATTCTAGTTGCTGGTAAAAAACGGCTGTAAGGAACAAATTCATCAAACATAAAAAGCCTTATAATATCATTCATGTCTGTAAATGGGTTTTTATTAAAATTATAAGTAAACTCAGAATACCCTTGAATGATACCGTTAGTATTTAATTTATCAATACGCAGTACATTAAAGTTTTGGGAATATTGCAGTCTTAAATCCTCTGTTTGAGAAACCACTCCAGCAAGATCAGTTTGTGTAGTAAGCACTCTGTTGAATCTATTTTGAATATCTGTAAAAAGTGCTTTAGTGATCGTATTTCCAGTAGTATCTATATAACTTAATTCTACCGTAGCAACTGATTGTATAGAGCTGTCATTCCCATAAGTCACGACTATGCTTACAGGTGCCATAAGATTATCATTAATAATAAGTGACTCTAACTTATTTCCATTATTATAACTCGCTATTGTGTTTATATTTAAGCTTCCAGTCTCTGTAATGGCACTCAATAGCTCCTTATTATTATACTCAAAATTAATAGAACGGGTAATATTTGTGGTAAGATCAGTAGCTACTTGAATAGAGCTTAACTGTCTTAACTCAATAACAGGCTCTATAACCTCATTTGTATCAGAATTTTGATCTTCTAAAGAAGGATCATCACAGCTAAAAAGGAGTAAACTCAGTAAGAAAAGAATAGGAAACTTCATAAAACAAATGTAATATCAAAAACAACAATTAAATAGTCCAATATTTAATACCAATTAAATTGGTATAATTACTCCTTTTGATATAACACAAAAAAACCAGATTCATTGTGAATCTGGTTTTAAAAATCTAAAGTGAAGTTTCTTACTTCTTCAATTCTTCAAACTTATCTACTTTAGGCTCTTGTGGCCATGAGTTATTTGAAGTATCAATATCTGCCGTTTCTAGCTTAGGATCGATCACAATCCCTACGATTTCTTTTTGAGTTGCTTTGGCTAAGCTCACTTCTTTATCGTTCAGTCTCCATATTTCTGCTGGGTGCGTTACTTTTTCAGTAGTACCATCAGCATAAGTGTATTCTATGATGATAGGCATTACTAGACCACCTGGCTTTTCAACGGTAATTTGATAGAAGAACTTAGGCTCTTTTATAGCAGCACGCTGTTCAGCTGTGAAATTATTTTCCATGTAGTCTTTTAACTCACCTACAACCTCGCTAGGAGCTTTACCTTTTAAATCTTCTTTATAATCTTCACTACCTTCTTTAACCATGTACACCAGCTGTGGTACTCGATCTTTAGGAATATTTCTTGATTCAAGATAATCTTTAATTTCTTGATTCATCTCGCTAGATACATAGTACTTATCTACAGATTTCACACCCATATCAACATACTGTGTCGTGTAAAACCATCCTCTCCAGAACCAGTCTAGATCCATAGCACTTGCATCTTCCATAGTACGGAAAAAATCTTCTGGAGTTGGGTGTTTAAACATCCATCTTTGCGCATAAGTACGGAAAGAGTAATCAAACAACTCACGTCCCATTACCGTTTCTCTTAAAATATTTAAGGCAGTTCCAGGCTTACCATAAGCGTTTGAACCAAATTGATATGTATTCAATCCTTTACTCATAATAGGAGCTATATAATTTTGATCTCCTGCCATGTAAGGAACAATTTTGGCCGCTGGTCCACGACGCGATGGGTAAGCATCCAGTCCTTCAATAGCTTCAGGATAAGTTGTTCCAAAATCTTGCTCAGCAACATATTGAGTAAAAGTTGTTAAACCTTCATCCATCCAGGTCCACTGGCGTTCATCACTATTTACAATCATAGGGAAGTAATTATGTCCTATTTCATGGATAATTACTGATATCATACCAAATTTTACACGATCACTATAACTACCGTCTGGTTCAGGACGTCCATAATTCCAGCAAATCATAGGATATTCCATTCCTTGGTTTTTTGCATGAACAGAAATTGCCTTGTGATATGGATAATCAAAAGTCATTCTAGAAAACGACTTTAAAGTTTGTGCAACCGCTCTTGTGGACCATTGTTCCCATAGAGGATTTCCTTCTGGCGCATAAATAGAAACTGCCATCACATCATTTTCTCCTACTTTTACCGCCATAGCATCGGCTATATAGCGACGGGAAGAAGTCCACCCAAAATCACGCACGTAATCTGCCTTTAATTTCCAAGTTTTAGTCTTAGTAGCTCCTGGCATCATCGCTAGTTTTTCAGCTTCTTCTTGTGTTCTAATTACTACTGGTTTATCAAAAGATTTTTGAGCTTGCTCATATCTTTTTAACTCTGTAGAAGTGTAAACATCCTTGCGATTTGTTAATTTCCCGGTACCGTCTAACCAGTGATCTTCAGGTACAGTAATATTTACTTCAAAGGTTCCAAAAGGTAATGCAAACTCATCACGTCCCCAGAACTGGCTGTTTTGCCATCCTTCTACATCATTATACACACACATTCTAGGATAGAATTGCGCTATCACATAAGCTCTGTGACCATCAGGAAACTGCTCATAACCACTACGACCACGACCTTCTACGTGATTGTTAATGTTATAATCCCATTCTATATCAAATTCAAACTTTTTACCTGGCTCTAGAGACTCAGGCATTTCTACACGCATCATGGTCTGGTTAATCATATACTTTAAAGGATTTCCTTTAGAGTCTAATACTTTAGTAATATTGAATCCACCATCAAAAGGTTCTTTCATATATTCACCAGCAAAACCTTGAGGCTGCATGAATGGAGAAACTCCACTACCTTCAATAAGAGGAGATTTAGAATCTTTTGCACGCTTATTCTGATCTAATTGCACCCATAAATAATCCAGCACATCAGGAGAATTATTAGTATAAGTAATGGTTTCATATCCATAAATATGATGATTTTCATCATCTAACCTTATCTCCATTTCATAATCTGCACGCTGCTGATAGTAGTTAGGTCCTGGCGCTCCACTTGCACTGCGATACTGGTTAGGTGTGGAAAATTCCTGATACAGTTGACGGAATTTGTTAATGTTGTAATGTTCTTCTGCCTTAGGCTCTTCTTCTGATTCTGCTGTTTGAGCAAAACCTGCAAAGGAAACCATCAACATACTGACAAACAATAGTTTAAAAGCTTTCATTTTTCTTGTTTAGATTTTATAATACGCTAAAATAAGAATAATAGAATTGTAGTGAAGTTTTTAACTAAAACTTCACGAGATCTATTTTCTTAGTTACATCCATTAATAAAGTCTTGCGCTGGGCTTTAACCTTTAAATGAACCATGTTTTTTTGTTCTTCAAATAGTTCTAGCAAGGCCGTAAAGCGCATTTCTATTTCGCTAGGCTCTTGTTCTACGTTAATTTCAATATACAGAACGATTTGATCGTTTTCCAGTTCTGATCCCAGATAAGAAATTGGTATAATTTCTCCATCTACCTTAACACGTAGCTTTGCATTAAAATAGTCATTTATTAAAGATTTGTATCGTTCTAAACTTCCTTCTTGAGTAAAAACTATTTCTTTTTCAACTCTTGCAGATAGTGCTTTTTCTAAATCATCTATAAAAAAACGTGAAGTCATTTGAAGGGCTCCAACTTTTGCGTTATACTTTACATTTGAGACAGAGAGGTAGTATTTATGAGCTGTTTGCAGCACGCTTTCGCGAAAGCGTAATTCTTCAACTCCTGGTTCTAAAACAGTAGCATTTAAAAAAAGTGATCCTAGTGTTAAAAGGGCAATTAATATTTTATTCATGGGTAAATTAGACTTGTAAATAAGGTAATTGTTAGATTAAGGAATTATAGGTACATTTCCTAAAAATGTTCCGTGGAACTCATCTCCATTTTGATCCATTCCATCTATGGTAATGGCATAACCTGTAGAGTACCTTTGCACTCTTACATAACCACTATCTATGCCTATAAATGGTTGTAATGTCATAGTAGCATCATAGGTAACTGAATATTTCACGGCCACATTTGCACTTTCTTGCAAGCTAGAGATCTCGTAAAGTCCTGTTTGAAAACCATCTAACGAATTTCCGTAAAAATCTAGTATAATTAAGGGGCCTTCACCTTCTAATTCATCCATAGAATTAAGGGAAACACCATCTCCTATAAGAGTGACTGGTGTTCTAATGGCTGTGCTACTTGCTTGAAAAGTTTCTCCCCTAAAAGCACCTATGGTTTCAAAATTTACAGTTTGATCTCCATAACAAAATGAGTTTACCTGTATAGCTGGAGCAGGTTGTAAATCATCATCACTAATACAAGAGGTAGCTGCTATTAAAACCGCTACTAGGGTTAACCATTTAGTTACTTTTTGCATCATTATATATTTTACTGTTTTTTTCTTTCTTTATATACCTGAGAAGCATCTGAAAGGAATTGTAACAATTCCATTTCATTATCAGGATGCATCATTTCATTACTGAGCCCACGATCTGTGGCAAAGTACATGAAGTCATAAAGATCTTCTTCTTTAATATCTAGAAACTCTACTAGATGTGCAGCGTCAAACTGGTTTTTTAAAACAGCTACATTAAATCGTTCTTCAACCGTATTTGCACTACCGAAATCTATGTTTAAGGCGTTCAACGCCACGTTTGCCACTACTGCCACCAGCAAACCTACTAAATTAAACATATTACCTCTAGGCATGGACTGCATCATAGCCTCATGGCGCAATGGATAATCTGCGGGCTGCCTTACCATATCAGACAGTGTGTTTTCTGTACGATCTATCGCAGGTGTCCACATGTTCTGACCTGTAATTTTTTCCATGCGTGTGTCTGCGGTTTCTAGCTTTTTTAGATTGAGATAAACATTCTGATCTCCTTCTAGAATAATTTTATCCAGTACATTTATTCCATCTCCTAAGGTTATAGTCACTACCTTTTCTTTAATAGTCCTATCTGTAACTACAAGTGTTACAGGCTCATGTTCAGGAGACTTAAAAATAACCTTATCTCCAGCTTTAACGTCGATCCTATAACTTCCTGTAGATGTAGTGACAGTAGTCTCAAAACTATTCTCATTAAAAATAGTAATTCCTGCAACAGGTTCATCGAGTTCATTCTGTATATATCCTTTTATTTGAACACGATCTACCTGAGATAATGTTATAACAGGAAGTAAAAAGAGTAATAGAAAAAAATACTGCTTCATAATATTACTTTTTACGGTTTTTAAAAGACACCACTTGTCTGGACAAAAACTCAAGCAGGTCTAATTGATTTTTAGCTTGAACAAGTTCTTTAGTCAGACCATGATCTACGGCAAAATACTTGAACTCTAGAAGCTCATCTTCATTTAAACCTAGGTAATCCATTAAGTATGCCTTACTGTACTTGTTCTTAAGTAAAATAAGTGCATTATTCTCTACAGGAACAGAATCATCCTTAGAAATATTTTTTACATCTAGACTACGAGCAATTTGAGCGGTATTAATATGAGCGGCTAGACCTACCATATTAAATCGCGGTTGACTTTGTTCAAAAGCTTCACCTCTTACCTCATATTCATTAGGTAAACGCACGCGATCTGAAAAAGTGTTATCTACACGATCTACAGCTGCTGTTCTTATATTCTCTACAGTAACATCTTCTAATCCAGCATCTACTGTTTCTATACGTGTGACTGGAATCATAAAACTGGTGCTACTCACGTTAACGTCATCCAGCTGCTTAACATCTGCTTTAAGCGTTAAATTAATGTTCTTTTCTTGAAGCACTACATCAGTTATTTTTATAGAAAAAGACTCAAACTGAACCGCTTTAAAAGAAAGCTCGTCATTTACCATAGCATCTATATAAAAAGCACCATCATCATTAGTAACCGTTCCTTCTAGCGAGTTATTATTAAAAACGGTAACTCCCAGGAGTGGTGAATTCAACTCTGAGTTTATCGTTCCTTTAATTTGAACGCGTTCTTTTTGCGCTGTACTGAGCAGTCCTGTTAAAAGAAAAAAGAATAATATATTTTTCATAGCCTTAATTATATCAAGCAAGTTAAACTAAAATCGCTTTTTGATAACGATAACATTATCCAATTAATTGTTAAATACCTTTGTACAAAAGCTTTGCTATGAGAAACATGATTATTGCCAGCACCTCAACCATTCACGGCAGTGGTTATTTAGAATATATCCTTAAGAATGTAACCTCAGTATTGAACAAATTAAATGTGACTGAGGTGCTTTTTATTCCTTATGCACGTCCTGGTGGTATTTCACATGATGATTATACTCAAAAAGCACACCATGTTTTATTCTCACAAGGTATAAAAGTAGTAGGAATACACACTTTTGAAAATAAGATAGAAGCGATTGAAAATGCTCAAGCTGTTTTTACTGGTGGTGGTAACACTTTTCAACTCGTTAAGATGCTTCATGACCTCGAGCTCATGACTCCGTTAAGAAAAGTCATTTTTAATGGTACTTTTTACCTGGGAACCAGTGCTGGAAGTAATATTTGTGGACTTAACATGCGTACTACAAATGACATGCCCATAGTACAACCATCAAGTTTTAAAACCACTGGAGCAGTAGGATATAATATTAATCCACATTACCTAGATCCTATAGAAGGCTCTACACATAAAGGAGAAACTAGAGAACAGCGCATTAAAGAGTTCCACGTTTATAATAACATTCCTGTGATAGGATTGAGAGAAGGTAGTTTCATTAGAATTCAAGGAGCTCAAGAGATTTTACATGGACCGCATACCGCGAGAGTATTTTTGCAAGATCAAGAACCCATAGAAGTAAAAAGCGGCTATGATTTTGCTCAACTGGTTTAAAAAATTAACTTTAATGAAAATAGATGGTTTTCACATTCCATTGAAACAAAAAAGAGGATCACACCATTAAAAAACTCACCTATACCTAAGAAAAAGATATCAAGACCATAGACTACAAGAAGACAGATCACAGTATGGTAGGAAATGGTTTAGGAGGCAAACTAGTCGGTATTAGTTCCGCTTTCGCGAAAGCAGAACAACTAAAAATCATTGAGCTTTATACATTTGCTGAAGTAATAAGTTATAGAAAACCTGAATAAAGCAACACCAGCCTATGACACTTAAATTTGAAACAGAACGATTGCTTTTGAGACCTTTTCAAGAGGATGATGCCCCTTTTTTATTTGAACTAAACAGTGATGAAGAAGTTATGCGTTATACTGGTGATGTCCCTTTTAAAAGTATAGAAGAGGCACGCAAATTTGCCATAGATTACATTCATAAGCCAGACAGTCAGTTTATAAAATACCAGATGGGTAGACTTGCGGTAATAAGAAAGGAAGACCATGCTTTTATAGGCTGGTCTGGACTTAAATATCATCCCGAAGAAAATTTTGTAGATACAGGCTATAGACTCATGAAAAAATACTGGGGTAAAGGTTATGCAACAGAATCTACTAAACGTGTCCTGCAACATGGTTTTGAAGATCACGAACTAGACGCGGTCGTTGCTCATGTACATGAACATAATATAGGATCACAACGTGTGGCTTTAAAACTTAACATGAAGCTAGATCATCGTTTTTTATGGGAAGGAAAAGAACCTGCACGATGTTATAAAATCACAAGAGATGAATATAGAAATACGTAGTATAAGCGCCTTAGAGACTTATCCCGTTAGACATCCTATTTTAAGAGCTGGAAGACCTATAGAAGAGTGTTATTTTAATGGTGATGAGCTAGACACTACAGTGCATTTAGGTGTTTTTATAAACGGTACTATTACTGCTGTTGCTAGTTATTTACAGCACCAAGACCCAACGGTAGAACCATTAACTTCACTTAAAAAAGAGCAATGTTATCAATTAAGAGGAATGGCTGTTCTACAAGATATGCAAGGAAAACAACTGGGTAAAAAACTACTATTACATGCTGAGCAACTATTTATGAATAAAGGCGTTAAAGCCTTATGGTTTAACGCACGTGCTATTGCTATACCTTTTTATGAGAAAATGGGATACCACAAAGCGAGTGGAGCATTTGAAATAACTCCTATAGGAACCCATTATAAAATGTATAAATTATTATGAAAATCTTACTTTGTTTTTTTCTTTTAACTACCGCTATAACAGTGAGTCAGCCCAGCACTGATCAACTCACGGGAAAAGACAGCAACCCTAAAAACCTACTCGATCCTTCCACCCAAAGCGCTTTTAATAAAATGCACACTGCCGCTCTTAAAGATGGAATAGACCTTAAAATAGTGTCTGGTTACCGCAGTTTTACAAGACAGCGCCAGATCTGGAATCGTAAATACAAGAAATACCAAACACAAGGATTATCACCTGATGAAATTTTTGATAAGATTGTAGAATACTCTACCGTACCAGGAACAAGCCGCCATCACTGGGGCACAGATATAGACATCATAGACCAGAGCGCATCTTTTACTGGTGACGTACTAGTTCCTCATAAATTTCATGGAGAAGGTCCTTTTTGTAATATGAAAGAATGGATGGAACTAAATGCTCCTAAATATGGTTTTGAACTGGTCTATACACTTAACGAAAATCGTACTGGTTTCCATTACGAACCATGGCATTATAGCTATGCACCGCTTGCGCAAAAACTCCTTCAAGAATACTTATCAGAAAATGACTTCCTTAACTTTTTAAGAACCCAAAACATAATGGGCATGAAAGATATCAGTAATACTCGATTGCTACGATATTATAAGGAGCATATTCAAGGGGTAAACCCTAACCTACTCTTAAATAAAAACTAACCACTTAATTTAACAACTCATTAAAGTGGATTGGCGCGCTTTTTGATATTTTTAGAGCATGAAAAAAATACTTTTTATCTTAATAGCGCTTTGTAGTGCAATGGGTTATGGTCAGGACGCTTTTGCAAAAGCGGAATCCTTATACAAGATTAAAAAGTATGAAGAGGCTAAGCCTTTATTCAAAGCACTACTGCAAGAAAATCAAAAAGACCCTAAAATATTAAGACGCCTGGGCGACATAGAGTCCTATGCAAAAAGATATAAAACCGCTTTTCCATATTATAAAATGTTACTTGATTTAGATCAATCAAACGCCGATGCTCATTTTCTCTATGGTGGCACGCTAGGTTTACATGCAAAAAACGTTTCTAAACTAGACGCGTTAGGTTACCTGGACGACATTAAACACCACCTCAAAGAAGCGGCAAATCTGGACGCAAACCATATTGAAACACGGTGGGCACTGGTTCAATTGTACTGCGAGCTACCTGCCATAGTAGGTGGTTCTTATAAAAGCAGTCGACAGTATGCAGACCAGTTGCAAAAAATATCTCCTGTAGATGGTTATCTAGCTCATGGTTTTATTGCTGAGCATGATAAAGAATACCGCGATGCCGAAAAATTTTATAAAAAAGCTATAGAAGTAGGTGGTTCACTAACTACATATAGAAAACTCATATCACTGTATGAGCATAAAACTAGAGAATACCTTAAAGCACTCGTTCTCTTACAAGAAGCATATGCTACACATAAAGACCCTAGCTTATTAGAAGAAATAGGTATGCTTAAAGAGAATTATGATTTAGTAGGCGATTAGTATTACTAAGTACAGTAATTCCTAGACATTCCATTCTTTTATTACTAGCTTTACATCTTATAAAGCTTTTAAATTATGCGCGTACATTTTATCGCGATAGGCGGCAGCGCCATGCACAATCTCGCTCTTGCATTACATCATAAAGGATATCAAGTCACTGGTAGCGATGATACTATTTTTGAACCTAGTAAATCCAGACTGGAAAAGTATGGTTTACTTCCCGCAGAAATGGGCTGGCAACCAGAACAAATTACGACTGACATAGATGCAGTAATACTAGGAATGCATGCTAAAGCTGACAACCCAGAACTTTTAAAAGCTCAAGAACTAGACCTAAAGATTTATTCTTATCCTGAATATCTTTATGAACAGTCTAAAAACAAAACACGTGTCGTAATAGGTGGCTCTCATGGCAAAACCACTATTACTTCCATGATCTTACACGTCATGCATTACCATGACCGCGAGGTAGATTATATGGTCGGTGCACAGTTAGAAGGTTTTCATACCATGGTGCAACTTACAGATGATAACGAATTTATGATACTGGAAGGTGATGAATATTTATCCAGTCCTATAGACCGCAGACCTAAATTTCATTTATACCAGCCTAACATTGCTTTAATATCAGGAATAGCATGGGATCATATTAATGTATTCCCTACTTGGGAGAATTATTTGAGTCAGTTTGAAACCTTTGTAGAGTGCATGCGTGATGGAAGTATTCTTGTTTACAATGAAGATGATCCTGCTGTGAAACAAATCGCTGAGGCTGCCACAAAACCAACTCGAAAACACGCTTACACGATACCACAACACAGTATTATTAATGGCACAACTTATCTAGAAACTCCTGAAGGTGATATGCCTATAGAAGTTTTTGGCAAGCATAATTTATCTAATCTCGCTGGTGCAAAATGGATTTGCCAGCACATGGGTATAGATGAAGATGATTTTTATGAAGCGATTGCTACCTTTAAAGGTGCCTCCAAGCGTTTAGAAAAAGTTGCCGAAAATAAAAGCTGTGTGATTTATAAAGATTTTGCTCATTCACCTAGTAAAGTAGAAGCTACGACTAGAGCTGTGCATCATCAATATAGCGAGCGCAAACTTATAGCCTGCCTTGAACTACATACCTATTCCAGTCTCAATCCAGAGTTTCTAGAACAATACAAAAACACACTAGATGCTGCCGATGTAGTTGTGGTTTTTTACAGCCCACATGCGGTGCAGATTAAAAAACTAGAGCCTATTAGTCAAGAACAGATTTTTGAGGCCTTTGACAGAGACGACCTGATCATAAAAACTGATCCAGCCGATTTTAAAGAATGGCTTTTTAGTCAAGATTTTAATAACACCGCAGTTTTAATGATGAGCAGCGGTAATTACGGTGGATTAGACTTTGAGGAGTTGAGAGGAATGGTTAGTAGTTAGTGAAAATGAATCAAACCCTTAAAAACCTCATCGCTGCCGAGGCTAAAGCAGCACAACTGTTTCAAGAAATTGAAAACAGGAACATCATTGCGGCTGGAAAAACAGAAAAAGAAATAAACACGGACGTTTTTAAATTAGCAGATGAGCTTTTTGGGATTAAAAAGTACTGGCACAAACGCATTGTACGTGCTGGAGCAAACACCTTGCATCCCTATGATGAGAATCCGCCAGATTTAGTGGTGCAGGAAGATGATATTGTGTTCTTAGATTTTGGACCTATTCTAGAAGAATGGGAAGCAGACTATGGACGCACGTATGTCATAGGTACTGACCCATTAAAAATTAAACTTCAACAAGATATAGAAACGGCCTGGCAAGAATGTAGAGATTATTTCTTCTCTCAAACTGAATTAACTGGTGCGCAATTCTATAATTATTGCGTTCACAAAGCAAAAGACTACGGCTGGGAATATGGTGGACCTATTGCCGGTCATTTGATCGGTCATTTCCCGCATGAAAATCTAGAAAGTGAAAACAAGCTCAACTACATCCATCCTGAGAATTCAAAAGATCTCTTTGATCCTGATGGAAATGGAGCCAAAAGAGAATGGATTTTAGAAATTCATTTTGTGGATCGTGAAAGAGAAATAGGTGGATTTTTTGAGCAGTTGTTAGTATGAAAAACTTTCGTGTGTCAAACCCTTTTGATATTCCGCAAGCGAAAGTATCGGTTTTCCCTTGATCTCAAGGGAAAGGCTTTTGCTAAATTAGTACAAAGTTTGGAAAACGTAAAGTATCATCTTCCCTTGAGGGAAGACAGGAGTTGGGTGTTCGCTGTTAGAAAATACAATTTTAACAACATCGCAAACACCCTTTGACTTTCGGCATTTCCCTCAAGGGAAACGCATTGAAAAAACTATTTAGTTTTATCTTTCATCTCAATAATGAGGCTTTGTATTTCTTCAATTACTTTATCTGGTTGATGTTGAACCTGCTCATTTGTAAATCTTATAAATTTAACGCCCAAATCTTCAATTCGCTGTTGTCTTTTAGCATCTTCAAGAAAATTATTATCATGAGAACTACCATCTATTTCAATAGCTAGTCCTATTTCTTTATCTTTAATATAGAAATCAACCACATAATCTAACATAGGTAGTTGTCTTCTAACAACAACTCCTAACTTAGAACCCTTAACCATATACCAAAAGATCTTCTCACTTCTGGTCATGGAATTCCTAAGCTGCCTTGACCATTCTCTGGCTTCTTTTGTGTATGGAATTATATTGTGGTTTCTCATTTGGATTTAAAATTAGTATTTAATTTAAAACCATTAGCGACCGATTAAAGCTTTATCAATATTTTAAAAATTCATTGGGTTAAGATAAAAAACACTTTTGGATAATTCCAGTCGCCTACATCCTCTAAATCTCCTTCAAAGGAGACCTCTACATTTAAAATGTAAAGATGTTTTTGTTCTCTGAACAAGCTCCTTCCTTTAGAGAAAAGTTGGGATGGAGGTTTATGAGCAAACCATTTTTTTAAATAGGTATTTCGATTTTCAGACTATAAACAGACGTTCTTTTTTAAACAACATTGCTCATTTTTAAAACAAATTTCCCAATGTCAATTAGACCGTTAAGAATTCTATTAGGCTAAAAAAGTCTTCTGTTTATCAACATTTCCCACCAAAACTGCGCAACGCTTCATTTTGCCAACCTTTCCTCTCCCAGAAATTTGTGAGAACAAATTACCAGGAATCTGAAAGAAGCTTTTTAGATCCCGCATCAAGTGCGGAAATTCATATTCTTAAAATCACCAGACTAAATCCTCTTAAATAATTACCTTTGTCGCTTAATTCAAGGCTATTGGAACATCAGTTTAAGTTAACGAGCGAGATTACTTTACAGGATCATTTATCTACTAAATGGCAAGCGCCTTCAAATATTGCGCTTGTTAAATATTGGGGAAAATACGGCATGCAACTGCCTGCAAATCCTTCTATAAGTCTGACATTAGATTCTTGTCATACTCTAACTACCATTACTGCTACAAAAGACGCACATGGTTTCAGTATTTCTTATGATGGTGAACCTAAACCTGAGTTTGCTCCAAAAATTGAAGCCTATTTTAAGCGTATTGCAGATTACTGTCCTTGGATTGCACAGTATAATTTTAAAATAGATACGCACAATACGTTTCCGCACAGTTCGGGAATTGCTAGTAGTGCCAGTAGTATGGCGGCATTATCTGCTTGTATGATGGATTTTGAGAGCCAGCTTACTGGGCAAGAAATAGATTTTCACAAGGCATCTTTTTTAGCTAGATTAGGTTCTGGAAGTGCCTGCCGTAGTTTAAAAGGTAGTGCTGTAGTTTGGGGAACGCATGATCAGGCAGATGGCAGCTCACAGTATTTTGGTGTAGATAAAAGCGATTATTTACATCCTGTTTTTCAAGATTTTCAGGACACCATTTTACTGGTAGATAAAGGTGAAAAGGTAGTAAGTTCTACTGTAGGACACGAGTTGATGAATGGACACGCTTTCGCGAAAGCGAGATTCTCACAAGCTCACGAGAACCTTTCCATGCTCAAGATAGCTTTACAGGAAGGCGACCTTGAAACCTTTATAAAAATTACAGAAAGTGAAGCGCTCACATTGCACGCCATGATGATGACCTCTCATCCTTATTTCATACTAATGAAACCTAAAACGCTGTCGATTATAGAGGAAATATGGGCGTTTAGAAAAGAAACTAAAATTCCCGTGTGTTTTACACTAGACGCTGGTGCAAACGTACACATGCTGTATCCACTGGAAAATAAAGACACCGTGCAAGGATTGATTAACAACAAATTAGCGCAATATTGCCAAAATGGTCATTATATTTGTGATCAAGTAGGCACAGGTGCAAAAAAGTGCTAACTTTAACGCTATGAAAGGACCACTTTTTTATTCAAAGATTTTACTCTTCGGTGAGTATGGAATTATTAAAGATTCTAAAGGTCTTTCTATTCCTTATAATTTCTATAAAGGTGCGCTGCAAATAAGCGAGAATCCTACCGAAGATCAAATTAAATCCAACAACAACTTATCTAGGTTGACTTCTCATATCGAGCAGTTGATGCAAGATGATCAAGATTTTCCACGTTTTGACATTGCTACTTTAAAGAGTGATGTTACCGCAGGAATGTTTTTTGACTCCAGTATCCCGCAAGGATATGGTGTAGGAAGTAGCGGTGCTCTTGTGGCATCTATCTATGACAAATATGCCATTGAAAAAATTACGGTTCTTGAGAATTTAACTCGTGAGAAGTTGTTAGTTCTTAAAGATATTTTTGGTAAAATAGAGAGCTTTTTCCATGGGAAGAGTTCGGGTCTTGATCCTTTAAATTCTTATCTGAGCTTACCTATTCTTATTAACAGTAAAGAAGATATTGAGCCAGCTGGCATTCCTTCACAATCTACCACTGGAAAAGGCGCTGTCTTTTTACTAGATAGTGGCATTGTAGGAGAAACGGCTCCTATGGTAAACATCTTTATGGAAAATATGAAGCAAGAAGGTTTCCGTAGTATGTTGAAGGATAAGTTTGTGAAATACACAGATATGTGTGTGGAGGATTTCTTAAGTGGTGATGTGAAAGGACTTTTTAGTAACGTAAAGAAATTATCGCACGTGGTACTCGACAATTTTAAACCTATGATTCCAGCACAATTCCATGATTTATGGAAAAAAGGACTGGATACTGGTGATTACTATTTAAAGCTTTGTGGCTCTGGCGGTGGTGGCTATATTTTAGGATTTACAGAAGACCTAGACAAAGCAGAACAATCTCTTAAAGATTATAAACTAGAAGTGGTTTATAATTTTTAAAAACACTTTAATGATATTTTAAAATCCCCATCACAGTTGTGATGGGGATTTTTGCTTTATAAATAAAGCACCGTTTTCCCTTGAAGGAAGACAGGAGATGGGTGTTTGTAAGTATAACCTAAATGATCGTCGTAGTCAAAACATTTTGCAAAAACACCCTTTACCTATCGGTATTTCCCTCGAGGGAAACTTCATCAAATTCTATATGGTTTCAACAGCAGGTTCCACATCGAGCGCGGAATGACATGACCTTAAAAGTGTAGTAGTCACAATTTCACATCACATTATCATTTTAAAAACAGAAACTGCTTAACTTAGTCGGGTGAATCAAGAGCAAGCATATTCTATGAGTACTAAGGCCAGTATAAAAACACTAGTCATAAAAGCGCTGAGCTTATTTTCTACCGTGCGTTTATATAATATCAGTACTATTGCTGTCGCGCAATTACTTGCTGCTGTGTTTATCATCGCTCCAGAGCTATCTGTAAAAGAGATTTTCTTTGATTACAAGTTATGGTTGATTATTCTCGCTAGTGCTGCTGCCATAGCTGGTGGATATATAATTAATAATTTCTATGACCGCGAGAAAGACCTCATCAATAGACCACAGAAAACCTTACTTGAAAATCAAGTCAGTCGTTCTACCTTATGGACGGTTTATTTTACGGTAAATACGATTGCTTTTCTACTTGGACTGATCGTATCGTGGCGTGCAGGGCTATTTTTTGCTGCTTATATTTTTCTCATGTGGTTTTACTCGCATAAAATTAAACGGGTATTAATTGCCGGTAACCTTACCGCTGCACTGCTCGCTATCACACCTTTCTTTGTGTTATTTATGTACTATCGCAATTTGTATCTGGTCATATTTGTTCATGGTAGTTTCTTGTTTTTAATTCTTGCCATGCGTGAGCTTATAAAAGATTTAGAAAACTTAAGAGGTGACTTAGCTCAAAACTACCGTACTATTCCTGTTGTATTAGGAGAAAAAGCAAGTAAACGATTTTATACTATTCTAACATTCTTAACTATTATTCCTATTGGCGCTTTGCTCTTGTACTTTGACATCGGTTATATGCGTTATTATTTTGCCATTATGGCTGGCGCACTATTAGTTTGTTTACCGCTATTATGGAGCTCCAGACGTAAACGCGAGTATTTACTTATTCACTTTATTCTTAAAATAGTAATCGTAGGTGGTGTACTCTCGATTTTATTAATAGACTTATCAGTTATTCTAGAAAGATTTAAAAATTTCTTTTAATCAAGAAAACCAAAGCCGTCCTAGCACGCATAAAAGCTGAACGGCTTATAAGACAAACGTTAACTCAGTTAGTTTCCATAATCAATGTACTCCTCAGCTTTAAACCATTAGAGCATAAAATTAAAAGTATAAAAAGTCAAATTTAGATTTCAGCTCTTGTATTAACAAACTTTAAAGTCTATATTTAACGCTTTATTTTACTGAATACTACCTAAATAAATCCTGAAAAGAACAATAAACAAAATAAAAGCCTTATGAAAAAAAAATTACTCCTTATTGCACTCATTCTAACATCTTACTTTTCTCAGGCACAGTTTGATGTTATTTTTAAAAGAACTAACACCGCTATTACAGATGGTCAGACCTTTGATTTTACAGAATCTGGTTGTGGCTATAACGACCCTTGTAACTGGCAGTTTGAAGTCACTAACACCTCTAATCAAGATATCAATGTTAGAATAGTTGTGGACCAAATGGTTAACAATAACGGATCAGATTTGCAACTATGTTTTGCAAGCGTGTGTCTCAATAGTATTTCCTTAAATACAGCATACCCAAGCCAAGCTGCGGTAATTCCAGTAGGAACCACTAACAGCGTGGGAAATTATTTTTGGAACAAATATCCGGCAGGAACAGTTAGCCCTATGAGCTGGACTTTTAGATTCCAAGCTTATGATGCAAATGACAACGAAATAGGAACCCCTATAAGCATGAATTACAATTACTTAGGGACTTTAAGCATGGAGAACTCTGAAATTCCTAGCTTGAATGTATATCCTACTATCGTTTCTGACGAACTTAATGTTTCAGTTGATGAAAATGTAACAGCTACTTTTTATGATCTTACAGGAAGAATTGTAAAACAAGTAACTTCTATAACAAATGACCAAAGAATAGACGTATCTAATCTTACATCACAAATTTATCTAGTGCATTTCTTAAATGACCAAAACCAAAAAACTGTTGTTAAAATAATCAAGCAGTAGTATGCTAAGCAATAACCGTTTTTAAATCAACCCTTTAATTATTAATCTTTTCATTATGAAAACAACTTTACTAACCATTCTTGCTTTTGCTGGAATGACCTCTTTATTTGCTCAGGTACCTCAAATACCACTTGTTGAGCACTTTACTCAAGCATCTTGTGGACCATGTGCTAGCCAAAACCCAGCGCTTAAAGCGACTATGGATGCCTTTGGAACTGCAAACTACGTGCGTGTATCACATCAAACATCATGGCCTGGAGTAGACCCTATGAACGCTGCATTTCCAGCAGGACCTAATGACAGAAGAAATTATTATAATATAACCGCAGTCCCACAAACTAGCTTAAATGGAGGTATGCCAGGATCACCTAATACTGTTGTTACTAGTTCCTCCTTAGCTTCTGCGTTTGCAAACACGACTCCTTATGACATTACGGTAACACATACTTGGGCAGACCCAAGTACAGTAAATGTAAATATAGATGTAGAAAACGTTACTGGTAGTGCTATATCTACTGCAGACAAAATTTATGTTACTATGGTAGAAAACCAAGTAGTTTATCCTACCGCTCCTGGATCAAATGGAGAGACCTCTTTTGAATATGTAATGCGTCAAATGTATAACGCTTCAACTGGTGCTCCTAATGCTACTAGCGGTGCTGCACTAGGTAGTATTGCCGCAAACTCCACGACTAACTTTAGCTTTACCATAAGTAATCTTCCTTCTTACATTAGAGATAAAACGGAAGTTACATTTGCAGTTTATATACAAAATAACGGTACCAAAGCCATACTCCAAGCAGGTAAATCTGACAAGGCACCAGTTCCAGGAATAATCTCTGTAAGTACCGCAGATGCTTCAACTGTAAGTAATGATTTCTGTGATTATAACTTTACACCTGCTATAGATTTTACTAATAACGATGCTGCAACAGCAGTAACATCTGTGGTAGCTGAGTACTCCTTAAACGGTGGTACCCCAGTTCAACAAACATATTCAGGTAACTTAACTAATGGGCAAACAGCTACTATAAGTTTTCCTATGGCAACACTTTCTGGCGGTGCTAATACTATAAGCTCCCAAATCATTTCTGTGAATGGTGGTCAGGACTGGTCTAGTCCAGCGGCAGTAGCCATAGCAGATAGAGTTGTACAAAGATTGAATGTAAATGGAACTAATGCGCCAATTCTAGAAGGAATGGAAAATGGACAATTATTACCTAGTTCTGGTTATACTCAAGACATATCAACTGGACTTTTTAGTTCTGATGAACCTATTTCAAATTTTGCAGTTGTAGATGGACCTGCCTTTAACTTAGGTGCAATAGGTGGTTTTGCTGCTTCTAACCGTAGTTTAAATTACAGATTCTATAATGTTTCTGCAGGTGGCGTGATGGATTTTATCATGCAAAAGATTAACCTAGGAACAGGTTCTAGCCTAACTTTTAGTCACGCTTATCGTCAATACACTAATGAAAACGACAGGTTAGAAGTTTCTGTTTCAACAGATTGTGGAGTTACTTGGACGTCTGTATTTGACCAGTCAGGATCTACTCTATCAACATTAACGCCATCAACTACTCAATATATACCATCAGTGGCAGGTGATTGGAGAAGTAATAACGTAGACTTAAGTGCTTATGATAACACTAATGATCTTATTTTACGCTTTAGAGGAACGTCAGGATATGGTAACAACTTATGGCTAGATGATATTAACATACAATCTACTTTATCTCATGATGATATAAATGCTTTAAATGAATTAAAACTTTACCCTAATCCTACTTCAGACATGATTCAAATCACTGGATTAAATGAGGCTGTAAACTTTAGTGTTTATAATGTATTAGGCGCTCAAGTTATAGAAGGAACGATTTCTCAAAATGAATCTATAGATGTGGAAAACTTCACTGATGGTGTTTACTTCTTAAAATTAGAGAATGGTAAAACTTATAAATTCATAAAAGAATAAGTCATAAAAATGCTTTAGAGAACCTCTTCGTTCTCTTAAAATAAAAAAAAGGTTAATACCGCTTATAGCAGTATTAACCTTTTTTCAATTTAATAACACATTACTTTTCTTAAAATAATTTACCGTGTTGTAGAGCGCAATTATAAATATGTGTAAACAACGTTAGATCATCATTTGACGAGGAAAAATGATAAACTTAAACGCTTTATCAAGGTATTATAAATTCAATTTGGTATTATACTCATTTTAAATGTACTGGAAATAGATGGCCTTTTGTATATGCTTTCGCGAAAGCGTATACTACCTAACCCATAAACTGAGACAGATAAGTAATTAAGACTATCAAAAGGATTCCTGAAAGAATCGCTAAGAAGATTTTCCAAAATGAATAGGGACGGCTGCCATGAATCGCACCAGTTTGCCCATTCACATAAAAATTATATTTAGACCCTTTAAAAGAATAAGAACTAATGTAAACGGGTAGCAAAATGTGCTTAAAAGTTTCTTGTGAAAGTCGCATATCCATAGAAGAGATACGCTGTGTGTCACCACCTATATCACGCCTTATCCAGTTTTGAGCGATTTCTTCTGCCTTTTTATTTGCAGCGATGTGACCATCTTTCAATGTGATGGTGTATTTTTCTGTAACATATCCCGCAAGATATTTAGTATCAAAATTCTTCAACTCTTTCAAATTCCAGTGGCTCACAGCTTGCGGTATCTGACTGCCATGCTGTTGAGTCGCCTTTACTAAGGTGTCATCTACAAAACCTTTAATAGTACCTGATGCTGGTGACCAGTCTGTTCTCCGTTCTCTTACGGTTCTTCTATTTTTACCAGTTCCTACCGTTTTATTTACATAATAGTAATCACCGCGCTGTCCAGTATAGTCAGCAACGAGCTGTGCGTCAAAGGTCCAGTAAGGAACATAAAGCCCTTTAGTATATTCAGGGCTTATCGTGGCGCGCTGTAAATTATTAGGTGCCCACCATAATCCATCTACCCATTTTTTAAAAACCTGATGTGCCTTTTTCTGGTCCAGCTGAAAAGGTAGCACAGCACCAGGCAAGATCCAATCTTCCTGATAGCTATCCTCTATAATTAAAGGCATGGTACAATAGACACAATGCAATGATTTATAACTTTCTTCCACATGCTGGTTTGCACCGCAATTTTTACAGTGGAGCATAGAGATCTCCATAGAATGAGACTGCGCACCCATTTTATCCAGATACTTATGCAGTTCTAGTTCTTCAAAGGATTGCTCGCTTTGTTCAATCTCCTCTTTATAGCCGCAGTAATCACAGGTGATTAAATCTGTACCAGGTTCATAGGTAAGCTCTGCGCCACAATTGACACAGGATTTTTTACGTTCAGAATTTGTTATTTCCTCCAACGGATTTTTAGTTTCAATAAATTGCCTATTCTCGCTTTGTTGCTCAAAGCATATTCTTAATTACCAATTAAAAATTAATGAAAAGTACTAGAAATCGGTAATTAAAAAATTGATAATCTGCTACGCAGATTCAGAATTGAAAATTATGGTAGCGGTGGCGGCGTATTACTTCCTAAAAACCCTTTTAATTCTTCTACATCTTTTAAAGCTTTCCAGCCATCCATACCAGCTTTCCACACTAGAGTTTCTTTGTTAATAGAACGACTGGCAAATAAGGACTGTAACTGCGCAAAACCTACTGGTCCAGCTTGCGTGCCGTTTAATGCATAATAATACTGAACCGCTTGTGGCATAGGTGGTGGCATAGCTCCTGCTGCTTGTTGTTGTTGCATGGCCTGCTGTCCACCCATTTGTGGGGACATCATTCCACCCATTTGTTGTGCCAGGACAAATCCCATTCCCATTCCCATTCCAGCACCAGCGGTTCCACCTTCATTTAAGGCAGCTGCTTCTATGGCTTTGGCGGTTTTAAATTTAGTAAGCTTATCTAAGTCTAACTTATCAATACGGCTATACTCAAAAATTTCTTTTTTAAGTTCCTCGGGCATCGATACGTTTTCTATATAGAAACGCTCCAGCGAGATTCCCACGCCCATAAATTCTGGTTGCATCACCTCTTGACAGGTTTCTGACAGCTCTGTAGTGTTTGCTGCATAGAGTTCAATAGGTAAATTTGCCTCTCCTACCGTATCTGTAAAACGTGTAGCGATAAGACTTTTAAGATGCTCGTTAATCTCAAAGTTGGTGAAATTATTATCAGTTCCTACGATGTCTATGATGAACTTTCCAGGATCTGCTATTTTAAATGCGTAAGTACCAAAAGCTCTTATTTCTACCAGCCCAAAACGATCATCATTTAAGGTAATCGGGTTTTTAGTACCCCATTTTTCATCAGTAAATAAGTGTGTGTTTACAAAATAAACCTCAGCCTTAAAAGGCGAATTAAAACCATATTTCCAGCCTTTAAGGGTTGAAAGAATGGGTAAGTTTTGAGTCGTTAAGTCATAGGTTCCTGGAGTAAAAACATCTGCGAGTTGTCCTTCGTTAATAAAAACGGCCGTTTGTCCTTCACGTACGATGAGTTTTGCGCCGTTTTTAATCTCGTTCTGGTACCTTTCAAAACGGTGTGCAATGGTATCATCTGTATAATCCAGCCACTCGACTATGTCTATAAACTCGTGACTTAATTTCTCTTTTATTTTATTAAATAGACTCATGGAAATTTGCTTTTAAAGTTGGTATCAAGTTAATGAATTTTTGGAAGATTTTGCTTGCGCAAAAAAGTATATTTGAAAATAACCCAATACTAATTCCGCCCATTCTCCTGAGGATAAAAGGTATGAACTGGATCGCTTTGCCAGATTTCTTTAGTCTCTACACATATAGCGGTAAGTGGTCCTCTATAAGCTGCTGCGGTATCGATATTCCAAACGTTTACTGCATTAATAGGCTCATGTTTCCCTAATCGCGATGTAGGTGTGTGACCTATAAATATCTCTTTATACAGTTTTAATCTATTAGGATACCGATCGTTATCTGGAGTTAAATTTGGGTCTAGACATAGTGCAAGTTCCCATAATGTACGGTCCCAGTATGGCATGTTATCATAATACTCGTATTCTGGACCTTTAAGATTGTGAAATCCTGCATGAAAAAAACCGTTGTTATTATTATCGATATGGTAATTCCTTAAACCGTTTTTAAAGAAATCTAAGTGTTTTTGAAATTCTGCTTCAGACCTGTTTTTATAACTATTGATAGTGCTTTGTCCTCCATGGAACAACCACATATCGTTTTGTTCTTTGGTAGTTAAATAATTGAGGAAAAGCTCATCGTGGTTACCTCTTAGATAAATGGGTGCAGTGAGGTTGTTTTCAAGACGCTTTCGCGAAAGCGAAATTAGAAAATCGATAACCTCATAACTTTCTGACCAGCCATCTATATAATCACCTAGAAAAATGAGCTGGTCGTCATCTCTTAGTTTTATTTTTTCAATGAGTTGTTTTAGGGCTTTAAAACCTCCATGTATGTCTCCTATAGCAATAGTTCTCATGAGTTAGATTTTTCAATATTTACAAGGTTTCTTAATAAGATAGATAAGCGTTGCGATCCATTTAAAGTTTGATTTGTGAGCTTACAGCATATGTAGTAAACGTTCCTCCTCTAGGCTGATCATTTTCATCATAAAAATCTATGAAAGTAAATTTAACAAGCACCGGCAAACCTAGTAAATATAAGAAGAAGTTAAGAGGCTGTTAGTTCAAGATGTTTAATACTGTTAAGAATACTATCTTTGTCCACATGCAAATTCCACAAGGCAAGAAGGTCTATTTTTCAAGCGATAATCATTTAGGTGCTCCTACCCAGGAGTTAAGCAAGCCTAGAGAACGTAAATTTCTAGACTGGCTAGATACCGTAAAGAAAGACGCGGCAGCTATTTTTTTACTGGGAGATTTATTTGATTTCTGGTTTGAGTACAAACATGTCGTACCTAAAAACCAAGTGCGCGTTCTAGGCAAACTTGCTGAGATCGCCGATAGCGGTATTCCTATTTATTTTTTTGTAGGGAACCATGACTTGTGGATGTTTGGTTACTTTGAAGAAGAGCTCGGTATTCCCGTTTTTCATAAACCTCAAACATTTGAGTTCAATGATAAAAAATTCTTTATAGGCCATGGCGATGGAAAAGGTCCTGGAGATAAAGGATATAAACGCATGAAGAAGGTTTTTACAAGTCCTTTCTTTCAGTGGTGTTTTAAATGGCTACATCCCGATATAGGAATAGGAATCGCCAGGTACTTATCTGTTAAAAACAAGCTTATTTCAGGTGAGGAAGATGCTAAATTCTTAGGTGAAGAAAACGAGTGGCTGGCTCAATATGCAAAACGTAAACTGGAGCAAGAGCACTATGACTTTTTTATTTTTGGCCACAGGCACATGCCCATGGAAATAAAACTAAATGAGCAATCTACTTATTTCAATTTAGGTGACTGGATCAGTGATTATACCTATGGTGTGTTTGATGGAGAAGATTTTAAATTAGTAAAATTCTAATACCTAAAATTCATAACATGAGCTTATCCTAAAATTAAAGGCTCGTTTTCCCATCATTTTATCGAGAAAATCATCTTTTAAACGTATTAAATTCGTTTTCAAACTGTTATTTATTAAACCAATCATAATAATATGAGATTTATCTCTTCTAAAGATAGTCTTATGTTACCACCACAAATCTGGATCATCGACGATAACCCTATAGATTGTTATGTCTTAAAAACTATGTTAGAAATTAATGAGTTGTCTAATGATGTTTTCATTTTCTCTAATAATGAGGAAGCTATAGATCAACTAAACACCCTAAAAGGCCTAGATTCAAATAGCTCTATTCATATAATTACAGAAAATAAAACAAAAGCTGTAGATGGCTGGAGCCTTGTGTCACAAATGTCAAAACTGAATAAAAGTCTTAAGTTTCACATGAGTAGTGAACAGTATGATGCTCAAGACATAAAAAGGTTCCAAAACACAAAAGCAGTTCTTAGTTTGCATGTAAAACCATTGCGACTAGATGATTTAAAACAAATTATAGAATTTTAGTCTTTTAAATCTTTTAATACAAGTTGTAAACTCACATTTCCATTCCATTCATTTTCATTAACGGTATAGGCTATATCAAATGGATTACCTTCCTTTACGAGTTCACTTTTACTCCCTAGATTAAAACCTATGGCGTCTATACCATTGCGATCTTTTTGCTTTTTTACCACTTTTATTTTAAGGTGGTCTTCGGTTTTACCTACACATTTTCCATAACCGGTATCGAGTACTTTTTCAGTCATAAAAACCGGTCGCATATTTCCCGGACCATAAGGCGCCATTTGCTTTAAAATGCGGTAAAACTTAGGTGTAATAGCCTCAAGAGGTAAAACAGCATCTATCTTAATCTCTGGTGTCAAGTGCTGGTTTTCAATGGTTGCGCAAACTACTTCTTCAAATCTGTTTTTTAATTTTTCATAATTCTCTGGTTTTATAGTTAAACCAGCTGCATATTTATGACCGCCAAATTGCTCTATAAATTCTGAACATTGCTCGAGCGCATTATACACATCAAATCCAGAAACACTGCGCGCACTGGCTGCTAGATAATCACCACTTTTAGTAAATACTAAAGTAGGTCTATAATAGGCTTCTATTAATCGAGAGGCTACAATTCCTATCACGCCTTTGTGCCAGCTTTCATGATATACAACAGTTGTAAAGCGATCCTCTTCTTTACTAGCAACGATTAACTCCTTAGCTTCCATGGTTATAGAAGAATCTGCCTCACGGCGATCTGCGTTAAAAGCTTCTATTTCTATAGCTATACGTTGTGCCTCTTCAAAATCCTCAGTAACCATTAATTCTACCGCGTGTAAGGCGTGTTTCATTCTACCAGCGGCGTTAATGCGTGGAGCGATAATAAAAACTACATCAGTAATGGTAAGGACATCTTTCTTTAATTGATGAATAATGGCCTTAAAACCAGCACGCGGACTGGTATTTATAACGTTTAAACCGTGGTAAGCTAGAATTCTATTTTCGCCTATGATAGGAACTATGTCTGCACCTATGGCTGTTGCGACCAGGTCTAGATATGGAATCAGTATTTCAAAATCCCAATCATTTACCTCTACCAGTGCTTGACATAATTTAAACCCTACACCACAACCACATAACTCGTCAAAAGGATAATCACAATCTGGACGTTTAGGATCAAGTACCGCGACAGCCGCTGGTAAATGTTTCCCAGGTCTGTGATGATCACAAATAATAAAATCTATGTTTTTTTGAGCTGCATAATCTACTTTATCAATCGCTTTAACACCACAATCTAGGGCTATGATGAGCGAGAAATCATTATCAGCAGCAAAGTCTATTCCTTGAAAGCTCACTCCATAACCTTCTTCATAACGATCTGGAATATAAGTCGCTACACGGTCATAAAAACTAAGCAAAAAGGTAGACATGAGTGCCACGCTGGTCGTGCCGTCCACATCATAATCACCATAAACAAGGATATTTTCATTATTTCCTATCGCTTCTTGGATACGTTTTACAGCCAGGTCCATATCTTTCATTAAGAATGGATCATGTAGTTCATTTAAATCAGGTCTGAAAAAGGACTTCGCTTTCGCAAAAGCGTCTATACCACGCTGCACGAGTAACCCAGCAAGAAAAGGGTCTATACCGAGTTCTTGAGCCAGTTGCTCTTGTTTTTTTAAATCAGGTGATGGTTTTAAGGTCCAGCGCATAGAGCAATATTACTCCATTTTTTTAACCCATGCCTTTTTAAGCAAGGGATTTTCTCTAGCTTTATCTAATGCGTCTCTAAGCAAAAACGCACTTTCGCTAGAAGCGATAAAGACATATTCTAAACCGTTCTCAGGATGAATGAAGGAGTCTGGATAAAACCCCTCACGTTCTAGTACCTGCATCCATTTAATAGCATTATCGCTATTAGAAAACACATTTGTTATAATGTAATACCTGATAGAAGATGTGTCAGTCTCTTCAAATGTTACCACTTTATTTTCAGATACCTTTTCAGTATTTTCTTTAACCACAACTTCTTCTTTAACGGCAGGCTGTTTTACAGGAGTTTCATTTACTATATCTTTTTGAACGGCTTTTTCAACTTTTGGGTTCAGTTCATCTACTTGAGGTGTTTCAGTGGTGACTTGAGAAACATTAACAGGTCGATCCACTACAGGTTTCACGACTAATTGAGCGTTTTTCTCCCGATCCTTTTGCTCTAAAAACTCTTGATCAATTTGCGTTTGAAAAGCCGTAAAGAACACATAAAAACTATCGGCCTTAGTGGCATATTGTATTTCAATATTCTCTGTATTCTTAGGTAGCACAAGTCCTTTTTTATCTGTAACATTTACCTGTGCAATATCAAAACCTAAGGTATTTCTACTGTATGGAAATCTTTTCTCCTTTGCTTCTTTATTTTCATCTATGCTGCTGTTAAAGAAATTAGTTTGAGATCTTGTGCTAGAAGATAGAAAGGCGCTTTTTCTAGATTTAGGATTATAAATTTGCACATTATCTCTTTTAAGTGGGCTATCGCCATCCATTGCAGCTATAGTAATTCTTGAAGACACATCATTAACTTGTGCAGACTTAAAGTCCTTAATACTTATAGCAACCTTCTGGTCTTTTACAAATTCAAAACCATCATATAAGGTAATAAAATGAGGAAGACTATTAGGATTTTCATAAGCTATAAAAAGTAACCAGCCTGCGGTACTACCACCATTTATGTATCCTAAAGCAGCTGGCACATTTGCAACGGTTACCTTATCCAGGAGTGCATCACTAGCCATGAGTTCCGTAACATCGGCTTTACAGACATAGGGTTTATTAGAAATCAATACTTCATCAGTAGCGTTTGAGGCATTAAAAATTACTTGTCCAGAAACATCTCTATATTCACCTTTATTTATTTTAATCCTCACTTTTGAGATATCTTGATCTACCTCATCTACGATTACATAATCAAGCTTTTTCCCTTTTCTTTTCTTTTTACCAGTTGCTCCAGGATAAGTACCTGCCCAGTATAAAGTAGCATTAATAATGGTAGAATTTTCAGGAACATCTATTTGTACCGCACTAGAAGAAAAAGTGGTCGGATCCTTATCTATGTCTACATAAGTCATTTTAGTATTATCATTGATTCCATTTGCGGTATGAAATGGTTTCTCCTCGTGTTTACTTAAAATATTATTTCCATAAATTAAAGATCCTCCATTGATATAATAACTGTGTTGCTGTTCAAATGAAACGCTGTTTTGCGCATTCCCTATGGTTATACATAATAAAACCATGAACCGTAAAGGATTTAGTATCTTCTCTTTCATAACAAATAATTCAACAACTTAATAACTCAGTGATCAAATTTATTAAAAGGAAGTAAGATTGAATAAAAGAGTACGCTTAAAATTGTATATTTTTATTCTAAAGAAAATACATGCCGTTAATCAGACCACTAGATGCCTCTCACGATCCAGAAACAGCAGATCTTGCTGCCTTTTTTAATGAAACTCTAGGTTTTTGTCCTAATTCTGTACTAACCATGCAGCACAGACCAGCCATTTCTAAAGCTTTTATCAACTTAAATAAAGCCGTTATGGCAAATGAAGGTCGAGTCACGAGCGCACTTAAAAGAATGATTGCTTGGGTTTCTAGTAATGCAACAGGATGTAGATACTGTCAAGCGCATGCTATAAGAGCTGCAGAGCGTTATGGTGCAAATCAAGAACAGCTCGATAATATTTGGGATTACCGCACACATACAGCTTTTAGTGATGCTGAACGAGCAGCTCTAGATTTCTCTCTAGCGGCAAGTCAAGTTCCTAATACTGTAAATGAAGAAATTGAAACCAGATTACACCAGCACTGGAATGAAGGTGAGATTGTAGAAATGCTAGGTGTGATATCACTATTTGGCTACTTAAATAGATGGAATGATTCTATGGGAACTACCTTAGAAAAAGATGCTATAGATAGTGGCGAGCACTATTTAGGAAAACATGGTTTTGAGATAGGAAAGCACGTTTAATTTATATATTTCTTTATAAATGTACGGCTAAGTCTGTTTTTAGAAAAGTTGAATTATAGATCATTCAGCCTTTTTGAATACTAAAAACTGCGTTCCGTTTTTATCATATTCTATAATTATATCACTATCTTTTTCATACCCTATTCCTATAAACTCTGTTGTAACTACAAGATAACAACCTGATTGACTCTTTTTAAGAGTTCCGATAAGGCTGTTGTTTTTATAGATATTGAATCCTAGATCTACAGATTGGATTTTGTATTCTTTAGAATGAGTAAGGTAGGTATCATCTATAACTAGCTCTACAAACTCTGGTTCTGGTGACACATCAACTTTCAGTTCATCCTTTTTCTCTTTAGAGCCAGCATGGCTAGGTGTTCCACTTAATACTTGAGCAGGGACATCAGGACTTGGATTTATAGGTTGTGACAGAATAGTTTGAGGTTCTATAGCCGCAGGCTTTTTATAAACATAATTAAACTCATCCAGAGAGCTCATCGCATCTCTTACTGCTTCTCGATAAGCCTTTTCAAAATCCTTAGTACGTCCTATTCCTTCTTTAGTTGTGAATACAGTTTCCCCATCACAATTCACAAACTCAAACAGCATTTTAATACGCAAGCCCTTACTAGTAATCACTTTCAAGCCTAGGGCGTTACATGTACCTACGTTTAGGTTTTTAGGTAAAACACTTGTGTTAGTAAAAGCCTCAAGACCTCTTTTATTAATTTCAAAAACCATCATTTCATTTAAACGGTATTCATTTGCCACATTCTGGAACTCATATTGATTATCAACGATGACATATTTATAATCGTTTAGAGCCTGTGCATGGCTCAAAACCGTAAAAAACATAGAAAGTATCATTAGGAAAATCTTCATGGTAGGTATGCTTCAATTGTATGAAAGACTAAAATAGAATAAATTTGACTTCTTTAAAGCATTTACACGCCATACAAACTAATTTAAGATGAATAAACACGACTTACTTAAAAAGCATTTCGGTTATGATAGTTTTAGACCGCTTCAAGAACAAATCATAGACGACGTATTAAGCAAGAAAGACCTCATGGTCGTCATGCCTACTGGTGGAGGGAAATCTATGTGTTTTCAGTTACCATCATTAATACTGGATGGAATCACACTGGTCATCTCACCTCTGATCGCCTTAATGAAAGATCAAGTAGATGCGCTTAGAGCAAATGGGATCACCGCAGCCTATTTTAACAGTTCACAAGTAGGCACAGAGCAGCAAGAAATGCTGGATCTTTTAAAGGCAAAAAAACTTAAACTACTCTATGTCGCACCAGAGAGCATACAACTGTTATTAAACCACTTACAACCTAATGATATTTCCCTTATCGCCGTAGATGAGGCGCACTGTATCTCTACATGGGGACATGATTTTAGACCAGCATACACGCAACTGGCTTATCTTAAAAAATCCTTCCCACAAGCTAGCATGATAGCGCTTACTGCCACCGCAGACCGTGCCACTCGAGCAGATATTAAAGCACAACTCACCATTTCCCATGCACAGGAATATGTAGCTTCCTTTGACAGGCCTAACTTGACACTAGAAGTACGACCTGGTAATAATAGACTGGCTCAGGTGCGACAGTTTCTTAAAAAGTACAAGGAAGAATCTGGTATTATTTACTGCTTGAGTAGGAAATCCTGTGAAAAACTGGCAGAAAAGCTCGCCAGTCAGGGATACTCTGTTGCCGCTTACCATGCTGGATTGGAACATAGCTTTCGCGAAAGCGTACAAGAACAATTCATTAAAGACGAAATAAAAATAGTATGTGCGACCATAGCCTTTGGGATGGGAATAGACAAATCTAACGTGCGGTTTGTGATTCATTATAACATGCCTAAAAACATAGAAGGATACTATCAAGAAATAGGGCGTGCTGGGCGTGATGGAATCGATTCTCAAGCGCTTCTTTTCCATAGCTATGCTGATGTAATTCAACTGCGCAATTTTGCTGAAGGTAGTGGTAACAGCGAGGTGCAAATTGCTAAACTGGAGCGCATGAAACAGTTTGCTGAGGCACTAACCTGTCGCCGTCGCATGCTTTTATCTTATTTTAATGAATATCTAGAAAAAGATTGCGGTAATTGCGATGTATGCTTGAATAAACCAGACTTTTTTAACGCCACCTTAATCGCTCAAAAAGCCCTAAGTGCCGTTTATAGAATGAAGGAAAACGCATCACTTAATTTACTGATCGATGTATTGCGCGGCGCACAAAACTCTACAGTTTTAGATAGTGGTTTTAATAGTATAAAAACCTATGGTGCTGGACGTGACATCTCCTGGAGCAACTGGCAGCAATATATTATTCAAATGATCAATCAAGGATTGCTAGAAATAGCTTTTCATGAATTTAACAAACTCAAATTAACACCACAGGCACATGCGGTATTATTTGAAAAACAACCGGTTCAACTCGCTGTAATCCCTAAACCTGAGGAACTTGCTGCCCGTAATGCTCAAGCCACTCAAGAAGCACTACCTAGCACTATTAACAAAGAGCTCTATGCTGGATTGCGCAAGTTGAGAACCCAAATAGCTAGTAAAGAAAATCTAGCTCCTTACATGGTTTTTAGTGATACTACCTTAAAAGATATAGCGAGTAGAATACCTCTAACCTCTGATGAGTTTGAAGATATCACTGGAGTAGGAAAACACAAACTAGAAAACTATGGAGCAAGCTTCTTAAAGCTTACTGAAGGTTTTAAACTGATGCGTGAAGGTGATTTTGTTTATCGACTAGAACTTCCTAAGCCTAAAAAGAAAAAAACAGGCCCTAAAAAAGATACGGTTCTTGAAAGTATACAAATGTACTGGGATGGAAAAACTATAGATGAAATAGCTCAAATAAGAGAACTCAAAGCAGATACTATTCTTGCTCATTTAGGGAAACGATATGCGAGCCATCAAGATGTAGATATAAAAGCACAAATCACACCAGAAGAGTTAAAAGAAATAGAGAGCCAGTATAATAACTATCAAAAAGAAGGTGCACTTAAACCTATTTTTGAACATTTTAATGAAAGGTACAGTTATGGAAAACTGCGCCTAGCGATGATATTGCTGGAAGCAACTCAAAAGACTTTATAAAAATGAAATTAGATCCATTAGAACCTGGATATTTTGGGATAGGAATTCAGCACGGGAAAACTCCAGAAAATCTGGGTGTTTTATGGCGTAGTGCACAAAATTTTGGTGCGAGCTTTATTTTTACCATAGGTCATCGTTATGCAAAGCAAGCTTGTGACACTCATGATATTGTAAAAGCAATACCCTATTTCCACTATAAAACCTTTGAAGAGTTTTATACTCATTTACCTAAAGGTGCTATGATCATAGGAATAGAGCTTGATGAAAAAGCGACAGAACTCGCAAACTTTAAACATCCTCGTAACTGTGTTTATTTATTAGGCGCTGAGGACCATGGACTTACTAATGAGGCGATCCATAGATCACATCATCTCGTAAAGTTCAATACTCCTAAAAGTCTAAATGTCGCCGTTGCAGGCAGTAAAATCATGTATGATCGCGCAGTAAAAGGCAGTCATATCTACTTAAAAGGAGCACCTAAGTAAGCTCACAAACCCTGTAAATGCTGAAAAAATAAAATAAACTGATAATTAATCACTTAGAATAGATATTCCATATAACTTTGTAGTCTATTAATTATTATATTTTTTACAATGAAACAAGGTACCGTAAAATTTTTCAATGAGTCTAAAGGATTTGGATTTATCGTTGAAGATGGCACAGAAAACGACTGCTTCGTACACGTAACTGGACTTATCGATGAGGTAAGAGAAGGTGACAAAGTTGAGTATGAAGAAAAAGAAGGAAAAAAAGGAATGAATGCTGTAAACGTAAGAGTTGTACAGTAATTAAAGTCATATTTTTTTGTATTCAAAAGCCCTTTCAAATTGAAAGGGCTTTTTTTATATAAACCTGATTTATTTTCTCTTATTACTTATAGCAATTGGTATTATACCAAAAACAACAATTAAATAGTCCAATATTTCTGTTTAAATTCCAGATTGCTGCGTTAAAATTACTCACCGTAGCTAATGCTATGCCTGTGTTTTTTGCCTCACACTCTAAAATTTAAATTAAAAATCTTTAGACTATTTAATTATTCCTTTTGGTATTACAAATAAATACTATAATCCTTACAGTACTGGTGTATGTAAGATTTTAAATTTGTAACTGCAGTTTTAAAATCCACGCGATCTGTTTCTTGAAAACGTATCGCGTTTTCATCACGTTGCAGCTCTATTTTAATAGAATTTAAAATTTGCCGTGTGAGCTCCTTCAGTTCCTTTTCTTTTGAAAACTCACTAACTTGCTTGTGATCTATTAATTCATCACATACCTGTTCATACTCATTAACCAGTTGCTGGATGGGCGGCTCTTGCAGTAAATCTTCATTATCTGTAAAAATGTCTTTTACAGTTCTCATTATTCACCTAGTTGTGGTAATTGCTCTTCAATTCCATTATAATCGCCTACACGCACTGTGCTTGCTCCAGTAATAGTCACCTGTCCTGTGGTGAAGTCACCTTTACTTGCCTCAAATATGTTATCTACATATTTCTGTGGATTGCGGTCTATGTATGGGAACCAAGTGCTATGTATTTGAATCATGATGCGATGTCCCTTTTTAAATGTATGCAACACATCTTGTAGTGGGAAGTTCACTTCAGTTTTCTTTCCTTCTTTAAACGGTTCTGGTTTTGAGAAGTCATTTCTAAAGCGGCCTCTAAAAGTTTCAGCACGCACGAGTTGTTGATATCCAGCTAGAGTTACGTGTTCTGGTGTGTGCTCCTCATTTTTCATATCATCTGGATAGACGTCTATGATTTTGACAATAAAATCTGCATCAGTAATACCTTTGAGCATTACTTCAAGATTTGCTTGTATTTCTCCAGCAAGTCTGGTTTCTTCAGTAAGGATATCTGTCTGAAAGGTA
>NZ_CBFIBE010000021.1:26037-37729 GCF_965660805.1 Nonlabens sp. | reverse complement strand
CAATTCCACCACTGAGGCAATAAAAATTGGACTGCAAAAGTACATATTATTTTAAATCATACACCTAATTTAGATTGATTTTTAAGGGACAAGAATAAAAATATCTGTACATTTGCAGCCTTAAAATCAGGAGTCTAAATCATTTTATGATGACTAACACGATGACAGAAGCAAAACTATTCGGTTGTAGACAAAGTATGGATCTTGCAAAAGCAGTAGCTGAGCAGTATGGAGCATCACTAGGTCAAGTAAATTTCTCTACATTTAGTGATGGAGAATTTCAACCTTCTTTTGAAGAGTCTATACGTGGTCGTCGTATTTTTATCATAGGTTCTACGCACCCTAGTAGTGATAACTTAATGGAGTTATTATTAATGCTGGACGCTGCAAAGCGTGCGAGTGCGAGACATATTACGGCTGTTATACCTTACTTTGGTTGGGCACGTCAGGATCGTAAAGACAAACCTCGTGTCCCTATAGGTGCAAAAATGATTGCAAAGATTCTAGAAAGTGCTGGTGCAACACGCATCATTACCATGGATTTACACGCAGACCAGATTCAAGGATTTTTTGAAAAGCCAGTGGACCATCTTTTTGGTAGCGCACTTTTCATTCCTTATTTAAAGAGCCTGAATTTAAGTGACCTTACTATTGCATCTCCAGATATGGGTGGTTCTAAACGAGCTTATGCTTATGCAAAAACACTAGAGAGCGACGTAGTAGTATGTTACAAGCAACGCCAAAAAGCAAATGTGATTTCTCACATGGAACTTATAGGTGATGTAACAGGAAAAAATGTAGTTCTTGTAGATGACATGGTGGACACCGCAGGAACATTAACTAAAGCTGCTGACGTGATGATGGAACGTGGTGCAAAAAGTGTAAGAGCGATTTGTACACATGCTATTTTATCAGGTACAGCTTATGAGAGAATAGAAAATTCTCAACTTGAAGAATTGATCGTAACAGACTCTATTCCACTAAGAAAAACTAGTGAGAAAATAAGAGTCTTAACTTGTGCTTCATTATTTGCAGAGGTTATGAAAAGTGTCCAAAATAATGAGTCGATCAGTTCTAATTTTATCATGTAATTTCAATAATTAATTAATATACAACAAATGAAATCAATCACGATCAACGGATCTAAAAGAGAAAGCGTGGGCAAAAAGGCAACTAAAGCCCTACGTAATGCTGGATTGGTTCCTTGCGTAATTTACGGAGGAGACGAACCAGTGCATTTTCAAGCAGAAGAAAAAGCATTTAAAAATTTAGTCTACACGTCAGACGCAATGACAGTTGTAATCGACTTAGGTAAGGATGGGCAGTACCCAGCTATCGCTCAAGATATGCAATGGCACCCAGTAAAAGAGCAGCTTTTACATGCTGACTTTTATCAAATTTTTGATGACAAGCCAGTTACCATGGAGGTTCCAGTAATAACTGAAGGAACCTCACGAGGTGTACTTAACGGTGGTGTTTTAAGAAAAAACAACAGACGCTTAAAAGTAAAAGCACTTCCTGCTAACCTTCCTGACTTTATTAAAGTAGATATCTCTCCTATGAAAATAGGAAATAAAAAATATGTACGCGACTTGCGAGTGCCTGAGTATGAAATCATGCACCCAGATAGTGTCGTAGTAGTAATGATTAAAACTTCTCGTACTGCAATCGTTGATGATGAGGAAGAAGAAGAAGAAGGAGCTGATGCACCTGCTGCAGATGCGCCTGCTGCTGAGTAACATCACATACTCATAAGTCTTACAAGCCACAAGATATTTTCTTGTGGCTTTTTTTATAGCTTTGCCACATGATTGTGGCCATTATACCAAAAGGAATAATTAATGGGTATGATACTTAAAAGAATTAAAAGATGAAAAAATTCCTAATTATAGGACTAGGAAACATAGGTGAGAAATATTTAGAAACTCGCCATAACATAGGTTTTAAAATTCTAGATGAAATTGCAAAAGAAAAACAAGTAACTTTTGAAACCCTAACTTTAGGAGATGTCGCAACCATTACACATAAAGGTAAAAAAATCACATTACTCAAACCTAGTACTTACATGAACCTTAGCGGTAAAGCCATTAAGTACTACATGAACCAAGAGTCCGTTCCTAAGGAACAAATCTTAGTAGTCACAGATGATTTAAACTTGCCCTTTGGTACCTTGCGCATGAAAGCCAAAGGCAGCGATGGAGGTCATAATGGACTTAAAGACACACAAATAAAACTTAACACACCTAATTATCCACGACTCCGTTTTGGGATCTCAGATGAGTTTTCAAAAGGCCGTCAAGTAGATTATGTATTAGGAGAATGGAATACTGAGGAACAAAAAGCATTACCTGAGCGTCTCGATAAAGCTGCTCAAGCCTGTCTTTCTTTTACACATGCCGGTCTAGCAAATACTATGAATCAGTTTAACGGTAAATAATTATACTATCTTGTATCTGTATATCTTAATTATAAAATGCCGATATAATAAAAATTTACATTCCTAATGTCGCATATAATTCGTTTCTTTTTCGCCTATAATTCAAATTAAGAATACCGCATTAGAAACATAAATTGGTCTAAAAAATCAAATGGGTACTAGTTCTTGATAAACTTTTTTATCAAACTTTGACCATCTATCTCAATCTTCATTAAATAAACTCCACTAGCCCAATCCTGAACAGCAATGTTAGATTGTGCCGTCTCTATATTTTGAGACATAATGAACTTTCCTAACAAATCATAGACTTGTAATTCTGCTTTCGCGAAAGCGAGATTACCTAAATCTAATTGCACCAAATCACTAGCAGGATTAGGATAAAGCGCAATCTGGCTGGAGTACATTTCAGTGTTTGCAAGTGTTTGCACTCCACAAATATCTAAAGACCAAGCGTTCAGGGTTCCTCCATCGTTATTAGTATCATCTGCTACGGTAAGTGTCCAGTTCCCTATGGAACTTTCGCCTATAAAGGCAGAAAGCATATCCACTGGTAAAACAGTTCCATTAATAGTAGGAGCGCTACCAGAGCAATTTATTGCTGCACCATCATCAGAAAAAGTAGCTAACATGTCATTTCTAAAACCACATCGATCCTCTACTATTGTAATTTGAGTTCCCAATGGACTGGTTAAATAAATATCTAAATCACTCATCCATGTGTGAGAAATATCTATATTCAACACGATGTCATTAATAACCACATCACTAGTTATAGTGATAATGGAATCCTGAGATGATGGTGGACCATCACTTATAATAGCTGGAACTGCATTTGCTGCTTCGTTGAAACAAATAATATTTGAGGTTCTAAAACTACGTGTATTACTAAAATTTGAGACTCCACAAGCATTACTGCTTTGAACACGCCAGTAATAAACGGTATCTTCATCAAGAGTGATAGAAACTGTATAGGCATTTCCTGTAATAGTTGCCGTTTCTATAATATTAGTAAAACTGCTATCTGCTGCTATTTCTATAGTATACTCTTGTGCTCCTGTGACTGTATTCCATTCTAGCAATGGAGACAGCGCAACATCTACCTCATTATCGAGTGGTAGAACTAAGGTTGTTGCTGCGAGATTAGTATCAAGTACATTAAGCGTTAAACCTGTGGAACGAGTAGTCGTTCCTCCTATTCCTTCAAATGATAATGTATAACTACCTATCATGGCTGTCGTTAATCCACTGATGGTAATAGTAACTGGAGTGTTATCACTGGTTACTGTGGACGGCGATATGGTAACATTTACCCCTGCTGGAGCACCTGTTAAAGAAAGTGTCGTGGGCGCATTAAAGCCATTAAAAGTTGTGTAAGTAAAATTATAAACTGCATTATTAGGTAAGCAAACCTCTTTAACTAACTCAGTAGAACTAAGAGAAAAATCATCATTAGTTATGGTAAAATCAGCAGCGTTAACAGCATAATAAACATTCCCATTTGCTCGCACCATGAAACGTGCTTGAGTAGTAGCGGGAACTGTAGGTATAATAACTGTTTCGCTTCCATCATTAGGAACAGCACTAGCGATTATAGTGGAAAATGTAACACCACCATCTGTAGACATTAAAATATCTACCGTACTAGTATTAATAGGAGTAAGATCTGTTCCTGCAACATTCCAATTAATTACCGCAGCTTCTCCGGTGTTATAACTTACATTAGCATCTTGACTTATTACTTCAAATGGTCCCGTATTTCCATCTACGGTTATATTCATAAGATCAGAATCATTCTGTCCTATATTCATATTGTACTTGCGCGCTGTAAAAGCAAACTCCATATCACGAGCTACAGATGGAGTCATCTCAAATTGTGGTGTTAGATTACCTTGAATAACCTGACTTAGCTCTGGAAAATAGCGTGTAGGAACTGTAGATGATGGTCTGGATCTATACATAGGACCTTGAACTCTCATAGGGTCAGGACCTAGAATACTATTAGGATTTTCTGGATCGTTTTGTTCCCAGTTATAGGTTACTGTTTCTGTTCCTAGATTAGTAGCAGTACCTGTTAATACAAAGGCAGTACCATAGGGTATAGTATAGTCAGCTCCAGTATTTGCGATAGGAGCGGTTAAAGAAACATTAGTGACAGCAGCACAAGAGCTAGAGGTTCCTGTTTTGACATTGGCCAGTATATCTCTTATGTTTACATAGTGGAAGTAATCATTAGAATTATTTTGAACATTAGGCGCGCAAATTCCGGCATAAGCCATAATAGTACTACCGCTACCAGGTTCTACCTCTGTTTGCCCACTACCACTTCTACAGTTGCCAGACGCCATGGAGTGAAAACCGCCAAACTGGTGACCTATTTCATGTGCCACATAATCGATATCAAATGGATCACCTGTAGGATTTGCTTGCCCAGTCATACCGCTACCCTTCTGACCGCTAGAACACACACAACCTATACAGCCTGCGTTTCCTCCACCCGAAGTATTAAAATTGTGTCCTATGTCATAAAAGCCATTTCCTATTCCTGGAAAACCCTGCGCAGATAAATTCCCATCTATTAAATCCTGGGTACGACCATTAAAATCAGTGTCATATGGGTCTAAAAAGGTATCACCGAAGTAAAGCAACACATCATTATTTGCTACAAAGATCATATTAATCGCAAGATCGCGTTCAAAAACTCCATTCACACGATTCATGGTAATCACTTGCTGCGCCAGTATATTAGCTCTTTTTTGAGCGTCTGTTCCATTACCTGCAAAGATGTTTCCATACTCTGCATTACATGAAATAGCGATACGGTAAGTTCTAAGTGAGCTATCATCTGCGGCTTTAGGAATAAGATTTTTTACATTATTATTTAATGAATTAAACGCCTCTTCATCTGTAAGGCATTCATAGTTTTCTTTAATTTCTGGCAGTGAAGAACGATCATAGACTATGTAGGTAGTATGATCTAGAGTAAATGGCTCTGTGTAAACCGTAGGTTCTCCAGGAACAAATTCTATATTATGAAATCCATGTGGTGTGATAGAAAAACGTATCACATTTGCACGATCATTTAACGCTACACCTATATAAGTCCTGATCTGCGCATATTTTGTATAGAGCGCTGGCTCCATCATGACTGTTTCAAAAACTTCAAAATCTTTTAAACTTCCTTGAGCACTAGGCATGGTAAGTATTACAGAAGAAGTGTTTACCGTAAATCTTTTAGGTGCCATTGCTACCGCTTGCTGTAATCCACTTAAATCTAGATTATAGATTGAAAAATCTTCTGGAATAAAACGACGATTTTCTAAATCTTCAGTAGGTTGTTGCTCGACTGGCAGCCAGTAATTTTGCGCTTTCGCGAAAGCGAAATTCAACAACAAAACCACTATCAATAAATGTCTCATAAGAAATTATATGGGTACAAAATACTCCATGATTGTGGTATGCACAAATATTTATAGAAAGCTTGTGTTTTTTAACGCAATTCGTAGAGAATATTTTATTTTGCAAATAGTATAAAAGGGCTATATTCCATTGAAAACATTTGATAACATTGCTTCTTATGAAGCTCAAAAAGCTGCGGTAATAACCATAGGGACTTTTGATGGTGTACACCATGGACACCAGAAAATATTACATCGAGTTACAGAAATTGCCAAAGAAAAATCCTTGACAAGCGTTCTGTTAACCTTTTTCCCGCATCCTAGAATGGTATTGCAACCTGATAGTGATCTAAAACTGATCAACACTATTGAAGAACGCCAGCAATTAGTTACTGCAAATGGTATAGAAAATATTATAACACATCCTTTTTCTCTAGAATTTGCTCGCACAAGTGCCCATGATTATGTAAAAAATATTCTCGTAGATCAGTTAAAAGCTGCTGTGGTGGTGATAGGGTATGACCATCGTTTTGGCAGGAATCGAGCCGCTAGTATTAATGAACTGGAGGAATATGGAAAAGAGTTTAATTTTAAAGTCGTCCAGATTTCTAAAAAAGATGTAGAAGAGGTAACGGTAAGCAGCACTAAAATAAGGCAGGCTATTGAGGTAGGTGAGATGGAAACGGCTCACAATTATCTTAACCGTCCATTTAGTGTTCAAGGAATCATCGAGCAAGGAAAAGCGATAGGTCGCACTATAAATTATCCTACAGCAAATCTTAAAATCGCCGAGAATTATAAACTTTTACCTAAAAATGGCGTTTATATTACCAGTAGTTTAATCAACGGGAAGAGGTATTATGGAATGACTAACATAGGTGTTAACCCAACAATTTCCCAAGGCAACAAGAAAACTATTGAAACTTTTTATATCGATTATAGTGGTGATTTATATGATCATACTATGCAACTAGATTTCCATAAACGATTGAGAGATGAGCTTAAATTTAATTCTATGGAAGAGTTAAAAGCTGCAATGAAAAAGGACGAAGAAAACACTAGGTCTTATGCACAGCAAATGGAATAAATGGCTTTTTAAACAGGTAGATAACTCTGCGCTGGTATTATTCCGCATGTTTTTTGGGTTTCTATTAGCTTGTGAGGCTTTTGGACATATTGCTTTAGGTGCGGTAAACAAGCACTTTTTAGAACCTAAATTTACTTTTACATTTATAGGTTTTGAATTTTTAGAACCATTACCAGCGCCATTAATGTATGGGCTATTTGCACTCATGGGTATAGCTGGTTTAATGGTTATGGTAGGTTTTAAATACCGTATGGCTATGCTATTTTATGCTATAGCCTGGACTTATGTTTATCTACTCCAAAAAACCTCTTATAACAATCACTATTACTTACTGATGTTGCTCAATTACATCATGGTATTTTTACCAGCTCATCGCTCAGTTTCTCTAGATGCAAAATGGAATTCCTCGCTACGCAAAGAACACATGAGTCGATGGATTTATGGGTTTATTATCATCTTTTTATGTATCGTTTATTCTTATGCTAGCGTGGCTAAGTTTTATCCAGACTGGATCGATACCTCTTTCCCTAAACATTTAATGAAGATAAGAGCTGGAGACTGGGAAATATTACAGTATGAATGGGCGCACTGGGCTATTATGGTTTATGGATTAACCTTTGACCTATTTATTGTGCCTCTTTTATTATGGAAACGCACTAGAATGGTTGCCGTAATAGCGTCTTTCTTCTTTCATATTTTCAACTCGATTATTTTTAAAATAGGGATATTTCCTTATTTAGCACTGGCGTTTCTTGTATTCTTTTTTAATCCTAAAATGATTCACAAGCGTTTCTTAAAAAAGAAAAACTTTTATGAAGGTGATGAAGTTATAGTACCTAGTTTTAAAAACCCATTACTTATAGTTAACACTGGATTTTTACTGGTCATGTTGCTCCTACCGCTGCGCCACTGGCTCATACCAGATGATGTGCTATGGACTGAAGAAGGTCACAGACTGAGCTGGCGCATGATGTTGCGCAATAGAGCGGGATTTGCTAATTTTTATGTGGAAAATAAAGAAACAGGCAGCCGCACACGAGTAAATTTTAAAAACTACCTAACACCTAAACAAACAAATCAAGTAAAAACTAAACCTGATTTCATGTGGCAATTTGCTCAGAAATTAAAAGAGTTCCACGCTGCCGAAGGTGAAGATGTAGCGGTCTACATAGATGCAAAAGTGAGTATTAACGGTCGTGCTATGCAACAATTTACTGATAAGAAAGTAGATGTTGCTGCACAAGAATGGAATCACTGGTCACATCACGAGTGGATTTTACCGTCATCACTCTATGAGAACAAGGAATAAATGGTAATTTTACCAGCTTAGAATTAAAACACACTACCATGCTACAAATCGCAGCAATACGCGAGCATAAAGATGCTTTTGCACAGGCGCTTAAAAAAAGAAACATTGATGCACTACCATTGTTAGAAAACGCTATCTCAGTAGACGAGAAAAGACGCTCTTTACAAGCACAACTGGATGAAACTCTTGCCACGAGCAATAGACTTTCTAAAGAAATAGGCGATTTATTCAAATCTGGTAAAGCAGCAGAAGCTAATGAACTTAAAGCGCAAACTGGTGATTTAAAAGAAACATCTAAGCAGCTGAGTGAAGAATTAAATAAAGCTGTAGAAGAATTACAAAACATACTTTACACCATTCCTAACATACCTCAAGAAAGTGTTCCTGCTGGTAATAGTGATGAAGATAATGAGGTAGTGTCTGAGCATGGTGTGATCCCTACACTTCATAGCAGTGCAAAACCACACTGGGAACTGGTTAAAGATTATGATATCATAGATTTTGAACTAGGTAATAAAATAACTGGTGCTGGTTTTCCGGTTTATAAAAGAAAAGGTGCTCGTTTACAGCGCGCACTTATCAACTATTTTCTAGATAAAAACACAGCCGCTGGTTATGAAGAAATGCAAGTGCCTCACCTAGTAAATGAAGCGAGTGGTTATGGAACTGGGCAATTACCAGATAAAGAAGGACAAATGTATCATGTAGGTGTAGATGACCTATACCTTATCCCTACTGCTGAGGTTCCTATTACAAACTTATATCGTGGGGATTTATTAGAAGCTAAAGAATTACCTATAGCCATGACAGGTTACACACCATGTTTCCGTCGTGAGGCTGGTAGTTATGGTAGTGATGTACGTGGATTAAATCGCTTACACCAGTTTGATAAAGTAGAAATACTACGTGTAGAGCATCCAGATCATAGTGATGATGCGCTAGACGCTATGGTACTTCATATTAAAGAAATTCTTGAAGAGCTTGAATTACCATACCGTATTTTAAGATTATGTGGTGGCGATCTTGGTTTCACCTCTACGCTTACTTATGATTTTGAAATTTATAGTACCGCTCAAGAAAAATGGCTGGAAGTAAGTAGCGTTTCTAACTTTAAAACCTTCCAGAGTAATCGTTTGAAACTACGTTTCCGCAATAGTGAAGGGAAAACAGAACTAGCACACACTTTAAACGGCAGCTCACTAGCACTGCCACGCATACTTGCTGGAATTTTAGAAAATTACCAGACAGAAAACGGCATTAAAATCCCAGAAGTTTTAATTCCTTATTGCGGTTTTGACCTCATCGATTAATAGCCTATATTTAAACTTATGCGTTATTATATAATTTTCATCACTCTGCTATGCAGTAGTTTAGGTTTTTCACAAAACTCAAGACTGGCTGAAAATTATATGGACCAAGGTGAATATAGCAAAGCACTCAAGATTTATAATAAAATCTATGAGACAAACAAGCGTAACATTAATGTCTTATTTAAAGTCATCGATATTAACCATCAACTGGAACAGTATCAACAAGTAGATTCCTTACTAGATCATGCCGAGAAGCTGGCACGCAATAATAAAAGTCTCATCATAGAACGTGGCTATAATTTAACGCTGCAAGGCAAGGATTCACTGGCTATGCCTTATTATAAAGAAGCCATAAAAGTACTGGATTCTATTCCTAAGTTAACCTATCAAATAGCAAGCAGATTTGAACGCCGCAACTTGCTGGATCAAGCTATTATGGCTTATGAAAAAGGAATGGCAGCAAACCCTAGGGCAAATTATAAAGTGCAACTCGCAAGTTTATATGGTCAGCAAGGCAAGCTGGAGGAAATGTTTGAGCAGTATGTAGATCTTATAGAAAGTAATGGCGCTTATCGCAGTCGTGCACAAGCCCTTTTTTCCAGATATGTTACAGATAATCCCGATAATGAAGGGAACAAGCTGTTGAGAAAAACACTGTTATTACGCTTACGCGAAAACCAAAACCCCATATACAATAAGCTCCTGAGCTGGCTTTTCATTCAGCAAAAAGATTTCAAGAAAGCTTTTATTCAAGAAAAAGCCATCTATGTGCGTTCCAAAGAAAGTACTACAGAATTACAAGAACTCGCCGTGACAGCAGTGGAAGAAAAAGACCTGGACGCTGCTCAAGAAATTCTAGAATACATCGTTCAAGAATCTCAAGTAATTTCTACACGCTATGTGGCTCAAAGTTTACTCGTTAAAATAGAAGCAGACAAAGCCACTGCTCAAGAATTCACCGCTGTAAAAACAGCCTATCAAGAGCTTTTAACCACTTATGGTAAAGATGCTGAAACTTTTATGCTTCAACTCGATTATGCAAATTTCCTTGCTTTCAAAGCAGGTGAAGCTGCAAGCGCTGTGACTCTCTTAAGTGACCTAGAGAATAAAAAACTAAGCAAATTTCAAAATGCTGAATTGAAAATGCTTCTTGCAGACATACTCGTGCTGCAAGAACAATTCAATCGTGCTCTTATACTTTACAGTCAGGTACAAACAGACCTACCTAATGATGAACTCGCACAAGAAGCACAATTTAGAGTGGCCAGAACCAGCTATTTTCAAGGAGATTTCCCATGGAGTCTAACTCAGCTCAAAGTACTGCGCGGCGCAACCTCTAAGCTTATCGCAAATGATGCCATGGAATTAAGTCTGGTCATAAGCGATCATAGTATAGAAGACACCACATTTGTAGCTCTAAAATCTTACTCTTATGCAGATTTAAAGCAATACCAAAATAAACGTCAAGAAGCCATAGCGCTTTATGAAAAACTACTGCAAAACCATAAAGGCGATCCTATAGAAGATGAAGCACTACTTAAACAAGCACAACTCTATGAACTAGAAGCTAATTATGAAGCCGCAAAGAACAACTATCAAACGATTATCGATAATTTTTCAGACGGTATTCTAGCAGATGATGCCTTCTATTTTTTAGGCCTTTTATTTGAAGAAAAATTTAACGATCCTAGTAAAGCTCAAGCCCATTTTGAACGTATTATTTATGATTATGCAGACAGTATACACTTTGTAGATGCCAGACGCAGATTCAGACGTTTACGTGGTGATCAAAACCTCAACGCCTTTTAAAATTTATTTATGGTAATATATAACGTGACCTGTAATATGTCCAGCCACCTAGAAAAAGAATGGCTAGAATGGATCCGTGAGCACATCGCTCTCGTGTTAGGAACAGGACTGTTTAAAGACGCAAGATTAACCCGTGTTCTGGTAGAGGAACAAGACGGCTCTAGTACTTTTTCTATACAGTATAAAGCCATAAGCCGTGAAACGCTAGAAACATACTACTCAAAACATGCCGAAGCATTACGTAAAGAAGGATTAGAAAAATGGGGTGATAATGTCCTCTCTTTTCGCACAGAACTGGACGTGCTTGATGAATATACAGTGCATCATAATTTGAACTAGTTTGTG
>NZ_CBFIBE010000021.1:0-25938 GCF_965660805.1 Nonlabens sp. | reverse complement strand
GAGTTTGTGAGTTTGTGAGTTTGTGAGTTTGTGAGTTTGTGAGTTTGTGAGTTTGTGAGTTTGTGAGTTTGTGAGTTTGTGAGTTAAAAGAAATGAAATCGGTGAATGAGGGATCGTTATAACCAATATAGTTCTACAAAACTTATTGAATTTACCAGCTCAAAAGTCTGACTTTAGTCGTTATAAATAAAAGGAAATAAGCGTTGTGTTCCATCACATGCAGCTTGCGCATCAAGCGCAAAATAATACCAAATTGAATTTATAAAGCCCTAATAAATAGTTTGTATTAAATACATTATAAATACAAATTGGTATAACAACAAAAAAGCCGAATCTTGCGATCCGGCTATAAAAACTATTCAAACGGATGTTATACGTACATCACAATTGGGTTCTCAATATAAGACTTGAACGTTTGTAAGAAGGCAGCACCTGTGGCACCATCTACTGTTCTATGGTCACATGCTAGTGTAATCTTCATCACATTTCCTACCACGATCTGTCCATCTTTAACGACTGGTTTTTGAACAATCGCTCCTACAGACATAATCGCACTATTAGGTTGATTGATGATCGATGTAAACTCAGTGATTCCAAACATTCCTAAGTTAGAAATAGTAAAAGTACTTCCCTGCATCTCATCTGGTTGTAACTTTTTGTTACGGGCTTTACCAGCCAGTTCTCTCACTTTAGCACCTATTTGTTGCAAGCTCATTTGGTCTGCAAACGGTAATACGGGAACTAAAAGACCATCATCTACTGCTACCGCAACTCCTACATGAATATGCTTTGCGATAATAGTATTTTTATCAGTCCATTGTGTATTTACTTTAGGATGCAATCTCAACGCCATTGCTGCCGCTTTAATAACCATATCATTAAAGCTGATCTTAGTATCTGGCAATTCATTAATCGCCTTTCTGCTCGCAATCGCATTATCCATATCTAAGTCCAACCCTAGATAATAATGTGGTGCTGTAAACTTAGATTCTCCTAGACGCTTTGCTATGGTCTTGCGCATTTGAGAATTAGGAACTTCTTCAAAAGTTTCTGTTCCTACCGCCACAAATGTACTCGCCGCTGTACTTCCAGTCGCACTCGGTTTAAAGTTTTCTATATCACTTTTTACTATACGACCATTCTCACCAGAACCAGAAACTTGACCTAGATCTATTCCCTTATCTGCTGCCATTTTCTTAGCAAGTGGTGAAGCAAAAATTCTTCCTCCGTTAGAACTTGAACTCGAGCTTGAATTCGCATTCGAATCTGAAGTTGAATTAGATTTTGGAGTTGAGGTCTGGACTGCGCTTGAACTGACAGCAGGAGCTTCTTCTTTCTTCTGTTCTTTTTTTGGAGCTGGCGCGCTTGAATTTGCACTTGTATCTATTCCAGAGACATCAGTTCCTGCGGGACCTATGATTGCTAATAAAGCATCAACCTTAGCCGTTTCTCCTTCTTGGATTCCTATTTTTAATAAGGTACCAGAATTAAAAGATTCAAATTCCATGGTAGCTTTATCGGTCTCGATTTCTGCGAGGATATCGCCTTCTTCTACCATATCGCCTTCGGCTTTTAACCATGAGGCAACGGTTCCTTCTTCCATGGTGTCACTTAAACGTGGCATGGTTACTATGATCACTCCTTCTGGAAGTTCAGAATTTGAACCTGAATCAGAGGTAGGTTCTTCTTTAACCTCTGCTTTAGATTCTGAAACAGCATTACCATTTAACAATCCTGAAACATCTTCTCCTTCTTCACCGATGATACATAGCAACTGGTCTACGGGCGCTGTTTCACCTTCTTGAACACCTATGTGTAATAAAGTTCCACTCTGGAAAGATTCAAATTCCATGGTCGCTTTATCGGTTTCAATTTCTGCAAGGATATCTCCTTCTTCAATCTTATCTCCTACTTTTTTCAACCACGCTGCAACTACACCTTCTTCCATGGTGTCGCTCAATCGTGGCATGTTTACAATTTCTGCCATGAATTATGATTTTGCTGGTAAAAATGGATAATCTTCTTGCTCATATACAGCGTCATACATCACGCTCTTTTCTGGGAATGGAGAATCTTCAGCAAATTTCTCACATTCTGCAACACGAGATTTCACTCTTTTATCCATCTCCTTAATATCTTCTTCACTCAAACCGTGTTCTTTCATTAAACGATCTTTGACTTGAGTAATAGGATCTATTTTTTGATATTCTGCCACCTCATCTTTAGTACGATAATGTTGCGCATCACTCATAGAGTGACCTCTATATCTATATGTTTTTAATTCTAAGAAAGTCGGTCCTCCACCAGAACGAGCTCTTTCTATAGCTTCGTGCATAGCCTCGGCCACTTTTTCTGGATCCATAGCATCTACAGGACCACAAGGCATTTCATAACCTAAACCTAGTTTCCAGATATCAGTATGGTTTGCCGTTCTCTCTACACTAGTTCCCATAGCATAACCATTATTTTCTACACAGAACACAACTGGCAGATTCCATAGCATGGCTAGGTTAAAAGTTTCATGCAGCGACCCTTGACGTGCTGCTCCATCACCAAAAAACGTTAGTGTTACCGCGTCTACATCATGATATTTATCTCCAAAAGCGATTCCAGCACCTAGAGGAATTTGCCCTCCTACGATCCCGTGACCACCATAAAAACGATGTTCTTTTGAAAAAATATGCATAGAACCACCTAGTCCTTGCGAGGTTCCGGTTGCTTTTCCATAAAGCTCTGCCATAACTTTTTTAGGATCCACACCCATTCCTATAGGCTGTACGTGATTACGGTAAGCGGTAATCATTTTATCCTTGGTTAGATCCATAGCATGCAGTGCTCCTGCAAGAATTGCTTCCTGACCATTATAAAGGTGCAAGAATCCACGAACCTTTTGTTGTATATAAACTTGTGCAAGTTTATCTTCAAACTTTCTCCAGAAAAGCATCTCCTCATACCAGTTGAGGAGTACGTCTTTAGTGACTTTTTTCATTTAAGTGGTTGTTTTAAGTATGCTTTCGCGAAAGCGAAATAGATACCACAATAGTACCATTTAACTTTCATAGCTTAAAGCAAAAATAGATCAAAAAAGGGTAATGATAAACCTATTATAGGGTTAAAAATATCCGAAAACGTTATAGATAGCTTTTATCAAAGATAAGCGGTAGTAAATCTTGTAAAGAATTAGACTTCACAACCGTACCTGATGCTCCCATAAAATAAATAGGAATAGGACTATTCTGACGATTTTCATACTCTGCAATGGCCTGCCTGCATGCACCACATGGCGGCACTGGTATGGTAAGTGAATTATCTACTGGACTTGCGGTAAGTGCCATCATTTTAATCGCCACTCCTGGGAACTGAGCTCCTGCGGCATAGATAGCCACACGCTCAGCACATAAACCAGATGGGTATGCGGCATTTTCTTGATTGTTTCCAGTAATTATTTCACCATTTTCTAACAAAATAGCACAACCTACCGTGAATTTTGAATACGGTGCATAAGCGTTATGACGCGCTATAATAGATTGCTGCATCAAAGACTGGATACTGTGATCTAGCTCAGACAGATCGTCATAAGCTTCAAGCGTGGTATGTATTTCTATTTTTTTCAATAGCTCTAGTACTCGATGTACTCTTCTCCAAAGTTGAAAGTCAAACTAAATCTTAAAGTTCCTTCTAACGGACTTCTTACACGGCTGGTTGAAAATAGATAAGATAAATCTATATCTACAGATGAAAATTCAAATCCAGCCCCTAAAGCTAAAAACTGACGTCCACCCTTGTCTGGCGCTTCATTAAAATAACCTGTTCTTAAGGCAAAACTATCATCATAAATATACTCAGCACTTAAGGCCCATGTAAATTCTCTAATTTCTTCACTAAATCCTCCTGGTGCATCACCAAAGGATTGAAAAATACCGTTTATGAAAGTTACATCATCTTCCTGACCTTCTAATATCTCCTGTCTATCACCGTCCATATCGGCATCACCCAGATCTCTTATAGGTGGTGTAGGGACTAATAATTTATTAATCTCAGTGGTTACGGCTATTTTACTAAAACCATCATTAAGAATAAAATCAAAACCGGCACCTAGAGCGAGATTAGTAGGAATAAAATTTTCTCTACCACCAGTATCATAACTTACTTTAGGACCTATGTTTGAGATATTAAACCCACCTCTCCAGCGTCCATTAAAATCGTTATAAATTTTTTCTTCAGATTGATAAAATCCTGAAACATCTACACCAAAGCTATTTGCTGCACTGGCATCTGGTGCAGTTTCTTGAAGCCTCAAATCACTTCTTAAAAAACGACCTGTTACTGCCATGGCAAACTCTTCTGAAAGTTTTAATGAGTAGGTAGCATCTAGGACAAATTCATTAGGCTTTTCATCTCTACCAGGATCTTCGGCAGTTTGTCTTAACGTTACTAACCCTAAACTGAAGTATCTCAAACTAGCCGCAAAAGCACTCTTCTCATTACGACGATTTGCATAAGCTAGCTGCGCTACTCCTATATCATTAACTAATCCCTGAAGGTAAGGCGTGTAGGATAAACCAAACTGTTGCTGTCTTTTTAGAAAAGCATATTTTGCAGGATTCCATTGTTGCGACCAGCCATCAGCACTGGTAGCTACACCCATATCACCTAATCCAGCCGCTCTTGCATCTCCGGCTATTCTTAAAAAAGGTAACGCTGTTGTTATCGTTCTTGAGTCTTGCGCACTGACTATACTAGGTATCGCAAGAATTACTGCGATTAAAACTAAAGTTATTTTTTTCATTAATGTATTTTATACTGAGGCAAATATATGTTAATCCTATGATTTATAATATGACCAGTTTTTCAATCTTACTGGTTTGCTGGTTAGATAACGTAGATTTTACGGTAATCTTATATACATAAACACCTTTACCTAATCGCTGCCCAAAATCATCTGTCCCATCCCAAGTGATTTCTCTAGAGGTAAAACCAGTCGTAGTCACAGATTGATTTTTACTCCATACTACTTTACCTGAAATGGTCATGACTTGCACTTGAACATCAAGTGGCTCAAAAGGTCTATTATGATTGAACCAAAATTCTGTATAGGTCGTAAACGGATTAGGATAGTTTAACACTCGTTCTAGTTTGATATCATCATTCTCAGCCACTACAAACTGAATTTCTTGCTCAGCAGAGTTATTATAAGTATCCCATGCTTTTAACTTTAAAGTATGTAAGCCTGGCTCGATATCTCTCAACGGGAAATATACTTGCCCTCGTGCAAAATTATCAACATCGGCCTCATAATAATCGTTAAGAATAAATGGATCTACATCATTACCATCTATGGTTGCGGTAATATCATGACCTATTCCACTTGAAGTATTAATTCCATTATCATCACTTAAGAAAGCAAGAATAAAAGGATTTTCATCAGTAACTCCTCCATTAACAAAGTTAGTATCGTTCATGTAAAGATCTATTTTTGGGCCTACATCATCGGCAGGAGCATTAGTATTTACACCACCTATACGTATATCTAGATTGTAACCATTTTTATCTTCTTGAACACCATCTCTTTTAGCATAAAAAGAAATTCTACCATTACCTAAAGGCACCTGAGTATCTAATGGCATGACAAAGTTCACATCAAAAACACCATTAGTCACCGTAGCCTGACCTCTAAAGAGCACTTCTCCTAGCTGCTGGAAATCTAATAGAACAAGCTGGCCATTCTCAGTAGCACCATCATTTCCTAAGGTGGTACGATCTATTTTTTTATCAAAAACAGTAACAGACACTTCTCCATTATAATTAGGAATAATATTTCCTTGTAAATCTTGAACCTCACCACTTAAAACTACTGGATCTAATGCTCTCAACACATCTGTATTTGTAGCAATAGGGTTTCCATTTACCGCTGTAAGCACTACTCTAGGATCAGGAATCGCCAGTTTTAAGGCTGGATCGCCCACAAAGGCGACGACACGTCTCGTAGAATTATTTGCGAGTGCTGGATCTACTTTAGCAAGTCTAAGCGCCTCGGCCATGGAGATAGCCTCTACATTATTATATGAGAATAAATACTGATCTAGCGTTCTATTTAAGGTAACACCGGTGGATATAAAGATTAATCTATTAGTAGCTACTAAAGCTATAGCACCACCATTTTCATTAAGGTACACCACTTCACCACCACTCTGTCTTAAAGGATTATCATACCTAGTAAACTCACAGGTTACTGTTATAAATAAAGGAAGATTATCTGGGTTTCTTAAATTTTCAACAAGTGATTGTGTCACAATAAATTCTTGAGCAAGGCCGTCTTCATTTCCATGACCAAAATAATTGATCACTAAAGAACCTCTTTCAAAGGCATTTTTAACCTCATCCACTACATCTGGGTATCTAAAACCACCAGCTGTACTTACTTGCTGGTAGCTATCCATGATTATTTTACGCACATTATAATCAGGCCTATTGAGTTCAATTTGATCTGCGAGGTCGTTAACATTAGTCTGCAGATCACGATCTGTAGTGACATTATCTATATCATCACCAATTAAAGTCACATCATTTCTCCATCTTGCAAAGGCAGGTTGTGAGGTGTAACTAATGGACTTATCTACCATTGCACGAGCCTCTTGAAGATCACTAACTATCATTCTCCCTACCGCTAGATCCATTAAATTATTAGTAGCAACATTACCTTCATTAGGATTCATGTACGTGAAAAAATCATCAGTAACAAAAGATGAGGTTAGCGAGCTACTTTCTCGAGATAAAAATGAAGGAACTATATTTTCTCTTATCGCAATACGATCTTTGTAGTCAAAGCTTGCATCTCCAAACATGTTTAAATACTTCACCCTATTTGCAGGAGAAGAAGCATTATCATAAACATATTTCACAAAATTTCTGATTGCAGCTATATCCTGTTCACCTTCAGAAAATTCATTATAAATCTCTTGAAGTGTCACTACTTTAGTATTCAAGTTTGAGGTAGTAATGTGATAATTTGCCAGTCGCTGCGCCTCACTTTTTAAAAAGTCAGGAGTTATAATAAGGTAATCTATATCTACAAAACTGCCGCTGCTGTTTAGAAATATAGTTCCCTTTAAGTTTTGGTTTGCTACACGTTTATTTGAGACGTTCACCGGTGTGTAAAAATCATTAACATCTACCGCTAGATATTCTTTCATTTCTCCCAGATTATCTACAAAAGAGAAGTTAGCATCCCCAGAATTATTTAGCACCGTAGTCACGTTATAAGGATCAGTCACATTCCAGACTTGAGTAACATCACTAGCATTTGAAAACTGAAAACGACCTATCCCAGCCTGCGTTGCGGCATCAGTATTTCTAAATCTAAACTGATTTCCTGTTCCAGTTAAAGACTGTGGAACTTCTAACTCTATGTAATCTAAATAACCTTCGGCGCCAGGATTCCCACCATTATCAAAGGTTAATTTTACAGTTACTGAACCGTTTACTATACTAAGATTGTTATTAACAAGCTCTCCTCTTCTTGCTACAATGGTAGACACTCCTGCAAGCCCATTATGAATAATCGAGCCCACATCAGTACCATTTACATCTACCATGAAGGAAGCGCTCAAGTCAGATATACCACCTGTGACTACTTTAATTCTAGAAGGACGTGTAGAGAGCACATTTTCAAAATCAAAATCAAAAGTTTGCTCTGGTTCAAAGTCAAAACGCTCTCCATACCAGATTCTACCTATCTGACCTATATTACTCTCATCCACCTCATGATGTTGTCTCGCATGGAAATAATCATAAGTAATTACAGGAGCACCACTAGGCTGCACAAAAGGTAAAATACGTTTACCATTTCCAGAACTTACTGTGATATAATAAAAAGAATCATCTGTATAAGGATTGATATAGCTATCATTTTCTGGCACATACTCAGTGTTTGCCGCCGTAGCATAAAATAAAATCTCATCTCCGTTATCAAAACTACCATCAGCTTCACCATTTACACTAATCGCTATTTCAGCAGGATCATAAGCCACAGTTTGATTATTAACTAATGGTAATGATGGACCTCCATTACCATATATTTTAATAGTACGAGGATCTATAGCATTTACATCTATCCCTAAGCCTACTAAAAAAGAGCGTGTAATTCTATGCACACCTGAATTCACTACTTTAAACCTATACCATTCTCCTGATGTAAGTAAGGAATTACCATAAGTAGCCATTTTAGGAGAAACGGTAAATGGCGCATTTGTAAAAACCGGAGTAAAAGAGATCACCTTTTTATACTGGCTACCTTCCTTATATATAGGTGAAACTTTAAGCTGTGCATAAGTACGCTTTCGCGAAAGCGCATTACTCAAACTATACTGCAATCCATTCACTATACTTTCTAACTCTAAATCATTAAGATCGCTCGCTGAAACATTTTCTGTCTGAACATTCTCTAAACGCAAACTAGATTCATTTACCGGACTTGAAACATCAAAAGATTTCACAAACCAAATTTGCTGACCATTAAAATGATAATTAGTCTCAAAGAAAGGAACCGTCATTTTATAAGAACCAATGCTCTCCTGCCTAGCATCTTGCCAGTCCAGCACTTCCTTTTGGCCTTGAGCCATTAATAAAAAAGGAAAACAAGTAATAAAAAAATAAATAAATCTCATCAAATCGATAACGTGTCTGACCTAATAATAGTATAAAAATAAAAACTAAAAAATGTGAATGACCATAAAATAAACATCCTTAATGGTCGTTTAAACACAAAGAACGACAAATGTAATGTGAATAATAACAATTTATGCTTTTGGTTTTCTCCGAAGTTGTTATATTGCGAGACATTTTTCAAAACAATATCTTAAAATGAAGAAGTACTTTGCATTAAAAGCAGTATTTACACTAATCGCTGGTTTTGCGCTAGTGAGCTGTGGCGGTGGTGGGAACGATTATTCCAGCACATCTCGAGGAACAGGATGGGACGTTACCGGTAAAAACGGTGGCTTTGAACTTAATACTAAATATAAGGAACAGGAAACTGGTCCAGGTTTAGTATTTGTAGAAGGTGGTACATTTACCATGGGACGTGTAAAAGATGACCCTATGCACGACTGGAACAACACTCCTAATCAACAACACGTTCAATCATTCTATATAGATGAAACCGAGGTTACTAATGCGATGTATCTAGAAATGCTCGACTGGATTAAAGGCGTGTTCCCTCCAGAAGATGAAGAATATCGTAATATCTATAACGGTGCTGTTCCAGATACTCTGGTATGGAGAAATCGTTTAGGTTTTAACGAAGAAATGACTAAAAACTACTTGCGCCACCCAGCGTACCAAAACTACCCAGTAGTAGGTGTGACATGGATTCAAGCAGTAGAATATTCTGAGTGGAGAACTGATCGTGTGAACGAATTAATCCTGAATCAACAAGGGTACACTTCTAAAGACGCTCTTGCATCTCAAGACGCTAGTTCTACATTTAGCACTGAAACTTATTTAAACGCTCCTACATTAACCTATGGTGGAGATGATGAAAAAACTCGTGGCGGTAAGACAAGTGCAAATCTTGAAAAAAGAAAGACCCAAAAAGCGGCTAAACAAGGTGATGGAAGCGGAGAAGCTTCTGGTCTTTATGTAACGCGCAAGGACGGTATCATTTTACCAGGTTACCGCTTACCTACTGAAGCTGAATGGGAATATGCAGCACTTGCCGAAGTTTCTCAAAGAGAATATAACGCATACCGCGGAAGAAAAAAATATCCATGGGATGGACAGTATACACGTAGTGGAAAAAGACAGTCTCGTGGAGACCACATGGCAAACTTTAAGCAAGGCGATGGAGACTATGGTGGAATCGCTGGATGGAGTGATGATGGTGCAGATATTACCGCACCAGTTAAATTCTACGAGCCTAACGACTTTGGAGTTTATGACATGGCAGGAAACGTTTCTGAATGGGTAGCCGATGTTTATAGACCTATGGTAGATGATGAGTTTAACGACTTTAACTATTACCGTGGAAACCAGTATACTAAAAATAAAATAGGACCAGACGGAATGATTGCTATTGTTCAAGCAGACTCTATTGTTTATGATACGTTGAGCAATGGTAAAACCATCGCTCGTGCCTTACCTGGAGAAATACAGCAAGTAGAAGTAGATGAGAATGAAACATATCTTAGAACTAACTTTGATAGAAGCGATAACCGTGACTTCCGTGATGGTGACCGTCGTTCTTCTAAATACTTCGATAATGACGAAGCCTTAACGGCAAATCAAAGAATGTATGACTCTCCTATTCACAGAGTAGATGCTGATTCTTTAGGATCTCTAGACAGACAGTATGATCAAGAGAACACACGTACCACTCTCATAGATAATGAAGTGAGAGTAATAAAAGGTGGATCATGGAGAGACAGAGCTTACTGGCTAGATCCTGCTAACCGTAGATTCTACCCACAAGATATGGCAAAGGATGACTTAGGATTCCGCTGTGCAATGTCTCGAGTAGGCTCTAAGGCTAAGAAACTTAAAAGAGCTCGCAATTAATATTGCAAAAGTTTATATTTAAAAAAGAAGCCCTTATTTTTAAGGGCTTTTTTTATGTACCTATTTTATGGAAAAACTATACAGTCTATTTCTAAGCAGCAAAGGTGTTCAAACAGACACAAGAAAATTAGTTGCAGGAGAACTATTTTTTGCCCTTTCTGGAGATCAATTTGACGGTAATAATTATGTTGAACAAGCGCTAGAAAAAGGTGCTACTCATACAGTTTCCAGTGACTTAAAATTTATCAATAACCCAGATATTACAGTAGTAGAAGATGTATTAAAAACGCTTCAAGACTTAGCGACGCATCACCGCAAGCAACTCAACCTTTCTATAGTAGCTCTAACAGGAAGCAACGGTAAAACCACCACTAAAGAACTTATACTTTCTGTCTTATCACAAAAGTATCGAGTAAAAGGGACTGCTGGAAATTTTAACAATCACATAGGAGTTCCACTGACTTTACTCAGCTTTAACTCCACAACAGAAATAGGAATAGTGGAAATGGGAGCTAATCACATGAAAGAAATAGAAACGCTCGCTAGTATCGCCTTACCAGATTATGGACTCATTACTAATTACGGTAAAGCTCATTTAGAAGGATTCGGTAGTGCAGAAAATATAAAAATAGGAAAAAGTGAACTTTATGAAAACCTAAAGAAACACCATAAAACTGCTATAGTTGCGCACTGGGATCCAGAGCAGTTAAAACGCTCCCAAGGGATCAACCAGCTTATAACTAATGATGATTACCTACTAGAAAAAGCAGAGCCATTCATTCACCTTAAACACCATGATAAGATCATCCCTACTCGATTAACTGGTGCTTATAATTACCACAACATGTTGCTAGCAGCCACGGTAGGGAGAATATTCAAGCTATCAGACACAGAAATCTTAAAAGGACTGAGCAGCTATGAACCTACTAACAACAGGTCACAAATCATTAAAATAGATCAACTAAAAATAATTCTAGATGCTTATAACGCAAACCCTAGTAGCATGGCAGTAGCTTTGGAGAACCTAAATAAACAAACCGAAAACAAAAAGATAGCAATCCTAGGAGACATGTTTGAACTAGGGACTTATGCAGCATATGAACATCAACATATAGCAGATCTCACGGAACAACTCGCACTGGACACCACCTACTTAATAGGTGACAATTTCACCAAAGTAAATAGTAAAAATGCTATAAAATTTGACAGCTTTAAGTCTTTTAAAGACACATTTAGCATAGACACTCAGCAAGAAGCCGTCTTGTTAATTAAAGGCTCTCGTGGCATGGAACTCGAACGAATCATAGAGCTTTTAAAATAATTCAAATTAAGAATACGGCATTAGAAACATAAATTGGTATTAAAATCAGTTGTGAGGTATGCAAGAAATTTTAGGTTACGTTTTTATAGGTGGTATCGTAGGAATGATTGTTGTTTTTTTTCTGTCCCAACGAGATAGAAATGATCTTCAAAAAAGAAGGTTAGGCTCTTTAAAAGCAGAGCAGCGATTGCAACAACAGCGTGATCTTATTTTAGAACAACTAACTCATAAATTACCAGAAAAAACCTTTGAAAAGGAAGAAACCGTGTCAAAGGTCTATCAGGCTGCCGCAAGTAAAAACCGGTTTAGTTTAAAAGATATCGAGCAGGTGACTAAAGATTTACAAAACTATTATGCCACAACTTTTTCAAATGAGATCCATTTTAAAATGAATTTTCCGGAGAAAGATCAGCTGCATTTTGAACCACTAGAAGTTCTAGAGATACTTACCATTATAAATGAGGGAATTCATAATGCAGTAGTGCATGCACAGCCTGGTTTTATTTTCAATATTGCTTCTATAGAACACGGAAAGTTAAGTCTTATTACTCACGATAACGGATCTGGATATGACCGTAAAACTATTCAAGATGGCAAAGGAATACAAACCATTTTAAAAGCAACTAGTCAGTTAAAAGGTGATTTAAAATTAACGAGCACAATGGGAAATGGTACAGTGGTTAATGTCGAGATTCCTTCAAGTTTATTTTGTAAATAATAACCTCTATATCTCACAGCTCATAACTCAAAACTCACTGCTCACATCTCACTACTCACGACTCACAGCTCACAGCTCACAACTAACCCCTCAGAAACTACGCGATTAATTCTTCGATCTCCTCAACCAGTAGCCACTGCTCAGGATAATCTTGTTCAACTTGTGCTTTTAACTTCTCGAGTAACGGCTTGTTGATTTTATCTTCTTCACGGTAATCACGCACTTTTTTATAAAGTTCTTGAATGGCGGTTTCTCTTTTAGAAGTGGTTCTTTTTATGGTTTTGGTATTACTTTCATGATACACCAGGTCAAAGCTAAAATAGTCTGCCGGGCCAGCATAAGCACTTACTATTTCTTTACCTACCGCAAGATTAAGTACACCATCTTCTGGTGAAAAGAGTATTTCATCCTTATAAGTAACTGTGCAATCTGTAAACTGAATGAGCATGAGTTTACCGTTCACATTGCGCTGTCCAGTAATGTTCAATCCTTCTACTTTAATACCACTTTCATAAGTAAATTCTATGCGCTGGTTATCATAAAAATTATAAGCTTGCAAGTCGCGAGGTCCCATATCTTCTATGGCAAGATTAATTCCCTTTAGTTTCCCCAGCGGACTCAAAAAGCCTTGCTTGTGAGTCGCTGTGCCGTGACCTATGAGTTCTTTTTCACGGTAAGCCAGTGCACTAGGTCCTTTAGTTTCAAAAAAGACCACCTCGTTATCATCATTTATAATCATGCGTTTAAAAACACCACTTACTTGCAGTCCAGTACTTAACTCTATAGTTCCTAATGACCTAGAATTGATCAGTTTTTGTAAACCGCGATGTCCACCTTTACGCACGGCCATAGTGTTTGCAAACTCTTCTAGAACTTCACTTAAGGTCGCAAAATTAGGCGTTACATAAAGGTGAGGCTGCTTGCGTGTAATGTCAAAATCTTGATAAGCCGCATCTATAGAATACATTCTTTTTTCTATGTCTGGTTCTAGACAGCTTTTACTTTCTCCGAGACTAGAAAGCAGTCCAGCGCCGTAAAGTTTAGGGTTTTCTAGGGTTCCTACCAGACCATATTCTACCGTCCACCAGTGTAAGTTTCTAATTAAAGACATCTCACTAGGTTCAACTTTTTTATGTTGTAGGCGTTCTATTTCAGCTTCGGCAGCTGCAATTTCTTGATCTAGTTGAACATTGGCTTTTTCACTGCGCGTTTCTTTTAAGATAGAAATTTTGCGCACGGCTTCATACATCTCATGATCATGAGCACTAGAAATCGCCTTACTACCTATCTCGCCAAAACGTCTTAAATACTCTGCATAATCAGGACTGGCTATAATTGGTGCGTGTCCAGCGGCTTCGTGAATGATATCTGGTGCAGGCGTGTATTCTATATTTTCTAGCTTTCTGATATCTGCAGCGATGACTAGAATTTTATAAGCCTGAAATTCCATAAACGCCGCTGGTGGTATAAAACCATCTACTGCAACGGCTGCCCAGCCTATTTCTTTTAAAATGCGGTTCATGCCATACATAGATGGAATATTATCTATAGAAATACCTGTTTTTTTCAAACCAGCGAGGTAAGAACCATGTGCAACCGTGCTCAAAAAATCTACATTTTTGCGCATCACGTGTCGCCACACAGCCTGATCCTGATAGGTATAAAGCGCATAGTTTTGAGGCTTTATAAATTGTTTCAAGTGCGGCGGCAATCGCTCGATTAGCGGGTTAGTTTCTATATTCTCTAGCATTTTAAAAGGATAAAGCTCAAAGCTAGTCTAAAAACAATAATTCTAAATCGTCATTACTGTTTTTTAATGAATTTTAAGATGGTTTGCTTCTATTATATTTGCAGGGTATGACTCGCAAAAAACAAATTCTCAAAACTGCTGCTCAGCTTTTTAAAGAGCGTGGTTATAGCGCAGTAACTATGCGCGATCTAGCCGCTGCCATGGATATGAAAGCCGCCAGTTTATACAATCATATTTCTGGAAAACAGGAGATTTTATCTGTATTAATTCTAGATATTGCTCATGAATTCACTGGTGGAATGAGTATGGTTAAGGATGAAGATAATGCCGCTTTCGCGAAAGCGGAATCACTCATCAATCTACACATAAATATAGCCTTATCGCATACCGATGCGCTGGCCGTAATGAATACCGACTGGATGCACCTGGAAGGAAGACCTTATGAAGAATACGTCAAATTGCGCAAGCAATACGAGCGCGATTTTAAAGCTATTTTAGAACATGGAATTCAGCAAGGTGAGTTTAAAAGTATGAGTGTAGAAACCATTTTATTCTCCATGCTAAGTACGCTGCGTTCCATCTACCTTTGGATTCCCAGGAAAAGCCCTTCAGAAATTAAAAGTCTAAAATTAGAACTCCCAGATTTATTGCTAGAAGGATTGAAGTGCTAGGCATGCCGCTTAGCAAGTTCAGTTTCAATATATTTTAAAGAAAATCCTTTAGTTTTAGCGCACTAATTCAATGAAAAAAGGGTGCAGTTTAAAAGCTATTAATAAAGTTTTTAAGCATGGTTTTACCCTGTGGAGTCATGATGCTTTCTGGGTGAAACTGAATGCCATAAATAGGTAATGACTCATGTTGAAAAGCCATTATTAGGCCATTTTCATCAGTCGCTGTTATTTTTAATACTTTGGGAAATGAATCGTTCTCTGCTACCCAAGAGTGGTATCGCCCAGCTTTAAATGGAGAATCGACTTCATTGAAAATTTGGTTTCCATAATGTGTCATTTGTGTTGAAATACCATGATAAACTTTTTCTAGATTTATGATTTTTCCACCATAAACTTCTGTGATCGCCTGATGGCCTAAACATATTCCTAATAGTGGCTTTTTATCCTTGATGTAATCGATAATGGGAATTAAATTTCCAGCTTCACTTGGAACTCCTGGGCCTGGAGAAAGAACTATTGCGTTATATTTCTCGCAATCTTGAGGTGTTATTTTATCATTACGCACTACAGTAACCTTAACATTTAGGTCTTCTAAATAGTGGACGAGGTTAAAAGTGAATGAGTCATAATTATCTATAAGAAGTATGTGTTTCATTATGGAGTTCTAATAAATTTACCTTCTTTAGAGAGTTTGTAAAAGTATTCTTTTCCGTTAACAGTCTTCTTTATGCTCAAATCTTTATAAATAACACTAGAGAACATGGTGTCTTTTATGGTCTTAGTTAAACTTAATTCATTCATCAAGCTATCTTTATTATTATAAGATCTCAGTGTAACTTCTTTAACATAACCATCTTTAGATTTATAATCTTTAAGCATGGTTTTTAAATAATATGTATCCTTAAATCCTATAGTTTCACCTATTTTATATGAGATAGCATAGGTTTTGTATAATTCTAATGGTGTTAAATATTTAACGTTTGTTCCTCTTACTTCTTGAAAACCTGCCGCATTGCTTACCTTCAAGTTGTTTTTTTCAACATCATTATATGCTTTATAAATAACTGTATTTGAGGTACAGCTTACTATTAAAAAAGCAATGAGTAAAAAGGTGTTCTTAAAAATAATTTTCATTTCAATTATGGTTTTAGGTTCTTTTGTTATAGCTTTTTTTAAGGTGTTTTTTATGATTATCGAGTGGTTAAAATTACTACTTAAACCTAAATAATCTAGAGTGTCAGCATAAAATCTGCTGATTGTTTTTTTTCTGCTTTTATACAGGCACACGTCTCTACGTAGATTGAACTCTTTACTTTGTGAGCCTTTCACTAGGTCTTATCCCGTTTTGTGTTTTAATACTAAATTGAATTTTTAATTACACTTTTTTAATACCCTTCATCATGCACGCCACTTACTGCGCGTCCTGATGGGTCGTTCATAGTCTTAAATGCTTCATCCCATTCTAGAGCTACTGGAGTAGAACATGCTACTGATTTTAGGGAAGGAACACAGTTTGCAGCAGCATCACTAGGGAAGTGCTCGCTGAAAATACTGCGGTAGTAATACTCTTCTTTATTTTGTGGCGGATTTATTTTAAATCTGAAAGGAGCGGCTTCCATCATTTCATCACTTATGACTTCATTAACAACTTCTTTTAAAGTATCGATCCAGCTGTAACCTACACCATCGCTGAATTGTTCTTTTTGCCTCCAGGCTACGCTATGAGGTAAATAATCTTCAAAAGCTTCTCTAAGTATATGTTTTTCCATCTTTCCATGGCCACACATCTTATCCTGCGGATTTAACTGCATGGCTACATCTATGAACTCTTTATCTAGAAAAGGAACGCGTCCTTCTATTCCCCATGCTGCAAGTGATTTATTTGCTCTCAAGTTATCATAAAGGTGTAAGCTGTCTAGTTTACGTACGGTTTCTTTGTGGAACTCCTCAGCACTAGGAGCTTTGTGAAAATATAAATAACCTCCAAAAATCTCATCACTACCTTCTCCAGATAGTACCATTTTAATTCCCATGGATTTAATTACACGCGCTAAGAGGTACATAGGAGTAGAAGCTCTAATGGTAGTAACATCATAAGTCTCTAGGAAATAAACGACATCTTTAATAGCATCTAGTCCTTCTTGAATCGTAAAATTAACACTGTGATGAACCGTTCCTATATGGTCAGCAACTTTTTGTGCAGCGGCTAGGTCTGGTGATCCCTCTAGACCTATGGCAAATGAGTGTAATTGTGGCCACCATGCATCTTTATGATCTCCAGTTTCTACACGTTTTGCAGCATATTTTTTTGCTACAGCACTTACTATAGAACTATCTAAGCCGCCAGAAAGTAATACTCCATAAGGAACATCACTCATTAAATGTCTATGAACAGATTCTTCCATAGCTTTTTTAAGATCTTCTACAGAGCTGCTGTTTTCTTTTACATTTTCATAATCTTTCCAGGCTCTATCATACCATTTAGTGAATTCTTGACCTTCACTATAATAGTAATGACCTGGTGGGAAAGGATTGATTTCATTACAGGTTCCTTCTAGTGCTTTAAGTTCGCTTGCGATGTAGAATTGCCCTAGTTCATCTGTTCCATAATATAAAGGAATAATTCCTTGATGATCTCTAGCACAGAGAAATACATTTTTTTCACTGTCGTATAGTGCAAAACCATACATTCCAGTAAGTTCATCCATGAAATTTACTCCTTTATCCTGATAGAGTGCAAGAATCACCTCGCAGTCAGATTTAGTTTGGAATGGGTAGTCTTTATATTTTTCACGTATTTCTTGGTGGTTATAAATTTCTCCATTTACAGCTAGTATAATGTTACCATCTGGACTGTATAATGGTTGTCCACCAGATTGTGGATCTACAATAGTTAATCGCTCGTGAGCGAGTATGGCATTTTCACCACAATAAATTCCAGACCAGTCTGGTCCTCTATGTCTTAATTTTTTAGATAATTCTAATACTGTTTCTCTTTGTTCTATACGATCCTTTTTAAGGTTGAACATCCCTACTATTCCACACATGGTTTAATTTTTTAAATGAAAAAAGGTCTACTGTGAAGTAGACCTTTTGAATTTTTTAAAATACCAGAGACTACTTTACGTTTGTAAAGGATTATTATTAACTCTGATATTATTATTTTTTATCATAACAACGTAAATGTAGATAAATCTTGCTAAAAAGAAAGTGTTTGGTTAAAAAAAGTTTGAATAAGTATTAGTGCGAAACTGATTTCTTAATCACTTCGGGCATTTTTGCAGCAAATTTTCTCCATCTCGGTATAGAAACAGCTTTTATGTATCCTTGATTAGGGTGGAGTTTTGCATAATCTTGATGATAATCTTCGGCAACCCAAAATTTTTGAAAAGCTTTTACTTCTGCAGCTACGTCATACCCTTGTTTAGTTAATTCCATAATTTTATCTTCAATAATTTTCTTTTGTTCTTCATTTTGATAAAAGATAATACTGCGGTAGGAATGACCGTTATCGGGTCCTTGACCATTTACTTGTTCTATGTTTTGAGAAGCAAAGTAAACGTCAACTAGCGTTTTAAAGCTTACTATTTTTGGGTCGTAAATAACCTCATTTGCTTCTGCATGGTCTGCGTGGTTACGATATGAAGGGTTTAGGGAAGATCCACCACTGTAACCTGAAACAGCCTCACTTACTCCTTTAACGCTTTCGTAAATTTCTTCAACACACCAGAAACAGCCGCTAGCAAAATAAGCCCTTTCCATGCCGTCTTGTGTAACTACTTTTACGGGAACGATGTTTTGTTGTTCTATTTCTTTATCTAACTTTTGATGGCAGGTTGATGAGAGAAAAAGGATTAAAAATGTGCTTATTAATTTCATGAACTTACTATTTGGAGTAAAGTTATTAATAGATGTAGGTACGTCTATTAAAACATCGTTAAATAAAAAATCCCTTATCTATGGTTAGATAAGGGATTCTTATAAGTTTTAAGTTCAGTGTTACATTTTCGCAAACACTTTACCCATAGTTTCTAATTGTTCTTCTGCAAGTGCTGCGTCCACTAGGATTCTTCCTGAGTGCTCGTCTGTAATTATTTTTTTGCGACTCGCTATTTCTACTTGTACTTGTGGTGGGATCGTAAAATAAGATCCTCCTGAAGCTCCACGCTCGATAGGCACTACGGCAAGACCATTACGTACACTAGTTCTTATGCGTGTGTAAGCTTTAATTAATCTAGGTTCTACTGATTTTGCATGATCTTCAGACATTTTCATGAGAGCTTGCTCTTCTTTTTCAGTCTCTTTTAAGATTTCAGCTAGTTCAGCTTTTTTGTGCTTTAAATGTTCAGCACGTTGAGCCATACGTTCTTTACTCGCGTCAACTACTTCGTTTTGTTGCTCTATTTGAGCCTTAAATTCACGGATGTGCTTTTCAGCAAGCTCCATTTCAAGTTCTTGAAATTCTATTTCTTTAGAAAGAGAGTTGAATTCACGGTTGTTACGCACATTCTTCTGCTGCTCTGTATATTTCTTTATAAGAGCTTTAGATTCTTCTATGTTGTTCTTCTTTTCCTTGATAGAATCGTTTAGTTCTTCAAGTTTTGCACTTAGCTTAACCACTCGAGTGTTTAATCCTTCTACTTCATCTTCTAGATCCTTAACCTCAAGAGGTAGTTCTCCACGAACATTGCGTATCTCATCTATTCTAGAGTCGATTATCTGTAGATTGTAAAGCTCTCTAAGCTTGTCTTCTACGGTAGCCTCAGTCTTTTTTGCCATCTGTTTAATAATAGTTTACTGGGTTTGTTTGTGCACTTGCACAAAGGATTGCAAAATTACTAAATTTTTTGCTAAGATATTCATGTAAAAGGTTTTTTGTAAACTGTTCACTTTCATAATGCCCTACATCACACAACAGAATATTTTCACCTTGAAAAAAGTCATGGTATTTTAAATCTGCTGTAAGGTATGCATCTGCTCCAGATTGTTGAGCTTTTTTAATGCCAAAAGCTCCAGAACCACCCAATAAGGCGACTTTTTTTATCTGTTTTAATCCAGGAACTGAGTGTCTTATAACACCTGTTTTAAACGTGTTTTTAGTAACTTTAAGAAATTCAGTGAGGCTTAGCGGCTCTTTCAAGCTTCCTATCGCTCCCATACCTATATCATCATAGCTATTATTTAAAGTGGTAATTTCATAAGCAACCTCTTCATAAGGATGGGAATTATAAAGCGCTTTAAGGATTTGAGATTCCAGATGAGGTAAAAAAGTTATAGCAAGTAATTTTTCCTGAACTGTGGTGCGTTCCTCTTTATTACCTATAACTGGATTACTAGACCCATTTCCTTTAAAAGTACCAGTTCCATCTACACTAAAACTACATTCAGAATAGTTCCCTAAGGAACCAGCGCCAGCATTAAATAGTGTTTCTTGAACTTGATTAAATGACTTACTAGGAACATAAGTCAGTAGTTTTTTAATAATACCCTTTTTAGGAATTAATGTTTTTACATTTTCTAATCCTAATTCTTGAGCCATTCTGTAACTAACTCCATCCTTAGCATTATCCAGCGCTGTATGTGTAGCATAAATGGCGATGTCATTTTTTATAGCTTTTACCACTGCTTTTTTTACATAATCATCAGGTCGCAAATTCTTTAAACCACTAAAAATGATAGGGTGAAAAGCAACGATAAGGTTGCATTTTTTTTCTATAGCCTCATCAACCACGTTTTCTAAACAGTCCAGTGTGATGAGAATACCGCTTACATCAGTTTGGTTGCTACCAGTAAGTAAACCAGTATTATCAAAATCTTCGGCATAATGAAGAGGTGCTAGTAATTCTAAATGTGATATGACTTCCCTAATTTTCATAGATGTATTTTAAAAAGCTAAAGATAAAATTAACCTACTTTTGAATCATGGAATCGTTAAGAAAATTATTAGTTCCTTTTTCAGTAGTTTATGATGTCGTTACGAGAGTGCGCAATTGGGCTTTTGATAATGGTATTTTAAAGCAAGAGACTTTTGATATTCCTATTATCGCGGTAGGTAATTTATCTACTGGTGGAACCGGTAAAACACCTATGATCGAGTGGCTTATAAATCATCATAAAGGAAAAAAAATCGCTGTATTGAGCCGTGGATATGGTCGCAGTACAACTGGCTTTATAGAGCTTAATAACTTACATACCGCACAAGAAGTAGGAGATGAGCCTTTACAGATCAAGTCTAAATTTGGCAATACGATAGTAAGTGCTGTTTGTGAAAAGCGAGCAGATGGTATTAAGCGATTAATGGCCGCCCATACTCTGGATCTTATTTTACTAGATGATGCCTATCAACACAGATATGTTAAAGCAAGTCATTATATTCTATTAACGAGTTATTCAAATCTGTTTTATGATGATTTAATCTTACCGGCAGGAAATTTAAGAGAATCTAGTGCTGGTGTTAAACGAGCGCAAACTATTATAGTAACTAAGTGTCCTGTCGATATCTCTAAGGCTGAAATGGAAACCATTAAACATAAAATAGCGCCGTTATCATATCAGCGCGTCCATTTCTCAAAAATAACCTACCATAGTGCTTTAAAGAATGATTATGAAGAACTTCCTTTAGATAAGGTAGCTTTTTCAGAGGTGACTGCGGTAACAGGAATCGCAAAACCAGCGCCCTTTATAAGTTTCTTAAAAGAAAAATTTAAGGTAGAGCACTTAGTGTATGGAGATCATCACCGCTTTCGCGAAAGCGAGATAAACATTTTCAAAAAGCGCAAAATAATAATCACAACAGAAAAAGATTATAAAAGACTAGCTCCTTGGAACCTGACCAATGTATATTATCTGGAGATGAGGATGGAATTTATAAACTCACAGCCTGATTTATAGGCTATGGGAGTTTGAATTTTAAAGACTTACTTCAGTGTGTTTCCTAATAAAATAGTGAGGTCTTTAAGCCTGTTACTGTAGCCACTCTCATTATCATACCAGCCTATCACTTTGATTAGTTTTCCTATAACAGATGTCATGTTTGAATCAAAAATACAAGAGTATGGACTGCCTGAAATGTCTATAGAGACTAAAGGAACCTTTGTATAGGAAAAGGTTTGAGGATTTGCTTGCGCAAAAGCGAGAAATGCGGCGTTTACTTCTTCTATACTCGTGTCTCGTTTTACATTAATAGTCATGTCTGTAAGACTACCATTAGGTACAGGAACTCTTATGCCACAACCACCTATGACATCACTTAAATGTGGAAATATTTTAGTAAGTGCTTTGGCTGCACCAGTTGTAGTAGGAACTATAGACTGTCCTGCTGCTCTAGCTCTACGTAAGTCATTATGCGGTTGATCATGTAAACTTTGATCTGTGGTATAGCTGTGCACCGTTGTGATATATGCTTGTTCTACACCGCAAAGTTGATCGAGAACTTTTATAAAAGGTGCCGCATTATTAGTGGTGCAACTAGCGTTAGACAGTATAGTGTCATCTTTTTTAATGATATGGTCGTTCACGCCCAGAACCACTGTTTTAATATCATCATCTACAGGTGGAGCACTTAAGATAACTTTTTTTGCGCCTGCGTTGAGGTGTTTTTGAAGATCGGTTTTAGTCTTGAACTTTCCTGTTGCTTCAATCACTACATCTACATCATTCCATTTGAGATCATCTAGATTTTTATGATGTGAAAAATAGATAGATTTCTCATTAATGATAATAGCATGATCTGTATGATTAACTTCATCTTCTACAGTGCCATGAATAGAGTCATATTTTAATAAATGAGCCATGACATGAATAGGAGCAAGGTCATTTATCGCTACTACTTCTATTTGTGGTTCCTTAAGAACGGTACGTAAAAAGGTGCGTCCTATGCGTCCAAAACCGTTTATGGCTACTTTAATCATGTTTTTGATTCTGAATTGTTAATTCCGAATTATTAATTCAGAATTATAGATTTACAATATGTGCTTATGAGCCTTATAAGAGCTTCTCACTAACGCGCCACTTTCCACATGGCGGAATCCCATTTCCAGACCTATCTCTTCATATTTCTTAAACTGCTCAGGAGTGATAAACTCTTTAACAGGTAAGTGTTTTTTAGAAGGTTGTAAATACTGACCTATGGTAACTACATCTACATTATTATCACGTAAATCTTGCATGGTTTGAATGACTTCTTCTTCAAGTTCACCTAGACCTAGCATGATTCCTGACTTAGTTCTATTAATACCTTGTTGCTTTAAATAACGTAATACTTCTAGACTGGTGTCATATTTTGCCTGGATACGTACCTCTCTAGTAAGACGTCTTACGGTTTCCATGTTATGAGACACTACCTCTGGATTTGCCTCTACTATACGATCTATATTGCGTTTATTACCTTGAAAATCTGGTATGAGTGTTTCTAGAGTAGTCTCTGGATTCATGCGGCGTATCGCTGCTACGGTTTCTTTCCAGATAATAGATCCCATGTCTTTTAAATCATCACGATCCACACTAGTAATTACTGCGTGCTTAATACCCATTAATTTTATAGAACGTGCTACTTTTTCAGGCTCTGCCCAGTCTATGGCGTCTGGTCTACCGGTTTTTACACCACAAAAACCGCAAGAACGGGTACAGGTGTTTCCTAGAATCATAAAAGTGGCAGTACCTTCAGTCCAGCATTCTCCCATGTTAGGACAGCTACCTGAGGTACATATGGTGTGTAAATCGTACTTATCTACTAATCCACGTAATTCCTTATACTTCTTCCCTACAGGAAGTTTAACGCGCAGCCATTTTGGTTTTCCCTGTTTAGGTGGCGCTACTGATTCTTTAACTGTATTCATACTACAAATTTAGGTATAAAGCTATTGCAAGTGGTAACTGAGTCGTTAAAAATGTGTCAAACTGACTACTTCCAGCGTTGAGGTTGTTTTCCTGCGTTAGTGAAAAATAGACCTAGCTGTGTGAATACTAAAAGAATTTCTAGAAACGGTGCGTAGGGTATGATATCGCTTTCGCGAAAGCGTGATAATCCTTTCCCTATAACTATCCATACAATGAGGTATCTAAATAGGACTAATCCCAGAATATACAACCAGTTTAAACCTAGTATAAAGCCCATGATCGCAGCTGCGAAAAAGCCTAGCTGAGAGACGTAGAAAAGTCCTAGAAGGAATTTATGTTTAGGTTTATAGTGTGATGAAGTGTTGATGTGACGTCGTTTTTGAGTCCACCATTCAGACCAACTGTTTTTAGGAATGCTGCTCGTAAAACCATCTGGTTCTATGACTATCGCAGTGTTTCTATTCGTAGCTGCCTGGTTGATAAATAAGTCATCATCACCACCCATTATTTTCATGTGGTCCATAAAACCTCTAACGTCATAAAACTGTTGTGCTGTGTAGCCTAAGTTGCGACCTACACCCATATAAGGACTACCATGCAGCGCATAACTCATGTACTGAATAGCCGTAATTCCAGTCTCGTACCTGATGAGTGCATTAAGAATGGTGTGATTCTTTTTTTCATATGCACCATAACCTAGAATAATAGTTTTTTCTGCTGTAAAACCGCTAGCCATGTGTTGTAGCCAGTCTTTGCTGGCTGGTTTACAGTCTGCGTCTATGAAGATTAAACGATCGTTTACAGCCTTTTTTATACCTAAGGTAAGTCCATATTTTTTGTTTCCCCAGAAACTTTCATTGTTCACAACGTCTACTTTCTTAACGCGATGGTCTAGTTTTTGGAATTTTTCAATGACTTCTAGAGTGTTATCTACAGAAGCATCATTAATAAGAATGATTTCAAAACTAGGGTAGTTTTGTTCCAGTAATAGCGGTACTAAAACAGCTAAGTTTTCTTGTTCATTCTTAGAACAAACTATTACAGAGAGCGGTTCTTTACTATGAGTAGTTGCTGGTGTTTTATAGAAAGCAAGCTTAGCAAAAAAGAAATAATAGATCACATTAATAAGCACAAAACCCGCTAGGATTATAAACGCGATACCTATTTCCATCTATAAATTAAGATTCTAGAGATGGATTCTTACAGTCTTGTTCTTCAGGCAATTTACCGCACATGCCACAAGCTTCTCCATCCTTATTAAGGAAAGGACTCTGACTGGCACAGGTGCCTGCAAATTTACCGTCTTTTTTTGCCCAGATTTTTATTGCAATTCCTGCAAAACCTAGTGCTAATAAACCTATAGTTATAAAGATTAATTTCATACTGCAAATTTAAGAATTATAAGTGATGAATTCTTAATTCTGAATTAAATTCACCTCAGTCTCTATGGATATACCGTATCGATTTTTAACCATTTCTTGAATTTCTCTTGCAAGTGCTATTATCTCTGCTCCGCTAGCATTACCATGGTTTACGAGAACTAGAGCTTGTTTATCATGCACACCAGCGTCTCCACGACGTGTGCCTTTAAAACCGCACTGATCGATGAGCCAGCCTGCAGGAACTTTTACCTGACTATCATTTACGGAATAGTGAGGCATGTCGGGATGCATTTTTATAAGATCCTCATAATAGCTTTTTTCAATAATTGGATTTTTGAAAAAACTACCGCTGTTTCCTAATTTTTTAGGATCTGGTAACTTGCTACTTCTTATGTTAATTACTGCCTGCGCTACCGTTGCTATGCTAGGTTCAAGATTTAAGTTTTTCAGTTCTTCACAAATAGCGCCATAGCTAGTTTTAAGCTGGTAATTATCTGTTTTTGAGAGGTCTGTGAGTTTAAAAGTCACTGAAGTGATGACATATTTGCCTTTTGCTTCATTCTTAAAAATAGAGTCTCTGTACCCAAATTTACAGTCTTCAAGCGTGAGTGTTTTTTCTTTTCCAGTGGCTATTTCCATAACGGTACAGGAAATAAAAGTGTCTTTTAACTCTACACCATAAGCACCTATATTTTGAATAGGAG
>NZ_CBFIBE010000020.1:8692-42765 GCF_965660805.1 Nonlabens sp. | reverse complement strand
AGAATACCTTTATATGGGAAATTTTCAACACCTACGACCAGTTTAGATTTATGATATAATTCTATAGAACCACTATTATTAAAGAACATAGCGCTATTATAATCATTATAATAAGTGAATCCGTCGCTGGCCAGGTTAGACTGAGCTGTTGCTTTATCGGGATTTGTAAATACATCTAGTAATGAAATACCACCTAGATAGCTTAAATCTGGATAATCGGTAAAATTTCCTCTGAGCAATTGAAGAGCAGGATGATAGGTTACTTGATTTAGTCTTATGTTGTCTGCAATAACCGTTTCTGGTGTAATGATAAAATCAGTATGTTCTGTGACTTCTGGTAGGGCTAAGTCTGTAAGTAGCTGGACCACTTTTTCATTTGTTGCGGTGGTATATTTCTCGTTATAGGGATCTATGTTAGGTTGTACAATAACGACTTCGGTGCCACCTTTATATTTGTTTAATTCAAAATATTGAAAAAGAATTATTTGTGATATTCCTATAGGAACGAGTATTAGGACAACTGGAACTACGGCTTTTTTAAGAGCTTTCTTGATGGTAAAACCGTTTTCGCGCAAGCGAGATACCGCATAAAACAGTACGATATTTAATAGCCAAATCCACAACGTCCCGCCAAAAGTTCCTGTGTATTCATACCACTGAATCCATCCTGTATATTCACTAAATCCATTTCCTAAATTGAGCCATGGCCAGGAGAAATCCCAGTGCAAGTGCAGGTATTCAAAACTGATCCACAGACATACTAAAAAAGTGAATGCCGCTCCTTGAGAGACTCTACGAGCAAAACGATGGTAACTATAAAATACCAGTGCCATTAATAAACTGTTCACTAAAACAGCAAAGAACATCCCAAAAGCAGTAGAATAATACAGCCAGCCTGTAGTGGCAAAATTCCAAATAACAAAACTAAGATAAGCTAGACCTAGTACTTTCCATCCTTTGTGTTTTATCGCTGTGGTTCTTAATTGTTTCTCTACGATCAACAAAGGAACAAATGCGCCAAAAAGAAGCAAAGGAACACCATAAGTAGGCCATCCTAACCAAAGCAAAAGACCTGTTAAAACTGCGAGAAGTAAATGGGAATATTTCATAAGAATTATAAGACGCTAAGTTATTAAACTTATGTAGATCATGAAAAATAGGATTACCTAGAAAAAGTAGAAAGATCTACTTTTACAGAGAAGATATTAGAATACAGCGCCTCACTTGCATCACCTATATCAGTAAGTGCATAATCTACTGCGATACCTTTATACTTAAAACCTATTCCTATATTAGGTTGGAAATTTACATGATCAGTACCATCCAGTTGTTGCACGTTTTGAAAATTTCCCATTCCTGCTCTGACAAAAACCAGGTCTGTAAAACCGTACTGTAATCCTAGTGCTGGAGTAGCACTTACAGCACTTGTTGAAATAATATCATTAGTTTGAATAAAACGCATGTTGAGATCTACCTCTGCAGTAAGTACATGGTCATAGTGAAAGGTAAAGGTACGTGCTACGCCTAGTTGTACTTTAGGTAACGTAATTTCAGTAGTTTCTGGTAATTCTTGATTTTGATTTGCTACAGAGCCTTGAACTGTTGCATACTGATCCTCGTCTATACTCCAGGTGTTATAAGTAGTAGTAATATCACGAGCCATAAAACCTAGTTCCCAATCACCACGTTTGAACTGCATTCCTATATCAAACCCAAAACCCCAAGCATTTGCAAATTCACCGATCACACGACGTATCACCTTAACATTTCCACCATAGGTAAAACCATCCAGTTGAGACTCGCGTGCATAAGAAAGTGTAAACGCCCAGTCTGCCGTAGAAAAAGTAGAAATACGGTCGTAATTAATATTTCCTTGCTGATCTATTAATTGGGTTGTGTTAAGAATGTCATCTACTGAAAATCTAATAACAGAAAACCCGATAGCACTAAAATCATCAATAGGCATCGCAAACGCACCATAATTGTACTGCGCTATGTTTGCAAAATAGTTAGCATGCATTACACTGATCTCCTTTTGCTCAACCTTCATTAACCCAGCAGGATTCCAGTAGCCAGCGTTAACATCACTAGTACTTGCCACTACGGCGTTGCTCATACCTAGTGCAGCGGCGTCCACTCCTATATTAAGGAACTCGTTTGAGTAAGCTCTAGAGGTTTGTGAATACGCTTTCGCAAAAGCGAGAACACAACACAACACCATAATAAAATGTACTTTTCTGGTCATAACCGATAACGCTGCAAATATCTAAGTTTCTTACTAAATAACTAGTAAATGTGCAGGATATTGCGTGAGATGTAGAAACAAGTATAGTAGAAATCTGCATATTTGTAATATGAAGAAAATGATTCCTAATATAATAACGCTTTTAAACCTGCTATGCGGTTGTATTGCTGCGGTTTATGCTTTTAAAGATCAACTTATTCTTGCTGGAATATTTGTAGCCATGGGAATCGTGTTTGATTTCTTTGATGGATTTGCTGCACGTTTCCTAAAGGTTACTGGTGAATTAGGGAAACAACTCGACTCACTGGCAGATATGGTAACTAGTGGATTAGTCCCTGGAATAGTCATGTGTCAAATGCTTGCCGATGCTACAGGTCATTCTACAACCCTATTTACTGTAGAAGACGGTCTAGCCTGGAGCACAGCTACGAGTTTATTTGCTGAGGTCACTTTTTTAGGTTTTTTAATCACCGCAGCAAGTGGCTATCGCCTAGCAAAATTCAATATAGATACCAGACAAACAGATTCTTTTATAGGAGTTCCTACTCCAGCCAATGCGATATTGATTATTTCGCTAGGGATTATGACTCAGATCACGTCAGTAGATTTGATATATAGTATTTTAACTAATCCTTATGTGTTAATAGCTATCACACTGTTAAGTTGCTACTTATTAAATGCTGAGTTGCCCTTATTTGCTTTGAAGTTTAAAAACTTTGGTTGGAAAGGAAACGAGATACGCTGGATTTTTATCGTGATATGTATAGCGCTTATCCTTACTTTAAACATTTATGCGGTGCCGTGTATTATTGCTTTATATGTGGTGATGAGTGTGGTGAACAATACGGTGAGCAAATCAGGAGTTATGTAGTAGTTAATGATCTTATTTGTGAAAACAACTTTATTAAAATTACCAGAATACTATTTTATTTTACTGGCTATTCTTGCGGGTTACACACCACCATTTGATTTTAATCTTTTGTTTTTAATGGTCGCATTAGTTTTTGTGGCTCAAATTATTTTTAAAAATAGGGTTTCAGGATTGTTACTAGCAATAGTTACAGGTCTTATCAATCTTTTATTTCTAGGAGCCTTACTTTCTGAATTTCAAGAATTTGAATCTTTTACGGGTGATGCACAACAATTACTCTTTGTAGGGTTGAGTATATTCACATTAAATAGTGTTGCTACTGGAATTATGTTTTATAAATATATGAAGAACACAGCTAGGAAAGAATTAAATTCTAATAGTGCTGTAACTAGGAAGTGAAGAAATATTTCCTATTCTACAAACAGCTTTTTCTTTCTCAACTCAAAATTCTGACCTAGGTAAACTCTACGTACTACTTCATCTTCAGCAAGTTCTTCTGGAACACCATGTTTGAGAATATTACCTTCAAACATTAAATAAGTGCGGTCAGTAATGGCAAGCGTTTCTTGAACATTATGATCAGTAATAAGAATGCCTATGTTCTTTTTAGTAAGTTGTGCTACGATGCGCTGTATATCTTCTACAGCTACAGGATCTACACCAGCAAAAGGTTCATCGAGTAAAATAAAAGTAGGATTAGTGGCAAGTGCACGAGCTATTTCAGTACGGCGGCGTTCTCCACCACTTAATAAATCACCATTACGGTTACGGCGATCTTCTAAACTAAACTCTTCAAGTAATTGCTCGCAGCGTTCTTTTTGTTCCTTTTTAGAAAGATCCGTAAGTTGCAGTACTCCTAGAATATTTTGCTCTACCGTTAACTTTCTAAAGATAGACGCCTCTTGTGCTAGATAACCTATACCGTTTTGGGCACGTTTATACATAGGGTACTGAGTGATCTTTTTATCATCCAGCCACACATCTCCTCCAGTAGGTTTTACCAGTCCTACAGTCATGTAGAAAGATGTGGTTTTTCCAGCACCATTAGGTCCTAGAAGTCCTACTATTTCTCCTTGATTAACCTCAAAAGAAACGCCTTTAACTACCGGTCTGCCTTTATAAGATTTCTGTAAATTATCTGCTCTGAGTTGTTGCATATAACAAAGATACTTTTTAATTTTTTTAAATTTAGAATAACCATCTTTAGAAATATAAACTCTTTATCCACTCGATTAGTGTTTGAATATGAGTAAGGTTATTTAATTATTCACGAGATTTGCAATTAATTGTTTCAGGTTTTAACTTGAAACAGATAACTAATAATAGAAAACCGATAACTAAAAATATGGCTTTCCCTAGATTCCTTATGGGCGATAACGCTCATTATCCTGATGATATTTTTGTAGTACACTTAGATTATCCTCGGTTTGTCATTAATCTTAAAGATGATACCCTAGAATTTCTGGAAGATATCGATAAAAAAGATAAAGAAGAACTAGAGGACGAAACTAAAAATCTAATAGAAGAGGCTAGCCGTTTCTATGATGAGCAGTGTGCGCTTTATGACCAGGAGTAATGGATAAAATTAAACAACTAGACTGGGATTTAATGATTCTCCTCAACGACTGGGGAAACGATACCGTTGATTTAATTTTTAATGTAATCACTTATAAGTACTACGCCATACCGCTTTACTTATTTTTACTTTATATATTATTTAAAAAATTATCTAGAAGGGAATTAATCATCGCGTTAATTACCATTGCTTTTTTAGTCCTAGTAAGTGATCAGCTTGCTATGCTTTTTAAGAATACGCTAGTACAGCGATTCAGACCCTTTAGAGAACCAGCGCTAGAAGGACTCATTTCTAAAGTCGGTAAAAGTGGTGGTACTTATGGCTTTTATAGCGGTCATGCTAGTAGCTCCATGGCGCTTGCCGTTTATTTATGGCAGCATTTTAAAAAATCACATAAAACTCTAGGTCTATTCATATTTTTATGGGCTATTGCTGTTGCTTACAGTCGTGTTTACCTAGGTGTTCATTATCCTGGAGACGTGCTCATGGGGATTTTTATGGGTAGTATCATAGGCTGGTCATGTTATAAGTTATATACATACTTAGCAACACGCTTTCGCGAAAGCGTAACTTCATAGTGTATACTTTTCTTAAAGCGCAGTTGATATCATCACACTGCATGTTCAGTACTCTAAAAATCCATCTATGAAAAAAGAATTTATTTTTAAGGTCAGTACAAAATGGCAGCAAGGGCAATTTGAAAATGCTAAAACACATATTTCTACAATAAATGGGAAAAATGACCTATTAGTATCTGCTGCGAGAGAATTTAAAGGAGAACCTCATAATTACAATCCAGAAGATCTACTTTTAAGTGCCTTATCATCTTGTCACATGATGTCTTATTTCTATGTGTGCCAGCAAAATGGTGTTGAAATAGAGCGCTATATAGATAACACTACGGGAATCCTAGAATTAAAATCTGACTCAAGTGGTGCTTTTCAAAAAGTGACTTTAAATCCTATAGTATTTTTAAAGGATACTTCTAAAAATGAACTCGCGCTAAGCTTACATAAAAAAGCACATGAGTTATGTTTTATTGCAAACTCTGTTAGCTTTCCTATAGAAATAAAGGCAAGTATAAGTTCTTAAAGTTCTGTTTATAAAGAACTTATTTTTAAAATCATTAATGCCCGATTAAGGTTTTATAACTTATAAAGTATTGAAATTCAAAACTCTTAATTAAGGTCTTTCGTCTTAGTCAGACAGGTTTAATTTAAAATATTAAAGGATAACTTTAATCCTGAAATGACCATGCTTGTTCCTATAATGGCGATAATTAACCCCATGAGTTTACCTATTACAGAGATGACATTATCACCTATTTTTTTTGCAATCACATCGCTTAATGAAAAGGCAATATAATTGAGTAAGCACATGAGCGCAAATACCACGATAATAACCGCAATATTTACGTAAGAAGTAGTGTTTGCTACAAAGTTAGTCGCCGTTACAATGGTTCCAGGTCCTGCAAGTATAGGAATAGCCAGAGGTGAAATAGCGATGTTTTCATCGTAATTTACGGTTTTGAGACGCTTGATATTAGATTTTTTAGACTGCAGCATTTGAAAACCTACAAAGAAAATTAAGATTCCACCAGTAATTTTAAAGGCAGGAATAGTAATACCAAATAGGTCAAAAATATAATTACCTAATAATACAAATACCGTCACGATAATAAACGCAATTAAAACAGCTTTTAAATTAATTCTCTGTTTCGTTTCTTTATCTGCACCATCTGTAAGTGATAGAAAAATAGGCATGTTAGAAATAGGATTCATAATGGCAAAAAAGCCAGTGAATACTGATAATGCAAATGTGAACACTTCATTCATAATACAGGTTCTTTATCAATTGATCTTTTGGGTATTATACCAAATTAAATTTATACAGTCTTAATAAATAGTTTCTTTTTTACTTACTTTTCACTTAAAATTATTTCCGTAGCGACGGCTATGCAAAGAATTTTCAGCTTCAACTAAGCAAAAAATAATTCAATTTATTTTAAAGATATTATAAACACAAATTGGTATTAGCGATCTCAAATTTTAGGCGTGCAAAAGTAATCAAAAGAAACCTTGTGGTATTTTAATTATAACAGATTTATGTTTTCTACGGTAACAACACTAATTTTAATGAGAAATATTGAAACATTGATGGGGTCAAACTGCTTGAACAGCATTGCTATCCTACAAGCCTAATAGCTCATCTACCGTGTTTGCGGTAACACTGTGATAATTTGCACGTGCGGTTTTGTATATTTCTAGCGCTTCGTTCGTTCTATTCGCTTTCGCAAAAGCGTTATATAAGGTAGTTACGTACCACCTTCTACCTACCGTATTTAGAAATTCAGCGATTTTATAATCTACCTTATTACCGTGATAACCGTTCAAAATAGATTGCTCGTACCAGACCATGGTAATGTAAGAGTTAGTGGAATTAGTTAAATTAAAAGTATCATCTAGTTGTTGCATTTGGGATACTGAAATGTCCTCAGGGAAATTACGAACGAAATGTACCCATTCTTGTGGCGTCCAGTTTTTGGTTATAGAAGCGTCTATGTTATTAGATTTTAAGAATTCTTCTAGGGTTTTCTCAACATTAGAAAAAGCATCAGATTCAATAATGGCAGCGTTTTCTGGAACACCAGGCTGGTAAATCCATTCCTCAGTATTAAAAGACATGTTGTTTTTATCCAGTAAATGCTCGTTGAGGTAAGCGATAAAATCTTCGGTATTTGTAGTTGAGAAAGCGTTCTTTTTAAAGTATGATTTAAGGAAGGCATCCATTTGCTCACGACCTACTTTTTCTTCTAGCGTGCGTAAGAACAGGTAGCCTTTATCATAAGCGATGCTGTTCATTCCATCATCTGGATTGCGGCCTTTTAAATCTAGTTTTAACTTAGTATCGTTAGGACTTTCTTTTAACGCCTCTAGTTCATCTTCCAGATCTTGACGACCTATTAACGCTAGTATATTTGCACGGTCTTTTCCATACAAAGCTTCCATAATGCGTATTTCAAAATAAACGGTAAAACCTTCATTAAGCCAGAAATCGTTCCAAGTCGCATTAGTCACTAAATTTCCAGACCAAGAGTGCGCCAACTCGTGCGCCACTAGTGATGTTAAACTTTTATCTCCTGCAATAACCGTAGGCGTTGCAAAAGTCAACCGCGGATTCTCCATACCGCCGAAAGGAAAACTAGGTGGCAATACAATCACATCAAATTGTTCCCAGTCATACGTGCCGTAAAGATTCTCTGCAGCAACGACCATTTTTTCCATGTCTGAGAACTCAGTGTGAACTTTATCGAGCATGGACTTTTCTGCATAGACGCCAGTACGATTGCTGATCGCTTTATATTCTATATCTCCTACGGCCAGTGCAATTAAATAAGCTGGAATAGGTTGTTGCATCTTAAAGTTATAAATACCATTGGCATTTTTCTCTTGCGGATTCTCAGCACTCATAACAGCCATGAGTTCTTGTGGAACTTTTACGGTCGCATCATAAGTAATACGCACCTGCGGACTGTCCTGAATAGGGATCCAGGTACGTGTTAAAATCGCTTGTCCTTGAGTAAATAAAAACGGATTTGTTTTGTCAGCGGTTTGTTGAGCGGTGAGCCATTGTAGAGCCTCAGTTTTTGCCGTGGTAGAGTAGGTGATAGCTATTTTCTTAGTGTCTTCTTTAATGGCAATTTTTAATGGCTGACCTAAAGATTCATTAAAATCTCCTAACTCAAACTCAGTTTGTTTACCATTTTGAGTAACACTTTCAATCTCTAAAAACTTACTATCTAATATGATGGTTGAACTTCCATTATTTTCAATATCAAAAGTTGCTGTGCCATTTATGATTTGGCTTTCAAAATCTACATTGATGTCTAGATCAAGATGCGTGATTACTGCATCATTAGGTTGTGCGTAGGAATGGGATTCTTCAAGGTAGGTTTTTGAAGTTGTTTCAGGTTCGGTTTTCTTTTTTTCTTGGCAACTAATAATTATGATTATAGCGATAAGAGAAATAAAAAAGTTCTTTTTCATGTGTTACATTTTATTAATGTAAAACTAAGAAAAGAAAAATAAGCTTTTATAATATAGAGTGACTTAACGTTCAACTTATTCTGAAATTCTAACTTTTACGTCTGTTCTACATGAAGTATTCTGACTACTTCAATTTGCTCTGCTGCGATAATTTGATAGAATTTAATATGTTTTCCGATTTTAATCTTAATAGGTTGATGCTTGTTCCGTCTTATTTTTTAAAAGTCGTAAACCAGTTCTGATGACTTTACTAATATTTCCAAATCTTCCAGCAGAAACTTTGATACTGATAAATTATTCAAAACAATAACTAATTGAAACGGCTGTATTTTAATTATTTACAACCCTAACAATTCCCCCGCCGCGTCAAAAGGACTTTTCTTTTTGCTCAACACTTCTTGTTCTAGTACAGCCAGTTTTGCGATGACTTCTGGGCGGTTGTAGAAGTTGGTTTTAATAGCGTCTTCTATGGTTTGATGGAACCAGTAGAGTTCTTGAGCGTTGCGTTTGTTTGTAAAACTGTGGTTAGCCGTGGCGTGAGCTTGATAATTGTTAATTTCTTCTAGGACTTCTGTGATTCCTATGTTGTTTAATCCGCTGCAGGTCAGTACTTGTGTAGGCCAGCCGTGATCTTTTTGTGGCATGAGGTGAACGGCGTTTTTGAACTCACGGCGTGCGTGTTTTGCGGCGGTTTGATTCTCGCCATCGGCTTTATTGATGATAATACTATCGGCCATTTCCATGATACCGCGTTTGATTCCTTGCAGGTCGTCGCCGGCACCAGCGAGTTTTAAGAGCAAGAAAAAATCTGTCATGGAGTGTACGGCAGTCTCGCTTTGTCCTACACCTACGGTTTCAACGATGATAAAATCATACCCTGCGGCTTCACACAGTATGATCGCCTCACGTGTTTTACGTGCTACGCCGCCTAGCGTTGTTCCGGCTGGGCTAGGTCTTATAAAAGCTCTATCGCTTTTGACCAGTTCTTCCATTCTGGTTTTATCGCCTAGAATGCTTCCTCTTGAAATGTTGCTGGATGGATCTATGGCGAGTACGGCAACTTTTTTTCCTCGCGAGATCAACTCTTTTCCTATCGCTTCGATAAAAGTAGATTTTCCCACGCCTGGTACACCAGTTATTCCTAGTCTAAACGAGTTACCTGAATAGGGTAAGGATTGTTGTAATATCGCTTTCGCGAAAGCGGCATCACCACCAGCTGTACTTTCAACAAGGGTTATGGCACGACTCAAAGCACTTACGTTTCCAGCTTTTAAATCTTTAAAAAGTGCGTTTACATCAACAGCTTTTTTAGGACGTCTGGCATTTGGGTTGATATGTGAGTTAGTGGCCACTTATGAATGCTGTGATTTACGAGTTGCGATTATACCACTAAGCCAGCCCATAGGAATGTAAGCCAGTAAAAGATCAGTTACATTAAACCACATAGCGCCTGGATAAGAAACCACCATGGTAATACCGCCTAATAGAAATAAAAAACCAATGGCAAGTGCAATCTTCATTTTATGAGAAGCCGCAATTATTGCCGCCAGTAACGCACCTACTAAAGTTCCTAATGCATGTCCTAAAAACGGAAACAGATAATTGATAGGTTTAAATTGTGAGATCGCTCCTGCTAGACCTTCGGGCGTGGTCATATCATAACCTTCAATGGGAAATACGGCATTTCCGACTTCTACAAGAGAGATATTTACAAAACTACCTACTAGTATTCCAACTATCACGGCGATGACATTTCTTAAAATCGGGTTCATAGTGGTTGATTTTAGAATTTAAAAATAACAATAATAGTTGTTACAACAGCCAAACCTCACAGGTTTTCAAAACTGTAAGGTTGACTTGATGGCGTGTGGACCAATAAATTAATTAAAAAAATGCCTCACTAAATAGCAAGGCATTTTAAGAATTACGCTTTTGCAAAAGCGTGATTAAATAACTATCGTTCTAAAACCCATTCTCCTTTATTAATCAAAGGAATAGCAGCTTTATACTTTACTTCTTTAGTCTCACCATTCATCACGTTCTTGATAGTGACTTTATCATTACGACCTATTTTAGGTTGATCTCTCACGATGGTTTCTGTTACCGGTGGACGCTGTCCTGCGTTACTAGCTCCAGCACCTACGGCACGATTTTGAGCAGCGCGCTCATCACTATTAAGAACTTCTTCTTTTTGAGTTGTGGTTTTCTCTGCTTGGCGCTGTTTTGCTTCTTGAATAGCTGTGGTATCTCTAGTAGGCAGATCACCTTTAAACATAAAGCTGATCACTTCTTTGTTTACTTGATCTACCATTTTTTTGAACAGCTCAAAAGCTTCAAACTTATAGATCAATAATGGATCTTTTTGCTCGTGAACAGCTAATTGTACACTTTGCTTTAATTCATCCATTTTGCGCAGGTGTGTTTTCCAGGCATCATCTATAATGGCAAGTGTGATGTTTTTTTCAAAATCTAGAACCAGTGACTTACCTTCAGAAGTGTATGCTTCTTCTAGATTTGTAGCTACATTAAGTGTTTTAAGTCCATCAGTAAATGGAACCGCGATGCGCTTGTACTGGCGATCATCATTTTCATAAACATTTTTAATCACTGGGAACACTTCTACAGCGGTGCGTTCCATCTTTTCTTTATAATGCTTGTAGGCCTCTTTATAAATCAGTCCAGTGATTTGTTGCTCTGTTTTTGCGCCAAAATCTGCTTCACTAACTGGGCTTTCCATAGAGAAGTAACGCATGATTTCAAATTCAAAGTTTTTATAATCTTGAGCTTGCTTGTTAGTTTCTGTAACCACCTCAGCAATGTCATAAACCATATTTGCGATATCTACGGCAAGACGATCTCCGAAGAGTGCATTATAACGTCGTTTATAAATCACCTCACGCTGCGCGTTCATCACATCATCATACTCTAACAATCTTTTACGTACTCCAAAGGCGTTTTCTTCTACTTTCTTTTGTGCGCGTTCTATAGACTTAGAAATCATAGAGTGCTGGATCACTTCGCCTTCTTTCATTCCTAGTTTATCCATGGTTTTGGCCATGCGCTCAGAACCGAATAAACGCATCAAGTTATCATCTAGTGCTACATAGAATTGTGAGCTACCAGGATCTCCTTGACGACCAGCACGACCACGCAACTGTCTATCTACACGACGTGAATCATGACGTTCTGTACCTATAATGGCTAGTCCACCAGCGGCCTTAACCTCATCAGATAACTTAATATCAGTTCCACGACCAGCCATGTTTGTAGCGATGGTGATTTGTCCTGGATTACCAGCTTCGGCAACGATTTCTGCCTCGCGTTTGTGCTGTTTTGCATTCAGCACGTTATGATCTATTCCTGCTCTCTGTAAAGTTCTACTTAGTATCTCAGAAATCTCTACAGAGGTTGTTCCTATCAGTACAGGACGACCAGCTTGTTTTAAACGAGTTACTTCTTCAATAACGGCGTTATACTTCTCACGTTTAGTTTTATAAACAAGATCTTGTTTATCATCACGAGCGATAGGTCTATTAGTAGGGATTTCTATCACATCTAACTTGTAGATTTCCCAGAATTCACCAGCCTCAGTAACGGCAGTACCTGTCATACCAGACAGCTTGCGATACATACGGAAATAATTTTGTAGTGTAATCGTTGCAAATGTTTGTGTAGCATCTTGAATTTTTACATTCTCCTTAGCCTCAATCGCTTGGTGCAGTCCATCGCTGTAACGACGACCGTCCATAATACGACCAGTTTGTTCATCTACAATCATTACTTGCTCTTCTTTAACAAGTCCTTGCGGTGTGCGTTTTTCATGCACTTGTACTACATACTCTGTATCTTTTTCAAAAAGCGTGTAGGCTTTTAATAGCTGGTTCAAAGTGTGAATACGTTCAGACTTTACAGAAAACTCGCGGAATAAAGCTTCCTTAGCCTCAGCTTGCTCTTCTTTGCTCATTCCAGATTTCTCAATCTTCCCTATTTCCATACCCATTTCTGGCATGATAAAGAAGTTAGGATCATCTTTACCAGATAGGAATTCTATTCCTTTATCTGTAAGCTCTACCTGATTGTTTTTTTCATCGATAACAAAGTAAAGTGCCTCATCTACTTTAGGCATTTCACGGTTGTTATCTTGCATGTAGAAATTCTCTGTTTTTTGAAGTAAGGTCTTGATACCTTCTTCATTTAAGAATTTGATCAGTGCTTTATTTTTAGGTAATCCACGGAAAACGCGTAATAACTGTTTTCCACCTTCTTTCTGGTCACCATCGGCAATCAGTTTTTTAGCTTGTGCTAGGGTTTGGATTAATTCTGTGCGCTGTTTTTGTACTATATTTTCCACAGGAGCTTTAAGAACGTCAAATTCCTGACGGTCACCTTCTGGAACTGGTCCTGAGATGATTAATGGAGTACGAGCATCATCAATAAGAACAGAATCAGTTTCATCTATGATCGCATAGTTATGCTTGCGTTGTACGAGATCCTTAGGACTGTGCGCCATATTATCACGTAGGTAATCAAAACCAAACTCGTTATTGGTACCATAAGTAATATCAGCATTATAGGCATTTCTACGAGCCTCAGAATTAGGCTGGTGGTAGTCTATACAGTCTATGGTTAATCCATGGAATTCAAATAGTGGTCCTATCCAGGCGCCATCACGTTTTGCGAGGTAGTCATTTACCGTTACTACATGAACACCATTTCCAGATAGTGCGTTAAGATAAACCGGTAAAGTAGCTACGAGTGTTTTACCTTCACCCGTTTGCATCTCGGCTATTTTTCCTTGATGTAATGCTGTACCACCTATAAGTTGTACATCATAATGGATCATGTCCCAGGTAATGGGTTTACCAGCGGCATCCCATGAGTTTTGCCATATGGCATCATCACCTTCTAGGCTTACGTATTCTTTAGTGGCAGATAGTGCGCGGTCTTGCTCTGTGGCTTTTACTTTTAGAGTACTGTTATGGAAGAAACGTTTTGCAGTTTCTTTCATTACTGCAAATGCTTCTGGTAGTAACTCGTTTAAAGCGACTTCACCTTGTTCATAAGCAGTGTCTTCTAGCTTATCGATTTCGTTATAGATGTCCTCGCGTTTATCTATATCTTCTTCGTTTTCTGCTTGTTCTTTAAGAGCCGTTATTTGTTTTACGGTGTCCGCTTTCGCGAAAGCGATTTTCTCTTTAAACTCTACGGTTTTATAGCGCAGCTCGTCTATAGAAAGCTTTTCCATGGCTGGTTCAACAGCAAGAATTTTATCAACGAAAGGTTGTATTTCCTTGATGTCTTTTTTAGTCTTGTCGCCTACAAATACTTTGAGTACGGAATCTAATAGTCCCATTATATGGTTATTTAATTGGTTTATAGTGGTTTATGAAAACACACGTTCCAGTTGCAATATCTAAAAATTAAGGCAAAAAAAAAGTCTCTTTACGAGACTTTTTATGTAGCGATTATCGCTATTAATATTCGTCCTCATTCCAGAGGTAGTCATCGTCTGTAGGGTAGTCAGGCCAGATCTCTTCAATAGAGTCGTACATTTCACCTTCATCTTCTATAGCTTGAAGGTTCTCTACTACTTCTAGAGGTGCACCTGTGCGAATAGCGTAGTCAATAAGCTCGTCTTTCTCAGCAGGCCAAGGTGCGTCACTTAAATAAGAGGCTAGTTCTAAAGTCCAGTACATAATTTTTACCGTTTTAATTTTTGCAAAAATAAACTTATCGTGAATTTATGCAAGTTATTTTTAAATTAATGATATCAAGATTTACAAGAGCGTGTAAGCTTTTGAAAATCAAAATGTTTTTTGCTGAATATACTCCTCAGTTACCCCACGTTTTTAATGCTTTTTTGGGATCCATTTGATTTCTTCTGCTTGTAAGTCTTGTGACAATTTACGTGCCAAGACAAAAAGATAGTCAGATAGTCTATTTAAGTATTTTAAAACCTGTTCATCTATAGGGGATTGTGCATGCAGTTCAGCGGTTAAGCGCTCTGCACGACGGCAAACGGTACGTGTTATGTGACAGAATGACACAGATTGATGTCCGCCTGGTAAAATAAAATGAGTCATGGGTGGTAAATTTTCTTCCATGGCATCCATTTCTTGTTCTAGCATGGTGATTTTTTCATCATCTAATTTAGAGATGTTGAGACGTTCTTTACCGTTTTTAAGAATGGCTTTTTCAGGATCTGTAGCTAGTATAGCGCCCGCTATAAATAAATGATCTTGTATTTCTATTAAAACGTTTTTAGTGCGTGCATCTACAGGCTGGTCTCTTACTAGTCCTATCCATGAATTGAGCTCATCTACAGTACCATAACTGTCTATTCTTAAATTATGTTTAGGAACTCGTGTTCCACCAAAAAGTGCTGTAGTTCCTGCATCTCCTGTTTTAGTATATATTTTCATGTATTAGGTATGTGGTGTTAGTGATTTAAGATAAGGTTGCGCTAGCCTTTCTTATTTTTTACTTCACGCAGTTTGCTTTTTAAATTCTTGCGGTAGTTTTTTCGTTGAGTTTGACGTTTTCTACGATTTGCCGTACTTCTCCAAAAGAAATAATAGATACCTACATTTCCTATTAGTAATACCCAAAGCATAAAAAACTCTTTTGCTCAAATATAAAATAGAGCGTTTATTAAAGCTAGTGGTTTAAGAAGAGTTTTTGAATAAAGAGCCGTAAAGATTGATCTTTATTTAGCGATTGCTTTTTGTTTGCGTTGTTTTCTCAATACAAACATGGAGATAAACACACTAAGTTCATAAAGGATTAATACAGGAATCGCAACAATCACCTGACTTTGAATATCTGGTGGGGTAATAAGAGCAGCTACAATAAGGATTAATACAAGAGCATATTTGCGGTATTTTCTCATTCCCTGTGGAGTGCATAAACCTATTTTAGTTAAGAAGTAAACGATTACAGGTAATTCAAACATAAGTCCACTAGCCAGTACACTTGCTCTTATTAAGGCGATGTAGCTTTGTAAATCTGGTTCAAATTTAATACCATCACTCAGATCATAAGTAGCTAGGAAATGAACGGATAACGGCGCGATTAAAAAATAACCAAAAACCACACCCATAAAGAATAATAGAGAACTCACGATTATAAAACCACTAGAGTATTTACGTTCACTAGGTTTTAATCCTGGAGAAATAAACCTCCAAAATTGCCATAATACCCATGGAAAAGCAGCTACGAAACCAACCGTTATAGAGGTCCAAACATGAGCACTGAATAAATCTGACATTTTACGAGATTGCGGTAAAAAGTCCAGTTGTGGATCGCAAAATTCACTTTCTACACCTATAAAGCGACCTATGTCACATAAAGTACCATAAGTCATAAAATCTTTGCTTTTAGGCCCGAATATGATAGTGTCAAATATGAACTCTGTAAATATAAAAGCAACAATCGCTCCTAGTAATATACCTAAAATAGCGCGTATCAACGACCACCGTAGTTCTTCTAGGTGATCTAAAAATGACATATTATTAGGGTCTGCCTTTTTACGTGCCATGTTATAAAATTCCCTCTCTTATTAAATCGTGAATGTGAACTACTCCAGCATAGCCGCGATCATTTATCGCAACGAGTTGTGAAACATTATACTCTTCCATGACCTCTCGAGCTTGCACGGCCATATCATCAGCATTAATGGTTTTAGGAGACTTGGTCATAATATCAGCAGCTGTGAGGCTGTCTATATCTTTTCCTGTAGATAACATGCGACGTAAATCACCATCTGTAATGATTCCTATAAGTAGTGAATCATCTACCACTACAGTCATACCTAGTCGGTTTTCAGAAATATTAACGATAACCTCTCTGAGTGTGCTGGTAGAATTTACTTGTGGCTTTGCGTTCTGGTCTATCAGTTCTTGAACTCTTAAATATAGTTTTTTACCCAGCGCACCACCAGGATGGTAGCGAGCAAAATCTTTATCTGTAAAACCTTTTAATTCTAGCAAGCAAATCGCAAGCGCGTCACCTACCACTAATTGCGCTGTTGTACTGGTTGTAGGAGCAAGACCGTTAGGGCAAGCCTCTTCTTCAATAGGAGCGTGGAGTACAAAATCTGCTTCTTTTCCTAAAAATGAATCTCTATGGCTGGTAATCGCAATTAATTTATTCTCAAAATTTTTAATAAGCGGTACAAGTACTTTAATTTCTGGTGTGTTGCCACTTTTTGAGATACAGATCACGACATCATTTTCTTGAATGATCCCTAAATCACCGTGAATGGCATCAGCAGCATGCATGAAAATCGCTGGTGTACCCGTAGAGTTCATGGTCGCTACAATCTTCATGGCTATGATCGCACTTTTCCCTATTCCAGTAATAATAACTCTTCCTTGAGCAGTATGGATGTGTTGAACCGCTTTCGCGAAAGCGGAATCTAAACTATCTTCAAGATTTTTAACAGCAGCAGATTCTATACGAATAGTGCGTTTTGCAACTTCTAAAATATTATATTCGGTATCCAAAAGAGTAATTTATTTTTTAAGGTTTGTAGAAAACGATAAAAATCGTAAATTTCAAGTTGCAAAGATAAGTAAAACGTAATAGCCCCATGCCAGAATCGTCTAAAGGACTAGAGGAACAATTAAAGAAATATTTCGGCTTTGATCAATTCAGAGGTTTACAGAAAAAAGTAATCACATCGCTCCTTAATAAGGAAGATGTTTTTGTAATCATGCCTACCGGTGGCGGTAAATCATTATGTTACCAGCTGCCCGCTTTAATGCAAGAAGGAACAGCTATAGTGGTGTCTCCACTCATAGCGTTAATGAAAAATCAAGTAGATGCCATAAGAGGAGTGAGCGATCATGATGGTGTGGCGCATGTACTCAATTCTTCACTCTCTAAAACAGATATCCAGCAAGTAAAAGATGATATTTCTAATGGAGTCACTAAATTATTATATGTGGCACCAGAATCACTTACTAAAGATGAATATGTAGATTTTCTTAAAGATGAAAAGATTTCCTTTCTTGCCGTAGATGAGGCACACTGTATTAGTGAATGGGGACATGATTTTAGACCAGAATATCGCAACTTGCGTAAGATCATAGACCGCATAGATGAACGTATTCCTATTATAGGGCTTACCGCAACAGCTACTCCTAAGGTGCAAGAGGATATTCTTAAAAACCTGCAAATATCTAATGCAACTACCTACCAGGCTTCTTTTAATAGACCTAATTTATATTATGAAGTACGCCCTAAAACAGCTCAGGTAGATGCAGATATTACTCGTTTTATCAAACAAAATGAAGGTAAAAGCGGTATCGTTTACTGTCTATCTCGCAAACGTGTTGAAGAATTATCGCAAGTACTGCAAGTAAATGGTATTAATGCGGTTCCTTATCATGCAGGTCTAGATGCAAAAACACGAGTACTCCATCAAGATAAATTCTTAATGGAAGATTGTGACGTGGTAGTAGCGACTATAGCCTTTGGTATGGGAATCGATAAGCCTGATGTGCGATTTGTGATTCATCATGATATTCCTAAAAGTATAGAATCCTATTATCAAGAAACCGGTCGTGCTGGTCGCGATGGAGGAGAAGGACACTGTCTAGCATATTACTCTTATAAAGATATTGAGAAGCTGGAAAAATTTATGGCAGGAAAACCTATTGCTGAGCAGGAGATAGGCCACGCACTCTTACAAGAAATGGTGGGATATGCTGAGACGAGTATGAGTCGCAGGCAGTTTATCTTACATTACTTTGGTGAAAAATTTGACCCAGCAACTGGTGATGGTGGAGATATGGATGATAACATGCGTAATCCTAAACCACAAAAAGAAGCCGTAGAAGATGTTAAGAAGCTTATTCATTTGATCGATGCCTCTGGTGGAAGATATAAAGCAAAAGATATCGTTAAGATGATTATAGGAAAAACTAATGCGATGATCAGTTCACATAAGTTAGATCAGGCAGAATTCTTTGGTAGTGGAAAGGATAAGGAACCTACCTACTGGATGGCGTTAGTTAGACAAATTCTAGTGGCTGGATATATTAAAAAAGATATTGAATCTTATGGAACTTTAAGATTACAACCAGCTGGAAAAACATTCTTAGAAAAAGGTAAGTCATTTATGATGACTGAAGATCACACGTACCCAGAAAATGCGAGTACTACAGTCTTAGCTGCTGGGCAGCGTGGTGCGGTAGATGCAGCGCTTGTAAAGATGCTTAAAGACTTGCGTAAAAAAGTAGGTGCTCAGAAAAACGTGCCGCCTTATGTAGTTTTTCAAGATCCATCACTAGATGATATGGCTACTAAGTATCCTATTAATATGGAGGAAATGGCAAATATCCATGGAGTAGGAGAAGGAAAAGCCAGAAAATATGGTTCTAAATTTATAGAACTTATACAGCGCTATGTAGAGGATAATGATATCACGAGACCAGATGATTTAGTTATTAAATCCACGGGCTCTAAGTCAGGAAATAAGTTGTATTTTATTACCAGTATAGACCGTAAGCTAAGTTTTGACGACATAGCAAGCGCTAAAGGTATGGAAATGGAACAACTCATAGAGGAGCTAGAAAGTATAGTCTACAGTGGTACCCGACTTAATGTAGGTTACTGGATTGATGAGATGCTTGATGAAGAACAGCAAGAGGAACTCCACGAATATTTTATCGAGTCAGAGACTGATAAGATAGAAGATGCTATGGAAGAATTTGATGGAGATTATGAAGAAGAGGAACTACGCTTGTATCGCTTGAAATTTATTAGTGAGGTAGCAAATTAGGGAGTTTTTCTATTATGATATTTAATGAGAACGTGCTTTTTTAGGCACGTTTTTTTATAAACGATTTTATAAATTCAAGAGGTGTTAAATTCCGCTTTCGCGAAAGCAATTTGAGTAATACCAATGTATGTTTCTAATGCCGTATTCTTAATTAAAAAGTAATTCAATTTATTAATGAGACATTTAAAAAACAGGTGTAATTTATCTGTTTGGGAAATGTTAACTAGAGAAAGAAGCTTTTCAAGTGGATTACCTATCTTTGTAGCCTTAAAAAAAAGAAGCTATGCAAGAAGGTATTTATGCAAAATTCAACACTAATAAAGGATCGATTTTAGTTCAATTACACCACGATAAAACTCCAGGAACAGTAGGGAACTTTATCGCACTGGCCGAAGGTAATTTAGAAAATGATGCAAAGCCACAAGGAACTCCTTATTATGATGGGTTAACTTTTCACAGAGTTATTCCAGATTTTATGATTCAAGGTGGTGATCCACAAGGATCTGGTGCTGGTGGACCAGGATACAAATTTGATGATGAATTCCATCCAGAATTACGTCATGATGGACCAGGAGTTTTAAGTATGGCCAATGCTGGTCCTGGAACAAATGGTTCTCAATTTTTTATAACACATGTTGAAACAGCATGGTTAGATGATAAGCATACTGTTTTTGGGAAAGTAATAGAAGGACAAGATGTAGTAGATGCTATCGCGCAAGGAGATAAAATAGAAACTCTTGAAATTATAAGAGAAGGCGCTGCGGCACAATCTTTTAATGCGGTAGAGTCTTTCCGTCAGTTTGAAGGAGCTGCAAAACTGAGAGAGGAACAAGCACGTAAACAAGCAGATCAAGAGCTGGATGAAATCGCTGCTGGTTTTGATAAAACAGAAAGCGGTTTACGTTATAAAATCATCCAAGAAGGAAATGGCGCACCTGCTGAAAAAGGTAAGACCGTATCTGTTCATTATAAAGGAATGTTACCTAACGGCAAGGTGTTTGACTCTAGTTTTGAACGCAAGCAACCTATTGATTTTCAGCTTGGAGTAGGTCAAGTGATCGCAGGATGGGATGAAGGTATTTCATTATTAAAAGTAGGAGATAAGGCTCGTTTAGTAATTCCATCACATATCGCTTATGGAAGTGCTGGCGCTGGTGGAGTTATTCCTCCTAACGCAACTTTAGTTTTTGACGTAGAGCTTGTAGGGATTAAGTAATTCTAAACTTATGTATTTTAAAAAGTATCAATTCGGCAGGGTTGATGCTTTTTTTGTTTCAACCGTTTTGTTCCCAACTATACTTAATCTAACTAGTCATAAATTTCTATTTTCTAACTACTAACTACTAACTACCACAAAAACTAAAAAACTAAAAACAGTGATGTTCACAACTCAACCCTAATTCCTATATTTACCCAACTAAAAAAAAGTAGCATGAAAGGAATCGTTCAAGTTTGTAGATGGTTTGTAGGTATCTTATTTATATTCAGTGGTCTCATTAAGTTGAATGACCCATTAGGATTCTCTTATAAATTGGATGAATATTTTAGTGCCGCTGTGCTAGGGCTAGAGTTTTTACAGCCACTAGCATTACCACTAGCTATATTTTTGGTCATTTTTGAAGTGGTTTTAGGAGTAATGCTTCTCATAGGGTTTCAAAAGAAATTCACTATTTGGTCACTTCTTTTGATGATTGTGTTTTTTACTTTTCTGACTTTTTATTCATGGGCTTTTGATAAAGTAACCGACTGTGGTTGCTTTGGTGATGCGATACCTTTAGTGCCGTTTGAATCTTTCCTTAAAGATGTCTTACTGACTATTTTAATTCTTATCATGTTTTTTAACATGAAGTATATTCAACCGCTATTTGCAAAAGCGTCTTTAAAATACATCATTCTCGTAGTAACGATATTCTGTTTTGCTATAGCTTATTATGTGTTGATGCATTTACCTATTCTGGATTTCAGAGCCTATAAAGTAGGCGTGAATATTGAAGAAGGAATGGCCGAAGATCCTAACCAGCCAGACGTTTATGCTTATGACTGGTATTACACCATCGATGGTAAGGAAGAAATACTCACTACCGAAGGCGCGCCACCTAGTGGTTATCCTAAATATGATAAGGTGGAGCCACGACTCATAGAGAAAGGCTATGTGCCACCTATCCATGATTTTTCTATAGAAAGAAATGGAGAAGATTTCACTGCCGACATTCTTTCTAAAGAAAAAGTGGCAGTGATTATTACTTATAATTTAAGCAAGTCTGAAGCTGATGGGTTACATCAACTAAATAAATTTATAGATCGTGCCGAAAGTGCTGGATATGAAGTACTAGCTTTAAGTGCCTCAAGTGATACGCAGGCAGAAGAAATTATGAAAAATTATGGTTTTGAAACCACTTTTTATGTGACTGATGAAACGGCTCTGAAAACGATCATACGTTCTAATCCTGGAATCGTATTATTAGATAAAGGAACTATTAAGGCTAAGTCGCACTGGAATGACATGGGTGATTTAAAATTATGATACGTTATATCCTGGGTAAGCTAGGCTATGCGTTACTTACACTATATGGAGTCGTAACGGTAGTTTTTCTGTTGTTTTATCTTTTGCCTGGTGATCCAGCGCAAATGATGATGGGGCAAAATGAAAGCGCAGAGCAGCTGGCAATAGTCCAGCATAAATACGGTTTTGACCAGTCCGTAGGTACTCAGTATTTATATTTCTTAAATGACTTGTCGCCTCTGTCTTTTCATAGTACAAATCCAGAACATTTTACCTATAATGATTCTAAGTACAGCGCTATATCGCTTTTTACCATAGGCACGACAACTACAGTTTTAAAGTGGCCTTATCTCAGACAGTCTTTTCAAAAAACAGGTAAAAATGTTAGTGCCGTGATTAGTGAAACTTTACCTAATACTATGATGCTAGCTACAGCTGCGATTAGTGTTGCCCTGGTTATAGGTCTTTTTCTAGGAGTGCTGTCGGCATTATATAGAGATAGTTGGGTAGATAAACTCATTCAAGTAGTAAGCACTATGGGGATGAGTGTGCCTTCTTTTTTCAGCGCAATCTTATTTGCATTCTTATTTGGTTATGTATTGCATGAAGTGACAGGTTTGAAAATGAGCGGTAGTCTTTATGAAATGGATGATTATGGAGAAGCGATGCATGTGCAATGGCGCAATTTAATATTACCAGCAATAGTTTTAGGTATAAGACCACTAGCCGTGATCACACAACTCATGCGCAACAGTTTGCTAGAAGTTATGAGTCAAGAATATATGACCACAGCCTTTGCAAAGGGTCTAACTACCCTACAAGTATTAAAGAAGCATGCTTTTAAAAATGCCCTTAATCCTGTGGTTACAGCGGTGAGTGGATGGTTTGCTAGCATGCTGGCAGGAGCTGTTTTTGTAGAATATATTTTTAACTGGAATGGCTTAGGAAAAGAAATTGTTGAGGCGCTTAATACCTTAGATTTACCTGTAATTACAGGAGCTGTTCTAGTAATTGCCACGCTCTTTATAATTATCAATATCTTTGTAGATGTGATTTACGCTTGGCTCGATCCTAGGGTGAAATTAGATTAAATTAACTGACCAAAAAAATAAATAAAATGAGAAAGAATATAGTTGCAGGAAACTGGAAAATGAATTGCGATTTACCCATGACGCAAACCTTAATAAGTGAATTAAAAAAGGGGCTTCAAACAGATTATAATTGTGAGATCATGATCGCGCCATCGCATCCATGTTTATATCCTGCCTTTAATAGTACGCTGGATACTCCTATAGAAGTAGTAGCTCAAAATGTAAGCGAGCAAGAAAAAGGAGCTTTTACAGGTGAGGTTTCTATAGATATGTTACAAAGTGTAGGTGTAAAAACCGTGATTATAGGTCACTCAGAACGCCGGGATTCTTATGGTGAAACAGATGAACTTCTTGCTGCAAAAACTATTGCCGCTGTTGAAAAAGGAATGCGCGTGATTTTTTGTTGTGGAGAGCATCTAGACGTGCGTAAAGCTGGTAACCATGTAAGTGTAGTTACTTCCCAAATCGAAAAAGGATTATTCCAGTTAAGTGCTGCACAAATGGAGCAAGTTGTTATCGCATATGAACCAGTATGGGCCATAGGAACGGGAGAAACTGCCAGTCCAGAACAAGCACAAGATATGCATGCGGCTATTAGATCATTCCTAAAAGATAAATATGGAGAAATGACGGCAAACCATACCAGTATTTTATACGGTGGTAGTGTAAAACCAGCAAATGCGGTAGAGATTTTTGCAAAGCCAGATGTTGATGGTGGTTTAGTAGGTGGAGCATCTCTAGACGCAACATCATTTCTCGCTATAGCTGATGCTTTTTAGGAAACACATTTTTTTTATCTTATTTCTTCTTCCTTTTTTAGGAATAGGACAAACGAATTTTGGTTGGGAACTGGCTCAAGCAGCCAGTGAACTGACTAAAAATGATGTTGTTTATAATGGATCTTATTTTTCTATAGATTACCCTAATGGCGATGTGCCGTCTGGATATGGGGTTTGTACAGATGTCATTATAAGAGCTTACAGAGCTGTAGGTATAGATCTCCAAAAAGAAGTTCATGAGGATATGAAAGCACATTTTAAGGCTTATCCACAAAATTGGGGACTGAGAGGAACAGATAAAAACATAGATCATAGAAGAGTACCTAATTTGAGACGTTTTTTTGAAAGAAAAAATACTTCTCTGACCATTACTAAAAGGGATAAAAATTACGTACCAGGAGATGTGGTGAGTTGGACATTATCAAATGGTTTAACACACATAGGCATAGTAAGCGATAAAAGAATAGAAGGAACTGATCGATATTATATCGTTCACAATATAGGTGCAGGACAAGTCCATGAAGACTGCCTTTTTCAATTTAAAATAACAGGACATTACAGATATGAACCATAGCGTTACTGACCAGATTTATATAGAATACCGTTTTACCATCACACCTCTAGAACCATGGAATGATGTCTTAATCGCACAATTAGGAGAAGCAGGTTTTGAGAGCTTTGTTGAAACAGAAACAGGAGTTACGGGCTATGTTTTAAAATCGCTGGATAACGATTCCATTTTACACGGTGTAGAGGTGATGAACAGTGAGCTGGTAGATATCGCTTTCGCGAAAGCGGAAATAGCACCCACTAACTGGAACGCAGAATGGGAGAAGAACTTTAACCCTATTACGGTAGATAATCGTTGTGAAGTTAGAGCGCCTTTTCATGAGGCCAGTGGTGTAGAGTATGACATCGTTATTGAGCCTAAGATGAGTTTTGGGACTGGTCACCATCAAACCACTCATATGATGATTCAGTATTTGTTACAAGAAGATTTAAGTGGTCAGAAAGTCTTAGACATGGGAAGTGGAACTGGTGTGCTTGCTATTCTTGCTCAAATGCGCGGTGCAACTGCCGTAGATGCTATAGATATAGATACCTGGTGTTATGAAAATGCCCTTGAAAATGTAGAGCGTAATAAGGCAGATCAGGTAAACGTATTACTAGGCGGAGCAGAGCTGCTTGCTGATAGAACTTATGATTTTATCATAGCAAATATTAATAGAAATATACTCTTACAGGATATTCCACGTTATGGAAATAGTTTGAAATCTGGTGGTACTATATTATTCTCAGGATTTTATACTGAAGATTTAGAATTGATTAAAGCCGCTTGTCATGAAATAGGAATTCATTACCACTCACATATTGTAAAAGATAATTGGGTAGGTTTAAAAATGATGAAAGATTAAATTTTAAGAAGCTTTTAGTGGTTAGGTTAATATCTTTTTTACCTTTGTAATATGATGATAATGAGTACAAAAGAAAAAGTAGCTCCACAGTCAGATGTAGATGTACTAGAGCAACAAGAGAACAAGATTATTCTTTATAATGATGAGGTAAACACCTTTGACCATGTTATAGATATGCTGGTAGCTGCTTGTGATCACACTCCTCTGCAAGCAGAACAGTGTTCGCTTATTTTACATTATAAAGGGAAATGTAGGGTTAAGACTGGTTCTTATGATGATTTAAAACCTAGGTGTTCTAAGTTGCTAGAAGCTGGTTTAACGGCCGAGATTGAATAGTCAGTTTTAAATTATAAAATTGATATACCGATTGATAAGCGGTATTTAAATGATAAATTACCTTTTAAGCCTGCTCTAGAGTAGGCTTTTTTTAATTGAATTTTTGCGCTTTGTTTTTTTTCTGTTAAATAATACTAAAACTATTTATTATTAATAGTAATGCTATTATCATTGTATGGTAATAAAATCATAATGGATCAGTTACTAAATAATTTAAAAGTTCAAATCAACGAAAAAATTTATCTCAAAGATCCAGAGTCTTCAGATTTAGGGAAACGTATCATTAGTAATAGTATTCAAATGATACATAAGATGGGATTTGAACAATTTACATTTAAGAAATTAGGTGCCCAGATAAGCTCTAATGAGAGTTCTATTTATCGTTATTTTGAAAATAAGCATAAATTACTCATTTATTTAACTTCATGGTACTGGGGCTGGTTAGAGTATCAACTAGTCATGGAAACTATGAAAATAATGAATGCTCAAGAAAAATTATCTATTGCGCTAGATATTATTACTCAACCTATTGAGCAGGACTCAAAGTTTGAGCATATCGATGAGGTCACACTTAATAAAATAGTTATTGCAGAATATTCAAAATCTTATTTAACTAAAGAAGTAGATGAGGAAAATAAGAATGGTTATTTTACTATTTACAAGCGACTGGTAGAACGCGTAAAGGATATGATACTTATGGTAAAACCTACTTATAAATATCCTTCGTCTTTAAGTAGCACTATTTTAGAAGGAGCATTACACCAGCATTTCTTAAAGGACCACTTTAAAAATCTTACAGACTGTAATGATGAAGTTTCTCCTACTGAATACTTTAAACACTTAGTTTTTCAAACTTTAAAATAAATTCATGGCCACAAATAAAAATTTAATTACTGCCTGGCAGCGACTTGTTAAACTGCTAGAAATGGATAGAAAAGACGTTAGGCAAATCTTTTACTATGCCATATTTGCTGGGTTAGTAGGCCTGTCCTTGCCATTAGGAATTCAGGCTATTATTAACTTAATTCAAGGAGCTCAAGTAAGTACCTCTTGGATTGTTTTGGTGATCTTAGTGACTTTAGGGGTCGCGTTTGGTGGTGTATTACAGCTTATGCAAATAAGGATCACAGAAAATATACAGCAAAAAATATTTACCAGAGCATCTTTTGATTTTGCTTATCGTTTTCCTAAAATCAAAATGAGTGAACTACATGGTATTTATCCACCAGAACTTGCAAATCGTTTTTTTGATACTTTAACCATTCAAAAAAGCCTTTCTAAAATTTTAGTAGATTATCCTACGGCTATTCTACAAATCATATTTGGACTGATGTTACTCTCTTTCTATCATCCATTTTTTATTATTTACGGATTTTTACTGGTTCTTCTTTTTTATGTTCTTTTTAAATTCACAGCGCAAAAAGGTTTAGATAGCAGCTTGTTAGAGTCTAAGAGTAAATATAAGGTAGCGCACTGGTTACAAGAAGTGGCTCGTTCTATAGTAAGTTTTAAATTATCTGGTAAAACATCACTTGCGGTAGATAAAAATGATGAACTTACTACAGAATATTTGAAATACCGAGAAAAGCATTTTAGTGTTTTAATCACTCAGTTCACTCAAATGATAGGTTTTAAGGTTCTGGTTACTGCTGGTCTTTTAATTATAGGTGGTATTCTAGTCCTGAACCAGGAAATGAATATAGGTCAGTTTGTAGCTGCAGAGTTAATAATATTAATCATTATAGGTGCGGTAGAGAAGTTGATTACTGGTTTAGAGTCATTCTATGATGTGCTGACCTCTTTAGAAAAGCTAGGAAATGTGGTGGATAAGGAGCTAGAACCATCAGACGGAGAGCAACCGTTTATGGAGACAGAAAACTTTACTGTAGACTTAGAACAGGTAAGTTATGAGGTGCCAGATAGAAGTTTACCTATTATTAATAATGTTAGTTTAAATATTTCTAAAACATGTACTATTGTACTTAGAGGTAGAAACGGTAGTGGTAAAGCCACTTTATTAAGACTTATTGCGGGAATCATACAACCTACTCACGGTAATATTTATATTAATAATACAGATCTGAGAGGTGTTTATCTCAATTATTATAGATCCCATCTAGGACAATCACTTACTGAAGAATCTCCATTTGAAGGAACATTAAGAGATAATATAACCTTTGGTGACAACACAATAAGTGATGAGGTGATTTACTGGGCACTTGATAAAGTAGGGCTCAATAAATTTTTAAAGAAGTTACCGTCTGGTTTAAAGACCATTATCTATCCAGAAGGGAAACAACTTTCATACACCGTATCTAAAAAGATTGTACTAGCGAGAAGTATAGTGCGCAAACCTAAGATGTTGATTCTCAAAGATCCGTTAGATCAATTTGATCCTGAAGAGGCGCATCGCATTATGGACTTCCTTACAGATAAAAGTAATGGATGGTCGCTTGTAGTAGTAAGTCAGAATCCAGAGTGGACTTCTAGATGTTCTAGGATCATTACTCTGGAAGATGGAAAATTAACTGAAGACAAATAGAAATTATGCTTAATATTTCTCAAACTAAATTAATTACTAAAGTTAACCTTACCGACTATCCGTCTGGTAAAAGGGTGATGGAACGTAAGCATTATAAGTACTTTAATAGATTCTTAACTGGTGCTGCTATCACTTGTATCATTATTTTGTTCTTACCGTGGACCCAAAATGTTACTGGTAACGGCTTTGTAACGACCTTAACTCCAGACCAGCGACCACAGACTATTCAATCTCAAATACCTGGTAGAATAGAGCAATGGTACGTTAGAGAAGGTGATTTTGTAGCAAAGGGTGATACCATTTTAAGAATAAGCGAGGTAAAAAGTGAGTACTTTGACCCTAATATTGTGCAGCGTACTGGACAACAAATCGATGCAAAAAGTATGAGTGTTTTATCTTATGGAGAAAAGGTAAAAGCGCTAGATCGTCAGATAGATGCACTTAATCAAGAACGTGAACTTAAGTTAGAACAAGCACGTAATAAATTAATCCAATCTAAATTAAAAGTAGAAAGTGATAGTATAGGACTAGTCGCAGCACAAACTAATATAGAAGTAGCTCAAACACAGATCATACGAGCACAGACATTTTATGATGAAGGTATAGGTGCTTTAAAAGATGTAGAAGATAAACGATTAAAAAAGCAGGAGACAGAACGTAAGTTAATTGCGCAGCAAAACAAGTTGTTAGAAAGCAAAAACGAAGTTTTAAATGCTAAAATTGAGTTGAATAAAATTAGACAAGAATATTCAAATAAGATATCTAAATCCATAAGTGATCGAGCTACCGCTCAATCCAGTCAGTTTGATACAGAGGCACAAGTCTCTAAACTGGAAACTGACCGTACCAACTATAAAATGCGTGATGATTTAAAATTTATTACCGCACCACAAAATGGATACATTAATAAGGCCATTATTGCTGGATTAGGAGAAACGTTTAAAGAAGGTCAAGCGCTCGTTAACGTTATGCCTGCAGACTATGACCTCGCAGTGGAGACCTTTGTAGAGCCGCTAGATTTACCATTAATTCACCTAGGAGAAGAAGTGCGCGTTCAGTTTGACGGCTGGCCTGCTATTGTTTTTTCAGGATGGCCTAATGTTTCTTACGGTACTTATGGTGCAAAAGTAGTAGCCGTTGAGACTTTTATCAGCGATACAGGAAATGGGAAATACCGTATATTATTAGCACCAGATGAGAATGATCATCCATGGCCTACTGCGTTACGCGCAGGATCAGGAGCACGCACGATTGCTTTACTAGAAGATGTTCCTATCTGGTATGAGCTATGGCGTCGTTTAAATGGTTTTCCTCCTAATTATTATCAGCCTAAAAACACAAAAAATGCCGATAAGAAAAAGAAGTAACATACTCCTTGCGCTATCCTTATTATCTGTGTTTGTGATGAGTGCTACTGTTGTTGATGGTTCGCTTTCGCGAAAGCGTGATCATTCTAACCCAATCATTAATACCGCAACTCTAGATTCTACTGAGATGAGTTTTAGAGAGTACATGGGATTTGTAAAAGCACATCATCCTATTGCAAAACAAGCTCAACTAGTCATAGATGGTGGACAAGCAAATTTGTTGCGTTCTCGTGGTGGATTTGATCCAAAAATTGAGGTAGATTACAGCCGGAAAGAGTTTAAAGGTACCGAATATTATGATGAATTAAATGGTATGTTTAAAATCCCTACCTGGTATGGTGTGGAGTTTAAAGCTGGTGTAGAACGCAATGAAGGAACTTTTCTGGATCCATCAAATACAGTTCCAGTAGATGGGTTATATAACGCAGGAGTAAGTGTAAATCTAGGTCAAGGTTTTTTAATTAACGACCGCATGGCAACTCTTAGAAAAGCTAAGATCTATAACGAGCAATCTCAAGTGGATCGAGATTTACTGGTAAATGCCGTGCTTTATGAAGCAGCAATAGCCTATTTTAAATGGTGGCAAATCCATGAGGAATATAAAGTTTATGATCGCTTTTATGAAAATGCTCAGCAAAGATTAAAAGCAATAAAAAGAAGTGTTGAATTAGGTGATAAAGCCGCCATAGATAGTGTTGAGGCTGGAATAGCTTCTCAAAAAAGAGCTTTAAGTAGAGAAGAAGCTCGTATTAAATTAGTAAAACAGCGCTTAGATTTATCTAATTTCTTGTGGATTAATGAGGTACCCGTAGAGTTGCAGCCCGACGTTATACCACAGTCAAATGTAAATGATGATATAGATGCTACACTGGAGATTTTTGGGTTTCAATTAAATGAGTTTACCATAGAAAACCATCCTAAATTACGTTCTATTAACTTTAAAATAGATCAATTAGATATAGATAGAAAGTTGAAAGCTAATAAGTTATTACCTAAGTTAACACTGGAATATAACTTCTTAACACCAGAATGGAATCAAGCAAATAGTATTTTAAATAGTAATTATAAAGCTGGACTTAACTTTTCTATGCCTTTATTTTTTAGAAAAGAACGTGGAGATTTAAGACTAGCAAAAATTAAAGTGGCAGATGCGCAATATGACCTTGCAGCAACTCAATTAGAAATTAAAAATAAAGTGACTAGTATTTTTAATGAGCTGGAGTCTTATGAGGTTCAAGTAGGCATGATTACTAACATAGTAGAGTCTTCTAAAATTATGCTTACTGGTGAAGAGCGCAAATTTGAATTAGGGGAAAGCTCCTTATTTCTCATTAACAGTCGTGAGGTAAAATTGATAGATTCTAAACTCAAAGAGATCAATACCTACAAGAAATTTTTTATTTCAAAAGCTAATCTATTCAAGAGTCTAGCAGTGATGCCTGAGAATTTATAGCCTGTAGGAATTATTTTCACGCAACCATTTGATAGTTAGTTCATCTGTAATATAAGTCAGTTGTCTAAAAAGAAGACAAGGTTTTAAAATGAACCTCTGATTTACATTAACTTACCAACTTAAATGAATTATTATGAAAAGATTACTACTTTTTACAGCCTTGCTGTTTACCACTTTTTCTTATGCGCAAGTAACTGCTGGTCCTGTGCCAGATTATGTTGTTTGTGATGATATGTCTAATGATGATGTAGAATTTTTTGATTTAAGTGTCTGGGATGGGCTCGCGATAGGGAATCAAAACCCTGCAACACATACCGTTTCTTATTTTGACTCTCAATTTAATGCTGTTAATAACCTTAATGCTCTTCCATCTGCATATACAAATGTGGTAAATCCACAATTAGTCTTTATACGAGTGGATGATACAAGCACAGGTAACTTTAATATCACCACAGCTCAATTAATAGTAGAAGACGTTCCTGTGATTAATAATCCTCAAGTCTTTACATACTGTGGCTCAGTTACTGCAACAGGTGAAATACAAGTGGATTTATTTGATATTGAACCTTTTCTTGCAAATGGACAGAATAACCTGCTTTTTACTTATTTCTTAAGTCAGCAAGATGCAGATACTAACTCAAATCCACTTTCTACTAATTTTGTGGGACCAGCAAATACACCTATTGATATATTTGTAAGAGCACAGACCACGTTAAATTGTTTTGAGGTAATCAACTTTTCGGCGATTCTTACTAGTTGTAATCAAAATTTCCAAGTGGTGGATTTAGAAACCTGTTCAGATCAGTCAGGTCAGGCTTGTTTTGATCTTAATCTGAACACGCAAGCTGCTTTAGGAAATAATTCATTAACTACCCATGCGGTCACTTTTCACACGTCTCAAATAGATGCAGATAATAATACTAACGCTATAGTATCTACTTATTGCTCAACTTCATCTCAACAAATTTTTATAAGAGTAGAAGAAATAGCAACAGGAATGTCAGATACGACACAATCCTTTAATGTAATAGTGAATCAAGCACCACCAGTTTATAATTTCACGCCTGTAACAGGTTGCGATGATGATGGAGATGGCTTTATAGAATGGTATAGTGGTTCTGTACAGGCAGAAACAAACGGAATACCTAACAATGTGAATTCATGGTTTACAGAGTATTACTTAACACAGCAGGATGCTTTAAATCAAGTAAGCTCAATAGGTTCCATAGCTAACTTCTATACAGATGCAACGGTAAACCTAGTTTATGTGAGAACAGAGTTTTTCCCTTCGGGTTGTTCAAGTGTTTCTCCTTTACAGTTAATTATAGATCCTAATTGCTTAGTTTACGGTTTCCCACAACCTTTAGAAGAGTGCATAGATGCTACTTCTGGTCTAGCTTGTTTTGATTTAACCATTAATGATTCTTTGATTTTAGCAAATAATAATCCCGTAGATTTTAATGTTTCCTATTACAGTACACAAGCAGATGCGGTAAGTGCCTCAAATGCCATAAGTAATCCAGCAGCTTATTGTATTTCTCAGACAGAACAAGTTTTTGCTCGGTTAGAAGAAAATAGTACCGGTGCAAATCAAATACTTCAATTTACGGCATTTGTGAGACAGGCCATAGTTCAAGGAACTACACTCAATAGCATCACTGATTGTGATGCAGATTTAGATGGTAGTGTAGATTTTGATTTAACAACATTTGGGACACAATTGAATACTACTAATCCTTTAGCTTATTATGAAACATTTAATGATGCAGAGGCTGAAACTTCTTCTATTAATAACCCGAGCAGTTATGCAGTTGTGGTAGGTAATAATGTGAACTATATCTTTGTTAGAGAAACCGTTTCAAATGGTTGCGATATTATTTATCAATCTGAAGTAATAGCCCTAGGGAATTGTAATAACTCTTATCTCTGTGATAATGCCTTATCACTTTGTGATCGTATAGGGCAGCCATTTGTTAATATTGCTGATGGATCAAATGCAGAACCTGGAAATTATTATCCATTCTCAGCATCTACCGGTCCTAGAAATCCATCATGGTTTTATATTCCTATAGAGTCGAATGGAACCTTAGAAATAGAATTATTTCAAAATACACAACCAGACTTTTTAGGTCAAGGTTTAGATATTGATTTTGCCATTTATGGACCATTTACAACTCCTACAGGTGGTTGTACCACTGGATTAACACAAGCTAATTATGTAGATCATAGTTTCTCTGTTGCGATGCCAGAAATTGCTACTATTCCTAATGCGCAAGCAGGAGAATATTATTTAATCTTAACCTCTAATTTCTCAAACCAAGCTGGATTTCTGAAATTTGAATTAGGTGCTAATACTACCGCAACCGTTAATTGCGATGGTCTGCGCATGAACGCTATTTTTGATGCAAACTCTAATGGTGTAGTGGACGCAACAGATGTACCATTCCCATTAGGATCTTTTAACTATGAGAAAAATGCAAGTGGTAACATTATGCAAGTAGCATCACCTACTGGAACGTACAGTATTTTTGATGTAGATCCTACCGCTAGTTATGATTTAGGATATGATGTGTTACCAGCTTACACTTCTAATTATACGGTAGCACCAGCAACTATTCCTGGAGTAACCATACCAGCAGGTTCTGGTATTACAGATCAAAACTTTCTAGTTACTGCTCTTAACGCTTATGAAGATGTAGTTGTGTATATCATACAACAAGAACAACCTAGACCAGGTTTTACTTATACAGAAACCATAGTTTATGCTAACCTAGGAACATCTACAGTACCGTCAGGACAATTGCAGTTTACTTACGATCCATTACTCAGCATCGTAGCAGTAGATGATCCAGCAGCAACGATATCGCCAGCGACAGTAGATTTAAATTACTCAAATCTCTTGCCATTTGAATACCGCAGAATGGACGTAGAAATGCAAATTCCTGTAATACCTACAGTAGCCTTAGGTGATCTATTGACTAATACAGCAACCATTACGCCTGTTTCAAGTGACATCACGCCTAATAACAATACCAGCGTGAGTACCCAAGTCATTATAGGAAG
>NZ_CBFIBE010000020.1:0-8682 GCF_965660805.1 Nonlabens sp. | reverse complement strand
GTAAATGCAACCAGTATAGATTTGAATTATACTAATTTACTATTATTTGAACAACGATCGTTCCTTGTTGAATTTCAAGTACCATTACTACCCGTAGTAGCGCTAGGTGATTTGTTGACAAATACGGTTGATATTACACCACTAGCTAGTGATGTAACACCTAGTAATAATAGCAATACAGATACCCAAGTCATTATAGGAAGTTATGATCCTAATGATAAGATGGAATCACGCGGTCCATTCATCGTTCCAGCAGAGTTTGATTCAAGTGATTACCTTTACTATAGAATCCGTTTTGAGAATACTGGAACAGCTAGTGCGATTAACGTGCGTATAGAAGATACATTAGACGCACAGCTGGACTGGAGCACCATAGAAATGCTAGATGCTAGTCATGAATATGTAATGACACGCATGGAAGATCAGGTGATCTGGAATTTTGATAACATCATGTTACCAGACAGTACTAGTGATCCAGTAGGAGCAAATGGTCATGTGTATTTTAGAATTAAACCTAATGTTTTCAGTGAAGGAACAGTAATTCCTAATACGGCTGAGATCTATTTTGACTTCAATCCACCTATTATTACAAACACATTTACATCTACATTCCAGACACCATTGAGTATAGATGAGCCAGAGCTAGTAAATTTCCAATTATCTCCTAACCCTACATCTGGAATGGTACAGGTGAACCTAGAGCATGGAACAATAGAAAATGCAGAGCTAGTGTTATATGATGTCAGAGGTAGAATTACGCTTTCGCGAAAGCTGACTAATAATAATTCTCAAATAGATGTAAGCAACTTACCAGCTGGTATCTATATTGCAGAGTTGAGCAATGGTAATCAAGTGTACACTTCAAAACTGGTGAAACAGTAATACCAATTTACATTCCTAATGTCACATATAATTCGTTTCTTTTTCGTCTATATTTCAAAATAAAATGAAACCGTAGTTTAGGCTATGCTTTAATTTTCTTTATCATCTAGTCAAAAAATAATTCAAATTAAGAATACGGCATTAGAAACATAAATTGGTATAAAGCCATTTTGTTTTTGGTATTATACCGCATTTAAAATAAACAAATCGGTATTAAATCGATTGTAGGATAAGTATAAAAAAGCCTCGATGAAATCAATCATCGAGGTTTTTTTATGCTTATTTGAAAATGGTTAATCTACCTCATCGATGTTGTTTTCTTCATGATAAGTTTTGGTGCTATCTACTGTGAGTCTGTAAATCTCTTTCAGTTCCTCTGGAGTTAAATCCCTGTACGTTCCTTTAGGAATATCTAGTTCCACATTCATGATGCGTATACGTTTTAACTTAGTGACACGGTAATCTAGATATTCACACATGCGGCGTATCTGTCTATTTAAACCTTGCGTGAGAACGATTCTAAAAGTTTTACGACCTATTTGCTCTACTTCACATTTCTTAGTCACGGTATCTAGAATAGGTACGCCAGCTGCCATTTTTTTAATAAAATCGCTAGATATACTATGATCTACCGTCACGATATATTCTTTACCATGATTATTCCTAGAACGCAATATTTTATTAACGATGTCGCCATCATTAGTTAAGAAAATCAACCCTTCACTCATTTTATCCAGCCTTCCTATAGGGAAAATGCGCGTAGGGTAATTAATAAACTCTATAATATTATCGGGTTCTACGCGAGTATCTGTGGTACAAACTATGCCTGTAGGTTTATGAAAAGCGATGTAAACGGGTTTCTCTTTTTTCTTAGAAATAGCCTCGCCATCTACCGCTACGTTATCCTCAGGCTGTACTTTGGTTCCCATTTCTGGAACAGCGCCGTTAATGGTCACTCGTCCTTGTTCTATAAGTTTATCGGCCGCTCGACGAGAACAAAATCCTTGCTCGCTGAGGTATTTATTAATGCGTGTTCCTTTATTTTCAGACATGGCACAAAGGTAGGATTTTGTGTTTATATTTTATGAATTAAAGAGCTTATTGAGTGAGTGGTTCAACTTACCTTTGCTACTCAATCTTTATTATGACACCACAAGAACAATTCTTAACTCAAATTTTATTTAAAGACCTGAACTATACCTTAAAAGGTGATGGAATCTATGTTTTTGAAGCCTTAGAATTTAAACAGCTTATCGTGAGATGTCGAGATAATGGAGTAGGAGCTTATAAAATGCTCGTGTGGAAAGATGATGAGGTATTGAAAATAACCTCTCATGATCAATTCAATAAGAAAGCTACTGATGTGCGATGGTTGAAAAGTGCTTTTTATGAAAACTTCTACGAGGATAAAACTTGTAACTACAGTGCAGAATTTAAAATATCAGAAAAACTCCTGGAACGCAAAGAAATGTTTGTTCCTAAAATAGAAGAAGAAGAGTAACCTAAATCTAATTCTTTATCATATCACGCACGATCTTTAAATGATGATGCGTGTGTATCCATAAAAACTTTTCAGCCTCTTTTACATTTAAGTGTCCAAATAAGGGATGCTCAAAATAGCAATTTGATGCGAGATTCTCTATGCTTTTTAGATCCTCTTTAGCGCTGGTAAGCCACTGGTTTAGTTCTTCTTTAGAGATGTTTCCTTCTGGCATAATATGTTTAGGAGAACGACCTTTTCCTCTAGGAATCTTTTTAAAGGTCATAATCATAAACTTTACAAAAGAAAATTTGGGACTATATGCTTTAGGGTCAGAATCTTTGAGAGCTTGTGGAATTCCATGAATAACCTGTAACGTATGATCTAGGTGCCAGTATGTGTTCACTTGAGATACCGCTATATTATGAATAGGCCCCATTGCTATAAGCTTCTTGATTTCCTCAAGTTGGTCTTTTAAACGTTCCATTATTAGTAGATAGTTTTAATGGTAAATTTCTGGTTATTAAAACTAATAATATCTGTTGCTTTTTTATGTTTTAAGGCAACACCTATGGGAGATTGTAAAGAAATACAAAAAATAGTTTCATCCTCAACCACGATTTTTCCCATTCCAGCACTTATGTAAAACCATCCAGCTGGTAATTCTACCATAGCTCCAGGTTCTACTAGGGTACACTTTTTAGAAGCATCTATCTTCTGGAACTGTTCTAGGATCTTAGAAGTATCAGCCAGTTGTCTTTTAAAAAGATCTTCTTCATTTTGAATCATGGCCATGCCCGTTTCATACTTATCTCCAGCGCTACTTTTAGTTTCGTTGCGTTTAGAGTCCATGAGTCTATCTAGGTTCTTATGAATGGTAATCATGCGATCTTCTAGAATCTCACGGCAGTGCTGGTGCACCTTATTTTTAAAAGTAATAGAATCCATAAATAAAAGTAAGTTGTAAAAGTAAACAATCTAATCATGGAACTATTAAAATCAAAAAAGCCCCATGCACAAGGCGATGAGGCTTTTTATCACTAACCTAAAAGTTTATGGTAGTAACACGTTGTCTATAGCGTGAACTACTCCGTTAATCGCCGTAACATTAGTTACAATAACTTCAACTGTTCTGGAATTTGCATCTGTTATTACCACACCGTTTGTGGTGTTTATAGTAAAAGTTCCAGGTCCTAGAGGATCTACGATTAAACCATCTGTAATATCTTCAGCTCTTACCGCAGCACCAGAAACTACGTGGTAGGTAAGTATATCAGATAAATTAGCTAAACCTAGTATAGCGTTAATATCTGTAAGTGAATCGTTAGGGTCAGCATCTATAAGAGATTGAAAAGAAGAGTTCAGTGGAGCAAACACGGTTAATGTAGCAGCAGGATCAGCAACAGTGCTTACTAAGTTTTCTTGTGTAAGAGCCGTTACTAAGTTATCAAAGTTAGGATTTGCAGCAGCAAGAGTTGCTACAGTTGGTAAAGCTATAACTTCATCTACTATGTGTATCACACCATTATCTGCATTTACATCAGCTGTGGTTACCTCAGCATCACCGTTTAAGAATACACCACCATCTAGGTCTATATATAAATCTAAGAAATCGTTGTTTTCGTTTGTAGCATTTGTTTTAACATAGCCGTCTGATAAGTCAGTGGACATAGCGACAGTACTTAATACGTGATTGCGCAATGTGTTTCTTAATAAAACTACCGGTACATCATCTATAGTTGCAAAACCATTTGCACTAAGAAAAGTTTGAAAAGCAGTATCTGTAGGTGCAAAAACCGTAAACGTGCCACCAGCTTGATCTAGTGTTTGATCCAGTCCGGTTCTCTCTAGTGCATTATCTAAAATGGTAAAAGTAGGATTATCATCTACAATGTCTGAAATGGAATTATTATTATCGATAATATTACCATTATCATCACTGTCTTCGCAAGATACGGTTGTAAGAGCTATAGCCGCTAGAGCTATACATTTTAAAGTTGTTAATTGCTTTTTCATAGATTAAAATTTGTTTGGGAATTTGTTTTTCAAAAATACACTCAAGCGTTTTTATATTTGTTTAATGGTTTGTTAAATAAATTAAACAAAATTAAAATCACTTCTTATCACTATCAATAATGAGGTAGTCTTAATAGATAAAAACAACTTAATAACGGCTTATAGTATTGTAGAGAACCAGTATTTTTGCACTATGGCAAAAGTAGTAGTAGGACTTTCTGGTGGAGTAGATTCAAGCGTGGCAGCATATCTTTTAAAGGAGCAAGGTCATGAGGTGATCGGGCTATTTATGAAAAACTGGCACGATGACAGCGTTACCATAAGTGATGAATGTCCATGGCTAGAAGATTCTAATGATGCCATGCTGGTGGCAGATAAGCTAGGTATTCCTTTTCAGACCGTAGATTTAAGTGATCAGTATAAGGAGCGCATCGTGGACTATATGTTTGACGAGTATGCACGTGGTCGCACGCCTAATCCTGATGTGCTGTGTAATCGTGAAATTAAATTTGACGTGTTTATGGACATAGCTTTGGACTTAGGAGCAGACTATGTAGCAACGGGTCATTACTGCCAGAAACAAACTTCGATCATCGACGGTAAAGAAATCCATCACCTCATAGGTGGCGCAGATGGGAATAAAGATCAGAGTTATTTTCTATGTCAGGTTTCTCAGGAACAACTTGCCAAAACACTTTTTCCCATAGGTCATTTACAAAAACCTGAAGTGCGTGAAATAGCTGCAGCCCAGAACTTGATCACTGCTGGAAAGAAAGACTCACAAGAATTATGTTTTATAGGTAAAGTGCGCTTACCAGATTTTCTACAACAACAATTAAAGCCTAAAAATGGTGATATTATAGAAATACCTGCTCAGGTAAGTATAGAAAAAGCAGCTGTTGACCGTGAAGAAGATGAGGTAATTACGCTTTCGCGAAAGCGACATTACCAGCCACATGAAGGTAAAAAACTAGGCACACATCAAGGAGCGCATTACTTTACACGTGGCCAGCGCAAAGGGCTTGCCGTAGGAGGAACACCAGAACCACTTTTTGTGATCGAGACTGATGTGGAGACTAATACTATATATGTAGGACAGGGAAAACAGCATCCTGGATTGTACCGTCGTGGGCTCTTTATAGACCAGTCTGAGTTGCACTGGATCAGAGAAGATCTAGCGCTAGAAACTGGTAAGTCTATGGAGGTTATGGCAAGAATACGCTACCGACAGACCTTAGAACCTGCCATGCTTCATGCTACAGAAAATGGAGCTTATTTGATCTTTAAAGAACCACAAAGTGCCATATCGCCCGGTCAGTTTGCTGCTTGGTATCGTGATAATGAGTGTTTAGGTTCTGGTGTAATTGCTTAACTTGCAGTTATGAGAGTTTTTATTTGTGTGTTGATGTATCTCGCTTTCGCGAAAGCGTATTCCCAAGAACTCCACGCATGGATTTATTTTACAGATAAACCCAATGTGAGTAGCAGTATAGCTAATCCCAGCACCATACTGACTCAAAAAGCAATACAGCGCAAAACCAGACACGGAATTAGCATTGATGCTCGTGATGTTCCCATGAATCAAAACTATGTTGCTCAAATTAAAGCTCAAGCAGGAATCACTTATAAAACACAATCTAAGTGGTTCAATTGTGTACACGTAACTGGTTTTGAGTCAGATATTAACGCCTTGATATCATTAAGTTTTGTTGACCGTGTAGATTTTGCAGACCCTACTAAAATGGCACAACAACCCTATCGAGATAAATTTGTAGAGACCACAACACCACCGTTAACTTATGGAAGTGCTACTAACCAAATCGATATGATAGGTCTGGATGAATTGCATAACTCAGGAAATACCGGAACTGGAGTAACTATTGCGGTGACTGATAGTGGCTTTCCTAATGTAGATACTCATTCAGGTTTTTCTCAATTAAGAGGTAATAATGGAATCGCTGGTGGTTACGATTTTGTAGCTGGAAATAATAGTTTTTATGGCGATCACTGGCATGGCGCTAGAGTTTTAAGTATTATGGCAGCACAGGAGACAGGAAACTTTCAAGGCAGCGCGCCAGATGCGCAATACTATCTTTTTAGAACAGAAGATGCCGCAACAGAAACACCTGTAGAAATGAGCTACTGGGTAGCCGCGGCAGAACGTGCTGACTCACTAGGAGTAGATGTTATGAATGTATCGCTGGGTTATTTGACTTTTGATAATGCCAATGAAAATTTAACTTATGCAGACATGGATGGGCAATCGGCTTTTATCTCACGAGGAGCAAATGTGGCAAGTGAAAAAGGAATGATCGTAGTGGTGAGCGCAGGGAATTCTGGTAATAGCACAAACCATCCCTACATAGCCGCTCCTGCCGATGCCGATGGCGCTTTTTCTATAGGAGCAGTGAATAGCAGTTTACAAAAAGCAGGTTTTTCAAGTATAGGACCTACCGCAGATAACCGACTCAAGCCCAATGTGATGGCACAAGGAAGTGGGACAGCATTAATAAATGAGAATGGAACCTTAGTTTCTGGAAGTGGAACTTCCTATAGTGCTCCATTAATAAGCGGTGCTATGGCCTGTTTATTACAAGCTTTTCCTAATCTTACACCACAACAAATTATTACTACCGTAGAACAAAGCGCTGACAACTTCAATACACCAAATAATGATTACGGCTATGGGATTCCAGATTTTGGAGCAGTGTTTAATACGCTTAGCAATCAGCAAATTGCAATAAATGGGGATTTCAATTATTACATCACTAAAGATAAGAATCTGTTCCTAGAACTTCCTGAAAAGCATCCAGCGGTCTCAGTCAGTTTGTATAATCTCAAGGGACAGCTCTTGTGGGATGGAACATTAGAAGATCAAACACCTATGTATTTAGGTGGTATTAATCCTGGAATCTACATCCTTAGAATAGAAGAATTAGGGAAGTCTGTTAAAATTTCTTTTTAGATTGATTTGTTATTAAGCAAACACCCAACCCAACCTTCCCTCAAGGGAAGGAATTTTTGAGTTTACGGTAATAGTTATTATCGCAACATTAAGGTGATCTATATTTTCAATAATTTTTTAAAGTCTTTCCCTTGAGGGAAATGTCGATAGGCAAAGGGTGTTTTGTATCTATTTGTTTTTTGGTTTGTTATTGCGGTAATGGCAAAAATGAACAAGCCATAGACGTGAATTTCTTAATCTCTGGAGTATATATTTTACAAGTTCAAGAATTGAATAGCTCTTTTAAAGTGGCTTTTTGAGTCTGTCAAAAAACATTTCATTTCTATAATCTGAATACTACAAGAGGCTCCTATCCTCAGATGAGGAGAGGACAGATTAAACTTGGCTTGTCCAAGTGAAATCAGGAGAGGTTGAAACACGTAAGATTTTGAAACCTTAAAACTTCTCGTTTTCCACTAAATTTGCAAGTAACAACAAGCAACTATGGAAAACAGAATCACATCATTATTTAATATAAAATATCCCATCATTCAAGGAGGAATGATATGGGCAAGTGGTTACAAACTAGCAAGTGCAGTAAGTAACGCTGGCGGACTGGGATTGATAGGTGCTGGATCTATGTATCCGCATGTTTTAAAAGAGCATTTAGAGAAAATCGTACAGCATACAGATCAACCTTATGGTGTGAATGTTCCTATGTTATATCCTAATATCGAGGAGATCATAGACATGATTATAGCTCATAAAGTTCCTATTGTTTTTACGAGTGCAGGAAATCCCAAGACCTATACCCAACGGTTAAAGGATCATGGAATTAAAGTGGTGCATGTAGTAAGCTCTGTGAAATTTGCTTTAAAAGCGCAAGACGCTGGAGTAGATGCCGTAGTTGCCGAAGGTTTTGAAGCTGGTGGACACAATGGCCGCGAGGAAACCACTACCATGACTTTAATTCCTATGGTAAAAAAGCAACTAGAAGTTCCTTTAATTGCCGCTGGTGGAATTGCTACTGGTAGAGCTATGCTAGCAGCCATGACACTAGGCGCTGATGGTGTACAAGTAGGAAGTCGTTTTGTGGCAACTCACGAAGCTAGTAGTCATCTAGCTTTTAAAAATGCCGTAGTAGACGCACAAGAAGGCGATACACATTTAACGCTAAAAGAACTGGCGCCAGTACGATTGATACGTAATAAGTTTTGGCAAGATGTTCAGGATTTATATGCTACTGGTCCTAGCAAGGAGGATCTTAAAACCTTATTAGGTCGTGCTCGTGCTAAAAAAGGAATGTTTGAAGGCGACCTGATAGAAGGCGAATTAGAAATAGGTCAAGTATCTGGACTTA
>NZ_CBFIBE010000019.1:0-45514 GCF_965660805.1 Nonlabens sp. | reverse complement strand
TGATCAGACGAGTACCAATAATCCTTCACTTTTTAATTTCAGTAACGATGATAATCAATCATGGACCGCTGTTGCAAATACTAATAGTACCTCACTTATTGCTGGAGAGGCCTACCGTTTATTTATAAGAGGTAATCGTAGTATAGACTTGACTAGTAATACCAGTGCCCCAAGCGATACTAAATTAGTCACCACAGGTACATTAATAACGGATGATGTTGTACAACCTTTTTCAAGTACACTAGCTACTGGAGATTTTGTTTTTACGGGTAACCCATATCAGTCTAAAGTAGATATCAGTCTTTTAATGAATGATGCTACGGCTCGAGAAGATGTGAATCCTAACTTTATGTATGTTTGGAATCCGCAGGCTGGTGCTCGTGGTGCCTATAGAGCTTTTGATTTTTCAAACTCGACATCTTCACCATCAGATAGTGAAGTAAATGGAATATTGCAACCAGGTCAGTCTATGTTCTTATTAGTAGATAACGATGGTGATGGTAATGACCCTAGTGTCACTTTTAAAGAGTCTTTTAAATCTGCAGGATCAAATCTTACAGCTACTTATAGTATACCAGAAGCAACACTTTCTATGGATTTGTCTAATGGAGGTTCCAATCTGGATGGTTTTAAAGTGAACTTTTCATCTCAAGGAAATGATGGTATAGATTCATTTGATTTGAATAAGCTTAATAATCTAGATGAAAATATAGCTCTTGTTCATGGAGCCATAGATCTAGCTATAGAGAATCGCAGTTTACCTATAGATGGTACTATATTGCCTCTAAAAATAAATCGTTTTTCAACTGGTTCTTATGATTTTAAATTCCAGCTTTCAGGATTGAATGGTGTAGATGCTTACTTGCTGGATCATCAATCAGGGCAGTATCACTTCATTCAAAATAACAATCAAACGATCGTAACCTTATCATTTGATGAATCAGACCCATCAAGCATTGCGACAGATAGATTTTTAATTGAATTCTCAAACACGACATTATCTGGTAACGACTTTAATTTAAGTAGTCAGGTTTCAGTGTATCCTAATCCAGTGAGCAATGGTCTAGTTAAGATTTCGGGATTAATTAATACACAGCCTGTTTCAGTACAGCTTTATAATCTATCGGGACAGTTATTAGTAAATAAGAGTTATGAAGTGAGTAATAATGAAGTCGTACTTTCTGACTTGGAAAGTTTGAATATGGGTGTATATTTGCTTACATTGCAACAGGAAGGACAACAGGTTGTAAAACAATTGATTATTGAATAAGCTGTTCTTTCAATGCTCTGCTTGTTATAAGTAGTGATTTAGAACTAATTAATTTTTATAAAGAGGCTGTCTTAAAAAAGCTTCTTACTTATCAAATAGAGCTCGTCGAGGTTTTACCTATTGTATTTCAATAGTATTTCGACGAGCTCCGTTTGACTTGTGATATTCTTAGAGGCTCTTAATTAGGTCTCTTTTGGGAACTAAAAGTATATAATAATGACTTGGGATTACTTTAAAAATAAACTATCGCATGTGCTGCTAAATGGAGATAATGATTTGAAATTTAGGAATATAGCTTATTTGCCTAGATGGGTTGTTGTTATCATAGATAGTGCTTTGGTTTGCTTTTCCTTTTTCTTGAGTTATTTAATGGTAAAAAACCTTTCGGTAACTTTTTATCCTACTTTGACTATTTTTCAGCAAGCGGTGGTAGTTTGCTTGGTTCAATTTTCCTTTTTCTTTGTTTTTAGTACTTATGCTGGTTTGATTAGGCATAGTACCACAGTAGATACTTTAAAAATTGCATTAGCTTCTATTTCAGCTGGTATGTCTTTAATATTCATAAGTTATCTGTATAAGGGATTCTTTGAAGAGAAACTTTTTTTGGTGCCGTTTTTGATTATTTATACCGCGGTTACTTTTGGTTTATTACTTTCATTTAGAGTGGCTATTAAGTCTGTTTATCAATTTGTGATCAATCTTAATTCCATGAATAAAAAGAGAGTTGTTCTTTTAGGTGTTAATGATGATACGATCTCTGTTGCTGAGGCTTTGACAAATTCCAGGGATCAAGATTTTATCCTCGCTGGTTTTATTTCCCTTACCAAGTCCTATTCCAAAATGAAAATACTCGGTAAACCTATTTTTAAATGCTCTAGTGGATGGTGCGCTAAACTTAAAACCTGTGACATAGATGGTGTCGTTCTAGTAGGGAATACTATTTCCCAAAAAGATAAATTAAAGATTGTAGAGGAATGTTTGAATCATGGAGTTCAAATTTTTAACGCTCCGGTAATCAAAGAATGGAGTGAATCACAAAGTGTTCATGGAAATATTAAGGAAATCCAAATCGAAGACTTGTTAGAACGAAATACTATCGTTTTAGATGATACCTTGATTAATGATTTTCTAAATGATAGAATTATTTTAGTTACTGGTGGAGCAGGTTCCATAGGTAGTGAAATCGTAAGACAAGTTTCTAGGTACAATCCTAAAAAGTTAATTGTATTAGACCAGGCAGAATCTCCATTACATGAATTAGAATTAGAATTAAGAAGTAACTTCCCTGATCTGAATTTTGAATTTGTTCTCGCTGATATCAGGAACATGAATCGATTAACTAATTTGTTTCAAACGGAAGATATATCTATAGTCTATCATGCAGCAGCTTATAAACATGTACCATTAATAGAAAACAACCCTTCTGAGGCGGTTTTTGTGAATATTATGGGGACCATGAATATAGCAAATTTAAGTGCTGAATTTAATGTGGATCGTTTTGTAATGGTTTCTACAGATAAAGCGGTTAACCCAACAAATGTTATGGGTGCTTCTAAAAGAGCAGCCGAAATTTATGTGCAGGCCTTGCAAGCTACTAAAACTCAAACATGTTTTATTACGACCAGATTTGGAAATGTATTAGGTTCAAATGGTTCTGTAATTCCCTATTTTAAAAAGCAGATCGCAGCAGGTGGACCTGTTACGGTTACTCATCAAGATATTATACGTTATTTCATGACTATTCCTGAAGCTTGTCAACTAGTACTACAAGCAGGAACTATGGGGCAAGGTGGAGAAGTTTTTGTATTTGATATGGGGAAACCTGTTCGTATTATGGATCTGGCAGAAAAAATGATACGATTGTCTGGATTTGAGCCTTATTCACAAATAGATATTAAAGTAATTGGGTTAAGGCCTGGAGAAAAGCTTTTTGAAGAGCTATTGAACGACACGGCTACTGTTTTACCGACGCATCATAAGAAAATTAAGAGAGCCAAAGATGAAGAAAAATCTATGGCAGTTATGGAAGACTTTATTATCGATATATCTGCTGCTGCTCAAGCTCATAATAACGTTGAAGTAGTTACGATTTTAAAGAAATTAATTCCAGAGTTTTTGAGTGAAAATAGTGTGTATGAAGTGCTTGATCACGAGGTAAAAGTAACCAGCTAATCACTATATTTGCCAGATGAAAATATTTTTGTTTAAACGGTTGATAGTAATTCTTGTCTTACCCGTTCTTTTATTGTCTTCTTGCGTATCTAAAAAAGATATTATTTATGTTCAAGATATAGATGATACTTTATCTAAAGAAAAGTCTTTGTATGAAACGACTATTGCAAAAGATGATGTGTTACGTATCATTGTATCGAGTGCTAATATGGAAAGTGTACTTCCTTTTAATCAGGTCGTAGGGTCTGTTTCTAATCAAGATTTAAGGGTGCGTTCTCAAGAAGCGCTTCAAAGTTATCTTGTAGATAAAAACGGAACAATAAAGTTTCCCGTTCTCGGATCTATAGAGGTAAGTGGTTTAACTCGAGAAGCATTAGAGCAACAGTTGCAAAACCAACTTTTAAAATACGTTAAGGATGTTTCAGTTGACGTGAGAATTCTTAACTATAAAATCACCATTTTAGGTGAGGTTACCCGACCAGGTACTTTTACTATAGAGCATAATAGAATTACATTATTACAAGCACTAGGTCTTGCAGGTGACCTTACGGTGTACGGGAAGAGAGACAACATCATTGTTATCCGTGATGTGAATGGTGTTCAAAAATCAGCTCGAGTAGACTTGACCAGTTCTGAATTTATTTACTCGCCTTATTATTATCTCAATCAAAATGATACGGTGATAGTAGAGCCTAATGGAGCTCAAGTTCAAGCTTCAGGATTTAACAGAAATGTTTCTATATACGTTTCCATCGCCTCTTTATTACTTACCACCATTGTTGTATTTTCTAACCTGAATAGATAATTAATGAATAGTACTACCGACTCAAAATCTAATGAAGTCTCCTTGAGAGATCAAATAAGGCCATTTTTATCAGTTTGGCCTTGGGTCTTGTTATCTGTTATTATGTGTCTTTTTCTTTCTGGAATGTATTTAAGGTACACCACAAAAAAGTATGAAGCAACCGCTTCTATAATTATAAAAGATACACAGTTCGGAGGTGGCTTGTCAGAGACTGGTGTATTGGGTGATATTGGCTTATTCGGTAGTAATTTCAATAGTGTAGAAAATGAAATTGAAATTTTAAACTCTAAGCGTTTGCTATCTAAGGTCATAGACCATTTTAAATTAGATATCAACTATTACAGAAAGGGAAATGTCAAGTCAAGTGATGTATATGAATCTAGATTTCTGGACATCACACAATTAAAGAATGATTCTTTACTTCCTTTAAGAGAGAACATATCTTTCTTTGTTAAAAAAAATAATGATTCTTTGTTCGGTTTCAAATCAACTGAGGAAGGTAATTGGGTAAACAAGAAGTATGGTGAAATTATAACAATCGATAATCGTAATTTTTTAGTAACGCCGAAAAACGTTAATAATCTTGCCGATTCAAAAGAGAACAATGATGAAGATATTCTACATGTTGTTATTCATCCTAAATCAAAGTTGTTACAAGATTACCATTCTCGATTAAATGTAGTAAGTTCTGGTAAGAGAGGTAGTGTCGTTAACCTATCCATTACTGATGTGGTAGGCGATAGAGCTGCTGATGTCCTTGATCAATTAATTGAAGAGTATAATAAGGATGCAATTAATGATAAGAATATAGTAGCAAAAAATACAGCAGCGTTTATTGAAGAACGTCTTAAAGAAATCACTAAGGATCTGGATAGTGTTGAAACAGGTATTAAAGATTTTAAGACTTCGGTTCAAGTGGTGGATATTGAAGTAGAAACGGCTATAGATTTGGAGAAAGCAAATCAAATTGAAGCTGAATTATTGAAGGTGGAGACACAGTTATCCATTGGTCGCTCCCTAAAGGAGTTTATGGTGAGAGATTTAGAAAAAACAGTTACCACTGCTGGTTTAGGCATTAATGATATTCAATTAAATCAGTTGATAGGAAAGTATAATGAAATATTAACAACTTTTCAAAGAGTAAGCCAGACCTCAACAAGTGAAAGTCCGGTTATGATTCAGTTAACCAGTGAGTTAACGGCTCTGAAAAGAAATATTTTTACAACTCTTGATAATTACATTAACAATTTAAAGTTAGAAAGGAATAGTCTCGCTCAAAAGTCTAACCAGATTAATGCAACTATTTCACGTGTGCCGAGTAATGAGAAAACGAGTAGAAATATTAAAAGGAATAGAGAGGTTGTAGAGGCAATCTATTTGATTTTAAGAGAGAAACAAGAGACCACAGCTATTTCACTAGCCGTTACAGCTCCTAAGGCAAAGATAGTAGACTCTGGATATGCATCTGAAAACCCTATTTCTCCAAAACCTAAAATAATATTGTTAGCCGGTTTTATATTAGGAGTGATGATACCTATAGGTATAGTTTATCTTAAACAATTATTTTATAATAAAATAGAGTCACGTAAGGATTTAGAAAGAGCACTACCAGAAGTTACCATATTGGGCGAAATACCTAAACTAGAAAGTGGTGCTGATAATAGAATCGTACCTAATGATCGAAGTGTTCTAGCAGAGTCTTTTAGAATCATTAGAACTAATATTCAATATAAATTAAACACCTTAGCGCATAAAGAAACACCAGTTGTTCTAGTGACATCTACTGTTAAAGGTGAAGGTAAAACACTCACTGCTTTTAACCTAGCGAGTACTTTTGCTTATAGCGGTAAGAAAGTGTTACTGATAGGAGGAGATATTAGAAACCCTCAATTACATCGCTTTTTTAATAGAAAATTGAAACATAAAAAAGGATTAACTGATTATCTCGTTACTAATGATTTTGATCTGAATGATTTAGTTTTTAATGTTGATGATAACCCTAAGCTTTCTATACTACAATCTGGAACTATTCCTCCTAATCCTGCAGAATTACTCATGCAAGATCGTATCATGCAACTTTTTGATGAAGCAAAATCACAATATGATATGATTATTGTGGATACGGCACCTACCATCTTAGTAACAGATACTTTCCTTATCAACAAATATGCAGATGTAACGGTTTATGTATCCAGAGCAAACTATACCGATTTAAGTCTTCTGGATTATATTTCAGACACCTTAAAAGCTGAAAAATTGTCTAACATAGCTATGGTAATTAACAGCGTTAAGTTGGCAAACTTTGGTTATGGTAATAAGTATGGTTACACGTATAGTGCAGACAAACAATCTACCTTATCACGATTAAAATCTAAGCTAGGCTTCTAGTTAAATATACTTTTAGTATGTTCTATTACTGGTCTAAGATCTTCTGAGATTTTAGGAGTTATTTTCATTTCTTTAATAGCTTTTAAGTGCTCTGGTTTATGAGCATCGGTAGCTATGAATTCATAAAATCGGTTTTTCAGTAAAAGTGTAGACTTTGTGAAGGCGTCCTTACCATAATGACCTGATAGTGATAGCAGGTTTAATTGAAGTGTAAAACCACGATCTTTAAGGTCTCTATATTCTTCAATATCTTTAATATATGCATAACGTTCAGGATGGGCGAGAATAGGAGCTATGTTTTTCTGAATCATGTGGAATATGATTTCGTTCACATAAGCGGGCTTTTGAAAATATGAAAATTCAGTGAGTAGCATCTTTTCTTTTAAGAATAGAATTTGATCTGAATCAATTAAATGTTTAAAATTACCATCCATCATGTATTCTGATGCAGCATTTGTAATGAAGCCAGTGTTTTTTGTTTTAAAATCAGTAAAGGCTTGTTCTATGGAACGTATATCGTTACCATAATAATCTTCCATGGTGTGTGGTGTAGCTATACATCCTTTAAAGCCTAGTTCTTTGTAAAGCTGTATCATTTGAAGTGACATCTCTACATCTTTAGATCCATCATCTATTCCTGGTAAAATGTGGTTATGTATATCAATTAAACCTTCAAGATGGTCTGCTAGAAATTCTTTTTTAGTAAAAAAAAACATGGAACTACTTTATAATTGATTGTACTTCATTGCTCTTCCACACTTGAGGATATAGATTTTCCAGAAGGACAATACACTCAGGATCATTCTTGAATGCATTTTGTAAATGAAAACGAGCTTTAATTAAATCATTGGTTTTAAAATAAGCTCCAGCTAATCGATATTCAATTTCAGCATCTTCAGGATAGAATTCTAGTCCATGTTCTAAGTTGGACACTACGGCTTCTATTTCCCCTAATTGTAATAAGATATCTGATCGCTCGAGCCAGGTGTCTAATTCATAGTTCCCTAGTTCAATCGCTCGTCTATAGCCATGCTCTGACTCTTCAAAAAAGTTGAGTTTCTTATTAAGTTTAGCATATCTGATCCAGTATAAGGCATTTTCTTCATCGATTTCAGTAGCCTTTTCTATATAGCTCAAGGCTTTTTGATAATTTAATTGCGTAGAATAATAATCTACAAGGGCAATCCATCCTTTATCTAGTAAAGGATCTTCTTTAACTGTTTTCTTAAAAAACTTTATAGCGAGCTCATGAGCACCGAGTTTCTCATAACATTTTCCCAGTCTTAAATAGGCAAAAGAGGTAGGGTCATCTAGTTTTAAGGTGATTTGATAATTTTCAATAGCCTCATTATACTTTCCTAATTTTTCTAACACCTTTCCTTTTTCAAGATAAGCGCCTACAAATAATTCATCTGATATAATGGCAAAGTCAAAAGCAGAAAGCGCCTTATCATACATTTTTAGGTCAAAATTTTGTTTCCCGACTTGATGCCACGCCACCTCACTATATGGATTATTGTTTAAAAATTGGTTTAAAAAATCTATAGCACCTTTATGTTCTTTGAGAAAATCAAAACAGTAAATAATATTATAGAGTGCTGAGTAGTCCGTATCATCTAGCTCTAAACAGGAGATAAAATTCTCTTTGGCTTGTTTATAATCTTCTATGAATAGGTATTCCATTCCTATAAGGTTATAAACATCGGCCTGGTCTTCTGTGAGTTCTAGGGCTTTTTTTAAAAGCTCTACCGCTTTTTCGTGCTCATCAGTTTTAGAAAATATGTTTGCCTTTTGAATATAGATTTCTGAATTATGAGGTTGTAATTCATATAATTGATTAAGGATTTCATGCGCCTTATCAAATTCGTTATCAAATACAAGTATCTCTGCTTGTAGTAGCTTAATAGTTACAGAGCTTGGATGTTGTGATAATCCTAGATGTGCCGCTTTACGCGCCATGTTCATTTTGCCAGATTCTAAATAGTGTTCTACAATTTGTTCAAATTCTTCACTATCAAAAAAACCTACGGCATTAGATTTAAGCATTAACTCAAACTTTTTAATACTCATAAAGCCATCGCCATTAAGTTCAAATTGCATAAATGATTTTTAAGATTTCTACTTTCACTAAGTTCAAAATATTTGTCATTCTTTTCATCATGCCTTAACATCTCTTATAAACAATTTATAAACAGCTTTTAAAGGCTCATTTATGCCTGGAATTCTTCTATAACATCTATCAGGATTTTACAGGCGGTATGGATCTCTTCTCTAGTAATGGTGAGTGGTGGAGTGATGCGTATTGCTTTCTTTTCGTAAAGTAATAAGAAGAAAATTACACCTCTTTTTCTACATTCGTCAACTATGGCAGCGGTGTCGATTTCGGATGACACTATGGCTGCTAGCATTAAACCGGTACCTCTTACTTCTAGAATATGCTTGTTTTTTAAGCTTTCGCGAAAGCGTAATTCCTTATCCTTAACAGTTTCTATAAGTCCATTTTGCTCTAATTCACTTAGGGTAGCATGTGCAGCCGCAGCAATCACTGGATGACCACCAAAAGTAGTAATATGTCCAAGCATGGGAGATTCCTTAAACTGATTCATGTGATGTACACTGCCTGTAAGCGCACCTATAGGTAAACCACCTGCAAGACCTTTACCTGTTACGACTAAATCTGGAACGATACCTAGTTGTGTAAAGTAAAACATACTACCGGTGCGCCCTATTCCTGGCTGTATTTCATCCAGTATGAGTAAGGCTCCTTTTTGCGTACATTTTTCTCTTAAAGCTGTAATCCATGATTTATGGGGCATTATAAAGCCAGCACCACCTTGAATAGTTTCTATGATAACGGCTGCGGTTTGCTCAGTAATAAGGTTTAATTGTGCAAAGCAATTAAATTTTATATGTTTAATTTGAGGTATTAATGGTCTGAATGGAGCTTTACGTTCCTCATAATCCATGAGGCTTAAAGATCCCATAGTGTTTCCATGATAAGCTTTTTTCATGGCTATGATCTCTGATCTATTAGTAACTCTACGGGCTAGTTTAATCGCTGCTTCTATTGCTTCTGTGCCGCTATTTACGAGATAAGTCATCTCCAGTGGTTCTGGCATGTGACTGGCAAGTTTTTTACACAGCTCTATAGCAGGTTTTTGAGCATATTCTCCATAAACCATTACGTGCATGTACTGATCTACCTGGTTTTTAATAGCAGTAGTTACCGCTGGATGACAGTGACCTAGCGGTAAAGCGCTCACTCCAGCTACACAATCTAGATAGCTTTTCCCGTGAATGTCATAGATATAATTCCCCTTTGCATGAGATATCTCTAAACCTGGAGCAAATGGAGTAGTGGGCGCTTGATATGCAAAGAAATCTTTTTTCACTGGTTAAGATTTTTTACCTATAACTTGTTGATCTTCTTTTTTGTTAATGAGGAGTTCTTTATCGAGTCTAGAGTTCTCATTAATTTCTGATGAGTTATTCTCATCAAAAAAGGCATCTTCAATTTTAGGTAACGGTAATCCTTCTATTTTAGTCAGTTGAGGTATAGGTTTGCCTTTAAATAGATCATCTATACTGTAGAGCTTTTCTTCTTCCCGCCAGTTGAAGCCTCTTAATCTACGGGCGTTTTCTGGAAATTCTTCTGGTGGTATGGTTTCATCTTTAGAGCTCATAATAGGTTTAATGATGGCCACATCACCATTTCTAAACGTAACTTCTAGTTTACTACTAGTTCCTTTATTAATTCCTATCAGCTCCTTATCCTCATCTTTCACATATAATACGTTTTCTACATTTTTATCCATTTTAACTTTATGGAGCTCGTTATCTTTAAAGTAACCTTTGAGTTCTTTTCCTTTTATTTGATCATAAGCATTATCTAGGATCGTGTCTTTGTTGATAACAAAGGCATTATAAAAAACGCGTAGAGAATCTAGTCGTTCTGTTTCTACATTGCTTTGTAAATGGATGGAGTCTCCGGTGATCTGACTTTTACCACTCCACAGCACTGGTTTTTTAATCATTTTAGTAAGACCTGTAGATTGTCTGGTATAAATGGAATCACAGCGACCACTTAAATCACTTTTAAAGAGCCTTACATCTTTAAAACCTCTAATGATACGGTTATCTTCAGGACCAGTAACCATAAGCGTGTCTGCATGTATATAAACAGAATCTTGTTCTTGTACAGATATGGCTACTGCTCTTTTTGTAATAAATACAGAGTCTTTGTCTCGATACACTTCGGCATAGTGACCTTTTATGATGGATTTATTAATGGTATCTGTAACGATTATATGATTCGTAGCGCTGGCAAAGTTAGTTACACGGTTAAAAAATAAACTATCACCAGTAACTGTTCTATTATTATAATCAATACGCGAATTCTTTACAAAATGGCCATAATCTTTTCTGGTGTCATAAAAGCCACGTTCACAGTAGACTGTACTAGTTTCTCCTTTTATCGTAGATGGTCCATATAGGTAAGCGTGTCCTGTTTCTGTATAAAAATTAACCTGTGCAGAGTTGATAGTATAATCAGGATGTGTGATAATTACATGATCTAAAAATTGATACTTTTTTTCTTGCATAAAAAAACGACCAACACGGCTCGTGAGAACACTTGCGGTATCTGTTACTTTCCCACCGCTTCTGTAGTAGGCCTGTTGTTTAGTGCGATCAAAGTAAAGAGTATCTGTTTCTAAATGAGTATCAGGACTGCGCATTTTTACCTTTCCAGAGGCAAAAGCCAGTTTAGTATTTCCATTATACTCTGCATATTTTGAGTTCATGAATACACTATCACCTTGATTCATGCGCACTTTTCCTAAGGCTCTTAAGAAATTATCTTTTTTATAAAAAATAGCCTGATCACACCACATTTTTATTCCATTGTGCTCTACATAGACTTCTTGGCTATCAGAGCTGGCATAGATAATGGCTCCTGGATATTTATCTTCTATAATCCTTTGATATCCTGCAATTACATTAATAATGGAATCGCCTTCAGTTTCTGCATTTTGTGCTATGCTTAAAAATGAAAATAAACCTAGCAGTGATAAAGAAATATAATTTTTCAAATGGAATCTATTAAAGAACAAATTTACTAAAATGATCATAGCTTTAAATCTATACTTGAATTATAATGTCAATTCATCATCTAAATGATGAGTTGGTATAAGTTAGTGGATAGATTGTTAAATTACTACACAGCGCTCCACAACTTCTTCAATAGTAAGTTGCAGGTGTTTAGGTAGCATATTATCCTTAGGTAATACTGATAACTGGCGGTCTTCATTACTATCAAAAACTTGTTTCAATAAAGGATGCGGATAACCCATAATCTGACTAATCTCACGAATTAAATCAATGTGATGTATTAAGTCCATACTGCCTAAATGAAACACTCCACGACGGCGTTTATTGATAAGGTAATGAATTTGCTGCGTTAATTTCTGAATATGTGTCGCGTTAATCACTACATTAGGAAACACTTCTATGGCTTCTTGATTTACCAGTTGCTGTCTTAACTCTTCTACACGTGGTGTATTATTCCCAAAGATCATAGGGATTCTACAAATCACGTACTTAGAAGGATGCAGCCTTAATAAGGCGTTTTCAACCTTTATTTTAAAGCGACCATAAATACTTTCAGAAAATGTCTTGTCATATTCATAACTGGGAAAGTTTGTAAAACGGTCAAAAACATTTGCACTGGACATAAAAATAATACGAGAGTCATTTTTCACGACCCAATCAATCAACCGCTGATGTAAATGAACTTGCGAATTTACATTACCACGCACTGCACTAATAATGAACTGAGGTTTTAATAAGTCGAGTAATCCATGAATATCTTCTAGCTCCATATCCAGCTGGTGGAAATGCTGGTTTTTATCAAACTCTTTATGATCTGTGCGATAGGTGGCATGAACATCATAATAGGGTGCAAGCTCCTTATAGATTGCGTTGCCTATAAAGCCACTACCGCCTAAAATTAATATTCGATTCAAAAAAATAATTAATTGTTCTTTATTCTTAAAAGCCTCATTCAGGAGTTATTAATGCTTTTCTCTTAGAGAAAAGTATTGAAACAGTTCCTTTTTCTTTGGAAAGGGCTAGGCTTACTTTTTATAAAAAGGCAACTTGATAACCGTAGCAGGAACTAGTTTCTTGCGTATTTGGATATGAATCTTACTGCCTGGAGTGGAAAAAATAGGCGGTACATAACCCATTCCTATACCTATTCCCATGGAAGGAGACATCGTTCCACTGGTAACTATACCAAGATTTTTCTGGTTACTATCTTTAATTTCATAACCGCCACGAGGAATGGCACGTTCATCCATCTCAAACGCGACAAGTTTGCGATCCACACCTTTTTCTTTGTGCTCTAAAAGCTGCTCATGGTTTACAAATTCTTTAGTGAATTTAGTGACCCATCCTAGACCAGCCTCATAAGGTGAAGTCGTATCATCTATATCATTACCATAAAGACAGTATCCCATTTCTAATCGTAAAGTATCACGTGCGGCAAGACCTATAGGTTTTATATTAAAAGCTGCTCCAGCTTCAAAAACTTTTTCCCAAATCTGAGCCACTTCAGTATTCTTACAGTATATCTCAAAACCACCAGAACCCGTGTAACCAGTTGCGCTAATGATGACATGCTCTATTCCAGCAAAATCTGCTACTTCAAAATGATAAAATTTTATAGCACTCAAATCTACAGAAGTAAGCGACTGCATCGCTTCCACAGCTTTAGGACCTTGAATAGCCAGTAAAGAATAATCATCAGACAGGTTTTTCATAGCTGCACCCATAGTGTTGTGCTTGGTGATATGAGCCCAATCCTTATCGATATTAGAGGCGTTAACCACTAGTAGATATTGATCTTCTTTCATTTTATAAACGATCATGTCGTCTACAATTCCGCCAGTTTCATTAGGTAAGTAAGCATATTGTGCTTTTCCTACGGTAAGTTTTGAAGCATCATTAGAAGATACTTTTTGAACTAGGTTTAAGGCTTCTGGACCAGAGATTAAAAACTCACCCATGTGAGAAACATCAAAAACGCCTACATCTTCACGCACCGTTTGGTGTTCTATATTCACTCCTTCATATTGAACAGGCATGTTAAAGCCTGCAAAAGGAACCATTTTTGCGCCTAGCGCCTCGTGTACTGCTGTAAGAGCTGTGTTTTTCATTTAAGGTTTTTTATAAACGTTACAAAGGTATGGATTATACCTTTTATTTAATATCAGCTTTTAAGAATTAAGAGTTCTTTAAACTTCAAGTCTTTAACCTAAGTTGCTATCTCAATTTATACAGACTCAATTATTCTATTCATAATATCTTATTCTTAATTCTAAATTAAACACATTCCTTAAATTGCAATCGTAAAAACCTACACATTGAAAATACTAAGCGCACAACAGCTCGCTGAAGCTGATCATGCTACGATAAGCAAAAATAAAATCACCAGTAACGACCTCATGGAGCATATAGCTCAGCTCATTTTTGAGCGCCTGCATAGCAGGCTGCAAGGTTCTCCAGTATCTATTAAAGTTTTTTGTGGGATAGGTAAAAATGGTGGTAATGGTCTAGCACTGGCACGTCACATGATCCAGCATGGTTATCATGTAACCGTTTATGTGACTAATTGCAGTAAGAAAAGAGCACCAGAATTTTTATTTCACTATGATAAAATAAAAGAAGTCACAAAAGACTGGCCTATTTTATTGTCTTGTAAAGATGATTTTCCAGAGTTACATCCACAAGATATTATCATAGACGCCATTTTTGGAACTGGAATTAATAGATCCATTGATGGCTGGATGGCAGCTTTAATTCATCATCTAAATAACACACCTGCGTTTAAAATCGCAATAGACATGCCTAGCGGTTTATATGCAAATACACCACAGCCTATAGAATCCCCCATTATTAAAGCACAACATACCTTTTCATTTGAAACTCCTAAATTGAGTTTTTTCCTGCCTCAAACGGGTAAATATACTGGAACATTTGAAGTCATTCCCATAGGTTTAGATGCACATTATATGATGGAAGCTGCACCACTGGCTCAAATCATTACTCCAGACACGGCACGTAGTATGTATAAACCACGAGATAAATACAGTCATAAAGGTGATTATGGTCATGTTCTCACTATGGCTGGCAGCAAAGGAAAGATAGGAGCAGCCATACTTACCGCAGGTGCTGCGATGAATATAGGAGCAGGAAAAGTAACCGCTTATTTACCAGAAGATGCAAATGATATTTTACAATCTAGTTTGCCTGAAGTAATGACTATTACAAGTGCTGGAGAAGATTTTATTACAGACTTTGAACACGACCTTAAGGATGTTACTCTTTGTGTAGGACCTGGTTTGAGTACTGGAACAGCTGTTAAAAACGCTTTCGCGAAAGCGTTAACACAACAATCTAACCCTATCGTCATAGATGCAGATGGTTTAAATATCTTATCACAGCATCCTGAGTACTGGAAAATGGTTCCTAATAATTCCATTGTAACACCTCATGATGGTGAGTTAGCACGATTGATGGGCAACTGGAAGGATGATTATGACCGACTAGAAAAGGCTAAAAAACTCTCCACTGAAAAAGATGTGATTATAGTTTTAAAAGGAGCGCACACTATTGTTGTTTCTGGAGAAAAGTTATACGTAAATGATACCGGTAATCCAGGAATGGCAACCGCAGGTAGTGGAGACGTTCTCTCTGGTGCTATAGCAGGATTACTGACACAAGGTTATGAACCTGTAACAGCAGCGGTATTTGCAGTCTTTTTACACGGTGCAGCTGGTGATATAGCGAGTCAATCCTATGCTCATGAAGGCTTAAAAGCTAGTATCATTTCAAACTTTATGGGAGCAGCAATTCTAGATTTGTTCAGACCAGAACCATCACAACAACAGCCCAAACAATCACAGTAGTTTTTTACTATGTTTGCTTATTATTGCGTCAATTAAATAGCCAGAAATGAAACATTATATATCATCAAAAAGATTAACCATCCAGCAATTACAGGACATGCTAGAGCAACCTGTAACATTATCTTTATCTGAAGAAGCTGTAGAACGTATAGAAAAATGCCGCTCATATTTGAACGATAGGTTTGATCATAAAGATGCCGCAGCTACCTATGGAATTAACACAGGTTTTGGTTCTTTGTGCAACACGCACATCAGCTCTGGTGAGTTACAGCAACTACAGTATAATTTATTAGTTTCTCACGCCTGTGGAACAGGTGATGAGGTGCCACATCAAGTGGTAAGATTAATGCTGTTTCTTAAAATTCAAAGTTTAAGCTATGGTCACAGTGGTATAAGTAGAGCAGTGGTGGAGCGATTGATTACATTCTTTAATAATGAGGTTTATCCTGTGGTTTATGAGCAAGGATCACTAGGTGCTAGTGGAGATCTAGCACCGCTGGCACATCTTGCCTTACCCTTAATAGGTGAAGGTGAAGTGTTTTATAAAGGTATGAAAATGAGTTCTCAAGAGTTAAACACTCAACTAGGAATAGAACCTCTCCAGCTTAAGTCTAAAGAAGGACTAGCACTTATAAATGGAACTCAATTCATGCTGGCTTATGGAGTGTATAGTTTAATTCATAGTTATAAAGCATGGCACTGGGCTCATATTTGTGGTGCTATGTCTATAGACGCTTTTGACTGTAACTTATCACCATTTGATGAACGTATCCATATGATAAGACCTCATGCAGGTCAGTTGCGTAGTGCAGCATTAATTAAGTCGTTACTAGATGATAGTGATATAGCTCAAGGCGAAAAAGTAAACGTTCAAGATCCGTATAGTTTTAGATGTATTCCTCAAGTACATGGAGCAACCTGGGATACCTTAGAGTTTGTAAAAAAGACCTTCATGACCGAAGTGAATTCTGTTACAGATAACCCTAATATTTTTCCAGAGTCTGGAGCTATTATTTCTGGAGGTAATTTTCATGGACAGCCACTAGCGCTTGCACTAGATTATCTAGGTATAGCTATGTCAGAAATCGCAAGTATAAGTGAACGCAGAACTTTTCAACTCATGAGTGGAACTCGTGGTTTACCAGCGTTTTTAGTTAACAATCCAGGATTAAATAGTGGAATGATGATTCTTCAATATACCGCAGCTAGTATAGTAAGTCAGAATAAACAACTGTCCACTCCAGCCAGTGTAGATAGTATCGTGTCTTCAAATGGTCAGGAAGATCATGTGAGTATGGGATCTAATGCTGCAACTAAAATGTTCCGGATCGTAAAAAATGTGGATCGAGTGCTTGCTATAGAGCTTCTTGCAGCTACTCAGGCTGTAGAGGAACGTTTACCACAACAAACCTCTTCTTTTTTAACAGAAATTATAAAAGGTCTGAGAGTAGATGTACCTTCACTGGACACTGATCGTGTTTTACACAATGATATTATGAACTCTTTAAAATATATGGAGTCAACAAGATTTGATTCAGACTTGATATTTTAAATTATTCCTAGAATATCATGTTGTGTTTGTAATGTCTTTAGAAAAGTTACGATTTATTAATAGGAGATAAATTAGTACTAATCTTACCTTTCCATGTAAGTGATGGGATAGTTCAGGCTCAAAAATTCATATTAAGGTTAAACTTTTTTGTTTTTGGTATAAGACACCACCACCGCTCACAGCTTATAAGTTAAAGACTCACAAACTAATATCATGAACATAAAAAAAATAAAGACACTAGGCGATCTTAAAAAGGCAGGATGGAACTCTAAATCCATTAAAGATGAGCTTAGAGATAACCTAAAAGAAAATATAAAAAACGGTATCGACTCTTTTACGGGAATTCACGGTTATGAAAATACGGTGATTCCAGAACTAGAACGTGCCATTTTGTCCAGACATAATATTAATTTACTAGGGTTGCGCGGTCAGGCAAAAACGAGACTTGCAAGATTAATGACTGGTTTACTGGATGAATATATTCCTTATGTCACAGATAGTGAGATCCATGATGATCCCATGGAACCATTATCCAGAACAGCGCGTGAGCTTATTGAAGAGCATGGAGATAAAACACCTATCTCCTGGTTGCATAGAGACGACCGTTTCTTTGAAAAACTTGCCACACCAGATGTTACCGTGGCCGATTTAATAGGAGATATAGACCCTATAAAAGCAGCAAATCTTAAACTAAGCTATGCAGATGATCGAGTGATTCATTATGGAATGATACCACGTGCTAACCGTTGCATTTTTGTAATTAACGAGTTGCCTGATCTACAAGCTCGTATTCAGGTAGCCTTATTCAACATCTTACAAGAAGGTGATATACAAATACGTGGTTTTAAATTAAGACTAGCACTAGATATGCAGTTTATCTTTACTGCAAATCCTGAGGATTATACTAATCGTGGTAGTATTGTAACGCCATTAAAAGACCGTATAGGTTCACAAATCTTAACGCACTACCCAGAAAATATAGAAATTGCCAAAACCATAACACAACAAGAGGCTCGCAAAGATGAGCGCACTGAAAGTGCTGTTAGTGTTCCAGAACTGGCCAAAGATGTTCTAGAACAAATCAGTTTTTCTGCTAGAGAAAGTGAATATGTAGATGAAAAAAGTGGTGTAAGTGCTCGTATGAGCATTACGGCTTATGAGAACCTGCTCAGCACCGCAGAACGTCGCGCCTTAATGAATGGAGATGATACGACCACCTTGCGTTTCTCTGACTTTTCAGGAGTCATTCCTGCCATAACGGGTAAAATAGAACTGGTTTATGAAGGTGAGCAAGAAGGCGCTGCCTTTGTAGCTCGTGAATTGATAGGAGATGCCATAAAGAAACTGTTTCCTCAGTATTTCCCAGAAATTAAAAAACTTGTAAAACCTGATGAAGAAACACCTTATGACAAGTTGCTAGAATGGTTCTTTAATAACGATGGTTTAGAATTACTAGATGAACTTAATGATGCTGATTATAAGGCACTACTAGATCAAGTATCACCTTTAACAGATCTAGTTGAAAAATACCAACCAGAATTACCTATTCAGGATCGCTACTTCTTAAAAGAGTTTATCCTATGGTCTCTAGTAGAGTTTGATAAACTCAGTAAAAAGCGCTTTACTGAAGGCTATCAGTTCAATGATTTGTACAGTAATTTTATTAAGGGAATATAGTTATATCTAATTGAATTTATTAAGACTTTATAAATTCAAATTGGTATTACTCATTTAATTCACTAATCAACTTATCCATAATACCTGTAAACTCCTTATTCTTTTTGGCTCTCCTTTTTGCTTTTTTAGCAATTTTGAGAGCTTTCTTTTTGTCACCATTCTTAAAAAGTAGATGGGCATAAGTCTTAAGGTTAGATGAGAATTCTTCCAGTTCTATGGATCGTTGTACTAGAATTAACGCACAGGCTATGTCCTTAGAGTCGTCCAGTTTTTGATAAATATTCCATGATAAGGTATTTAGTTGCTGTGCGTCGTACCAGATGGTTTTTAGGTTTTTAACGGTCAGTTTAGGATTTGCTCCAGCGACTAGTTCATATTGAGATGGTTTACCACGATAAGCTAGTCGATCACCTTTTAGAGTCATGAGATCATGTCGTTTGATCATTTTAACCATTTCTTCTCTTAACATGGCACTTCCTGTGCGACCTAACACGCGACCGTTTTTTATAAAAAAGTAAGCCGGTATGGAGTTTACTTTTAGAATATCATCGGTTATATTCTTATCAGTATCCATAAAGTAAACCGTAGTATCTATCGTTTTATCGCTATCTATATCCTTCATGATCGGTTTCATGTAACGGCATGGACCACACCAGGATGCTGTAAAATAAAGCACTTTAAGTTGATCATCTTCCAGCATGACGGTTTCTTCCATGGTCTGATCAGTTACCCAGTTTTGTGCAAACACGGGAATGGTTATAACTAGTGCAAAAAAGCTAAAAAGAATAGGCTTCATTAGGGTAGGTTTGGAATAATAGGAATTAATTTTATGCCGTAATTATTATGGCAGTAGGTTTTTGTGATGACGCTTTCGCGAAAGCGTAATTCTTAACCTCACAAATATACTTACAGCTATTCATAAATAAATCACAAGACTAATACTCTTGCCTAATAATGCTCTAAAATGAACAATAGAAAAGAACAACTAGCCGCACTGGACAGACTACTAACCATAATGGATGAACTGCGAGAAGGTTGCCCATGGGATCGCAAACAGACACTGGAATCCCTGCGACATCTTACTATTGAAGAAACCTATGAGTTAGGTGATGCGATACTGGATAATGACCGTGAGGAGATTCCTAAAGAGCTAGGAGATTTACTTTTACATATCGTTTTTTATTCAAAAATAGGATCTGAAACTGGGGAATGGGATATCGCTAGTGTGGCAAATGGTATTTGTGATAAATTGATATCGCGACATCCACATATATATGGAGATGTAGAGGTGGCAAATGAGGAAGAGGTGAAACAAAACTGGGAAGCGCTCAAACTCAAAGAAGGAAAAAAAAGTGTGCTAGAAGGAGTGCCTAAGTCCTTACCAGCACTCGTAAAGAGCTCTCGTATTCAAGATAAAGTAGCTGGAGTAGGCTTTGACTGGGAACGACCAGAACAGGTAAAAGAAAAACTGGAAGAGGAACTGGCTGAGTTACAAGTTGAGGTAGATAAAAATGATAGTGATAAAATAGAGGCAGAGTTTGGTGATGTATTATTCTCACTTGTAAATTATGGAAAACACTTAGGAGTAAATCCTGAAGATGCTTTAGAACGTACTAATAAAAAGTTTATCAAGCGTTTTCAATATCTAGAAACTAAAGCTAAAGAGCTAGGGAAGCAACTTAGTGACATGACACTGGCAGAGATGGATGTCTACTGGAATGAGGCTAAAAAAATAAGATAAAGTAGAAAACAGTTCTAACGAAATCGTTTTAGTTGTTAAATGTTAAATAAAAATTGGTTTTGTTTTTGAATTATTTAAGTTTGTGATAAATATCTTATTATGAGAACATTTGCTGTTTTTCTTTTATTGCCATTGCTGGTTTTTTCTCAAATTGAAATTAACCCTAATCCTGCTACCATTAACTCTGGTATTATGACCATTACTTATGGCGCGCAAGGCGATTACACACTGTTTGACCCTATGAGTGATCCTAACTTATTATTATATACAGGACTGGAAACAGATGGTGTTACAGCTACTTGGGATTTTCATGATGATTTTGCAGATATTTCTACTTTGGTACCATTTAACTATGATAATACACTAGGATATTATATCGCTCAGATAGATGTTGCAGGTAGAACTTATGTAGAAGAACCTAATTTAAACATTACTACTATTCCCGCTGGAACTCAAGTAAATGACTGGTATTTCCTTATTGCCACGACAGATCTTTCTAGACAAAGCGCAGATTTAAAAGGAAGCGATTATGGATGGCAACAAGCAACTCTTTCAAATGATGTCCTTGAAGAACTAGAATTATTTAAGATCATGAACCAAAAATTAATTTATAGCGGTAGTGATGTTATAACACTTCATGTTTATGGACTTTCAGGAGCCTTAATTCATACTACATCTATAAAAGACGCAATTACTGATCTTTCCTTTTTACCTAAAGATCAATTGTTTCTTCTTAGGTTAGAAAGCCATAAAGGAGTTAAGGTGATTAAATACTTGAACTAGGAACGATTTAAAAGGCCTCATTATTTTTGATATTAACAGAGGTCATCCACATATTCAAATCCGCTATCTCCTTTTTGCTGGTTTATCTTTTTAAAAAAGTCATGAATAGGTTTGCGGTCTGCTTTTACCTTTACCCAGTAGTTATCTCTGTAAATACTATATTCTTCGGCGCGACCTTTGTAAATATTAAGTTTAAAATAGGGAATAGGTAGTGCAAAGGTCTGTAACCTAGAGCGGAATCGCACAATAATTCCTTTTTCTCTTAATTCTATATTGCACACGTTGAGACTGTTATCCACCACCAGCAGGTTGTGAATCTGTATGCTGCTGCTGGTAATATGTAACTTAGGAGAGCCGCTGCCTTTTAGTTTCCACCTTTCGCGTAAGCTGAGAACTCGACCTACATCATTTTCAATGAGTCGTCGAGTTTCTGGGTCGTTATAAGAGACGTTATAAAGCATAATGGTAATGTTAGTTTCTTAGTCTGAGGAGTTCGTTAAGCCTTTCATAATCCTTATCTTTGCAGGCTTAAATTTGTACTCATGACACTTCATCAACAACTAGAAATTGCGGTAAAAAATGCTGTAAAGGACTTATTTTCTGTGAGTTTAGAATCTGTTGAGATTACGCTTACGCGAAAAGATCAAAACGGAGATCTCACGGTAATGGTATTTCCTATGTTGAGACATATCAAAGGAAATCCTGCGGTGATCGGAGAACAAATAGGAGCAGAGCTGCTTAAAACAGACCTTATTTCTTCCTATGAAGTGATTAAAGGATTTTTAAATATAACCGTTTCTCACGCCATTTACCTTAGTGATTTCAACAACATTCTAGGCACTGCTGATTATGGAAAAACTGGGGTGGACCATGCTCAACCTGGTGTGATGGTAGAGTATAGCTCGCCTAATACTAATAAGCCACTGCATTTGGGCCACGTGCGTAATAATTTATTAGGCTATTCAGTTGCTCAAATCATAGAGGCAACAGGTCGCAAGGTGAATAAAACCCAAATCATTAACGATCGCGGAATTCATATTTGTAAGTCCATGCTGGCATGGGAAAAATATGGAAATGGAGAAACTCCAGAATCTACCGGTTTGAAAGGTGATAAGCTGGTAGGGAATTACTATGTAAAATTTGACCAAGAGTATAAAAAAGAAATAGCGAGTTTAATCGAGTCAGGAAAAACAGAAGAAGAAGCTAAAAAACAAGCACCATCATTACTCGCAGCACAAGAAATGCTCCGCAAGTGGGAACAAGGTGACGCTGCTGTTGTAGGGCTTTGGAAGAAAATGAACGGTTGGGTTTATGATGGTTTTGATACGACTTATAAAAACCTAGGAGTTGATTTTGATAGTTTGTATTATGAGAGTAATACTTATTTGCTCGGTAAAGATGTAGTTCAAACAGGACTGGATAAAGGTGTTTTTGAACGCGATCCAGATGGTTCTGTTTGGATCGATTTAACTGATGAAGGATTAGATCGTAAAATAGTTTTACGATCTGATGGTACTGCCGTTTACATGACTCAAGACATAGGAACAGCGATACAACGTGTAAAAGATCACGATATCAACTCTATGGTATATACCGTAGGTAACGAGCAAGACTATCACTTTAAAGTATTGTTTTTAATCCTTAAGAAATTAGGCTACGATTGGGCAGCAAACCTGTATCATTTAAGTTATGGTATGGTAGAATTACCATCGGGTAAAATGAAATCTCGTGAAGGAACCGTAGTAGATGCAGACGAGCTTATGGAAGAGATGACTGATACTGCTAGAGAAATTGCTCAAGAACAAGGCAAACTAGACGGAATGAGTGATTCTGAGAAAGAACACCTGTATAAAATGATAGGCTTAGGAGCTTTAAAATACTTTATGCTTAAAGTAGATCCTAAAAAAAGCATGATGTTTGATCCTAAAGAATCTGTAGATTTTCAAGGAAACACAGGACCGTTTATCCAGTACACGCACGCAAGGATCAAGTCTATTTTAAAGAAGTCTGGTTTTAATGCTGATCAATTGAAAGTAGCTACAGATCTTAAACTTACTGAAAAAGACGCGGCGGTGATCAAATTACTACAGCAATACCCAGATACCATAGATGCGGCGGCAAGAAATTATAGTCCAGCACTTGTGGCAAACTATGTCTATGAACTCGTGAAAGAATTCAATTCTTTCTATCAGAATGTTCCAAAAATCGTAGAAGAAACAAATGCAGACATGAAGCAATTCCGTTTAGCACTATGTTATAAAACAGCTGCGGTTATCAACTCTGCCTGTGTATTACTAGGAATAGAAGTTCCTGAGCAAATGTAAATTTAGTCTTTGAGTCTTTGAGTCTTTGAGTCTTTGAGTCTGTGAGTTTTTGAGTTCTGAGCTGAGAGCTTTTTGAATATCATAACTTGATTGATTGTTTTAAAAACATCAGGTAGACTCAACAAATAACGGTTCAATTTCCGTTTCCCCAACCCTAAAGGGTGCGGTAATTTATAGCTTAACAGAGATTTCAGTTTTAAATTTTAATACAAGAAAACCTACCCTTTAGTGTCAGGGAAAAGTTTTCGGGTATTATATAAAAAGTAACACCTGTCATTGTGATTTCGGCAGCGCCGAGAGAAAGCAATCTGCTAGTGATGAAAGCATCAGTCCGACCAAATAAATCATGGTTCAATTTCCGTTTCCCCAACCCTAAAGGGTGCGGAAATTTATAGCTTAACAGAGATTTCAGTTTTAAATTTTAATGCAAGAAAACCTACCCTTTAGCGTCAGGGAAAAGTTTTCGGGTATTATATAAAAAGTAACACCTGTCATTGCGATTTCGTCATGGCCGAAAGAAAGCATTGTGCTAGTGATGAAAACCAGAGATTTTGATAAACGATAAGTTCACGTCGCTGTAAGATGAGATGTTGAATCTAGTTCAGCATGACAGATTTTGAAAAATAAGACTAATGACTTAGGAATATAAAAATTATGATTTCTTCAAACTATCCATTTTTTTCCCGATCTCTTCTGCTTTGGCAAAAGCTGCATCGGCAGCAGCGCGGTCTGACTTAGATAATTTGTGGAAATCGCCCATGAGTTTTTGATACTCTTCTTGTAGTTTTTCTAACTCACTTTTCTTTTTAAATAATCCGAACATAATGGTTGTTTTTAAAGGAGTCGTTAAATATAGCGTTCATTACTTTTTAAAATCAAAAACAAGTTGACTTTATAAACGTCGTGGCGATCCCAGTGCAGCCTAGAGAAATAATCTACTGGTTATAAAAACGCATGCAACTCTTAAAAGATACTTATTACCTACCAGAATTTTACCCATTTGATTAATGAAGGCTTTACAAATACAACTTAATTTAAAAACTTAGAACTTTGTAAGAATAATTCTGCTTAAAACCTCACAACTCAAAACCATCGTCACCTCATTCTTAAACATTAGTTTGTTTTATAATATCAATTAATAACAATGATTTGTTCCACAAAACTGATAAATGTCATGAAATAAGGCTTGTACTTCAAATACTTTAGCAACCTGTTAGCTAATACTATTTTAAGTGACTTATAATCAAACCTATAAAAACTGGAAGCGTCTTTCTAAAGATGCTATAGATGCTCATATTCTAGAGGCACTCGCCCAAAATATTAACTATTATGATAGTTTAAAAATGGGTGTGCCTGCATCCCATCTCGATAAACAAGAATTTGCACCAGATTCTCAAATACTAGATGGTTCTACATTTTTGAAAACACTTATCAATAACCCTAACCATATAGGTGTTCATACAGACACAGACCTTTCTGAACCTTATTTCTCTGGAACCCAAAAGCTAGAGGCTCAGGTCATTAAAATTATAAGTGATGATATCTTAAAAGCTCAGCCCGATACTATAGACGGCTACGTTTCTTCTGGTGGTACTGAAGGTAATATACAAGCCATTTGGGTATATCGTAATTTTTATAATGAGACACTTCACTTGAATAAAGATTACAACTCTATAGCCGTAATCTGCAGTGAAGATGCTCATTACAGCATGGATAAAGCGTCTAATTTACTGAATATAAAACTAGCCAAAGTTGCTGTAAATAAAGATACACGAGCCATTAAAACTGACCACCTTAAAGAACAGTTAGAAAAATTACAACAGCAAGGTGTAGATAAGTTGATCTTAGTATGTAATATGATGACGACCATGTATGGCTCCGTAGATGCCCTAGATGATTACATGAATGTGATCAAGCAATTTCCATCCATGAAAGTAAAAGTGCATGTAGATGGTGCATATGGTGGTTTCTTCTTGCCATTCACGCATCCAGACCAGCCACTTACTTTTCAAGATAATCGTATAGACTCTTTTACACTAGACGCACATAAAATGCTCCAAGCACCTTATGGAACTGGAATTTTTGCAATCAGAAAAGGCTTGCTGAAGTATAGTCTTACTGACAGTGCTCAGTATGTCGCAGGAATGGATTGCACACTGGTAGGCAGTCGCAGCGGTGCAAATGCGATCAGTATCTATAAAATATTGATGAATTACGGTCCTTATGACTGGGCAGAGCGCATGCTGGCACTCGCACAAAGAACAGAAAGACTTAAAAACCAATTGGCTCTTTGGCATGTGCGGTTGATTCACTTTCAAGGCAGCAATATTATAGCCATTCATAAAGATTATGTATCCTCAGAGATTGCAATAAAATATGGACTTGTCCCTGACAATCATCACCAGCCAGAATGGTTCAAAATTGTGGTAATGGATCATGTAAAAGGCGATAAAATCATGCAGTTTCTTACAGATTTTAAACAGAGTTTATTAAGTCATGATAAGGTTCAAGAGCTAGAAAAGATAAATAATAACGCTTTCGCGAAAGCGTAACAAACACAACCACTCAAACATTAACAGCTATGGAAATTAAACAGATTTACACAAATTGTCTCGCACATGCGGCTTATTATGTAGAGAGTGATGGAGAAGTTGCGATTTTTGATCCATTGCGGGAAGTACAGTCTTATTTAGATATGGCTAGTGCTGCAAATGCTCAAATAAAATACGTTTTTGAGACACATTTCCATGCAGATTTTGTGAGTGGACATCTAGATTTAAAACTCAAAACAGGTGCGACTATTATTTATGGACCTACTGCAGCACCTTATTTTGATGCACTTACGGCTACTGATGGACAGGTTTTTAAGTTAGGAAATGCACGTATTAAAGTGATACACACTCCAGGACATACCATGGAAAGCACTTGCTTTTTATTAATAGATGAAAATGGAAAGGAGCAAGGTTTAATCACAGGAGATACACTATTTATAGGAGATGTAGGGCGACCAGATCTAGCTCAACACGTTCAAGCAGATTTAACCCAAGAAAAACTAGCAGGAATGTTATATGACTCCTTGCGAGATAAAATCATGCCGCTTTCTGATGATTTAATAATTTACCCTAATCATGGTGCTGGTAGTGCCTGTGGTAAAAAAATGAGTCATCAAACTACAGATACTTTAGGGAATCAAAAAGAGCACAATTATGCCTTAAGGGCTGACATGTCCAAAGAGGAATTTATCAAAGAAGTACTTATGGGACTGGCGCCGCCACCTGCTTACTTTCCACAAAATGTGATGTTAAACATGCAAGGTTATGCTCATTTACATAAGATTATGGAAAAAGCACTTACAGAGCTAGAAATAAGAGAATTTGTAATTGCAGCGGTAATGAATAAAGCCGTGATTCTAGACACACGTAACGCAAGTGATTATGCAACAGCCGCTATTCCAGGTAGTCTTAACATAGGTCTTGATGGAGCGTTTGCAAGTTGGGTAGGTACAGTGATTCCTAGAGTAGATCAGGCTATTATCCTAGTTTGTAATAAAGGAACTGAAGAAGAAGCAGTAACACGTTTAGCTCGAGTAGGTTTTGATAATTGTTTAGGGTTCTTAAAAGGTGGCATTCAATCCTGGATAGAAAGTGGTAAGCCTTTAAGAACAACTACAAGACTAGAACCAGTATCTTTTTTAGAACTATTACAAGAACAAGACATACAGCTCATAGATGTACGCAAAAAAAGTGAGTTTGAATCTCAGTATATTCAAGGAGCCATTCACATGCCGTTGAACAAATTACAAGATGACGTTGTGACTTTAGATAAAAATGGCAAGTACTTACTTTACTGTGTAGGCGGTTACCGCAGTATGATTGCTGCTAGTATTTTAAAAAATAACAACATTAAAAACGTTCAAGATTTAGTAGGTGGAATTAACGCACTACAAAATACAATTGCACCACTTACAGCATATCAAGAACCTAATACTTTATTATAATGAGTACAGATCATAAAACTTCAAAATGCGCTAGCTGCGTGTGTACCGGCTGTCACAACTTTAAAAATAATAAGGAGAAAGAAGCCCTATTAACAAGTCAGGAGGAATCTACTTCTCAAACTTCCAAGCGATAAAGCGTGTTTTCTTATTACCGCTATTCATAGGGATAATTTGATAAGTGGCTTTAAGTTTAGTGAGTTGTTTTTCTAGTTTAGGTAGGTTTTCTTTGCGAGAAATCAAGCTAGTAAACCAGCCTACTTGTGATTTATATGTGACACTTTCTTTAATGAGCCTTTTTACAAAAAGAGCCTCACCACCGTTACACCATAGTTCGTTAGATTTTCCAGCAAAATTCCTTTTATTAACAGTGTTTCCTAGGTTTTTATTCTTGCGAGCATTGGCTTTTACAGCTTCTTCCTCGCTACTATAAAATGGTGGATTGCACATCGTGAAATCATACAGCTCTTGCGGTTTAATGATGTTCTTAAGAATAGAGCCTTTGTCATCTTGAAATCGCAGTTTGATATTAGAAATTTTACGGGATTTAGGTAATGTGATTTTTTCTTGTAACGCTTTTGCAAAAACGTAACTATCCTCATCCACCTCAGTACCTACCATTTTCCAATTAAAAATAGCAGTTCCCAGAATAGGATAAATCATATTTGCTCCTGTTCCTATATCCAGTCCAGTAACATTTTTCTCACCTACTAAATCGGCTAGGTGTAAGATGTAGTCCACACGACTAGGCACCGGCGGACTCAAATAATCCTCTGGCAGTTCCCAGTTATTTACTCCATAATGTTGCTTAAGAAGTGCAGTATTGAGAGCGAGAACAGCAGCCGGATTTGTAAAATCTATACTTATAAGACCATCTTCCTTAGTGATAAAATAAGATTTAAGTTCAGGATAGGATTCTGATAGTAATTCCAGATCGTAACCGTGCTTGTGTTTATTATTTTCGTGCATGGGACAAAGATAGGGTAGTATTCTAGTTTTTAGTTGTTGAGTTTGTGAGTATTTGAGCTGGGGACTTTGAGTTTTGTACTATGAGCTGTGAGCTGGTGGTTATAGAAGTAACATACAAGCTGGCAATTTTCAGATTTGGAAATTGCAATTCAAGATTTGTGATTTTAATTTGCGATTTAGAAATTGCGCAATCTTCAAGAAACGACGTTAAACAACCATCCCAGCCTTCTCTCAATGCAAGGAGTTGAAATGGTAATTAATAATTGACAATCGGTAATAACTATTTGTGTCATCAAATAGCAAATCAGCAATCTAGGAACTCTTTAAGTTAAAGATTAGATTTTAATTCGACTACCTTTGCAAAAATTAGTTGGAATGAAGTATTTTGAAGAACTAAATCTATCGACACCATTGCGTAATGGATTGAGCGATTTAGGTTTTACCACCATGACGCCTATTCAAGAGCAAGCCTTTCCCGTAATCTTATCGGGTAGAGATATGATAGGAATTGCTCAAACTGGTACTGGTAAAACATTAGGTTACATGTTACCATTACTTCATGAATTAAAATATGCTGAAACGCTAGATCCACGCATTCTTATCATGGTTCCTACTCGTGAGCTGGTGGTTCAGGTTGTAGAACAAATAGAATCTTATGCCGCTTACATTAATGTAAGAGTTCTAGGCGTGTATGGTGGAACTAATATTAATACTCAAAAGAAAGCAGTTGCTGATGGTGTAGATGTCCTGGTCGCAACACCAGGTAGGTTATACGATCTAGTCGTTGCACAAACGGTAAGGTTTAAAAACTGTAAAAAAGTAGTGATTGATGAGGTAGATGTGATGCTGGATTTAGGATTTAGATTTCAGTTAACTAATATCTTTGACCATTTACCTAATAAGCGCCAGAATATCATGTTCAGTGCTACGATGACTGATCAGATCGAGGATTTTATCAAATCTTATTTCTACAATCCTGAAAAAGTAAGCATAGCAGTAAGTGGAACACGATTAGAAAATATACAACAAACCTGCTATCCCGTTGAGAATTTCTATACTAAGGCAAATTTACTCATGGATTTGCTCACTGATGAGGAGGAATTTCATAAAGTACTTGTTTTTGTAGGTAATAAAAAGAGCGCAGATCGCCTGCAAGAAGTCATGCTGGAGCGTTATGGAGATGAGATTGCCGTGATTCATTCTAATAAAACACAAAACTACAGACTGCGTTCCATTGAATTATTTGATAGTGGAGAACGCCGCATTTTAATAGCTACAGATGTGATGGCACGTGGACTAGATCTCGAGAAGATCTCACATGTCATTAATATAGATGTTCCATCCTTTCCAGAAAACTATATGCACCGCATAGGTCGTAGTGGTCGTGCAGAGCAAAAAGGTAAAACCATACTTTTCTATACTGATAAAGAACAAAAAGATAAAGAGGCGATTGAGGCTTTAATGGATTATAAAATTCCAGAAATTCCTTTTCCTGAAGAAGTGGAAATCTCTAAACAAAAAACTCCTGAAGAGAAACCCGTGGTGCGCGAGTTATTTAACCCGCATAAGGTCATTGAAGAGGAACGTGGAGCTTCTTTTCACGAGAAAAAAGAAAAGAACCAAAAAACAAATCAAGGAGGTAGTTATCGTAGGGAAATTGCCAAAAAGTATAAGAAACCTAAAACGCGTGGAGATAAAAACGCAAACCGACGTAGGAAAAAATAAAAAAAGCCTTTTAAGAACTTCATCTTAAAAGGCTTTTTTAAAGAGTAATTACTGTGTTTACTCAATAACAGTAAGGGTTTTAGTTTTTAAAGTCATTTTCATTTCTTCTGGCATCATTTCAGACTTTGCGACTGTAATGTCACCTTCTAGTTCTTGTTCTATAGTGGCTTTGGTAATCCATCCTGTATTACGATTGATAATATAGGTAGCACTGCTAGGACCTTCCAGGTTGTAGGCTGCTTGAACGCCACTAAAATCTGTAGTAGATCCTTGAGGAGTCTTAATATCTGCCGCTGCTGTTATGATATAAGAATCAGCAGTTACACTTTCTAGAGTATAAGTTGTAGAGGTTTCAAAGGAAGCAATAGAGTTAATGGTGGTGTTTTGTGTCCATGTATCACCTTCTTTAACTGCTTTTTTAGGTAGTATAGAGGTTAACTGCTCATAGCTTGTGATTTGTTTTTCAGCATCTATTTCTTTTTTCATGGCAGCTTCTATTTGAAGTAATTGCATTTCAGGCATTTCCATTCCCTCAGTAAGACCTTCTAACTGTGCACTGTTATCAAAACTTAAGATTTTACCATATCGATCCATGGTGATTTTATTAGGATCTTCAATCATGTTTTTAAACATCACGTTCATGGGGTTAGATGCTGGTCCATCAGATGACATAACATCACTTCCCATAGAAGTTTTAGTCTCGTTGCTCATCTTTTTAACCTGGATATCTATGTAATAAATACCATCTTTAATATCAGTCACTAAAAAGTCTGATTGAGTGGAAATGACCATAGTCATATCCTGTGGCATTCCATTAATTACTTGGGCTTGTTCACTGGTTACCACCTGGTTTTGTGGATATACACCACCTTTTTCAAGATGGTAAACAATATCATGTTGTGCCGCAGTCACTAGGCTTATGAAAGCCGCAATAAAAAGTATGTTTTTTTTCGTGTATGGTTGATTTAAGGAGCGAATTTAGTGTAGGAATTTTTCTTTTCTGCATATTTAACGTTAATCTAACGTTGCTCAAAAGTGATAAGTATAGAAGATGGTATTTTTGTTCCTTATAATTAATGCACTATATTTTTGAAGAATACTCTCATTTTAAGCTTGTTCTGTTTTTTGGTATGCGCTTTCGCGAAAGCGCAATCTGTAAACACATCCTACTTATGTCTAGCAAATGGTGACATAGTACTGGCAGATCTAGGAAACTGTACCTCGCAAGTAGTCGCTACGCACTCCTCATCTTTATTTGATATCGCCCAAGGAGATACTAATGATACGCTATATGGAATACGTAATGATGAGTTATTTTTAATTAATCTTGTAAATGGTTCAGTAAACTCATTAGGAACCTTAAATGTAATAGGTTTTGCGGGTAACTTTAGAGTAGATTCACTTGTAAAAGAAAGTCCAGGTATTCTGTTAGGTGTTCATACAAATGCTCCAGGTGCTCTTTTTAGACTTGATGTAGCAGCTATGACAGCTACGTTTATAGGTAATACTAATTTCCCAAGTGCTGGAGATCTTACTTACTTTAATGGAAATTTATACTTAAGCGCAGATTCTAATGAGCTCGTGCAAATAGACGTTACAAATCCTAGTAATTCTAACCTGGTAGGTACTATTCCTTCTGTAGCTGGATTTAATAATGTTTTTGGTGTAGTTACTGTAATCACAGCTAATCCATGTGCTGTAAATCCTACTTTTGAACTAGTTGCTACAGGTGGAAATGATACCCGATTTGTAAATGTAAATACCGCACAAACTACAGCTAACTGTCCTAATTTAGTTAATGCAGATATTTTTGGAGCTGCTGAGGTGGCATCAGATGTGATATGTTCTATTTCTCTAGATATAGAAGATTCAAATGGTAGCGCGACACCAGAGTATTGTGAAAATGCAAATACCATTCTCAGTACTACTGCTGATCCATTAACTCCACTAGGAGTTTATAGTTATGAATGGCGTGTTCAAGGGCAAGCTGGTGTAGTAGGAACTAGCGCCATACTACCTATCAACATTTCAAGTACTACGATTTATGAATGTACGATTACAGATAGTGGTCGTGTAGCGCCTGATAATATTGCTACGGCTACGATAACGGTTACTGTAAATCCACTACCGGTTTGGAACCCTATTTCAAATGTAATAGCTCATTCTACTTATACTTTACCAGGGATTACAGGAACTAACATTCCTGCAAATACAGCTTTTTATGATAATCCAGCTTATACGGGAACGCCATGGAATACCGGTGATGTGCTAACTCCAGCATCGTTTGCTACTAATCCAGCTACTATTTATGTATATGGTGTAGATGTAAATGGATGTGAATTAACAGAGCAGTTTGACATAGAGTTTGTAGATGCGCAGGTAACCATAACTCCTGGTGGAATTCAAGATGTATGTGCTGGAGACATGGTAACTTTAACAGCAACACCTGCTCCAGTTACAGCTTATGGCGCATATACTTATAACTGGTCAGATTCTCAAGGAACCTCTTATCCTAATACGGCGAGTATTACGGTTACTGCAAATCTAACTACAACAGTAACTGTAACCGTAAATGATTCTGGTGTTGAGAATGGAACAGGAATGGGATTTGACATGACTGATATTAATGTATTGCCTGTATTGGATATCAATGCAATAGGAAATCAAAACGTAACCGGTAGTTTTACTTTTCCTGCAATTACCGGTACTGGATTAACTGGTGGCGAGGCATATTACACGCAACCTAATGGTTTAGGCACTATGTATAATCCTGGAGATACTGTGACTACGGCAGATTTTGCGGTGTTACCCATTGCGCTCTACATTTATGATGATAACGGCAGTTGTAGCGATCAAGAAAGCTTTATTCTAGGTATAACAGATGTTCCTATGCTGGTTCTCACTCTGAGTTCTAGCAATGATAACTTTTGTGCTGGAGAGACTGTAACGCTATCAGCTACGGTAAATCCTGCTATGGCTCAAGGAGCTTATAGTTATGAATGGCGTGAACAAGGAACGACAGTAGTACTAGGAACAAGTGATGTTCTTACTCTAACTCCTTTAACCAGTACTGTCTATGAATGTATAGCAACAGATAGTGGAGCAACAGTTAATAATACAGCAACTGAGGTGATATCCATTAACGTTATCACTACTCCAGAGATAAACCCTATCGCAAATCAAAACGCCATAGGCAGTTATATGTTACCTACTATAGCAGGAACAAATCTCAGTGGAAATGAAGCTTTTTATACTCAACCTGGTGGACTAGGAACTTCTTATGTGACTGGTGATGTCATAGATATTACAGATTTTACCTCTTATCCAGTAACCTTATATGTTTATGATAATAATACTAGTGGTTGTGAAGATGAGATCAGCTTTGAATTAACCATAGATCCACAAGTAATTATAGTGGTTCCAGAACCAGAAGAACCTTTATTTATAATACCTGATTATGTAACGCCTAATAACGATGGATTCCATGATTTCTGGAATATTGAGATTAATAGTGCAGATGTGATAGTAACCGGTATTTTTATTTTTGACCGTCATGGTAAGCTATTAAAACAACTGGCGGCAGATGGAATAGGCTGGGATGCGACTTATAATGGTAATCCTTTACCATCTAGCAGTTACTGGTATGTATTGCGTTACCAGTACCAAGGAACGCCCCAAGAGTTGAGTGGTTTTTTTGCAGTAAAAAGGTAATTTCATTAAAAGTGGCACAAGTATTGAAAACTTCTTAAACAATTAATAAATAGGGTTCCTTTTAATTATATTGCGAACCGTTAAAAAAACAATTATGAAAAAAATATTATTACTAGTAGCTATCGTAGCCTCATCGTTTTCATTTGCACAGACAGGATATGTAGATGCTGAGTTCTTATTATCTAAAATGCCAGAAGTAAGCGCTGCTGAAACCCAATTGAAAAATTATACTGCAAACCTTCAAGCAGATATTACTAAAGCAGAGAATAACGCAAATGCACGTTTTCAAGACCTTCAAGCACAGGCACAAGCACCTGGTGTTACAGATGAACAAAAACAAGAACTTGTAAAACAAGCGCAACAACTGGAAGGAAGTTTAAATACTGAAAAACAAGGAGCAGAATTAAAGCTTAAAGTAAAGCAAAGCGAGTTAATGCAACCTATCTATGATAAACTTAATGCATCTATAGCTAAAGTTGCAAAAGAGAAAGGATATAAACTTATCGTTTCTGTAGCTTCTGTTCTGTTTGCTGAAGATTCTGTAAACATCACTGACGCTGTAAAGGCAGATTTAGGACTGTAAGGAATCACTTTATACATGTTTAAAACCGCTCTTTGAGCGGTTTTTTTATACCTTCTAGTTCAGGCATTGTAGTTTATACCAAGAACAACAATTAATTATTCCTTTTGGCATAAGAAGTTCATATTTTATTACATTTCTATTCAAATCAGTATCTTTACCTAAGATGTTTAAAATGCTTTTTTAAACAGTAATAAATAAGAGTTCAATGAGATTTATATATTATAAAATAGCTTCTCACATAAGAGCGATGTGGTAACCTTATGTGATTTTTCAATTACTTATATTTTATAATAAATTCAAATTAATACAACTATGTCTAAAGAAATTAAAGATTTAAAAAACCTTGCAAATACAGAGTATTCCCTAAAAAAACTATTTAGTGAAGCCGAGGATTTTTTACCATTACTAGGAACTGATTATGTAGAACTTTATGTGGGAAATGCTAAGCAAGCTGCTCACTATTATAAAAGTGCTTTTGGATTTCAGTCCTTTGCTTATGCAGGTCTAGAAACCGGCCTTAAAGACCGTGTTTCTTATGTATTGAAACAAGGAAAAATTAAACTAGTACTTACTTCTCCTTTACAAAAAGATGGCGATCTTAATGAGCACATTAATGTTCATGGAGATGGTGTAAAGGTAGTTGCACTATGGGTAGAAGATGCGAGAAGTGCCTTTGAAGAAACCACTAAGCGTGGTGCAAAACCCTATATGGAGCCTACCGTAGAAAAAGATGAGCATGGAGAAGTAGTGCGCTCTGGAATTTACACTTATGGAGAAACGGTTCACATTTTTGTAGAACGTAAAAATTATAACGGTGTCTTTTTACCAGGATTTGAGAAATGGGAATCACATTATAATCCGGAACCTGTAGGGCTTAAGTTTATAGATCACATGGTAGGAAATGTGGGCTGGGATGAAATGAATACATGGTGTAAGTTCTATGGAGAAGTTATGGGGTTTGCTCAAATTATCTCCTTTGCAGATGATGATATCGCTACAGAATACACCGCACTCATGAGTAAAGTAATGAGTAACGGTAACGGTAGAGTAAAATTCCCTATCAACGAGCCAGCCGAAGGAAAGAAAAAATCTCAAATTGAAGAATACCTGGATTTCTACAATGGTCCTGGAGTGCAACATATCGCTGTAGCTACTGATGATATAGTTGCCACGGTAAGTGCTATGAGAGAACGTGGAGTAGAATTCCTTTATGTTCCAGACACTTATTATGATGATATCTTAGAACGAGTAGGAGAGATTGATGAGGATATTGAATTGCTTAAAAAGCACGGTATTCTCATAGATAGAGATGATGAAGGTTATTTACTGCAGTTATTTACTAATAATGTTCTGGACAGGCCTACTATGTTTATAGAAGTGATCCAGCGCAAAGGAGCTCAATCCTTTGGAGTAGGTAACTTTAAAGCCTTATTTGAAGCTATAGAAAGACAGCAATCACGTAGAGGAACCTTATAGTTCCCTGTTGAATACTAATCATAAAGCCCGAAATCATTCATGATTTCGGGCTTTATGATTTCTACCATTTTAAGATTTAACTCAATAGCATAAAAACAGCCATCACTATCATAATCGCGTTTTCTATAAATGTCGCTTCGGTCATGGGAAGTTTTAAGGCAGTTCCTAAACAAGCGCACTGGATCGATTTTTTATCCAGTAAGGTCTTAGTAACACCTATAGTGGTAACCCCTAGAATCACTAAAGTTGCTATTAATGCAATATCTACTTGTAATCGCATTAAAAATAGTAATCCCAGTGCGGTTTCTATAAAAGGATATACCCATCCATAAGCAGGGAGAATTTTAGCTAAGGGATCGTACATTCTAAAAGAAGTAGGGAACCCTTTCAAATCGAGCATCTTGAAAAAGCTAAAAACGATATAAAACATACCCATAAAATCCAGCATTGCTTCGTTCCAGTTTTCCCTGTTGTAATTTAGTAAAACAGTAGTCACAGTGATGTATCCCAGTATTAAAAATAAAGGTTTGAGTTGTTGAAGTTTAGATGGTACAGAGTCCGCTTTCGCGAAAGCGGAATTTTTAAAATCATTTTTGTGTTCCGTAATTGTGTACTTGTCAGGAAGAGCATTCTGGAGCTTTTCTAAGGCTATATCAGAACTCACTTCGATAACAGCTTCTTCACGATCCAAGGTGACCACAGCTTTTTGAACCTCTTGTAAATCATTCAGCCTGTTCTCAACGTCAGCGCGGCAGCCGTTACAGGTCATTCCTTTTATGGAATAAATTTGTTGCATTATAATTGAGGTAAATAAAGGGTTAAATTCTCACCAGTGACTCCATCTACATGCCCAGCAATAATACTCTTGTTTTCTGTTTTAAAATGCATGTGTAGAAAGGTGGTGTGGTGCGTGAAAACAGCTTTGTGCTTTTCAGAATAAAAGCCTAAAATCTCAACTTCTTCATTTTCAAGTACACCATGCGCTCCAGATTCTCTATGCTTTTTATGGCTATGCACCATATCTCCTGCTGGCCACTGAATCACGTGCCAGTTAAGATTGGAAACGGTTCCTTTGATTAAAAATGGAAAAGGTTGTGTTATATCCACACCTTTTTGAATAGCATGATCTTTAATTTGCTTTTCTAAGTTTTTATGATCGTTAAATGATTCTAGTGCAATTTCATTATTCCATTGCTCCACCTGTGCATAAACCAGTAGCGCAGCTTTATGGTTAAAATCACTCATTATGTTTACATGTTGATCTGCACCTGTTTTACTCACATAAGATGTTCCATCAAAAATCTGGATTTCTCCTTCTAGATGTTCTAGCGCTCCTAGTGCATAAAGATGAGGTAAAGTCTCTAGAGAATCTAGAGAAGCAGTAGCCTCTAGATTCCCAGACATTAGGTTCATTAAAGCACCACGATGTTTAACGGTGGAGTTCATAGGGTTCTTCTCACCACAGCTTATAAGCGTGATGGCTAGAAGTAGTATGTATAAGTTATGATTTCTCATTTTTAATCTCTTTTAAACTATATTTTACCAGTTCGCCTTTACGATAGTTTGTTATGTAAAGTGTTTTATCATTAACAAAAACATCTGTAGGTTTATCGATACTGGTTTCTAGAATTTGTTTTAACTCATAATTCATATCAAAAACAAGGATTCTCCCGTTTTCAAAATCAGTTAGATAGACTTCGGTTTTAGTTACAAATATACCAGTTGTAGCATTCATATTTTGATTTGTTCCTATAAGAGCTAAACCATTTCCTGTCTTATCAAACACTTGCCCTCTATGATTATAAGCATCGGCCACATATATTTTATCCTCGGTGATCTGTACATCAGTAGGGTAGTAGAGTTGTCCTAGTTCTTTACCTTCAGTACCTATACTCATCCATTGTTTTCCATTATTATAGAGAATACGATTGTTATAAAAATCGGCTATGGCGATTTCATTTTCATACACGCTTATTGCTGCAGGTGCGTCAAGTGAGTCGTTTATTATAAGATAATCTCTTTTGTTATCTCGCATCACTGCAATGGAGTCACGTCCATATTCAGGAACAAAAAGAGCACGTTCTTTAAGTATAGAAGTAGTTACTTTATCTGTTATTTGAAAATTTGCTGCTCCAAAATCGATATGCATAGGTCTTTCAAAACCATCTATTTCAATAAGTATGTCTCCAATTTCACTTACTTTAACCACACGATTATGGTCACCATCACTTAAAAATATATCATTACCATCCATAGCAATCCCTATAGGGTTGATACCGTCTAGTGCTATGGTTTTATCAAACTGCCATTCCTGTGGAACGGCAGTTTTTTCTTCACAAGAAATAAGAGCTGCGGCAACGGCCAGAATAACTATTAAAACTCTCATTATTGTGCTCTTTTATATTTACAGCAAGCGTGCAGGTTATCATAGGCTTCATCTGTTGCACGTGTTCCTTTAGTATCGTGACCTACTTGAGCGGCAGCTTTTTCAATAGCTGATTCACTCGTCTTATTAGGGTCATATTTCACGCTTAACATTTTAGTATCTACATCCCATACAGCACTAGCCACACCAGTTATAGCGGTTGTTGCTTTTTCTATACGAGCTTTACACATTCCACACATACCGTTTACGTACAGTCTTGCTGAGGTAACATCTTGGAGAGCAATTTCTTCACTTTTTTCATTTGTCTCTATACTGCCGTCGTAACGTGTGATTTTTGAATCATTAGGCGTGTAACCAGACTTAACTACTTGTGCAAGCACAGTTTCCATAGTTAATGGCTGTTTTGCTGGATAAGTAAAAGAGAAATCTCCCGTTTCTATGTCTATAGCAATATCTTTAATTCCTTTAAATTCTTTAAACTTTTTTTCTAATCCGTATGCACAAAACGGACAGCCTAGTCCATCTACTTGTATTTCATACTGGTCTCTATCTTTTTTAGTCTGCGCATATGTTGTTGTAAAAGTGAGTAGCCCTACTATTATGCTTAAAATTATAGTTATTTGTTTCATTGTTTTTAGTTTTTAAGCGCATGGAAATGCGCTGTTATTTTTGTTTATACTGGTTTATTGTGTTGTTTCGGTGCCATGCTTGTACCGTTAAAAAGTATATCGTGTTCCCAGAAATATGGAGTAGTTCAGAGCACGATTTGCATCTATTTCTTGTACCAGTGGTAATTGTACTGCTAGATCAAAGGTGATATTCTTGAGTGCATACTGGACTCCTTGAGAATATAATAGTTGATACCAGTCGCGTTCATGTAACCAAACACTGTTGTATTCAAAATAAAGATTAAGTTGTTTATTAGGATATTGTGGTTTTAATAAGGGCAACCCAAAACCTAGTTTTGCTCTAAATTCATCTAGTGTACCGTTAGGCATAGAGTTATATCCTATTTCTCCAGATATTCCATACTTGAGTGTTTCCAGTCCAGCCACGACACCATAATATCCAGAATACAGACCTGTTGAAATGTCCATAACATCTATTTTATCTCCAGTAGGTAAGGTTTGTAGTGTTTTTGCCACCATACGGAAAGTTTTACCGGTACCATCCTTACGGAAAAACTGGTACTTTCCCATAATTTTTACATCTGCAAGTCCGCTGCCACTCACATCACTTAAGTCATAAGTGGTGTAGGGAAGATGCAGTGCTACTAATGAGTTCTTAGTAGGTAGGTAATGCAGCATTACCGGGATATAGGCTATGGTTCCTCGTTCTGTGTTTCTTATTTCTGTAAGCGTTTTAGTGGTGAAGCTATTGCCTCCTAGCATGATGGGTTTATCTGCTGTGATGGGTGGACCTTGTGCATACGCTTTCGCGAAAGCGAAAACCACAAAAACCACCATAATAATATGTTTCATAGTGTTTAATATAGAAGTAGCGCAATGGTTGCGCTGTAGATAAAATGTTGTTCAATCAAATAGTGTGAGAAAACGACTTTATCTAGAGAAGAAAAGACTGGTGCAATACAGGTATGTCCCGAGTGACCAGAGGTGGCGAGTAGGCTATAAAAGTGTGTTTTTCACGATAATCGCCAGTAATCGTGAAGAAGTACGTATTTGTGAAAAGTGTAATAAACTGCTGCTGTTCTAAACTGAAGTTATGCCATGTGATTTTTAAGTCATCCTGTCCTTGAACGACTTCTATAATGTCGTTACAGCATTTTTTTTCTAGGGAAATAGCGCAATTATCAGCCATGCCAGTAGTTTCCATACCACAACCATGTGAAGGAAGTATAATGGAAACATCTTTTAAAAACGGCCCACAAAAATGTTTGTGAACACTAAATGAGAGCGTTGAGGTAAGTACCACAGCGGCTAGCAATGTCACAAAAAAGCTTTTAAGCGTTTTTAAAATCATGTGGTAAAGGTACAAAATATGTTCTGAAATAGTTGATAGGAGAGTTATACTATTTATTAAGACTTTATAAATTTAATTAGGTATTATATACTCTGATCATAAAAAAAAGCCAATCACTTTATAGTAATTGGCTTTTGATTAAACTATGTCTTAGAGGCCATATAATTGCTTAGATCCACTGATTTAATTCCTCTCAAAAGTGAGCATGTGAGTTCCTCAATTATTACACTTATATCGATAGTGACGATTTGAATGTCACTCTAGTAAACCAAATCATAGTTATGGACACCGCTAAGTGATCAATATGAGAGCTGTTCAGGTAAACTTGTGGTAGAAAAGCTCTCTTTTAAACATGAGACCGCTATTTAAAATTAGTTTTGTGTAATTAGATTTTAGCAGTCACTTTCAAATTCAAGCTCGTCATCACCGAGTCTAAACTCTATTTCAGCTTCGTCAGACTCTCTTTCAAATTCATGTAAGTTCCAAGCGTTATTAAAATCAGGAAGTCCAGTTATGTTTATAGTAAATATGATGTTGGAGCCTGTTCCATTAGCTGTCCAAGTCCCATTAAATACATTAGTATTATCTGTCACTGTAATTGTGCCATCGTTATTAAATGTAAATGTATAATTGTCATAATTGTCTTCGAGATCTGTATCATTAATTTCTAGACCATCTACCATCCATACATTACAATCTGCAAATAAGTTTTCTAAGTCTGAAGTGGTACAATTCTCGCAATCATCATCGTCAAAGTCGTTATCATCATCTTCATCACAAGAATCTTCGGCTAGTTCAATTTCGTCTTCTAATTCTTGAATATTATTAACGGTTTGCATCGTTCCATCGGCTAAAATGATTGTAATCGGGAAGTTGATAGTAACCGCTGCATAATCGTCTATATCATCGATAAATTGATACATTTCATTATCATTGTTAATGGTTATCGTGTTGATAAGATCATTATTTGCATTAAAAATGGATGCAGTGATAGGGTATTGAAAATCGATACATTCTATGTCGTCATCTAATTCATTATCGTCGCTGCAATTTGCACTTAATGCGGCTAGTTCTGTATGATCATTAACGACTACTGTAGAAAAGTCTGGAAGAATTACAGTTACTGGATAGGAAATAATTACGGAGTCTACATCATCATCAAAAAGATCAATGATATCTTCAATATCTTGGTATCCATTAGTATTGTTAATGGTAAGTATGGTGCCATTTACCGTAACAGTTACAGGTAGTTGAATGCTTAGACAACTGGCATTATCTATAATGTTATCAAAAGATCCATCATTACTTGCGGTTTTACTCATGAGGTCAGCTATTACTGAGTTTGCAGTAATTCTTTCTTGAGCACTAGGGCTCGCAGTTAGGTCCTCTTCATTATTACAAGAGACTAATAAGGTTACTATTCCTAATACTATAAAAATGGATTGTATCGTTTTCATTATTTGATTTTAATAGACTACTAGAGAAGTAGGTGTTTTTAAAGATTTGATTTAAAGCTTAATAAATAAAATTTATAGTGACGAAGATACTTTAAATTTATGGCTTAAAAAAAAGCTGTTAAGGCAATTTGCGTTTGATGAAGTAAAACCTTTTAAAAAACCTAAAACCCTAACTAATCTCCTTGCAGCGTTGAGCTATGATAGTGGAGATAGTGCTCCAGAATCTGAAGTCGGACTTTTAGAGTTCATAGGGTGATTTTTTAAAAACTCAAGAATGATCCTCAATCTTACAAGGCATTCTTGTCTGAATTCGGTAGGGAATTAGCATATAAATTATATGATTCTGAAGGCTATAACCTAGAGCAAGAGTTAGATGATGAATTAAAAAACTATCTCATCACTTTTGCCGATGTATTTGATTTATCCTACGTTAGCATGCACACAGTAAGAGAAGTTTTAGAGGTGATAAAAACTAACTAGGTTATATATTTATATGATTGTAGATCATAAATATTCTGATAGAAACCTCAAAGTTTATGTTCCTTAGTTCTTAAAATAGGTGAGTATGTCATCTCATACCTATAATATAAAGTCAGTTATATTAGTTTTTTATAGGTTAAAATACTATATTTGACTAATATAATAGTTGTTTATGATTGATGTTTTAACAATAAAAGAGGTGAAACTGAAAATTGGCGAAGCTTGCAAACGGTTACGTAAATCTAATGATTTATCACGCGAGGAGCTGGCAGAGATACTTGATATCTCCAGAGCAACCATTCAAAACATTGAAAATGGTAAAAATGCGACCTTAGATAATATTTTAAAAATCGCCAATCACTTTGGCTTGTTATCATCTATTTCAAAACAGATTGATAATGCAAGTACAGATCAAAACGATATTTCATTATACTAAGATATGGCGAGAGATAAGAATATAGATGTTATTATGTTTGGCCTTGAAATAGGTAAGATAGGATATGATATAGATCAAAGGAAATCATTTTTTCAATACAACCCAATATATCTAGATAGTAATAAATACAAAAACCTATTCCCGTTTATCTTTAAACGCACTAAACCCGTACAGGTATTTACAGAATACCAGCAAGACACTTTTCAGGGTCTACCACCTATGATTGCAGATTCACTGCCAGACACCTTTGGAAACATTATTTTTCAAGAATGGTTAACAGCAAGAGGTATTCATAAAGTGACTCCACTAGAACAATTAGCTTATGTGGCAGATCGTGGTATGGGAGCTATGGAGTACAAACCTGTAAAAGAGTTACCAGAAACATCTACTATCAATATGGATGAAGTAATTACAATTCTTGAAAAAGTACTTAAACTTAAAGATAATACTTCAGGTGCTTCATTAGACGAGATGTCTCTACTCAACGTATTTAAAATAGGTACTTCGGCAGGTGGTGCCAGACCTAAAATACTGATTTCAGAACACAAAGAGACTGGTGTTATTATAGCTGGTGATAGAGAAATAAGTGAAGACTATAACCACTACCTCGTAAAACTGCATCTAGACGATAGTGATGGCTACAATAAAGAAAAAGTAGAATATGTATACTACTTACTTGCACAAGAAGCTGGTATCAATATGATGCCATCTAAATTAATAGAAGATAAACATTTTGCTACACTGCGTTATGACCGGCAGCACGGAGAAAAACAACATGTCCTCACCGTAACTGGATTAACAGGATGGGATTTTAAAAGCCAACCTGAAAATTCTAGTTATGAGAATGTGTTCAAAGTCGCTTTAGGCTTAAAAGTGCCTCATAAGGATTTACAGCAACTTTTTAAGCGTATGGTGTTTAACATTATCTTTAAAAATGTAGATGATCACTTAAAGAACCATAGTTTTATTTATGATGAAGGAAATGACTCTTGGAATTTAGCACCAGCCTATGATTTAACTTATGCACTCAACCCATTATTTACTTTTAAAAAAGCTTCAAGAGCGCTATCTGTTAATAATAAACGTACAGAGATAACTTTAAAAGATATCCTGACCATTGCAGAGCAATTTGCGATTAAAAACCCTAAAGGGATTATTAAAGAGGTTCAAGAACTAATACCTAGATGGATGGAGATAGCAAGTGAATTAGCTGTAGAACAAGAGATTAAAAGTCGTATTTATAATGATTTTCAAATTTTAAAATGAGAGTGTAAAATAAACATCATTTAACCATAAACAATTAAAAGCGTACAGCTTCCTTATGCAGCTACACATTTAAACAGCTTTACAATAAAGAATTTATGTTTTATCGTTATATTCTTTTGGTGAGACTCCTACGGTAGATTTAAAACTTTTGAAAAAAGCACTATAGGATAGAAAGCCAACTTCAGACGCAAGGGCTTCTATGGTATTAATTTTTAAATATCCGTGTGCAATTAAATTTAGTGCATTTTTTATTCGAATTATTTTTTTAAAGTCATTAAAACTAATTTTAGAATGGTATTTAAAAACATACACAACATGGCTTTTAGGTGTGTTTATCTTTAATGCTAAATCTTTAATTTTGAATGATTCATTAAAGTAAAATGGATTATTCAATGCAAGTTCCTCAATTCTACTGATATAATTTTCAATATCTATCTCAATTTTCTTTTTTAGGGTAGCATCCTGAGCATTGATCATATAAGAATTATTATTCATATTCCAAATGTTTTCAAATGTAATAGACTGTTTTTTGTATTATTTTATTTTCGTTAAAAACAATTCGTAACCAAATAAAAACTCTGGTGAATAAAGAATTTTCAAATATAAAATAATCCATATTAATGCTGTAATCCACAAAAACTTTGGATTATACTCATTATGCCATAAATTTAATTTAAGAAAAAGAAATTGAAAAATATAAGTCAATAAAACAATTATGTAAAAAAGAACGAGGATATAGGTCCATTTTCTAATATAAGAGTTTTGCTTTTTTAAAATTACAATATTAAATTTTTTGTGCCATACATGTCTTTTTAACTGTTTTAAAGAAATAAAAAGATAAAATAAATTGTAAAAAATTAATAGGATGAAGCGTAATCTCAAGCTAAAGGGATTGTCAGAATATTGTAGACCAAAATTTATAAAAATAAATAAGAGAAAAGCCATTAAAATATGAGGTGCGTCATTTTTTAGATTAAAAGGCTTAGGGTCAGATAATTTTTTAAAATACAAATAAATCAGTGGTGATACATTAATAAAAATAAAGATATTAATTTGCTTAACAAAAGCTTGCAAATTAGAATAGTCAAATATTCCGTAGACAAGAAATCGAAAGGAAACTAAAATAAAGATTAAAATTATATAAAGGTTTATGTGGATATTTTTCTTATATCGGTTACTTACAATAAAGACAATGGTAAGACCAAGAATGGAAGTTATTAGGTAAATTATTTTTATAAAATCCATTTGAGTTTTAGTTAATTTGTACAAGTTCAAAAATAGACGTTTAGGTTATCTATATGTGTTTAATGAGGTTGTATAAAAGTTAAAAATAAATGTATATAACCACAATTAACATCTTCAGCTTAGAA
>NZ_CBFIBE010000018.1:0-48212 GCF_965660805.1 Nonlabens sp. | reverse complement strand
TAGCCCAGTGTACGCCCATTCCATAAGTGATGATGGAAAGCGTTTCCTCTTCTTCTTTTTTCCAGATTTCTTGAAGTACCCAAGCTTTTCCAAAAGGCAACACATAATCCTCTCTAGGTTCTATGCTTGTTGCTCCTTTGGTTCCTTTGACTTTACTCCAGTACAATCCTTTATGCTCAAAAATCACCACAGGATTTGGGTCATAGTAGGCCGCTTTCATGAGTCCTTTTAAATCGGCACCATTAGATGGGTAAGCGATTTTTAAACCTCTGATATTAGAAACCACACTTTCCATAGAGCTGGAATGGTAAGGTCCACCGCTGCCATAAGCACCTATAGGCACGCGCAAAATCATGGAAACCGGCCATTTACCATTACTTAAATAACAGGAACGTGACACCTCGGTAAATAACTGATTCAAACCTGGCCAGATGTAGTCTGCAAACTGTACTTCTACGATGGGTTTTAAGCCTACTACGCTCATTCCTACCGTACTTCCTACGATAAATGCTTCTTGAATAGGTGTGTTGAATACTCTATTATCGCCAAATTTCTGCGCCAGTGTTGCCGCTTCTCTAAAAACTCCACCTAATCTTCCTCCTACGTCTTGCCCGTATAGCAAGCATTCTGGATGTTTACGCATCAATTCCTCGATCGCAAATAGTGCACAATCTACCATCACGACTTTCTCTGCGCCATCTGGCGATCGTTCTCCTTTTTCTTCGGTAATCGGTGTCGGTGCAAAATCGTGCGTGAACAAATCTGCTGGATCTGGATCTGGCATGTTCATAGCGTCATTTAGTGCTTGTGCTACTTCCGCTTTCGCGAAAGCGTCATAACCATCCACATCTTGCTCACTAAAACCATTATCGAGTAATAATTTTCTCATTTTAGGGTAAGGATCACGGCTGCGTGCCTCATCCAAATCATCACGGTAAAACTCCATGCGCACACCGCTGGTATGGTGGTTCAATAAAGGAACCGTAGAGTGAACCAAAAACGGTCTGCGTTCTGTCCTGATCTTTTCTATAACCGTATTTATGGTGTTGTAACTTTCCTCAAAGTCAGTTCCGTCTATGGAAATGGCTTCTATTCCATGAAAACCTGCGGCATATTCTGCAGCGTTTTGGGCACGAGTCTCTGCTTCATTGGCACTAATATCCCAACCATTATCTTGTACTAGATATAAAATAGGCAGTTGTTTTAAGGCTGCCATTTGAAACGCCTCGGCAATTTCTCCTTCAGTAACTGATGCGTCTCCTAGGGAACAAACGACTATTGAATCTGAACTTGAACTTGAATCGATTGCCTCACGTTGCTTGCTAGTTAAACTCTCACGGTAATGAAAACCCAAAGCGACTCCAGTAGCAGGAATCGCCTGCATGCCTGTGGCACTGGACTGATGTGGAATTTTAGGCTTATCGATATCATTCAACGATGGATGCGAGTAATAGGTACGTCCACCAGAAAAAGGATCATCTTTTTTAGCTAGTAATTGCAACATTAAATCATAGGGCTTCATTCCTATGGCTAGCAACATCGCATCATCACGGTAATATGGAAATGCATAATCCTGTGGTAGCAACTGCATTCCTACCGCAGTTTGTATCACCTCATGACCACGACTGGTCGCGTGTACATACTTAGAAACTAATTTAAAATTTTCTTCGTAGAGTTCTGCCATTGCTTTGGCAGTGGTGAGGTTACGGTATGCTTTCTCCAACTTCCCACGAAAAGGGGAATCTGCTTGATTCTTACTCATATTTCTATTCTAACTGAATTTCCGCACTTGATGCGGAATCTGATTGTACTAATCTTAATGTTTTTTAAAATCTATATTCCACCATTGATGCAAATCATTTTCCGCACTTGATACGGAATCACCAACTCTCTGCTAGGTCTATCCACTCTGGATTATCCTTTTCAATGAGATCTATCTTCCATTTACGCCTCCATTTCTTCAATTTTTTCTCTCTTGCTTGAGCTTCTTGTACCCATTGATATTCTTCAAAATACACCAATCGTTTGGTCTAATATCTTTTTGAAAAGGCTTTTTTATATTTTTCTTCCTTGTGAGCCTTAATTCTATGTTTTAGTTCACCAGTCATTCCCAAATAAATAGTTCCATTCTTACGATTTGCAAGAAGATACACATGGTATTTTTTGTTGCTTACAACAGGCATTTTAGTGACTACAAAAGTTTCCGCATCGAGTGCGGAAATTCATCAAATTAATAATCTTTACTAGGTGCAACCTCTAGGTTGTCTGCAACTTTTCTCAAAAACGAGCCACCTAAAAATCCATCTACAACACGATGATCAAAAGATAAACTCAACATCATCATACTACGTATTTCTATGCTATCTTCTCCATTTCGTGTGATCACCTCAGCACGTTTTTTAATAATTCCTGTAGCTAGAATAGCAACTTCTGGCTGATTGATAATAGGTGTTCCCATTAAGGAACCAAATGTCCCAACATTTGATATCGTAAACGTTCCACCTTTTATATCGTCACCACCTAGTTTATTTTCGCGTGCAAGGTTTGCCATACGATTGACATCTGCTGCAATTTCTGGTAGGGATTTCTGGTCTGCATTTTTTACTACGGGAACAATTAAATTTCCTGATGGTAAAGCCGTTGCCATTCCTACATTGATATTTTCTTTTACGATAATGTTTTTGCCGTCTACACTCGCATTGATATTAGGATATTCCTTGATCGCTCGTGCTACTGCATCAACAAATAATGGTGTAAAGGTTAATCGCTCTCCATATTTTTCTAGGAATGATCCTTTGTTTTTATTACGCCAGTTCACTAAATCGGTTAGATCTGCCTCCACATAAGCAGTCACGTGTGGACTGGTATGCTTGCTGTACACCATATGATCTGCAATCATACTGCGCATGCGATCCATTTCTATAATCTTACCAGTTCCTTTATCTAGGTTTAACTGTGGTATGCGATAGGCTGTAGGATCTGGTTCGTTTGAAACTGCTTGTGCAAATTGGTAGGGACGACCATCATTTAAGTAGTTTACCACATCGCTTTTGCGCAATCTTCCTTTGTTTCCAGTCGCTGGAATACGTGCTAATTCTTCATAAGAAATATGATGCTCGCGAGCGATTGAATCAATTAATGGACTTACGAAAAGGTCTTTGCTTATGAATGAACTTGAAGTTGAAGCTTTGGGAGAACTTGAACTTAAATTTACAACCTTCGGTTGTTTGATTGTTTTGTCATTTTGAGCTTGTTGCGGAATCGGCTGTTTGTTATCGCTAGTGTTTTTACTAGTGACTGTCGCTCCATCAGTTTCTTCAAAAGTCGCAATAGCGCTTCCTATTTCTACCACATCTCCAGCCGCTGCAAGATGTTGCGACATCACTCCAGCAGTAGACGCTGGTACTTCATTATCTACCTTATCAGTTCCTACTTCTACGATAATATCGCCTTCTTCAAATCCTTCTCCTTCTTGCACGAGCCAGTTAAGAATGGTTCCTTCTGTTATTGATTCTCCCATTTTTGGGAGTATAAATTCCATAGTTTTTGCCATGGTATAAAAATAAGAAAACTAACGCTTGTTAGTAGTGAAATTTTTGTTGTAATTACGCTTTCGCGAAAGCGCAATAAAAAAAGCCAGAACATTACTGCTCTGGCTTTAGATTATGGATTGAAAAAATGAGAATTAATCTGCTTTTTGAGGTGCCATAAATTTATATACAATTCCTGCAAGAACAGCTCCTACAATAGGCGCTACCCAGAATAACCATAATTGCCCCATAGATTCTGGAACAAATAACGCTACGGCAGTACTACGTGCAGGATTTACTGAAGTATTAGTTACGGGAATACTGATTAAATGTATTAAGGTTAAGGCTAGACCTATAGCCATACCATCAAAACCTGGCGAGGCGTTTTTATGAGTTGCTCCTAGAATAACGATTAAAAACATAAAGGTCATCACAACTTCTATCACTAATGCGCCTATCATTCCAAAGTTTACTCCGTACACATTTGCATCATAAAAATTAGTGGCAAAGGCACCTGGATTAGATCCTAGTCCTGTAAAATCTGCAGAGCTAATTATGATTAGATACAATATCGCTGCACCTGCCGCACCACCTAAAACTTGTGACACTATATAACCTAAAAGGTTTTTACCTTCAAATCTACCACCCATAAATAATCCTATGGAAACGGCAGGATTAAAATGGCCACCAGAAATATGTCCCAAGGCATAAGCACCTGTTAATACGGTAAGACCAAAGGCTAGTGAAACTCCTACGAGTCCTATTCCTATATCTGCAACGCCTGCTGCTAGTACTGCACTACCACATCCACCTAGGACGAGCCAAAAAGTTCCAATAAATTCTGCTAAAAGTTTTTTCATTATTTAATTATATTAAGTTGAGTAAAATGTATGAAAATGATCATTGTTCAATTTTCAACTTACTAAAGGTAATGTGGATTAAATAATTAGTTGATATTTAATAAGACAGATGGTTTTATTAGACGAATAGATAAATTCATGGCTTAACTACCTTTAAATTCTTTCAAGGTTTTATAAAAATCTTCTTGAACAGGACGATTTTGCGGTATTTCTCTTAAAGGCTTTACTTCTCTCATGCTCTCGTGACAATCTGCTGGTAATTGCTGGTAGAGCTTAGTTCCTGCGGTTTTCCAGTTGATCATTTGATCAGAGATGTTTTTGATTTTTTTAGCTGGATTGCCTACGATTAAGGAACGTGGTTCAAAAACAGCTTCGGCTTTTACAAATGCCATCGCGCCTACTATGCATTCATCTCCTATAACCGCATCATCCATAATGACGCTGTTCATTCCTATCATACAATTGCGACCTAGATTTGCGCCGTGTATAATGGCACCATGACCTACGTGAGCTCCAGTTTTAAGCGTGATACTTTTCCCTGGAAACATGTGTACCGTACAATTCTCTTGAACATTAACGCCATCTTCCAGAATAATCTCGCCCCAATCACCGCGGATTACCGCACTAGGACCTACATAGCAATTTTTACCGATGATTACATTACCTATTACCGTTGCTTGAGGATGGATATAGGAGTTTTCGTGAATTACTGGGATGTGGGATTTGAAACTGTAAATTGCCATGTGGTATGTGGTAAAATATTTTTATGGGTTTCTCTGTTTAATTTTGCTGCGTAAACTTGTCAACATTTTTTGCATTACAGTTATCAACTTTCTAACCTCTTCGCGTTGTTCATGAGTAATATAACCTCTTCTAACTGCTTTTTCATTTGCCGAAACACATTCATTAGAACTGTGTAAAGCATGATTGATATGCTTAACAAATTGGGCATCACTTCCTGGATAACCTTCTGCAATATTCAATGCTATAGAGTCTGCTCCTCTCCTGTATTGCGAACTCAGCGCATAAAGCTCTCGTTGAGGAAAAGATTGAACTAAAGTATCTACAACTTCTCCAAAGTCCATAGCCTTTTGATAAACTAATAAGTCTTCAAATTTAAAATGATAATCACTTTTCATAATCCTCTATTTAGAAAGCCTCATCCCACATACCACATACCTAGATCCTAGCGAAAGCGCTTCAACGTCTCCTTAGTAAATTCACTCAACACTAATCTTCCCGAAATTTTTGCTCTTTCAAAAAGTAAGTTATCCCAATCTTCACAACCGGTCCAGAACATCTTTTTCATTTCGGCCATAGCGTCTGGATTGTAGGTGCATAAGTTCTCAGCAAATTTTTGAACGGCTTCATCCATTGCTTCTGTAGACTCGTAAACTTCGGCAAATAAGCCTTGGTTTTTTGCCCATTCTGGTGAGTAGAACTCGTTTGCGTTTATGGCTATCTGGCTCATTCCTGTAAGACCTAGTTTGCGCTCTACGGCTGGACCTACCACAAATGGACCTATTCCTATGTTGAGTTCGCTTAATTTTATGGATGCAAATTTTGTGGCAAAACAATAGTCTGTCGCTGCGGCAACGCCTACGCCACCACCTACGGTTTTACCTTGTACACGACCTATAATGAATTTAGGACACTTGCGCATTGCGTTAATGACATTTGCAAAACCTGAGAAGAATATTTCGCCAGTTTTCTCATCGTCAATCGCAATCAATTCTTTAAAGCTTGCTCCTGCACAAAAAGTACGCTCACCACCAGATTTAAGGATAATGACTTTGGTAGCTTCATCATTTCCAGCATCAGTAATAGCTTGTGCGAGTTGTGCTAGAATATCACCTGGCAACGAGTTGTGCGCTGGATGAAAGAATTCTATGGTTTGTATTTGGTTTTCTGTGTTTGTTTTTACGTAGGGATCACTCATTTTAATATGCTTTTGTGTTTGTATTCAGCGAAGTCGTGCTGCTAAGGCTTGACTCTTGAACTGTCAAGCCGCTGCATAGCGGCTTCGCTTATTATTTATTTCAATCTTTCTTAAATCATTCTTTACTTGTCACAAATCCAGTGAAATCCCAGTCATCGGCTAGATCATTCCAATCGGGATTAATACTTTCTATCAAGTTAATTTTATATTCTCTTTTCCACTTTTTGATCAATTTTTCTCTCCTGATTGCAACAGTAGGATTGTCATGAACTTCAAACCATACTAATTGCTTAATATTATATTTCCCTACATGGGTTTCAAAAGTCGCGTTTTTATGGTCAAAAGTACGTTGCTTAATATCATTTGTTACGCCTACATAGAACAGCTTATTTTTAATATGAGCCATGATGTAGGTGTACATTGTTTTCATAATCTTCTCGTTTAATATTGAGCGAAGCCGTCCTGCGACGGCTTGACAAAAAAACAATCATTTGTTTCGCCTAGTATTGTCTTTTAAAATAGCCTACGCGGAAATATCGAATTGCTCAAAATGGTGACTTAAATGCTTTCGCTCCAGCAAAGTCCACTCATACTTAGTCAATTCCCCAAAAACAGCATTTTTTGTAGTTGCTTTAGGATTGCGTTTGAAATAATCTAAATATTCCTCACGGGCTTCTAGCATTTTAGCTTTGGCAGTTTCTAAGTCGTCGTGGTTTAAATCTTCTAGCTCACCATCTTTCATGAGTGGCATTTTATGGTTTTGTGGCATTTTATCATAATTCCACAAGGTAGCAGCTACTTTTTCCAAGTATTTCTCTGGTGTAGCGACTTCAAAATCTTGTCTTTGTCCAGCAGCAATGCGGTAACTCATTTCTAAATGTTCTACCATGTGTTGTGGTGTCATCGTTCCCCATTGAGGTGTCGCGTCAGCGTTTAATTTCGCGAAGGCGGAACGGATATAATCTTCAGTGATTTCTGGAAAAACAGTTTGTTTCTTTTCTACCATGGTAAGAATGGTGGCAACGGCAACTAGTGATGTTGCTTCTTCATCGGTCTTTCCGTTTTCATAATCTACAGGCTCTGCATCAAAAACTTCTACATACCATTTTACAATTCCAGATGGATGCTCACGACCAGCGACGTCACGCTCGCGTTTTTCTTTACAGGTCAATCGCACATAAATCGTGTCATTATGATACAGCGGTCGTAAAAAACGGATGTCTTCTAATCCATAATTTGCACTCACTGGACCTTTATTAGGATACACAAATAATCCTGCGGCCGCGCTGATGATAAAATAACCGTGTGCGGTACGTTTCTTAAAAATGCTTCCGTCTAGACTGGTAATATCTGTATGCGCATAGAAATGATCCCAAGTAAGATTTGCAAAATTCTGTATATCAGTATCGGTTAGTGTGCGTTTGTGCGTTTCCAGACTCATTCCAGGTTTTATGTCCTCGTAATGGTATGAGAACGGATGGTTTTCTGTCTTTTTATAATCAGAATTAGGCTGGTAAATTCCGGTGATTTCTGTGAGCGATGTCGGACTTCCTTGCACGGCGCATCGTTGCATGTAGTGCTTAATGCCTCGTAGTCCACCCATTTCTTCGCTACCACCAGCACGTCCTGGTCCACCGTGAATCAACAGCGGTAATGGCGATCCGTGACCGGTAGATTGTGGTGCACTATCTTTATTTAAGGTCAATATCCTACCGTGTGACGATGCGGCGTTTATGGTGTATGCTTTCGCGAAAGCGTCATCACTAGTAACTACACTGCTAACTAAGGAACCTTTACCCATGTGAGCAAGTTCTATAGCTTCATCTATATTTTTATATGGCATCAAGGTACTCACCGGACCAAAACACTCGATCTCGTGAACAGCAGTGTTTTTAAATGGCTGATCTTCTCGCATCAAGATAGGCGACATAAATGCACCTTGCTGTGCGCGATCACCATGAATCTCTACTTCATTTAAGTTTCCATAAACCAGGTTTGCGGTTTGAGCTATTTTATTGATTTGGTCTTTTAATGTTGCTTTCTGATCATTGTTAATCAATGCGCCCATACGTGTTTCTTTCAATAAAGGATCACCTATCACGGTTCTAGAAAGCTGTTTCCCTAGTGCGATTTGCACATCTTCCATCAGGTTTTCAGGAACTAGAATACGGCGTATTGCGGTACATTTTTGACCAGCTTTACTAGTCATTTCCTTGCGTACTTCTTTAATAAAAATATCAAACTCGGCTGTTCCAGGAACCGCATCTGGTCCTAAAACTGATGAATTTAAAGAATCTGCCTCCATATTAAATGGTACCGATTCCTCGAGCAATCGTGAATGTGCTTTTAATTTTCTTCCTGTATGTGCGCTACCCGTAAAGGTCACGACATCTTGGGAATTTACGGTATCTAGAATACTGGTGGTAAGTCCGCTTAATAATTGCAAAGCGCCTTCTGGCAAGATGCCTGAATCTATGATCTCGCGCACGACAGCTTCTGTAAGAAAGGCTGTTTGCGGTGCTGGCAACACTACTGCTGGCATACCTGCCATCCAGTTTACCGCACATTTTTCTAACATTCCCCAAACTGGGAAGTTGAACGCATTAATATGAACGGCAACTCCTTTACGTGGTACTAGAATGTGGTGCGCCATAAAACGACCACCACGAGATAAATCGATAGGATCGCCTTCTACAGCATAGCTCTGATCAGGAAAGAGTTTACGCAGACTTGCATTTGCAAACAAATTACCAAAACCACCTTCTATATCTACCCAGCTATCTGCTCGTGTAGCACCTGTTTTATAACTGATGTCGTAGAATTTTGCCTTACGTTTATTGAGATACAGCGCTAGTTTCTTAATCATGTTACCACGTTGCTGGAAGGTCATGTCTCGCAACACCTTACCATGATCGCGACCGTATTGCAGTGCGCTGGCAATATCTAAACCTTCTGTACTGGTTAGACCTATCACTTCTCCTGTGATAGCGTCGTACATATTACGTGTTGCTTTTTCTTCTCCGGCGATCCACTGGCCGTTAATGTAACTTTCTAGAATCATATGATATGGTAATTATCTCGCTTTCGCGAAAGCGTAAACACAAAACATTCATGCTACGAAATCGTTTTCAAAACAGCCACGAAAATAAGAAATCTAAAAATTGACAACCGCCAAAATTATTTTAATTCTAAGAATAAGTGAAAAGTAAGTGAAAAAGAAGCTATTTGTTAAGACTTTATAGATTCAATTTGGTATAAAACCAAAAGGAATAATTAAATAGGTTTTATAGTGCGGGTTTAAAAAGGTTCCATTCTTTTTTTGAAGAATAAAAAACGATATTCAGATCTTCTTTTCTTTTAATAGAAAGGACTGTTTAACGCTGTTAGGTTATGAGTTTTATGTAGATCATATTTTTGTGAAAGATGAATGCTGAAGATATCGTTTCTAAAGTCCTTAAATAAATGACAAAATTTACATCACTTATGTTCATTAAATTATATTTGCACCATTAACGAAAAAGTTTTCTTAAAACGCAATTATTACTAAAAATGGAAAAAGACATTCAGAGTTTTATCGATTTGATAAAAAGTAAAAATCCTAATGAGCCAGAGTTTATTCAGGCCGTTACTGAGGTTGCAGAAGCAGTAATACCTTTTATCAAAAATAATCCAAAATATGCTAGCGATAAGTTGCTAGAACGCATGGCAGAGCCAGAGCGCGTTACTATGTTCCGTGTGCCATGGACAGATGATAGTGGTGAGGTTCATGTGAACCGTGGTTACCGTATTCAGATGAATAGCGCTATAGGTCCTTATAAAGGTGGATTGAGATTTCACCCATCTGTTAACCTGAGTATTCTTAAATTTCTTGCTTTTGAGCAAGTGTTTAAAAATAGTTTAACCACGCTACCTATGGGTGGTGGTAAAGGTGGATCTGACTTTAATCCTAAAGGTAAATCAGACCGTGAGGTGATGCGTTTTTGTCAGTCATTTATGGTTGAACTACAGCGAGTTATAGGAGCAGATACTGATGTTCCTGCTGGAGATATAGGAGTAGGTGGTCGTGAGATTGGGTATCTTTTTGGGTACTATAAGAAGTTGAGAAATGAGTTTACTGGTATTCTTACAGGTAAAGGTCGCTCTTATGGTGGTTCTTTAATCCGTCCAGAGGCTACTGGATATGGTAATGTTTACTTTACTCAAAATATGTTAAAGACTCGTGGAGCATCTATAGAAGGAAAAACTACAGTGATATCTGGTTCTGGAAATGTAGCACAATTTGCCGCAGAGAAAATTTTGCAACTAGGTGGAAAAGTAGTGACTATGTCAGATTCTGGTGGTTACATTCACGATAAGGATGGGATAGATACAGATAAGCTTGCGTTTATTATGGATTTAAAAAATAATAAACGTGGTCGTATTTCAGAATATGTAGATCAATATCCTGGCGCTACCTATCATGAAGGTGAACGTCCATGGTCTGTAGCCTGTGATATCGCGTTACCATGTGCTACTCAAAACGAGTTAAATGGTGAAGAGGCAAAGATATTAGTCTCTAACGGTTGCATGTGTGTAGGTGAAGGAGCAAACATGCCATGTACTCCAGAAGCTATTGAACACTTCTTAGAAACAAAGATATTATTCTCTCCAGGAAAGGCGTCTAACGCTGGTGGAGTAGCAACTTCTGGTCTTGAGATGTCTCAAAACTCTATGCGCTACAGCTGGACTGCTCAAGAAGTAGATGATAAACTACAAGGCATCATGAACGATATTCATGAGGCATGTGTGGAGTATGGTAAAGATAGTGATGGTTTTGTAGATTATGTAAAAGGAGCAAACATTGCTGGATTTGTAAAAGTTGCTGATGCTATGCTGGCACAAGGGATTGTATAATCTAACTTGCGCAAAAGCGTTACCTAAGTACCAAAAACCTCTGAATTATTTTCAGAGGTTTTTTTATGTCTCATAGTAACCGCTTTATTATCTTATTTTTGCTGTAGATGTATCATTTTAAAAAATAAAAACGTTTGCTTTTTATGAAGCGATTACTCTTACTTATTTTATTTATTTCACAATGGTCTGTGGCGCAAGATTTCTCAAATAATTGGGAAGCTTTTTTCTCCTATTCAAACATTGTGGACTTAGATCAGTCTGGAAACTTGATATATGCTGCTAGTGATAATTCCATCTTTGTTTATAATACCACTTTAAACACTTTTGAAACTATTACAACTGTAAATGGTTTAAGTGGTGATTCTATTTCACAAATCCATTATAGTGAAAATAAAAGTTTACTAGTCGTAGCCTATGAAAATGGATTGATTCAAATTTTACCAGAAACAGGTGATGTTATCAATATAGTGTCTATAAGAGATAAACAAAGTATAGCACCGGCAGATAAAAGAATTAATGAGTTTCTTGAAAGTGGCGATTTGTTGTATATGGCAACAGATTTTGGTATCGCATTATATAATTTAGCCTTGCTAGAATTTGATAATACTTATTTTATAGGAGATAATGGAACTCAGTTGCAAATTAATTCCTTAGATATTTCTGGAGGATTCATTTATGCTGCAACTACTGGCGGTGGTATAAGAAGAGCCAGTATTGCAAATCCGTTTTTGCTAGATTTTATGAACTGGTCGCAACTCAATACTACAGATTGGGATGAAATGAACAGTTTTAATAATGAGATATATGGTGTGTCTGCAAGTCGTTTTATAGCTACTCCTGGAACTAATGGGGTTTTTGCTGGAATAGGGTTGCAGTTGCCTTCTAGAGCTAGAGATGTTCATACTACTGTAGATAGGGTTACTTATGTAACTAGAGATTTTATACTTATTTATGACACCTTATTTAATGAAGTCTATCGCCTGGCTGATCTGGATGGAGAAAGCTTTAATTATACCAGCGCTATTTTATTAGATAACGACCTTTACATAGGTACTGAAACTGCTGGAATGATACGGCAAAATATCCTAGACCCAACAGATTTTGAATTTATTGTTGCTGATGGGCCTTCCCGAAATTCTATTTTTTCTGTACAAACCTTGCCTAATGAACTATGGGTAACTTACGGTGCTCATTCCGTTTTTTATACGCCAGATAATGCACTTCTGGGAATAAGTCATCTGGTAGAAGAAGGATGGATCAACTATACCAGTGATGAGGTAAGTGGATTGCGTAGTATTCCTAATATAACTATTAATCCTGTTGATCCTAATGATATAGTCGTTCACTCTATGAATAATGGTTTGTTAGACTTTGAAAATGGTGTAGCTGGAATACAATATGGTATAAATAATAGTACGCTACTCAGTATATTACCACCATCAGATTTTTTTGTTAGAATACCAGATGGAGCTTATGATTCTCAAGGTAATTTATGGGTCATACAGTCTCAAGTAGATGAGGCTTTACATAAAAGAAATCCATCTAATCAGTGGACCGCTTATGATGTAGGTAATATTTATGATGAGGTAACAAGCTCTGGTAGTACGACAAAGATAGAAATTACTAGTAATGATAAGGTAATCTTTGGCTCAACCGGCGGTGGAGTGGTAGGGTTTGATCCAGCTATAGATCAGTTTTCAAGAATTACAGAAGGTATTCAAGAAGGTGATCTTATTAATAATTATGTCAGTTCTTTAAAGATCGACCAGCGCGGTCAGTTATGGATAGGCTCTAACCTGGGTTTAAGAGTTCTTTCCAGTGCAAACAGCCTTTTCACAGATAATATTCCAGATACTAGACCCATAATTATAGAAGATATTAATGGAATTCCTAGAGAACTCCTCGCAGATGAAGCCGTTCTGGATATAGAAGTGGATGGGAATAATAATAAATGGGTTGCTACAGGAAGTTCAGGTGCTTTTTTGTTCAATCCTAGTGGTCGCGAAACTATTTTTCAATTTACTAAGGATAACTCACCATTACCTGATAATGAAGTGCGTGATATAGCCATAGATGAAACGAGCGGCTTGATCTACTTTGCTACTAAAAATGGATTAGTAGCTTTTAAAGGTGATCGAGCAAGTGCGCCTCAAGATAACTTAAAAAATGTATACGCATTTCCTAATCCAGTACGACCAGGTTATGATGGGAATGTGACTATAGATGGGCTTACTAATCGAGCACGAGTAAAAATTACAGATATAGAAGGTAATCTAGTCTATGAAGCTATTTCTCAAGGAGGAAGCATTCTATGGGACACGCGTAGTTTTAGTGGTAATAAAGTAGCAAGTGGAGTCTACATGCTATTTATCTCTACAGATGATAATATAGAAACTACAGTTTCTAAGTTAATGATCATCAGGTAATATGCTCACACGCACACCAGCAATCGTATTATCTACGGTAAAATATAGTGAAGCAGACTTAATAGCTCGTTTATATACAAGAGAGTTAGGAACACAGTCCTACATGCTTAAAGGAGTGCGCAAATCCCGTAAAGGTAAATTAAGAGCTTCTTATTTCCAGCCACTGGTTCAATTAGAAATCGAGACTAACCATAAAGGAAAAGGTTCTTTAGAATACATTAAAGAAGCACAGGTCACTCCTGCTTATGATACCATTCATACAGACATCGTAAAGAGTAGTGTGGTCATGTTTTTTTCTGAGGTGCTTACTCAAGTCCTCACAGAACAACAATCCGATCCAGATTTATACGACTATTTATCCAGTATCTTCCAGTTTTTAGATCAGTCCAGTGCTGTAGCAAACTTTTCTATTAAAACCTTGCTAGATCTTACCACGTTCATGGGGTTTCAACCAGATATAACCACTTTAAATTATTCATACTTTAATTTACTCGATGGTAGCTTTGATGATAATGGAATGTTACCACACCATGCCACTTTAGAAGAAACTAACTTGATAAAACAATTTATAGGCACGAAATTTGATGAAATAAGTCAGATAAAAATGAATCGTGAAGAGCGCAATAGCCTGTTAAACTTGGTCATTGATTATTTTAAGATACATTTGCACGTTTTTAAAAAACCTACATCATTAACTATTCTCAAACAGCTGTTCGATTCGTGAAAAAGCTATTTCTTGTATTTTTAGTTATGTCTGTATTACCTGTTGCAGGACAGGTGGTTACGGTGGTGGATCAGGAATCTAATGAACCATTAGTTAATGTAGCTGTTTATAATAAGTCTAAATCTGAATCGGCTGTTTCTAATATTGAAGGGAAAGTAGATTTAAAAGACTTTACAAATGAAGAAATTATTTATTTCCAGAGTATTTCTTATGCTACTTTAAAAACATCTAAATCTAGATTACCAGTAAACAATGTTGTAAAGCTACAGCAGCAGTCTGACTTTTTTAATCCTATCATTATATCGGCTTCTAAGTTTGAACAGCGTGCGCAGGATATTCCCCAAAAAATATTTGCGATTCATAAGGATGAAATTGCCTTTAACAATCCGCAAACCAGTGCAGATTTGTTACAACAATCTGGCCAGGTGTTTGTTCAAAAATCCCAGCAAGGTGGTGGTAGCCCTATGATAAGAGGTTTTTCTACAAACAGACTCTTGCTCACAGTAGATGGAGTACGCATGAACTCTGCCATTTTTAGAAGCGGGAATTTACAAAACGTTATTTCTATAGATCCATTAAGTGTAGAGCGCAGTGAAGTTATCCTGGGACCTGGAAGTGTAGTTTATGGAAGTGACGCTATAGGAGGTGTGATGAACTTTTTTACTCTTAAACCTCAGTATCATCAAGACTCTTTGCAAGTTAGTGGAAATGGTTTGTTGAGATATGCTAGCGCAAATAATGAAAATACGGGACATCTCGATTTTAACATAGGAAGTAAAAAATGGGCAGCAGTAACTAGCATAACAGCAAATTTCTTTGATGATATGCGCATGGGATCGCATGGTCCAGATGAATATTTGAGAGAAAGTTATGTGGTACGACGTGATGGTCAGGACCTTTTAGTTACAAACGATGATCCATTAGTTCAACGTCCTACAGGTTATGATCAACTTAATCTGTTACAAAAATTCAGGTATCAACCTACTCAAGATTTTGAATTTGGTTTAGGGCTTATTTATTCTGCAACCAGTGATTTTCCTCGATATGATTCTTTAGATCGCTTTCGCGAAAGCGGAGAGCCTAGAAACTCAGAATGGTTTTATGGGCCACAAACATGGCTCATGACTAATTTTAATATCACCCATCGAGGTAATGGAAAATGGTACGATAAGGCAGTTTTAACCACCGCATATCAACGCTTTGAGGAAAGCAGAATTACTCGAAATTTTCAAGATCCTGAGCGTTTTGAAAATGCAGAGCAAGTGGACGCTATTTCTACATCCATAGACTTTACCAGGAGAGATCGTGAGTCTAATGCACTGTTTTATGGTGGAGAGTTTATCCATAACCGAGTAAGCTCTACGGGAACGGTTCAAAATATAGATACTAACACCTTTGCAGCTACCGCAACTCGTTATCCAGATGGTTCTACATGGCGCTCACTTGCCGCTTATGCGAGTTACCAGTGGAAAGTTTCTTCTCAAATGATCGTTAATAGTGGATTGCGTTATAACCATGTATGGATCGATTCTGATTTTACAGAAAATAACAGGTTTTTCAACTTCCCTTTTACAGCTGCAAATATTAACACTGGAGCATTAACAGGAGGAATAGGGGCTACTTATGTTACGGATCATAAATGGGAACTCAGAGCAAATTTAAGTACGGCATTTAGAGCACCTAATATAGATGATAAAGGAAAGATATTTGACCCTAGTCCTGGAACAGTTATCGTACCTAATCCAGATCTAGAATCAGAGTACTCATATAATGCTGAGTTAGGAATTAGAAAAACATGGAATAATAAATTCACCATTGATATAGATGCTTATTATACTTATTTAAAAGATGCTCTAGTTGCACAAGATTATGAACTGGATGGTCAGGATTTTATTGATTATCAAGGAGAATTGAGTAGAGTACAAGCCATACAAAATGGCGAAAGCGCTCATATCTACGGACTAGAAATAGGTCTTAATTATAAAATATCTGATCATTTAACCCTATTAGGACATTATAACCTTACTAAAGGTGAACAAGCTAGAGTGGACGGAACTGTTATTCCCGTGCGCCATGTTGCTCCGGCTTTTGGAGATTTACATATAAATTATCAAAAAGGTCAGTGGCAACTAGGAGTTTTTACTCAATTTAACGGGCAACTGAATAATGAAGATATTGCTCCAGTTTTACAAGATCGTGCGGCACTATTTGCCCTTGATCATAATGGAAATCCTTACTCACCATCGTGGTACACGCTTAATGTGAGGTCACGTTATAGTCTTAATGAGGCGTTATCATTTCATGTGACTCTAGAAAATATGACAGACCAGCGGTATAGAACTTATTCCTCTGGAGTAAGTGCTGCTGGAAGAAATTTTATTTTAGGGGCTCGATATCAATTTTAAAGTTCCATATTTATCCTTGTGTACTTAACCATCTCACTTGCTCAACAAACTTTTCAACTCCATGCTAGTGGAGCCGCTTATTGGGTAGAACAAGACACCATTCTCCTTGCCGATGTTCATTTGGGTAAAAGTGCACACTTTAGAAGAAACGGTATGGCTGTTCCTGCCAGTGCTGATGATAAGGAATACGATAAACTTAATGAGATTATTACGCTTTTTAACCCATCTAGGTTATGGTTTTTAGGAGATTTATTTCACTCTTATAAAAATGCTGAGTGGCATTTTTTTGAACAATGGGTGAGCATGCAGTCCATAGAACTGGCACTCATAATGGGAAACCACGATGTGATAGGTAAGTCTTCTTTTGAGCAATTAGGTATAAAAACCTATGAGCAGCTCACTATGGGAACTATTGTGTTAACACATCATCCTCAAGAAATAGATGGTAAGTTTAATATTGCGGGACACGTGCATCCTTCTATAAAAATGAAAGGAGTAGGAAGGCAGCGCATTAAATTATCCTGCTTTTTTAAAAATGAACATGGATTCATTCTCGCCGCTTTTGGCGATTTTACAGGAACTTACACCTTGCAACCTAAGAAAGGAAATCGAGTTTTTGCTATCGTAGAAGATGAAGTCATTGAATTAAAATAGATCAATCTCCACTATATTTAGGGTATGAAAAAAATATTCTCCATCCTCAATTTGATCAGTATTATATTTCTAATCGCTTGGAACGGTTATGCAAACACGGGAAACTATAATGGTAAAACGGTAGGCGAGTTGAGTGCTGAGTATAACAATCTTTTTACGCCTGCGAGTTATGCTTTTTCCATTTGGGGTATTATTTTTTTAATGCTTTTAGTATTTGGTATTTATGGAGTGTATCACGCTTTTGCAAAAGCAAATCAAAACAAACCTCTTGATAAAAACACAGATTTTATAAAAACAACAGCACCTTGGTTTTTAGTTGCCAATATCTTTTGTTCGGCTTGGGTGGTATTTTGGTTAGATGAGATGGTTGGGGTTTCTGTAATCTGTATGCTAGGAATACTGGTAAGTTTATTGATGTGCGTAAAGAAACTAGATATGGAAATATGGGACGCGCCATTTCCTATCATCGCTTTTGTATGGTGGCCATTATGTTTATATAGTGGATGGATCAGTGTAGCGACTATAGCAAACATAGCAGCATATTTGAACGGAACGTTTGATATAGCAGTAGAAATGCAAGTTTATGCTACGCTAGCAATGATTACAATTGCGTTTATAGTCAATTTGTTAATGGTGATTTATCGTAATATGCGCGAGTTTGCACTGGTAGGCGTTTGGGCACTGGTTGCTATATTTATGCGTTTCAGAACACCTATGGATGGGTTGAGTAAGTTAGCAACTAATCAAATAGCTTATTTGGCCATTACTTTAGCCTGTGTGTTAACTATAGTGATCGCCATGCATGGCTCTAGAAATATGAAGACGAATCCTTTTAAGAAATTTGTAGAGTGGAGAGTTTCTAAAGGGTCATGAATGAAAATACTTTGAAATTTGTTGCATCTAAAATAGGCGGGTTTATGCGATTGAACTCCACCTTATTTTAAGCTAAGTTACGACCTAGTGTTGTGACTGCACATGTGAGTAAATTTCATGTGCAGTCATCCTTGTGTAACTACGGTGTATAGAGTCTATATTTGGAACACTACTCCTAAACAACGATCTTAAAGTATTAGAAAGAGCCACTGTCTATACTCATCTAATAAGCTTTTTTATTTCATTAACATATTAATTAAAAGCAGGAGGCGTATCACCAGCTCCACAACAAGGTGTGTTAATAGTTACTGTAACTGCCGTCGTACCATTACCGCTTACACCACTGTAGCAATCATTAACACCATCATAAAAAGCAGCATAAAAAGTACCTGCATTCACGCTGTTTGCATTTGCTATTTTATTAGCATTGCTTGCTGGTGTAGCATTGTGCCATGTTACACTGGTTCCAGCTGGTGTATTGCTAGCTGTTATACTTGTTAGATCAGCTGTAGTGGCAGGACATACATTATTTAATGTAGACGCACTAAGGGCTGGAGCAGTAACACTTGCATTACAAGCTGGTGGTATGGTAGAGCAAATATTTCCTGCGTCTATAAGGATTGCAGCGTTAGATCCTTGAGCTGCCATTCCCATGACAAAAGTCATAGATGTCGCTGTAGCTGTGAAAGTGAACTGATCAGTTTGCCAGCCACCACCAGCAGTAGGATCCACGGTATAAGTTTGAAAAGTGGTGCCAACACCCATACGTAGATTACCTCCATTAGAGAAAGTTGATACAGCTATTCTTTGCCATTCCACTGGTATGGTGTATTGCTGCCCTACAGTTAATCCCGTCAAGGTTGTAAACCAAGATTCTTGAAAAGAATTTACTGATGTAATGTTTCCTGGACTTGAAATAAATAAACCCACAGTTCCAGAAGACACAGGCATACCAATATAATTTGTGATAGCTGCACCTGTAGGAGCGGCGTTAGTCTCAGTCAGATCAGGAGTTCCTACATAAGGAGTCCAACCTGTAGGAGTAGCATCACATGTTGTCTCAGTACCCATACACGGAGTTCCTTGTATATCTGGTAGGTCTAAACATATTTGTGCATTCATTTTAAAACTGAATAGCATTAAAATACCAAAAAGAATGAATACAAAACTTTTAGGTGCAGAAGAGTTGAAAAAAATATTTTTCATTGATGTTATTATTTTAATAATTTTCGAAAAACCCACTTTTTATGGTGTTATTTATTTTATTTTAATATTCAGGTTACCGAAATAACTTATCTTACCTTAAGAAAATTTAGATCAGAATTAGTTAAAAAACCAGTAATTATTTCTTTTTTATTGGGGTTTTAAACAATTAGATTTAATAAACCGGTTGCAAAGTTAATAGGTATTAAACTTTTACTGGATTTTTATGAAGTCCTAAAGTCGTATTAGATGAAAAGCTTATTTCATGGTTTAAACGCCTTAATATTTTGTGGGTAATTATTAAATAAAAGGTTTTAGTAGTGTTCGTGTAGTTTTTATAGTAATGAATGCTATAAAAAGAAACTTTGCGTAACCAACTTAACCGTCTATAAATGGATTAATTGCTATATCCATCTCTTATATTTGCAATCTATTAAAAGTGGTGGATTTGAGTTTTAATAAAATTCTAGAACAGTACCAAAAAGCCTCACAAACACAAAGTTTGCGGGAAGTTGCGTCTGGTTCTCAAGGTCACGCTCATTTAAGTGGTCTTAATGGTAGTTCTTTTACCATAGCTGCAAGTAGTGTTTTTAAAGAAGTAGAGAAACCTTTTTTAATTATTGCAAATGAGAAAGAGCAAGCCGCATACCTACTCAACGATTTTGAAAAAATGCTGGGTGATGATCGTGTGCTCTTCTACCCAGGTAGTTACAGAAGGCCGTATCAAATAGAAAAAACAGATAATGCAAATGTGTTATTACGAGCTGAGGTGCTCAATCGCATCAACTCTCGCAAGAAACCTGCGGTTATCGTTACTTATCCTGAGGCTCTTTTTGAAAAAGTAGTCACACGCAAGGAGCTAGAAAAAAACACGCTCAAGATTACGGTAGGCGACCAGATCTCTATAGATTTTGCAAATGAAGTGCTCTTTGAATACCAGTTCAAACGGGTAGATTTTGTAACAGAACCTGGAGAGTTTTCTGTACGTGGTGGAATATTAGATGTGTTCAGCTTTTCTCATGATGAGCCGTATCGTATAGAGTTTTTTGGAAATGAGATCGATACCATACGGGTCTTTGATGTAGAAACCCAACTTTCTAAAGAACAGATTAAAAAAATCTCTATTATTCCTAATGTTGAGCATAAAAAGTTAGAGGAAAACAGAGAATCTTTTTTAAAATATATATCGAGTAAGACCGTCATTTTTGCAGAGAATGTGGAGTTGCTCTATGGTCGTTTAGATGCGCTTTTCGCGAAAGCGGAACAAGCATATACTGAACTGCAAGGCGAGATCAGACAGCTCACACCAGAGGAGATATTCTGTGATGCCACACTTGTTAAAAAGCAACTGGCTGCTTATAACTTAATAGAATTAACAACTCAGTCGGGAACGGTTCAGTACCGCACGGCACCACAACCAGCCTTTAATAAACAGTTTGATTTACTAGTAGAAAACCTCAAAGAAAATGAGGCAAATGGTTATAAAACGTACCTGTTTTGTGGAACCGCACAACAGGCAAAAAGGTTTAAAGACATCTTTAACGATATGGGCGCACAGGTGCCGTATGAAACCGTGGTGATGACCTTGTTTCAAGGTTTTATAGACCATGACTTGCGCATAGCCTGTTATACAGATCACCAAATATTTGACCGTTATCATAAATTCCAGTTGAAGAATGGCTATGCAAAAAAACAGGCCATTACGCTCAAAGAGTTAAATACTTTAGAGATAGGTGATTATGTAACACACATCGATCATGGAATAGGAAAATTTGGTGGGCTTCAAAAGATTGATGTAAACGGTACCAAACAAGAAGCGATTAAACTGGTCTATGGTGAGCGCGATATTCTTTATGTTTCCATTCACTCGCTCCATAAAATCACTAAATATTCCAGTAAAGATGGAAAAGCGCCTAAGGTCTATAAACTGGGTAGTCCAGCTTGGAAAAAATTAAAGGCTAAGACAAAGACTAAGGTAAAACAAATCGCCTTTGACTTAATCCAGTTATATGCAAAGAGACGTGCTAAAAAAGGGTTTCAATTTGAACCCGATGGCTACTTGCAAAACGAGCTCGAAGCTAGTTTTATTTATGAAGATACACCAGACCAGTCCACCGCCACGGCTGATGTAAAAGCAGACATGGAAAGCGATCGACCTATGGACCGATTAGTTTGTGGAGACGTAGGTTTTGGGAAGACTGAGGTGGCGATACGTGCCGCTTTTAAGGCAGCTGTTAATGGTAAACAAGTCGCAGTACTTGTTCCTACCACCATACTTGCTTTTCAACATGCTAAATCTTTTAAAGAACGACTCGGTAATTTACCAGTTAACGTAGAGTATCTCAACAGATTTAGAACTGCCAAAGAACGCAAAGGAGTTCTAGAAGGACTGGCAAACGGTCAAGTAGATATAGTCATAGGAACGCATCAACTCGTGAGTAAATCGGTGCAATTTAAAGACTTAGGATTATTGATTATAGATGAGGAACAAAAATTTGGTGTAGGAGTAAAGGATAAACTTAAAACGATTAAAGAAAATATAGACACACTTACTTTAACGGCTACGCCTATTCCTAGAACCTTACAGTTCTCATTAATGGCGGCACGTGATTTAAGTGTGATTAAAACCGCTCCGCCTAACAGGCACCCTATAGAATCCAGAGTCGTGCGATTTTCTGAAGAGGTGATACGAGATGCTGTGAGTTATGAATTATCTCGTGGTGGTCAGGTATTCTTTGTTCATAATCGTATCGAAAATATTAAAGAAGTTGCAGGAATGATCCAGCGCTCCGTGCCTGATGCTCGTATAGGGATAGGTCATGGACAAATGGATGGTAAAAAACTGGAAAGCTTAATGCTGGCTTTTATGAATGGCGAGTTTGATGTACTAGTAGCGACTACTATTATAGAAAGTGGTCTAGATGTGCCTAATGCTAACACGATTTTCATTAATAATGCCAACAACTTTGGACTATCAGACTTGCATCAAATGCGTGGAAGGGTAGGACGTAGTAATAAAAAAGCATTTTGTTACTTCATCACGCCACCTTATGATATGATGACTGATGATGCCCGCAAGAGAATCCAAGCTGTAGAAACATTCTCTGAACTAGGTAGCGGTTTTAATATTGCTATGAAAGACCTAGAAATAAGAGGTGCAGGAGATATTTTAGGTGGAGAGCAAAGTGGTTTCATGAATGAAATAGGTTTTGATACCTATCAAAAAATTCTCAACGAGGCCATAGAAGAACTTAAAGAAAATGAGTTCAAAGATCTATATGATGAGCAGGTTACTACTGATAAAATTCACGTAAGCGATGTGACTATAGATACGGAGTTTGAATTGCTTTACCCAGATGATTATATCAACTCCATTACCGAGCGTTTAGCGCTTTATTCTAAACTCAATGAAGTAAAGGATGAAAAGGAACTTGCCGTTTATAAGAAAGAACTGGTAGATCGTTTTGGTGAATTACCTGAACAGGCTGAGGATTTACTTACTAGTATTCAATTAAAATGGGTAGCGGCTAGAATGGGACTTGAAAAAGTGATCATGAAGCAGGATAAGCTCATAGGCTATTTTATAGCAGACCAGCAAAGTAAATTTTACCAGAGCGATGCCTTTTCAAAAGTTCTACAAGCCGTGCAGCAACAGCCTAAGGTATTGCGCATGAAAGAGAAACAAACGCGCGCAGGATTGAGACTGCTCCTAAGTGTAGAAAATGTAAAAACGGTAGATAGAGCATATAAAATCTTAGAAGCGATTATACCTGTTCCAGAAAAAGTAAGTTCTGTTACTGATTAATATCAAAATGGTATGTGACATTAAAAAACGCCTTGTTCTTTTTAGAATAAGGCGTTTTAGGATGACGCTTTCGCGAAAGCGTGAACTTATTTTCACAGTCTTAATAATACCAATTTGTGTTTGTAAATTCAATTTGGTATAAGAACTCTAATTTAGAACCACTGGCTCCATGGTATTCTAGAAAGAACTAGAATGAAAGTGAGCGAGTAGAAAATTGCGAGCATTTTAAACTTACCGTGACTTATAATTTTTTTCTTGTGTTTAGAGTAACCTATTGTAAGTAACGTGATCGCTATAATCATGGTTAAAGGATGTTCCACGAGCATTAATCGAGCATCTGGGTTACCCATAACTTCTTTCATACCACCAGACCAAGCGTTAAACCACGAAGATGTGAAGTAGAGCACTAGACCTATCAATAATTGAATATGTGTTACAATAAGGCCACCTAGCGCTAGACTGAAATCACGATTGCCAAATTCTTTTTTAGTAAAAAAGCCGATTAGTGAATTAACAGTAGCTATACCTAGTACTAATACAACGATGTATGCCCATCCAGAATGTGCGTGTTTTAAAATTTCCATAGAATTATTTTGAAGTACAAAAATAACTATAAACTAGAAACCCTACTCAGGTGAGTAGGGTTTCTTTATGAAAGGTATGTTTAAAATACTTCTTAGTTAAAGATATATCTTAAACCTACTTGCATTTGCCATCTAGAAGAACGTGTTCCACCATCATCGATTACCTCGATATCATCATTTGTGAAATTAGGATCAAATGTGAATTCTGGGTTTGGACCACCTTGCTCAGTAGTAATTAATCCTACTTCACCGAAGTTAGGTACAAAGGTTCTTTCTCCCCAGTCCTTATTTAGTAAGTTAGCAAAGTTAAAGATGTCTAAAGAGATCTGTAACGTATTCTTGTTCTCCTTATTTGCTCCTGTATAGATAGAGAAATCTTGTAAGAACTTAAGGTCTATACTGTGGTTCCAAGACGCACGACTTGCGTTTGCTTCTGCATATTTACCACGACGTGTGCTCAAGTAATCATCATTTTCAATGAATCTGTCTAATGCAGCATACTGCTCAGCAGCTGTTACCAGTGTACCATCTCCTCTTGTGAAATCTACTAGGTTAATATCACTTGCGCTTGCAGGTACATAGATTAAAGCGTTATCACGAGAATCATCTCCTAATAGGTCTCTTCCTTCATTATAGATGTAAGATACTCTACCACCATTCTGTCCTGTATAGAAAACACCAAATGTAGTTGCCATGTTCTCGTTCCAGTCTTTTCTATAAGTCGCATTTGCTATGATCTGGTGACCTGTTGCAAATTGAGAGTTCTGTACTTGTGCGTTATTCTTACCGTTAACAGATAGTACATTTCTCCACTGGCTACTGTTTTGAGAAGAAGTTCCTTCAAAAATCATTTTACCATCACCATAAGTATAAGCTACTTGACCTCCAAAACCATTTGTAACAGGCTTAGTTAAAGTGAATGTTGCGTTATAAGAATAACCTTCATCTGTGTTAGATCCTAAGTAGATGTTACTGTAAGTGTTATCTATTCTACTTCTATCATAGTATGGACGGTTATCAGCTCCGTTTAAAGTTCCTACAGGACCTGTAGAGTTTAGGTTTTGATAAGTTACATCACTTAAAACTTCATTGTAAAGGAAATCAGCAGATGCGATTAATCCCCAAATGTTAGTTTTTTGATCGATACCTATGTTCATCTTCAAACGTTGTGGTAATCTAAAGTCAGGAGAGAATAAGTCAATTTGTCCACCTAACTGACCACTACCTGGAGCAGCTCCATTACCGATAGGTTGATTTCCTGGATTAGGATCAAACAATAATTGTCCTGGATCAAAATCTCTTTCATCTACTGAACCTATAGAAACACCATTGTTATTATATGCACCACCTGGCCATACTAGAGGAATTCTAGAAGTAAATACTCCTATACCACCACGTACTTGTGTAGAGTTATCTCCTTTAACATCCCAGTTAAAACCTAATCTAGGTGCAAAATGTAGTTGACTCTTAATAGGCGTTCCTACTCTTGCGCCTTCTAAGTCCTTCCCAGCAGCTTCTAGTAAAGCTACAGTACGAGTATTAAAGTCTTCATTAACAGTTCCGTCTTCAAAGAATGGCATGTCTAGACGTAAACCATATGTTAAACGGAAGTTATCTGTAACGTTCCAAGCGTCTTGTAGATAAAAACCTAACATAGAGTATTTGAATGCAGCAGCAGCAGCTGTAATGTCATCTCCAGTTGTTCCTGCTGGATCAAGAAGAGAGTAGCTGTAGTCATATGCATCTGGAGTTACATCATTGGTAGGATCGTTATCAAAATAAGTGTTAAAATCGCTAAGACTTAAGAATTGATATTGTCCAAAGTTTTGTCTTACAAAAACGTTTCTTACATCAAAGTGCTCAAAACTACCACCTATAGTAAAGTTGTGCGCACCAGATTGAATCTCAAAGTTGTTAGTTACATTAAACAGCTTTTGGTTTAAGATATTACCTGTTGAGAAAGCCTCAGAACCAAAGGTAATACGACCATTTGCTCCATCATTAATTCTTACTCTAGGGAAATTATTACCAATCGGGTCTCTATCGTCATTTACGGTAGAGTAACCTATCACTAAGTTGTTAGATAGGTTAGACCCATTAGTCGTTCTCCACTCAAATGTAGAACTGTTAGTCTCAGATGTGAATAGGATACCTGCATTAGCAAAATTAATGTTATTTGCGTTACTTAAACTAGGTGAATTAGAAGCTCCACTTACATAGTTATGCTTGAAGGTAAATGTGTTTTTATCGTTTAGGTTATAGTCTAAACGTAAAGTAAACGTATCTGAAGTTAAAGACTGTGTTCCATCTTCAAAGTTTCCTGGATTGTACCCAAAAGCGTTGATTAAGTTATCGCGTAATCCCTGGATATCTGCTAGTGATGAGTCACCATTATAAGCACTTGCGTCAAAGAAACGTGGAGTTTCTTCATCTTGTCTTTCATAGTTTAAGAAGAAGAATAACTTATCCTTAATAATAGGACCACCTATTCTCATCCCTATACGAGAGGCAGTGAATTCATCTAATTTTTCTCTATCATCTGCTTCAAATCCACCTGGAGTTTTACCAGCTAAGTCTTCGCTTCTGTAGTATCCATAAGCAGATCCTGCCCATTTATTAGTTCCAGAACGAGTAATTGCATTAATAGCTCCACCTGCAAAACCAGACTGACGAACATCAAATGGTGCAAGGTTAACAGAGAATGATTCAATAGCGTCTAGTGAGATAGGGTTTACACCTATTTGACCACCATTAGTTCCTGTAGAAGCAAGTCCAAAAACATCATTACTTACGGCTCCATCAATGTAGAACGAATTGTAACGATTGTTCTGACCACCTAAGCTTATTCCACCACCTTCAGCCACTTGAGCTTGAGGAGTTTTTCTTAATAGATCTTGAATATCACGAGTTACCGTAGGTAGAGTTTCAATTTCACGAGTAGAAATGTTAGTTTCTGGTCCCGTTTTTCCTGAATCAAAAACACCATCTCTTACAGCATCTATTACAATCGCATCTAGAGCGTTTGTGCTATCCTCAAGAGTAGCATCTATCTTTTCAGATTCTCCTAATTGTAAATAAATGTCACTTAAAGTGATTTCATTCTTACCTATGTAAGAAATAGTAATGGTGTAAGGTCCACCTACACGCATGTTGTTAATACGGTAGTAACCATCTATATCTGTAGATGATCCATACTTTGTATTAGTAGGAGTGTGCACTGCAACAACAGTAGCTCCTAGAAGAGGTTCATTCTCTGCTTCGAGAATACGACCGTTAATACTCGAGGTAGTTACCTGAGCACTTACAGCCATAGAGCTTAAGAAAAGCCCAATTGCAAAAAGAAATTGTAATGTTTTTTTCATTTTCAATTAGTTTAGTTTGAGTTGCAAAAATACTCATGAAATGAGGTTCTAATATTAACTTAACATTAAGGATGTTAAAAATATTTAAAAAATAAATACTTGATTATCAAAGAGTTATTTTTTAAATTGTGAAAAACGTTTTAATAAAGCGGTAGTTGAGCCATCATGGCCGTCATATTTATGATTTTCAATATCATTAAGGATGGTATCAGCAAGAACTTTTCCTAATTCTACACCCCATTGATCATAGCTGTAAATATTCCAGATCACACCTTCGGTAAAAATTTTGTGTTCATACATAGCCACTAGTTTACCTATACTTTGTGGTGTTAATTCATTTATTAAAATAGTGGTGGTAGGTTGATCTCCCGCAAATACTTTGTAGGGTAAGAGTTGCTCTATTTCTTCAGTGTTTTTTCCAGATTTTTCTAAATCTTGGCGAGCTTCTTTAGCTGTTTTTCCATTCATTAAAGCTTCGGTCTGGGCTATGAAATTTGCCATGAGCTTATTATGGTGGTCAGGTTGGTTGTATTTCGCTTTCGCGAAAGCGATAAAATGAGCAGGAATCAACTTAGTACCTTGATGAATTAACTGAAAAAAGGCATGTTGTGAGTTTGTACCTGGTTCTCCCCAAATAATGTTCCCAGTATCATAAGTGACTTGATGTCCATTACGGTCTACGCTTTTACCATTACTTTCCATAATGGCTTGTTGTAAATAAGCAGGTAATCTATGTAAATACTGCGTGTATGGGATAATGGCCTCACTTTGTGCCATGTAAAAATTATTATACCAGATGGACATTAGTGCCAGTTGTACTGGTATGTTTTTATCAAATGAGGTGTTCTTAAAATGATTATCCATCTCGTGAGCGCCATCTAGTAGGGCTTGAAAGTTCTGTGTTCCTATCCCTAGTGCAACAGACATTCCTACGGTGCTCCATAAAGAGAAACGACCACCTACCCAGTCAAACATCGGGAAGATATTTGTTGCATCTATTCCAAAGTTTACTGCTTTATCTACATTACTACTTACAGCAATAAAGTGTTGTGAAACAGCCTCAGTGCTTACTTTTTCTTTAAACCAGTTTCTTATGGTTGTCGCGTTAGTAAGTGTTTCTTGAGTTCCAAAGGATTTAGAAACGATCACAAATAGGGTGGTCTCTGGATTTATTTTTTTAAGAATCTCTTCTACGTGATCACCTTCTACATTTGATACAAAATGTAAGTTCATGTCATTTTTATAAGCTTGTAATGATTCATAAATCATTACAGGTCCTAAATCGCTACCACCTATCCCTATATTAACCACTGTATCAAACTTTTTACCGCTTGCGGTTAATGTCTTGCCATTTAAAACGTTATCTACATAGGTAAACATCTTTTGTTTACTTTCTAGAGCTGCTGTTACATGGTCTTTAATGCTGTCTGTTGTTGCGTTTTGAGGCGTTCTTAAAGCGGTATGCAATACAGCGCGCTGCTCTGTTGCGTTTATAGTGGCGCCGTTAAAATAAGAGTCTATCGCACCTTTAAGATCACAATCATGGGCTAGTGCTGTAAGGTGTTTTACTGTACTTTCAGTTACAAGGTTCTTTGAGAAATCTACAAAGAAATCTTTATCGATTAGGGTGAGTTTTTCAGCTCTAGATGGATCTGTTTTAAACTGTTCTCTAAGGCTAAAATGATCAAAGTCTTCAAAATGTTTTTCTAATTGAAGCCAGGCTTCCGTTTCTGTAGGGTTTATATTTCTCATAGAATAGTTTGGTCTTGATCGTTTTTAAAGGGTAGTAAGTCTATTTTTTCCTTAAGAGGTTGTATAAACTGTAAGTAATCTTCCATTTTTTCTTTTGGTAAAGGATCTGCGCTAGGTAAGTTTTGCTTGTATGGATCTACTTGTCTACCATTTACCCAAAAGCGGTAACATACATGTGGTCCTGTAGCTAGTCCTGTAGATCCTACAGTTCCTATTACCTGTCCTTGCTTTACGCGCTGGCCTACTTTTACTTTACGTTTAGTCATGTGTAAATACTGAGTGGAGTAGGTGCCGTTATGTTTTACTTTTACATAATTACCATTTCCTCGAGTATAACCAGATTTTACGACCACACCATTTGCTGTGGATACGATAGGTGTACCATAAGCTGCGGCATAGTCTGTTCCTTTATGAGCTTTCCAGCGTTTTTGTACAGGATGGAATCTACGTTTTGTAAAACGGCTCGATATTCTTGAATAATTCACAGGTGCTTTTAAGAAAAAGCTACGCAGTGTTTTACCGTTTTCATCATAGTAATCACTGATGCCTGCATGGGAATTAACTTGGTAATCAAAGGCGTAAAATGGTGTTTTATCTGTTTCAAAAACTGCAGCTTCTATACTTTCTAAACCTGCATAAATGCTGTCATTAATGTAACGTTCTGTATAAATCATTTTAAAACGATCACCTTTTTGAAGTCTAAAAAAGTCTATGGACCAGCGATAAATATCAGATAATTCATAAATGGCGCTCATCCCTAATCCTTCTTCTTCCATAGCCTCAGAAAGTGTAGAGTTGATCACACCACTTGCTGTTTTTTTTAGGTACGTGATAGGGTGTTTATCCTTGTAAGCTATTAAACTATCAGCAAAGTTGAGTACTACGTAGTCTATTTTATTAGGTTCGTAGATAAAAGCCTCTGGAGTTCCTAAACTGTCTTTTCTTTTTAGAATTTTATAAGGCTTTCCTACTTGAATACGGCGCACATCATAAATAGAGTCTAGGGCTTGTGCAGCAGTGTAAACGCTCTGTCCATCTACTAAGTGAGGATCTATAATGTTCCCAAAGGTGTCACCACTCTTTACGGTATCTGTAACTACCTCATAATTATTAAGGTCATAACCGTATTGCATTACTGGTAGGATCACTTCAGCAACTTCTGGTTCTTGATATACTTCTTTTTCTTTACACGAGGTAAGCGTTATTCCCAGTGTTAGGGCAACTACTAGAAATTTTTTCATTGAATTATTTTGTATTAAAAATGTGTTCTACCCATTGTTTTCCCCAGTTGTCTAGATCTTCTTGATTCCATAACTCTGGATAAAAAATGATTTTTTGAAAACTAGGCGGCAAGAATTTCTTCCAGTTAGTGCCTCCAGTTGCTTTTATAGGGTCATCTTCTTTTCTTAAATAGCGATGAGCACTACCCATGTGCATGAGTTTCCAGTTGATATTTGCATTTTGATCGTGAGCGCGCATGGCGTCTTTTAATTCTTGAGTTTTTTCTTCTTCAGGCAGTTGTAAATAACGGCGATAAATATTTGTGTCTTTTACCTCATTTACTATGCGCAAGAATCTAGGTGTGTAACGTTCTTCAAACTGTTTTAGTGTAAGCGTTTTTTCACCAGTATGCATATCTATACCACCTTGTTTCCAGTAACAGTGATTATAAAGTTCTGTGAGGTCTTTGTTTTCGCTTTCGCGGAAGCGTTCTCTAACATCTGGATGCACGACATTAATTAAGTCACTACTATAAAACTCTATCATGCGGAACTGGGCACTCTGGAATCCACTCGCCGGTAATAATGACATGCGGAATTTTAAGAATTGTTCACGTTCCATTCCTTTAATCATTACCTCAAAAGAACTTATTAATATTCCAAAATAACGATTAATACGGCGCATCTTTTCTGCAAAGAAGCTACCGGTTAAGTTCTCATTTTCTATAATCTGTAATTGCTCGTGAATAATTAATTTAAAATAGAGCTCTGTAATTTGATGATATCCTATGAAAATCATCTCATCTGGAAAATGTGTAGAGGGAACTTGTAGACTTAGTAAAGTGTCTAGTCTTATGTAATCCCAGTAGGTAATGTACTGGTCATAAAGCAACCCATCTAGGTAAGAGAGCATGTCTTGCCCAGAATTTTTAAATTTTTTTTCCAGTAACTGGATTCTTTCTGCGATCTCGGGACTGACTTCTTGTGACATGAAACGTTTTAAGGGTTTTACAAAGGTAATGATACTGTAGAAACCTTAAAACGCTTATTTTAAATTAATGCCAAGTAGAATTTATACTGTATGAATGAAAAATATTTTTTGCTGATTATTTAGATATGGTTATGCAAAGAATTTTAAGCTTCTATGAAGTGAAAAATAACTCCATTTATTACAGCGACATTGCAAATACAAAAAGGTATTACTTAGCGATAGTCTTAAATTGATATTTTAATCCTTTAAAAGCATCTAGGTCTGCTGTAAGTGATCCTACGGCTAGTTTTGCTTTAATTTTAAGTGGTATTTTATTCTCATCATCACTGATCCATACGGTAAGACTTTCTTCTTCTTTAAAGACGCGACCTGATTGCACATAAGGCCTAAACTCTAGTGCTGGTATTTTACCAAATTTAGTTCTGATCGTATCGCGACCTAAAAATTTTAATTTAAAATCAAAATTTTCTTTATCAAAGAACATAGGTAATTTAAACTCATCTCCTTCTTTTAATGTAGTGATGTCCACAATAGATCTCAGGTGATAAAAGGCACTCATCATGTCTTGGGTAGAAGGCTCTATATTCATAGTTTCTACCTTGTTGCGCTTTTTATCATTAATCACGGCTGTTCCTGCGACGTGGTTAAAATCTATTTGAATATCTTTAGTGTGTCCGCCTTCATCTATATCACGTATAAATCTATAGGGTTTTACCGTAGTGCGATCTATGTAGGTTTCATAGCGGTCATCTACTTTAAAGAATAGATGTAGTAACCCTGTAGATTTTCCTCTTCCTTTAATGTGGTATACTTCTTTACCATCCAGTCTGCCTTCTTTTACATGTAAGGTGGCATAACTGGCGTTAAAAACCCCATAATGGATTCTAAAACGGAACCATTCACCTTTTTTAAAAGCTATTTCTGGTGGAGTAGTTGTAGAGGTAAATGATGTTGTAAAAATGAATATGGTGGATAATATAAGGATGGTCTTTTTCATAATGCTCTTATTTAACAGCACTTTCATGCGGTTTAAACTAGAGATTACAAAACCCGTTCCAAAACTCATTTTCTTTTACTTTTTAGATTTATCCTTCAGGAGCTTCTTCAATGACGGTCTCTACGTGTTTTTCTACTGGAATCGCGTCCTGTTCTTGATATAGACTGTCCACTTCTTCTAGATATTCATACTGCTCATTTTCATAATAGTCATGGTCCTCGTGAGATTCATTATAAGTCTTATTGTTTTTTACTTCTTCTATGACTTCATCCATGTTTTCAAAAATCAAGCTGCCAAAAATGATGAGAAGAATTAAGAAAGCAAAGCAAACTATACCCGATAAAATCACATTTATAATACTAAGCACACGACCTATGCTTACATTCTTATAAGAACTACGGCTATAATTTTCAGGATTTTTTCTATAGGTAGAAATACTCCTGTTTGCCATAACTAGTCCTATGATTCCTATAATGAGTGTTACTATGGCTATAAGACCATAACACCAGCATAGCATCATGAATAGTACAATGCCTATGATACCTAAAGTAAGTACGGTAGAGGCGTTAGGTAACATCTCTTTATAGTAATCGTGCCTGCGGTCGTTTTGAAACTGTGGCTGGTTGTCAGGATTGTTATAGAAAGTTTCTTCCACTGTGGTGTTATTAACTATATAAAGGTTTGTGTAAAAAAGCTACTCTTCTATGACTTCTTCTATTTCTAACTCTAAAGAATCTGTTTCCAGATTCATACTGTCTATTTCTTCTTCATATTCGTACCAGTTATCTTCAGTATCGTCATAGATATTTTCGTCTTCATAGTACTCATCATTATCGGGATTGAAAATGTCATCAAAATCGTTATAATAATAGGTGGAATCAGAGAAGAAACTAAAGAAGCTTAAAATGACAAATAATAAACTTACGATTCCTACCACTAGGTTGAATATTTTTGAGCTATTTACTCTTTTAAGACTACTAGGATCATACTGTTGTGGGTTTTGCTCAAATTTTGAAATACTATTTTGAGCAAGTACAAACCCTATGATACTTAATACAAGTGCTGGGTAATATCCTAAAAAACAACAGCATAGTACACATAATACAGTCGCGATAATTGCGAGCACGAGAGCACTTGGGTCTGCTGGTAATTTAGAACGATAAGGTTCATTATTCCAGTTTTGTGATTCTGGGTTTTGTTGCGGCCTGCTAGTGCTATCGTATTCTGATTGATTTGAATAGCTGTTATCTTCCCAGGATCTATTTTGGTTAGACGTATTGTCGTTTGAATTATTTTCCAATGGAGTTTGTGGTTTCTATAGTTTTATTTTACAAATATAGTAGGTTATTCTAACCAGCTTTTATGGTAATCTTCGTCTGCTATTTCTAGTGCAGCTTTTGTGACTTTTAAAGGTTTAAAAGTGTCTACCATCACGGCGAGTTCTTCTGTTTCTGTTTTTCCTATACTACGCTCTGCAGCACCTGGATGTGGTCCATGAGGAATCCCAGCAGGATGTAAACTTATATGTCCAGCATCTATATCATTACGGCTCATAAAATCACCATCTACATAGTAAAGGACTTCATCGCTGTCTATATTACTATGATTATAAGGTGCTGGAATACTGTCTGGATGGTAGTCATAGAGTCTAGGCACAAAACTACATACTACAAAAGCATCGGTCTCAAAAGTTTGATGTACTGGTGGCGGCTGGTGTATGCGTCCTGTGATGGGTTCAAAATCATGAATGGATAGTGCATAAGGGAAATTGTAACCATCATATCCTACTACATCAAATGGATGTGAGGCATAAACCATGTCAAAAATTTCATCCTGTTTTTTTACTTTTATTAAAAAGTCACCTAACTCGTCATGTGTTTCTAAGGTCTCAGGTCTTCTTAAATCACGTTCACAAAAAGGAGAATGTTCTAATAACTGACCGAACCAGTTGCGATAGCGTTTAGGAGTGTAGATAGGTCTTCTGGATTCTGTTATGAAAAGCCGGTTGTCCTCATCATTAAATCTTAACTGGTAAATAATACCTCGTGGAATTAATAAATAGTCTCCATATTTAAAATCTAGATTTCCTAAATGGGTACGTAATGTTCCAGATCCTTTATGAATAAATAGCAACTCATCAGCATCTGCGTTTTTATAGAAGTAATCCTTCATGGAGTGCTGTGGTGCTGCCAGTATGGTGTTAACATCACTATTAGTAAGAACCACGGTGCGGCTTTCTAGATAGTCAGCCTTTGGTTTTACTTGAAAACCTCTAAACCGGTATGACTTGATATGGTTTTCTAGTGCGATTTCTGGTTTTACAGAGTATTGTCCTTTTATTTCTTTAACCATAGTAGGTCTGTGAACATGGTAAGAGTTTGTGGACATGCCGTCAAAACCTATGGTGCCAAAGAGCTGCTCTGAATACAGTTCACCATCAGGTTTTCTAAAAATAGTGTGTCTTTTAGGTGGGATTTTCCCTAGTTTGTGATAAAAAGGCATAGACTTTTATTTTGTGTCTAGCAATTTCGGAAAATTCTTGAGATGATTCCATAGAATGAGGTAATTATTTCTGTACAGTTGTTTAAAATACGCTTTCGCGAAAGCGTACTAAAACTGAAATCCTAGGTTTACATAGAATTCTCCTTGTTTTTGCTGTGGGCTAAAACTGTACTTTAACTCTATAGGTCCTAAAAATGTCTCGAGTCCATAACCTAAAGCATAGCCTGTAAAGCCTTCTGTGCTATACCAGTCTGATTTTTCAAATAGATAGTCTTCTATTTTAACAGAATTCATACTCAAAATAATGTGGTTCTTTTTGAAGATTTTATAGTCTAATTCAATCAGGCTACTCATTACGGTATTACCACTTAAGCTAATAAAGTCATATCCATAAAAAGGTAAGATATTATTAATGCGTCGCGCCCCATAACCGCCTAAGAAAAAGTCAAAAGAGCTATTACCAGGATCTCCTATGGGTAGCCCTAGTAATACATTACCGCGCAAACTCCATTTACCAAAACGGTGCGCATGTCCTATAGAGACCTGAGCCATCGAGAATTCTTGAAAATTATCACTGCCAGCACCATATAAATAAAGGTGTAAATCACCATTTATTTTCCATCCACTGGATGGGAAAAAGAGGTTATCATAAGTATCATAGAGAATGCTTGAGTAAAGACTCGTGTAGTTGCTGTTTTCAAAAATAGTGCGCTGCTCATTCTCTAAACCAGTATTCAGCGTTTCTGTAAAGAGTCTTAAGGATTTATACTCAGCGCCTACAGTAAAGTTAAAGCCGTTTCCTATTTTAGTTTGTAAATACAGCTGTTGTGTCCAGTCGTTATAATCTAATTCTATGGAATTTACATTTGTATTTATACCGGCAACCTGTTCTGCAAACCGCCCAGGTATTTGTTTTTCAAATTGAATAAATTCACTATGAAGTCCTATGGACCAGTATTTCCCTTTATCTATGTAGTAATTAAAATTATACCTCACATTATCACCTAGAATCACGTCTGCAGACACTACATCGTTACTAAAGAGGACATTTTTTCTAGTAAGGTTTACCAGTGCAGCACTGCGCAGTAATTCATCATAATGAGCACCTAATCTCAAGTAATTACGCACTTTACTTTCTATAACCTCTATTTCAAGTACAGGACCATTTGCAGAGTTAATGATTTCATAGTTGATTTTTGAGAAGTTGCTAGTGGCTTGTAGATTATTAATACCGTTTCTTATGTCAGTATAAGCTACCTTTCCTGGAGTTTTTATTTTAAACCTTCCATTAATAAAAGCTCGAGAATAATTCTTATTCCCTTTTATGTAAACTTGTGCTACATAAATACTATCTGACGTAATGGCTGATAATGGTGGTTTTTTATAATTTTTTATTGCCACTTTTTTAAGTTGATCTATTTTTTTGAGCGCGGCTATTTCTCCTTCATCTATAATTTTTCTACCAGAATCAAAAGAAATTACGGTGTATTTCTCGATATCGGGATGGATGTAAACGTCTGTTAAAGGCGCTTTATCTTTCATAGCCGTTATAGTGCGGTAGTTATTTATTTGAGTAAGAATGTCAAAGGCTCCATCGAGGTTTTCTCTTTTTTTTAAACCATCTTGAACATCTACTCCTATAATAACCTCCATACCTAGAGCACGTAGCTTTTCAACTGGATAATTATCTGTAACGCCGCCATCTATAAAAAGTCTGTTCTCTATTTCTACTGGAGCAAATATTGATGGCAAGGCTCCACTGGCATTTACAGCACGTGGTAAATAACCGCTATCCAGTATCACATCTTCTCCGGTTTCTACGTCTGTAGCAATACAGAAAAAGGGAATGGGTAACTTGCTGAAATCATCGATATCCTTAACGTGAGATAGTAGTCTAGATAGTAAGTTGTAAATGTTTTGTCCTTTACTTAGAGAGCTAGGAACCTGTACTTTAAAGTCTTTAAAAGGTAACGTTACCGCATAGCGTTCATTATCTTTACGTTCAAAATAGGTTTTAGATTTTCGTGGGATATCATCACTTATAATCTCATCAAAGTTGATGGTTTCAAAAATAGAATCTAGCTGCTTTCCTGTGTAACCAGAGGCATATAAAGAACCTACAATTGCGCCCATACTGGTTCCTGCTACATAATCTACCTTAATTCCTAGAGAATCGATCACTTTTAAGGTTCCTATATGAGCAAGTCCTTTGGCACCACCACCAGATAGTACTAGCCCTATTTTTTGTTCTGTAACAGGTTCACTTTTTTGTGCAGTAGAGTAGAACGCTTGCGCATTAATTAGTATAAAAATGATCCATATAATACTACTCTTCTTCATTACTGTAAAAGTCTATAATTTTTTGTGCTCGTGAAACACCTATGATCTCTATAATCTCTTTTTTTGATGCCGCTTTAATTCTTTTAATAGATCTAAAATGTCTCAATAATTCTACTGCTGTTTTTTCTCCTATTCCTGGAATATTATCCAGTTCTGTTTCTATAGCTTGCTTACTGCGTTTGTTACGGTGATGGGTTATCCCAAAACGGTGCGCCTCATTCCTCATTTGCTGGATCACTTTTAAGGTTTCAGAACGTTTATCGAGGTATAAGGGTACAGGATCATTAGGGTAAAAAAGCTCTTCCAGTCGTTTTGCAATTCCTATAATCGTAATCTTTCCTCTCAGTCCTAGTCGGTCCAGTGCTTTTAAACCGCTAGACAGTTGACCTTTTCCTCCATCCACAACTACGAGTTGAGGTAAAGGTTGATCTTCTTCTACCAGCCTGCGGTACCTTCTATAAACCACTTCTTCCATACTCGCAAAATCATCAGGACCTTCTACAGTCTTGATATTAAAATTACGATAATCTTTTTTACTTGGTTTTCCATTCTTAAAAACCACACATGCTGCTACTGGATTAGTTCCCTGAATATTTGAGTTATCAAAACATTCTATATGAATAGGTTCTTTATCAAGTCTTAAATCTGCCTTCATTTGAGCCATTAATCGTTTGACATGACGGTCTGGATCCACAATTTTTATGGTTTTAAACTGCTCCTGGCGGTAGAATTTTGCATTGCGCAAAGAAAGGTCTACGATCTTTTTCTTATCGCCCAGTTGTGGTATAGTTACTTTAATTTCATTACCTAGATCTACTTGGAACGGTACATAAATTTCTTTACACTGCGAGTTAAATCGCTGCCGCAATTCTATAATCGCTATCTCGAGTAATTCTTGATCTGTTTCTTCGAGTTTCTTTTTGATTTCTAGGGTATGTGAGCGCACAATCGCACCATGAGATAGTTGTAGATAATTTACATAAGCATGTGTCTCGTCACTGATTAAGGTAAAGACATCTACATCAGTAATTTTAGAATTTACTACGGTGGATTTAGATTGATATTTTTCTAAAATTTCTAGTTTCTCTTTAATGCGTTGCGCGTCTTCAAACTCCATGTTTGCAGCATGTTCCATCATTTGGGATTCAAAATGCTTAGCGGCATTTTTATAATCTCCTTTAACGATGTTGCGCACGTTATCTATATTACGGGCATAAGCCGTTTCACTCATTAAATTATCACAAGGACCTGCACAATTACCTATGTGGTACTCCAGGCATACTTTATATTTGCCGGCATTAATCTTATGTGCGCTGAGATCATATTTACAGGTACGCAACGGATATAATCCTTTAATTAAATCCAGTAAAGTGCGCACCGTTTTTATACTAGAAAAAGGACCGTAATATTCGCTGCCGTCTTTAATCATTCTACGTGTTAAAAACACCCTTGGGAACCGCTCTTTTTTAATACACAGCCATGGATATGTCTTATCATCCCGTAACATAATATTATATCGCGGATTCCTATTCTTAATAAGTGAGTTCTCCAGTAGCAGCGCATCCATCTCTGTTTCTACGACGATGTGTTCAATAGTCACAATCTTCTTAACCATAGAAGTAATGCGGTAGCTGTCATGGTTTTTTGTAAAATAAGAAGAAACTCGTTTTTTCAAGTTCTTTGCCTTACCTACATAGAGTAATTTATGGTCTTTATCATAGTATTGATAAACACCAGGTGTAGAAGGTAGTATTCTTATTTGAACCTCAAGAGGAGATAATTCCATAGCGATGTAAAGTTAGGAATTTTCTAGTCCACGCTTTTGCGAAAGCGTATTAAAATCAATCTAATTTCTTATCATTTCTATAACGGTTCTAAAGTCTGAATTACTTTAATTTTGAAAATAAAAAAATGGCTAGTTTTAAAGAAATTATTGCAACAGATACCCCAGTACTTATAGACTTTTTTGCTACCTGGTGTGGACCATGTCAAACTATGATGCCAGTGCTGGAAAAACTAAAAGACGAGCTAGGTGATCGTGTGAAAATATTAAAGATAGACGTAGATAAAAACCAAGCGCTTGCCACACAAATGAATGTGCGCGGCGTTCCTGCTTTTATGATTTATAAAAATGGGAAACAAATCTGGAAAGGTAGTGGAGTACAGCCGCTGCATGTCTTGAAGGAACAAGTTGTTAAAGCATAATTGTAATTTAATCCTGTCCGACTAAGATAAAAGACCGCTGTCACTGATAGACTAAAGACTTTATTAAGGAGTTTGAATTTTAGTGCTTTATCAGTTTTATAGTATCGATAAAACATTAATCGGACACTAATGATTGTAATTAAAGTCTGGTAATACTGACTAATTAAGTATGCATTATTTTGTGTTATTTTTTCTTATATCCTTTACTACCATGGCTCAAAGTACCATTTCTACTCAACCGCTTAATGTTCTAGGAACTGCGCTAGAATCTTGCTGTAATGATCCTATGACGGGTTACTGGCGCGATGGTTACTGCCGCACAGCTAGTGAAGATCGTGGTACACATGTGGTTTGTGCAGTAATGACTCAGGAATTTCTAGATTATACAAAGTCACGAGGAAATGATCTTTCTACACCTAATCCTGCATACCGTTTTCCTGGACTACAACCTGGCGATAAATGGTGTTTATGTATTTTAAGATGGCTCGAGGCTGAGAAAGCTGGAGTGGCACCACTTATAAATCTTTCATCCACAGATAGTGCTGCACTTAAGTACACCACACTAGAGCTTTTAAAGAAGTATCAAGTAAAATAAGGTTACTTTTTCCAGTCGTCACTTTTGAGTTTTTTAGCAGCAATAATCACATCCATCCTTGAGATTTGACCTATTAATTTCCCATTATCGGTAACAGGAAAACGTCTGTGACCTGTTTTTAAAAACTGTGTAGCTGCGCATCGCAATATTGAAAACTAGAATACATTTACCTTGTAACTTTAAAGTCATATACCATGGCAAATAAACCAGCAAAGGCTCCGGAAAACTTCGATAAGCCTTCTTCAAAGCCAGCAGCGGCAACGCCTAAGGCTAAGAAACAAGCTCCTAAGAAGTAATTGTTTCTTACAGTGCCCTACGGTGACACTCCACATTAAAACAACTATTAAAAACAAGGCCGTTTTCTTAAAAGAAACGGTTTTTTTATGTGCTTAATTTTTAGGATACTGCAATTCTTTTTGCTGGATCAAATAATTAAATGCAGGACTTCCTTGAGCATCATATATAGTCAGTTTTAAAGATCTACTTCCATAAGGCCCAGTAACCTCTATGATACCAAAGTTATGCTCATAAAACGTTAAACCTTTTACTTGTAAAGTGTTACCTTCATCTCTCGCTTGATGAGTTCCTGCGGTTAATGGTGAACACGTGATATCTATTAAAGGGTAAGCATCTTTGCGTTCTAATCTAGATATTTCAGTATGATGTCTATCACCGCTTATAAATAGAACGCGCTCTATACGTTCTTCATGTAATCGATTTAAAAGGCGTTCCCTTTCACCTGGATAGGTAGCATAATTTTCATACACTGCAGCATCGCTTATGATCTGGCCACCAGTAACGACCACTTTAAAAGAAGCCTTACTAGCTGTTAATGCGTCGATCAACCAGTCTAGCTGTTCTTTACCGAAATAGTCCTTATCCTTATCTATACCTTTATTAGGTGCTCGATGGTAGCGATTATCAAGAAAGAAAAACTCAACATCGTTAAAAGGGAAATGTTGAGTCACACCGCCATTACCAGCAGCGTTAGTGTTTAAATTACCCCAGTAGTTATTAAAAGCGTTTTCAGTAATTTTTTTATGTATATAACTGCGGTCAGAATCATTAGGTCCATAATCATGATCATCCCATGTGGCATAATGGTGCACACTACCTAGCAGTGCCTGTAATTCTGGTAAGGAACGTGTGTTTTTATGTCGGTATCTAATACCTGTCTCTGTTAAAAAATCTGGTGTTCTTAAATAAATGTTATCACCAGACCATAACATCAGGTCAGGATCTTTAGATAGAATACTGTTGAAAATTTCATAATGTCCACCATATGGAGATGGTCTATCGTCTTTTTGATCATTAATAAAGGTGCAAGAACCTATGGCTATTTTAAAATCGGGTGGATTGGTACGGTATTGCCATAAAGTCTGTGTCTGGAATTCTAATTTATAATCTTTAGGAACGTATATATCATTAATGTAAACTTTATAAGTGTAAGTTGCGCCATAAATAACCTCTCGCGGATATAGTTTTGCGATAAAGTCTTCGCTGGCTTGAGTAGTTACCGTTTCAGTAAATCGCATGTCTTCATCACCAGTAAAGTATCCTATTTTTACCTGTGCAGGAGCTTTAGTTTGTACCCATATAAGCGCTTCTCTAAAACCAGAGTAGCCCACCATAGGTCCAGCCTGTAGTAAAGATTCTTGTGCGATGGAAAGACTTGAGATAAAAAGTAAAAGAAGAAGTATCTTTTTCATAGTGGATTTTTAATTTTTTAAAGATCTAAAAAAATTACATAGTCTGTATAAACTTATAGTTAATTATGGACTAGATGTTGTAAAATGTACGCTTTCGCGAAAGCGCAATTAAAAACAATTCATTTAACAATTACTTAAAGTTACATTCTCATAAATTACATGCATATTTGCCCGCTTAATATATTAAAATTGTGTCTAAAAAGAAACTCACAATAGGCCGCACTGATCGTGCCGATTTCCCAAAGCTGGAGATCGAAGGGCTTGATATTAAAATAGATACAGGTGCTTATACTTCTAGTATTCACTGTAAAGATATCCAAGAAGATAATGGTGTTCTTCTTGCCACCTTACTCGATGAGGCCCATGAACAGTATCATGGGAAACAAATGCGATTTGAGGAATATGAAATTACCAGTGTGCGCAGTAGTAATGGGAAGTCTGAGTTGCGTTATGAAGTGCAAGCAAATATTAGGCTATTTAATAAGCTGTGGAAAATCTCTTTAACACTTAGTAATCGTGAAGAAATGCGATATCCTGTTCTTATAGGACGCAAGTTTTTATCATCTAAATTTATTGTTGATCCTGAATTACAGGATGTTTCTTATCTTCAAGGCCTACATGAAAATTAATATACTATCACGCGGTAAAACGCTATACAGCACAAAAAGAATGGTGGAAGAGGCGCAAGCCGCTGGTCATCAAGTAAAAGTAATCGATCCCTTAAAATGTGATATCAAACTAGAAAAGCAAAAGCCTACGGTTTATTACAAAGGAGAACGATTAGAAAAGCCTGATGCCATTATACCACGCATAGGAGCTTCTATAACCTTTTATGGCACTGCGATTGTACGCCAGTTTGAGGCTATGAATTCTTTTACTACGGTAAGTTCTCAAGCGCTAGTGCGCAGTAGAGATAAATTACAGAGTTTACAACGACTTTCTAGCGCTGGTGTAGGTATGCCTAAAACCGTTTTTACAAACTTTGGTAAGCATACAGATTCCATTATTCAAATGGTAGATGGTCCTCCGGTGGTTATTAAAGTGCTGGAAGGAACTCAGGGAATAGGAGTAAACCTTGCCGAAGATTTTGAAAGTGCACAAACTATTCTGGAGGCTTATAATACCATGGAGTCTCGTGTGATTGTGCAAGAGTTTATTAAAGAAGCTGGTGGAGCAGATTTAAGAGTCTTTGTAGTAGGTGATAAAGTGGTAGGAGCCATGAAGCGACAGGCTATGGAAGGAGAGTTTAGATCTAACTTACATCGTGGTGGAACGGCTCAAAAGATTAAACTATCCAGAGAAGAAGAGTTAACAGCTATAGCTGCTGCTAAGTCGCTAGGGCTAGGAGTTTGTGGAGTAGATTTGTTACAAAGTGCACGAGGTCCTTTAGTGCTAGAAGTAAATTCTTCTCCTGGACTAGAAGGAATAGAAGGAGCTACTCAATATAACGTAGCTCGGGAAATTATTAAATTTATAGAGGAAAGCGTTTAATGTCCTTGAAGTCCATAAATATTTTAGACACTGAGATCAAGCCTGGTCATAGTTATAAGCTCAATTTTAATATTGCAAAGCTTTATACATCTACGACCATAGAGGTTCCTGTGATTATAAGACGAGCAAAAAAAGCTGGTCCTGTAGTTTTACTCACTGGTGGTTTGCATGGTGATGAAATTAACGGTATTGAAGTCGTGCGTCAAATGATAGCCAAAGGCTATAATAAACCACTTACTGGTACCATTATTTGTATGCCTGTTCTTAATATTTTTGGATTCCTTAACATGAAACGCGAGTTTCCTGATGGGCGTGATTTGAACAGGAGTTTTCCTGGTTATAAATCGGGTTCACTTGCTGGTAGGTTTGCTTATCAGTTTGTGCATGAGATTTTACCACATGTAGAAATTATCATGGACTTTCACACTGGTGGTGCACAGCGTTTTAATGCGCCACAAATGAGAGTAGATCCTAACTTTGAAAAATCTCTAGAGTTAGCCAAAGTTTTTAAAGCTCCTTTCTTAATACACAGCGGTAAATTAAAGGGAACTTTAAGAAATACCTGTATGGAATTAGGTAAGGCTTATTTATTATATGAAGGAGGCAAATCTTTTGAAAGTGATAAAGAGATTGTAAAAGTAGGTGTGCAAGGTGCAAAACGAGTGTTACATCATTTAGGAATGTTAGAAGATTCTTTTGAGACTTCTCCAGAGGTGCCTGATAGTATTGTTGTTAAGCAAACTAAATGGTTAAGAGCCTCTTACTCTGGACTCTTTCATCCTAAAGTACCTTATGGGAAATATGTAGATAAAGGAGAATATATCGCTACTATTACTGATCCTTATGGATCTTTTAGACACAAGGTGAAATCTAATCAAACGGGATACATCATTAATGTAAACCAAAGCCCTATGGTTTATCAAGGTGATGCGATTTTCCATATCACTTCTCAAGATGTTAAAAAACGAACTAAGAAATAAATTCAAGAAGTTGCGTTCTCAACTATCTCCTAAACAAGTAGAAGATTACAGTTTAGACATAGCAAATCAATTGCTATCATTAGATATTTGGGATCATAATATGTATCACCTGTTTTTATCTATAGAACAACAAAAAGAGGTTCAAACAGATTTTATCTTACACATCCTTCAAGGAAAGGATAAAAATGTTATAGTATCTAGAAGTAACTTTGAAGACTATAGCATGAAACATTATTTGCTTACTGATAATACCGTTCTTAAAACTAATAAATGGGGAATACCTGAGCCTAGTGATAATGGTATATTAATTTCAGAAGATCTACTGGATGTGGTTTTTATTCCATTGCTAGCTGGTGATACTAATGGAAATAGAATAGGATACGGAAAAGGCTTTTACGACCGGTTTTTAAAAAAATGTAGACCTAACACTTTAAAAATAGGTTTGTCATTTTATCATCCACTTACCACCACTATCACACCACATAAAGATGATGTTCCACTGAACATAATGGTCTGTCCTGATCAGGTTTTCTTTTTTGATAGTGCTGTTGATACCAATAATAACAATTAATATCAGATTCAATTTATTTGAACGACATTATAAACACAAATAGGTATTAGATTTTTGGTCCTTTAAAAGCAAATCGGTGTTACACGTATTAAAGTGTGGTATTCCATCGGTTTTTTTGAAAAGGTATAAAGGTTTGAATATTAGTTTGTTAAAGTTAAAAAATGGCGTATCTGGAACAACTAAGTATCAACACTAAAACTGTAAAGATGCTATTCAGATACTTTTGATTGAGTATCAGGAAACGCCTTTTTACTAAATAAGATTAGTAAAGCAACACCTACAGTAATTGCAGAGTCAGCTATATTAAAAATGGCATTGAAAAAAGAAAAAGTTTTTCCACCTACCCATGGCATCCATTCTGGCCAGGTCCCGTCAAATAGTGGAAAATAAAGCATGTCCACTACATGGCCATATCCTAGAGCAGCATAACCACCAGTTTCTGGAAAGGCTGTTGCTACAGAGCCGTGGTAGCTTCCTGAAAAAATCACACCGTAGAAAATGGAATCGATTATATTTCCCAAAGCTCCAGCAAAAATAAGGGCTATAGATATGATTAATATTTTATGGCCATTCTTTTTAATACTGTTCCAAAGCCAATACCCGATACCAAAAACTGCAAAAATTCTAAAAACGACTAGGATTAATTTGCCATATTCACCTGGGATCTCTGCGCCCCATGCCGCTCCAGCATTCTCATAAAACATGAGCTTGAACTTATTGAGGTCATAAATAGGGTTATTAGAATCTGTAGTAAGAGTGTAATTGAGCTTTATATAGATCTTACTAATTTGATCTATGAATAGCACTATGAGTATAATTAGAATAGCTTTTGATAACTTCATTAGTTGCTTTTGTGTTGAGACAAAAATACTACTTAATCCTTAATAGTAATAGAACCGTGTATGGTTTCTATCTTATGTGAGTTACTCTTCATATTCTTCAGTTGGGCAGGTTTAATCGTTCCGTTCTTAGAGTTTATTTGTACCGTTGTTTCTGGATTAATAATATTGACATCTGCATAAACCGTTATGATATGAAATGGAGATCTAACAGTACTCAGCTCGCAATCTCCAGATTCTATATTGATAAACAGGTTTTTATAATTACCGGTTACTTTTAAAAAACAAGATCTCGCTGTAAGTTGAACATCTAGACCTTCAGGAAGATAGAGCTTAGCTTGATCATCTATAATTTTATGAGCACTTAGCTTATCTTGAGGGAATTTAAAGCTAGCATGAAATGGATCGCTTATCTGTAGCGTGTCATTTATAATACTTGAATTTAAGGTTAAGGCGTTTTTGTATTCTCCACCTTGACTATCGGTAATTCTTATGGATTGTGAATCTGTAGTAACTATTTCAAGTTCTATGGTAGATTCTAAGTTGATATTTACAGTCGTAATCTTAGAGTTTTCAAAGATAATATCGCTGGAATTGCGTTGAGAATACGCTTTCGCAAAAGCGAATATCACCATAATAATTGCCATAAAAAAACTCCTGTTCATTATGGAATACTGTCGTAATGTAGCCATAATAAAAAGGAGTTTTATAAAGAAATGCCGCCTTAGTTTAAGACTGCATATTTTTTGCTTCTATGCTCAATGTTGCGTGAGGAACTAATTCCAGGCGTGCTTTTTTAATTTTTTTACCAGTGACACGGCATATTCCATAAGTCTTGTTTTCAATACGTATTTGAGCATTTTTCAAATCTCTTATGAATTTTTCTTGTCTTATAGCCAGCTGTGAACTGGTCTCCTTACTCATTACTTCACTACCTTCATCAAATGCTTTAAATTGTGGAGCGGTATCATCTGTTCCATTATTTGCATCATTCATGTAAGCACTTTTAATAAGTTCCAGCTGCTTGGTTGCTTCGTCTAGCTTTTCTTGTACTATATTCTTAAAATAAGCGAGGTCAGCATCGCTATATCTTTCTTTTTCTGAGGTGTTACTCATGTTCTATAATTTTTTAATCTGTATACTGGTTACAATATCGTCAAATTCAACAATCGTACCATTATCTACAGTTTGTGTTACTGTTAAATCATCGGCCAGCGTTTCATCTTTAATGTATTGCTCATTTGATGCAACGGCTTCGTCAATCTCCTCATGCGATTGTATCGTAATATGGATACGATCTGTTACCTCGAGTCCTGAGTCTTTTCTTATGTTTTGAATACGATTTACAAGCTCTCTTGAAATCCCTTCCTTTTTAAGCTCAGGTGATATCGTTACATCGAGTGCAACGGTTATTCCAGATTGATTTGCTACCAGCCATCCTTCTATGTCTGATGATGTTATTTCCACATCTTCAGCGGTTAAGATAATATCAGAACCGTTAATGTTTATGTTAATTTCACCATTTTTTTCTAACAATGCGATGTCGTCCTGTTGAAAACTTTTAATCTTACCAGCGATTTGCCCCATATCCTTACCGAATCTAGGTCCCAAAACTTTAAAATTAGGCTTGATTCCTTTTACTAGAATACCACTCGCATCATCTATAATTTCAATCTCTTTTACGTTTACTTCACTTTTAACTAGGTCAGCAATCGCTTCGATCTGTGCTTTATCTCCAGCATCGAGTACTGGGATCATTATGCGCTGTAACGGTTGGCGTACTTTTATGCTTTCTTTTTTACGTAAGGATAGCGTAAGGCTCGATATAACCTGAGCTTTATGCATTTTCTCTTCTAGCGCGCTGTCTATTATAGTTTCATCTGCCGTAGGGAATAAAGCTAGGTGAACACTTTCGCTGGCATCACTTTCACATACACTGGTTAAGTCTCGGTACAATTGATCCATAAAGAATGGAGCGATAGGCGCACCTAATTGAGCGACTGTTTTTAAACAAGTATATAAGGTTTGATAAGCGGCTATTTTATCATGCTCATAAGTTCCTTTCCAGAAACGTCTTCTACATAATCGCACGTACCAGTTACTTAAATTTTCAGTCACAAAAGTGGTGATGGCACGAGCTGCTTTAGTAGGTTCATAATCTTCATAAAAAGCAGTGGTGTCTTTTATCAGAGTATTCAATTCTGATAAAATCCAGCGGTCTATTTCTGGGCGATCGGTTAATGGTATTTCGCTTTCGCGAAAGCAGAATCCATCAACATTTGCATACAAACTAAAGAACGAGTACGTATTGTACAAGGTGCCAAAAAATTTGCGCTGTACTTCCTGAATTCCATCGGTATCAAATCGTAGGTTGTCCCAAGGATTTGCGTTACTCACCATATACCAGCGCGTAGCATCTGCACCGTATTTTCCTAAGGTGTCAAATGGATCAACGGCGTTTCCTAGACGTTTGGACATTTTTTGTCCGTTTTTGTCCAGTACCAGTCCATTAGAAACCACATTTTTATACGCCACATCATCACTGATCATGGTTGCGATCGCATGCAATGTATAGAACCATCCACGAGTTTGGTCTACACCTTCGGCAATGAAATCTGCTTTACGCAATTGATTTTCTACTAGTTCTTTATTTTCAAAAGGGTAGTGCCATTGTGAATACGGCATCGATCCACTGTCAAACCATACATCAATTAAATCTGCTTCGCGTGTTAGTTTTTCGCCATTCTTTCCGACTAGGAAAA
>NZ_CBFIBE010000017.1:0-48998 GCF_965660805.1 Nonlabens sp. | reverse complement strand
CATATCATATACTTGAATACTATCGATAGAAGTGTTTACTGCACTTACATTCCAGCGATTAGTAGTTGGGTTAGGGAAAATAGTATAATCTACGTTTTGAACATCGTTATTACTCGCTACAGCATTTCTTGAGAAATAAACATTGTCTACATAAATATTTGCTCCACCAACAGGTTGTGCTGAGATAACCAATTGACTAAAATCTGAAAACGAAGTCATACCAGCTGCAGTAAAATCAGCTAATGGCATAGATAAAGTCACCCATTGGCCTTGTGCTGGTGTAAACGTTAATTCTCCTTCAGTATCTCCAGATCCACCACCAAAGCCATCACCTAAGAAATCTACTAACTTAACTCTAAACAGAGTCGCATCTGCAGTCCAAATATCCATGTTAAAAAACATCATTCCAGGAGTACTTGCATCAATAGGATTTGACACAGTCTCTACTCCATTAAAATCTAAATTATTGTAAAGCTTAACATCATCACCTGCTATTTGAGTGTCTGTCAAAGAGGAAGCACTCCATCCAGTTCTCCATGTGTCTACAGGAACATTTGTATATGCATTACTAAATAAACTAATTACATCAGCTGCTGCTGCGGTAGGTGTCGGTGCAGGAACCATAGGAACATTATTAGGTGGCGTTGAGCCTAATGCGTTTTCTGAGAAGTAAATATTGTCTATGTAAACAAAATCAGACTGTAAGTTACTAGATGCATCTATTTTCCATTGGAAGAAATTTGCCTTTGAAAAACCACCAGTTCCTGATTGATTATTAGGAGCTGTATTTTCAAAGAATGATAATGGAATTTCTACATGAGTCCATGCTTCATTAACCATTGCTTCTTGTGGAGCAGCTCCACCTATTTCGTAAAAGTATTCAACAACACCACCATTATTATCGATTAAGAAAAACCTAATCTCTGTAGAGTTACTATCTGCCCAGTAATCAAACTGTAAAAAATTATATGTTGAAATATCAGTAACAGCATTTGTTCCTTCACCATATCCTGCTTGAGCAAGATTATATTGCAATGCATTATTAACACCGGCAGTTCCTAGATCCACCGTAGAAACAGTACCAAAATTATAATCTCTAACCCATGTATTTGTGTAACCACCAGTATCAGCGTTTATTGCTAAAACCTCATTTGTCGGTGCAGTAGGATCTGGAGCAGGCCCCATAGGTGTAGGTGTAGTAGGAATGACAGCTCCGTTAGGCGCTGTAATATCATCTATATAATAGGTACCTGTAGCGGTGTTACCTGCAGTTGAATCTGTAAATAAAACAATAATAGGATACTCGGTACCTAAATTTGCACCAAAATCAACATTAACCGTTTGCCATCCAGATACGTTGGTAGTAAAAGTTAATTCTGTTGCACCAGAGCTTCCACCTTCCATTTTTAATAAATGGGTTCTCGTTGTTGCATCAGGCGCCCAAATGCGCATGGATATAGTGTTATTTGTATCGTCAGAAAGATCTACAAAAGTATCTAATGTAAGTGCGGCTCCATCAAAGTCAACACCAGCCCCAATCATCTGTAGAACTGAATTAGTTGCATCAGTAGGATCAGTTACTACTGAAGCTGCAGTTCCATTAAAGCCACCCCAATTATCATCTTCAGGCACTTCAAAATCTAACGGCATCGATTGCCCAAAACCAATAGTGGTAACGAACAACATTAATAAGTAAGTAATTTTCTTCATAATATTTAATTTAAGTGATTTTAATTTAACTTATTCAAATATAGCTTTGAATTGCTGTATTTAAGAATTTATGACTGCTACAAAAAACATACATATAACGTTTTCGTAGAAACACTACCTTAAAGCAGCATGATTCAAGACATTCAATAGATATGGACCGAATTAAGTTCAGTGATCACAAACCTATTAATCAGTACTTTAAAGCGTAATGTTGTGGTAATGTTGTGGTTATTTTACGATAGGTAAAGTCACTATAACGTTTTCATTATTGTTTACATTACTAGAATTTAAGCTTTTCATGCTTATCCCACAATCCCCAGTAAGCTCCTACTTCACCTTCATCTCCTTTTTTCCATGATTCATCAAAAGATGAAAAATAGAAAACATCTATCATATTTTTGTGGGCCCATTTTTGAGTGTCTATGAAATATTTCATAGCATTTTCTTCAGAGGGATGAGCAGCTCCTAGGCTTTCTCCTTTACTAGGCCATCCCGTTTCAGTTATTATAACCCTTTTACCTTTACAAACTTTTAATACTTGATGGTACATATCATTCATGTGACCTAGTGCATAATCTATAGGTGTTCCTTCCCAATATGGATAACAATTAGTCAAAATCACATCAGAATTCTCTACAAGTTCTGGATGTACTACAAATTCATAATAAGCATCTACATAACCTACTGGAACATCAGGCAGCGCTTCTTTTACTCTTTTTATGTAAGATAGTAGTTGTTCAATAGTCAGATCATTGCGATATAACACCTCATTCCCTACTGCCGCAATATCTACTATTCCTTTTTGAGCTAACTCAATGAGTGCTTCTATTTCTAGTTCATTTTTATCCAGGTCATCACTTAACCATGCTCCAACTAATGTTTTAAGACCATGTTTATGTGCCATTTGAGGCACAAACTCATTACCTTCTATACATGAAAAAGAACGTATCCATTTAGTATAAGGTTTTAGAATTTTAACACGACGCTCTACTTGCTGTTCTGTAATATGATCACCAGGTTCCTGACCATCTTCATACATACTAAAGCAAATTCCATGCTGACCATTATTTAATGTGTCATGCCAAAGCTGCTTTAAATCTAACTCAGCATAATTTTCTAAAATAATACCGTCTGATTGTGCATGCTGCGCTCTATTAGATGGTATAGATTGTAAAAACTGTTCTTTTCTAAAAGACATATTTAGTATTTTAAAATTTCATTTTTATCCCAGATTCCCCATCGGGCTCCTACATCACCTTCTTGATGTACTTTCCACGACTCATCAAATGAAGAAAAGTAGAATAGTTCAACTCCTTTATCTTTAGCCCAGTTAGCCACGTTCACAAAATATTTCATGGCATTACTTTTAGATGGAATTGCGTTTTGGTTATCACTTCCTTGATTAGGCCATCCTGTTTCTGCAATGATGATTTTTTTACCGTTAGCAACACTAAGCAGCGCCGTGTGCATTTCGTTTAAATACGCTGTTGATTGATTCACGTCACATCCTTCCCAGAACGGGTAACAGTTTGCTAGAATCACGTCACAAGTCTTTACTAATATAGGATTCTCTACAAATTGATAATAGGCATCAACATAAGCAATTTGAAGATCGGGTAATGCTTCTCTTACCCTGTTAATATAAGCTACTAATTCATCTATAGTAAGTTCTTCTCTTAACAAGACCTCATTTCCTACTACGGCTATATCTACCATACCTTTTTGAGCTTGTGCGATGAGACCTTGAATTTCTAACTCATTTTGTTCTTTATCATCACTGATCCATGCGCCTACCATGGTTTTAATACCTTTAGAACGAGCAGATAATGGAATCAACTCATTTCCATTAGTACATGAAAAAGAACGAATCCAATTCACGTAAGGTGCAATAATCCCCATACGTTCATCTATTTGTGTACCCGTTAATTGATGTCCCACATCCTGACCATCACGATAAGGGCTAAAACATAAACCGTGTAACCTAGCATTTAATACAGACTTAAATTGAGCATCAAGCTCTAATGAAGTGATATCAGATTTTAAATCAGTGGGATAAGCTGTATTTCCCTGATAAGATGCCAAAGACTGTAATTTATTCAGTGCATAGAATGAAGAACTCACAGGTACTTTCTTTTCCTTTTTTCTTTCAGTAAGTTGTGCGCTGATTTCGACAGCTTTTTCTTCTGTAAGGCTATAATTACGCATAATCCACATAGCAGCAAGAGTCCCTGCGATAGGTAGTCCTGAATAAAAAAGTCTGATTCCAGTAATTGATTCTTCTGTGTTCACCGCGTCAGGAACAAATCCTACTAAGGACATTATAGCACCTGTTAAAAGTCCAGCAATAGCAAAACCAAATTTCACCATCCACCAGTAAATAGCACCAAAAACTCCTTCTCTCCGTTTTCCAGTATTTAACTCATCGATGTCAATAATATCAGATGTCATAGACATCATTAAGGTAAATAAACTACCTATACCAAAAGAAAAGAAAGGTAAAGCAATTAAGAACATGTAAGGTTTACCAGGGATAAAAAGAAACCATAGAAGGATGTAACCAAATATGGAAATCCCTTGAGACCAGAGAAAGGCCTTCTTTTTACCTAGAGCCTTAGACATTTTTGCAACCACAGGAATGACTAAAAAAGTAGTTACTAATGCACCTACACTACCTAATAAAGTAGGCCATATTCCAGCAGCTCCAGCGTCTCCAGCAAACAGATAATAAACTACTATAAAAAATGAAAAACCTGCAACAGTATTAAAAGCATTAAAGATTAAAAAAGTAGAGTAACATAATTTTTTAAAATCATCAATTTTAAAAGCTTCTTTAAAATTATCAACGATTTGTTTTAAACTTCCTCCTATTGTTTTTATAGTAAGTGGAACTAAGCTCTCATCATCTAGGGTAGATTCACTTTTAATAAAAAATGCAGGAATCATAGCAAGAATTGCACAAATCACACCTACCCAAATTGCAATAGTACGAGTTGCAACGGCACCATTTTCAAACCATTCTGGATCATACATTATTACCCAGAACCATGGTGCAATAACCCAAGCCCATTGCCCTATCCACTGGGCTACTGCCATAATATTAGTGCGTTCATGAAAATCATCACTCATCTCATATCCCATGGCTACGTAGGGAACACTAAAAATGGTGAGCCCTAAATAAAATGCAATAGACCACAGTAAGAAATATGTAAAATTATAGCTCAGCCCATCTGCCTCATAGAGTTGCCACATTAAACAAAAAGAAATCCCCATAATTACGGCTCCTATTAAAACGTACTGTCTTCTTCTACCCCATATAGACCTCGTATTATCTGATATAAACCCCATCACAGGATCAGTAATGGAATCAAAAACTCGTGGCAAGAAAAATAAGATTCCCCACATCCAAGTAGGGAAACCCAAATTCTGTACGAGTACTACCATAAAAATACCTAAAGCTGCTGGAAACATTTGATTTGCCAGCATACCCATACCGAATGCAACTTTCTGACCAAAATGAACTTTACTTGTAGTAGCCATAACTTTTAGTTTTGATTAGGTATTACAACAGTTTGTAAACTTTGTGGACCTAGGTTAATGTTGATCTCGCTTTCGCGAAAGCGTAATAAATAACTTTTATCTTCTTTCCCTTCATTAAAAATAACTACGGCAATGGTGCCATCAGGATTTTTTGCTGCTGTTACTTGCAGCGCTGTATCTGTATTATTTACTTCAATTACCTTAGCACCAGGTCTTATAAATTTACTGAAATGTGCCATGGTATAGTACAGTGGTGTGAAGTACACCTCATCATTTTCTGGATCTACAATCACTGGAGCGGCGCACCAATTCTTAAACCAGTTAGGACCACCTTGTTTATCAAGAACCATGTTCCAGTCTACCCAACCATCTACCCAATTATTCATACAGCCTATGATATCTCTAGCATATCGATTTACTGGAGCATATTTAGGGTGTAAATATTTTTCTTCTTCACTAGCCCAATCCCAACCCCAATCTGTTGCTTCCTTAGACCAGTACCATTGATCATCTTTCCAGGCTGGCACTTCTGAATCTACACAACCTTCTGTCTCGATTAAATACTTATCTGGTGCCTTGTTATGGGCATATTGTAATTGCTCTGGAAAAACTTCATAGGTACTTTCATACCAATGAATTGCTGTACCATCAAAATACTTTGATGATGCTTCATCTCGATACATTTCATCTACCCATTCTTTAATTCCAGCTCTATTCTGGTCGTATCCTAAGATTATTTTATCTCCATAACCATCTGCTTCTAGTTTAGGTCCTAAATGAAATTGAACAAAATCTGTCATTTCTTTAGGTGTAAAATGCATGCTTTCCCAGTTATTACCATTTCCATGAGGTTCATTTTCTACGGTAAAACCCCAGATAGGTATTCCTTCAGCTTCATAAGCCTCTACGTATTTAGAAAAGAAAAGCGCCCAGGTGTCATAATATTTGGGTAGTAATTTACCACCTACCCAGTGGTTATTATCTTTCATCCATGGCGCTGCTGTCCATGGTGATGCAAAAATTTTGAATCCGTCTTGAGAGGTTGCCAAGGCGTCTTTAATCATAGGGATTAAATCATCGCGATCTTCTTCTATACTAAAGTGCTCCAGCTCCATATCATCTACTACGGGTGAGTAAGAGTATTGTGATAATGAAAAGTCACAACTGTTCATATGTGTGCGCGTGAGTGAGTAGTTTGCTCCTTCTCGAGAGAAATATGCTTTAAGAATCGTATCTCTATTTTTTTTACTTAACTTATTAAGCAAATAAGCCGAAGACTCCGTAAATGCACCACCAAAACCTGTTATGGTTTGAAACTTTTTATCTTCGTTAACAGTAATAATTGAGGTACTATCTGCGGTAATAAAAGGTGTTACCTCTGCAAGATTATTCCCTGCTGCAGATGTTTCATAGACCTTCACATCTAGTTCCTTTTTATCACTTGATGACTGAGAATCGTTTTGGTTTTTACAGCTGGTCATAAAAAATAGTATTGAACAAATTGTTCCGTAAAGAGTGATTTTCATAAGCTTTAATTTTACCGTTAAGCATGTTCCCGATAGTATACTTCAATTTATTTTAATGGAGGCAAGTGAACATCTTTCATTAGTTTTTTCTTGCTGCCATCATAGGTTTTTGTGATCTTCTTACCATCTCTGGAAAGGCCTTTAAACTTACCTTGATCTACGAGATCCCATAGTGCATATTTTGCTTTTCCTTTAAGGGTAAATAATCCAAAATGATTTTCAGAACCCTTAGGGTTTTTAGCATCTTTCCACTGTTCATCAAAGGCCTCAAAGTAAAAACAAGCAATTCCTTCACTCCTGGTCCATTCTCTCATTAACTGATAAAATTTTGCAGACTTATACTCGTCTGTAGCTCTAGAGCCATCTGGTCCATAGTGTCCATTAGAAACCGTAGCCCATCCCGTTTCTCCTATATGTACTGGCTTATCTACTCCTATAACTTTCATATAGTCTACCACGCTGCGGTATTGCGACTTAGCATAATCCAGTGATTTATACATAGCCGTATCCATTTTCTCTACGTCTGTTAAGCTTTTTTCATAATTCAGCGTACCCCAAAAAACAGGATTATAATGCGTATCATGCATAGGGTATGTATGAATGGAAACATAATCTACTGCTTTAAATAGCTCTGTTAAATCTGGTGTATGATAAATGTAATCGCCGCCGCCCCATGAGGCAAAATTATCTGAACTCGTGATCCATAGATCTGATGGTAGTTTACCCATTTTCTTTAGATCCTGAAGATGATTCACCCATTTAAGGATGACTCCAGGTTGCACATAATAACTTGCTGCCCATTTTACCATCGCCTCGTTACCTACTGCAATTATTTTTATAATCTCAGGATACTGGTTTGCAAGTGCCACCGCACGCTCTATTTCTCCTGCATTTGCCTCGCTCTCTACATTATGATCTGGCTCTAATCCTGTCCATGCGTTTTTACAGTCGATCCATGCTCCTAGCATCATGTACATTTCAAATTGAGGATCTTCTTTTTTAAGCTCTTCAATGGCCTTTGCGATATTTGAGGCTTGAGGTAACTGCACATTATAAGTGCGCAGTATCTTAATACCCATGGCAGATAATATTCTCATATCATCTTTGAGTTGGGCAACTGCAGGTTGCTCATCTCTATTTTTACCACGATAACCGCCATAAGAAATGGCTAAATAGTCTGGATTGGATAAAATTTCTTTGGCTGTCTTCATTTTGGGTTCTGTCACTATTTCATCGGGCTCTGTAGCACCTTTACAAGCTGTAAAAAGAATTAAAAGGGTAAGTAAAGATGTGGTTATGGCCTTCATGACTGGTTCTATTTTTAAGTAGTTAGAGTATCCGCTTTCGCGAAAGCGGATATCTAAACACCTGTATTTATGATTTCTTTAAATGAACTTCTATTAATTTTATTTTTCCTGCACGTGCAAATAATAACTGACTCGTTTGATGATCCAGCTCTAAATTATTAAAAGAAATATCGCTACCATCATGGAAAGAAACCGTTATTGATTCCTTATCGCTATGGGAATAAACGACTGGTACCTGACAATAAGTAAACGCTAAAGATCCAGCAGCTACCTTAAGGGATTGTTTCTCTTGATTTATATTTATATAATCAAATTCTCTTGCTTCCTTAAGGAACTCTTGTTCTCTTAATAAGCTGGGTTTAAAACTGAGTACACCATTTTTAACTACTATTCCTAATTCACCAAAACGGCTCAATATATCTTCCTTAACCTGTCCGGTCATTCCTGGTTGTTGCGCACCTTTAGTAGCTGGAGTGTGTGAATATGGATCTGTAGGAACGGCTCCATATAACTCTGGAGATTTATGAGCGCCTATTCCTGCTTGAATCTCATAATAATGATCCAGCATTTTACCAACTATGACTGGACTTGCACCTTCATTAACCGCTTTTAAAGCACATTCTTGCACGGCAAGAAGCAGCTTAGAGACCATGTGCCAGTAGATAGAGCCTAATCCTTCATAACCAAAGAAGGTTCCAGATCGACCTGTAAAAGCCTTGTGATTAAATACAATTTCAAAAGTTTTTTCTAACTGTCTTTGCTCTTGAGCAATCAATGTTCCATAAGTAGATTGAGATAGCTCAGTAAGGGCTTTTTTAAGGCTATTTACATTATTAAAGCTGGCATTAAAATGATAACTACCAGTGTGTGATTGAACGATAACTTGTGGATTACCATCTTTAATCAATCGTTGTAACAGTTCTGATTTTGCAACCAGCTCCTGCGGAATGATATTTTTTTCTTCAAAACCTGGTAGATCTTTATTAGGATAGAGAATATAACTGTACTGATCTTCTCTAAATAAAGCGCTAGACTTTAATCCATCCATAACTTCTAGGGCTTGTTCAGAGCTTAAATAACCAGAGCTTAAAACAGCCACTTGACCTTCTAGCATTTCAGATAAATAAGAAATACTCACATCTCCACTATCCTCTACAGTCATTAAATTATAAGCATGGTACATACCATCTTCTCGCTTATTTGCATCTATACTGTGATCCAGGTATTTTAAGGTTACTTCTATAAATTCAACTAAACTGCTCTTAGAAACTGCTGCTTTTTTACCAGAAAAGTTATGATCATAAATACCTGCTCTATAATCACTTGCAGGCTGTGATAATCCATCTAGAATGGTTCTACGATGTGTATCATTCATAGAACCATCGAGTACTGCTTGATGATCCTTTAATGTAGCACTCACTGCGGTATAAAAAGTTTCTAGTTCTTGAGAAACAGTGGTGTTTTCAAAATCTGCTTCTTTAATAAAACCATGGAAGTATTTTAGGAAACGTCTTAAATAGTAAAGCGTTACCATGGAAACTCCATTCCCTACTAGTGCATTATTTGCATCATTCCATTCTGGACGCTGTGTGTTTAACCATATTCCAGCCTCAGGAATGAAGTTAGAAACCTTAGCAAGTACGGTGGCGAGCAATTTCTCAACTAAATTAACTCGGTAAATATCACCTGTGGCATTTTTCAGTAAAGCTCCATCTGCTCCTAGTGCTTCTCTACGTTCTTCTATAACTTCTTGTAAACGGTAGTCAAAGTCTATAGTGTCTTTAGGATTGTTTAAAATGGCTGCATATTCCTTAATTTTATAAGGCACATTTGCATAAACAAATAGGTCTTCATTTAAGAAATCGTCTAGTTTACCAGGATAATAGTTTTCTATGAACTCTAAGAATTTCAACAAATAAATAATTTGGTGATCACCCCAGTAACCTATGTAAGACCATGGATCATCTTCTTCTATAACTTCCCAGTCAAAACCGCCTTTTGTAACTCTATATGGATTATAACCATCAAAGGTTGTGGCATTTAAAAACTTATGGATCATTCCATCTACAAACTCTGGATAAGAATGTGCTAGTGCTTCCCAGTTCTGGAAAATGTCGCGCCAGTTTCCTTCATAATCTAGGATTTTAGAACCATCTACCTCACTACGAGTATTAATAGAAAACTTATTCCATGGACGGCTAGGGTCACCATGTCTCCTACTAAACTTTAAAGGTAGATACTCAATGACTAATCTTTTAAAGTCTGAGTCTGATCCAGATTGTGCTAGTAGTTGTAAGTCTCTGTGATTGAAGGTATCCTCTAAGGTTCTTATCGCTGCTTTATGAGTATCATAAACGGTAACATTTGCGGCTTTTAAATAGGTTAAGAAATCCTGTTTTTCTATTACATAATTATTATCAAAAATTCCACCACGCATCACGTTAAACATGGTGTTTGCAAAATGTCTGTTATTAGTTAAAGGATCTGCGGTTAACTGTAACCCGTCAGATGCAGCTATGAGCTTGTTAAGTTTTTGAGAACCTAAGGCTATATCTTCTTTTATTTTTTCAATAAGGTTAGCGTCAGTTTCAATTTGTCTAGAAAGGTCATTAATAGAGACGATATTTTTATTAACGTCTGCCATGAAATACCAGTCCTTTGTAGAACCAGCATTTAATTTAATTTCTGAAATGGTAAAATATGCTCCTTTTTCTGCTTTTACATCTGTTTCACCGGTAATAGGATTTCCTTTTCTAAAACTATTTAACTGAGTACTGGAAAGCAAATATTTAGGATTTTCTACGCCTAAGGACCAAACAATATTAGCCTTTAAAGCTTCACTAGGTTCTGCCTTATCTACGATTACAGCACTAAGGGCTATGATTCCTATTCCTGATTCTGGTTTAAGTTCTGTGCGCTTGTAGGCATCTACAAGATTACTAGATGCTTTTTGCAAATCTTCTCCAACGGTTGCTGGAAGCACATTTTGCAAACCATCAAGTACTGTAAGTTTCACGGCACTATCGTTATGATTGAGCAACTCAGATTTTTTTACAAATCCATATAAATCACTTGAATTCCAAGAATATCTGAAGGTTAGGTTTAAATCGTGATTGATCTCTTCAAAAACTAATTTATTACCATAAACATTCTTGTAGAGATTACGTGTTACTTTATAAATTCCTGTGCATCGATCAGAAAATGGTTCCCATAACACCTCGCGATCATCTTGCTGGATTTTAATGATGGTTTTACTACCAGTAACATCTGCAGATTCTGTGATCTTATCATCTGTGTAATAAGGGAATAAGGCATTATCACTGTTTTTACGACCAGCGCTTAAACCACCATTACTGGACACAAACATCCAGTGATTAGAATCACTTACTATGCTCATAAAAAATGGGCGCATCGCGTCGTGATTACTTATTTTATAATATTTTTCGTTTTGGAAATCTACGAGCTGTCCTTTTACATCGCTAGTAGAATGTTTAGATACACTATCGCCTATATAAATTGGGTTATTCATCATGTAGTTGTTACTCTCTAATTATATTATTCTTAGTATTTTTTTTTTAATCATCAAAGTGCCACGGGCCGTTCATCTTATAGATGCTCTTAGAAAGGAAATAATTCTTAACTAAAATTAAAGACGCTAATCATTAATTATAGAAGTAGATATTATCTAGATAAAAGCTTTCTATGGATGACGTAGTAGGATTATTAATGTTTTCATAAATAATCTGCCCTATATTATTTCTATTTGCCATGGTTACTGGTATATCAAATGATGCCCAAGTATTTGCCGTGAAATCTGACGCAAAGAAAAACACTTGCTGTATCGTATCATCTCCACCACCATCAACTTGATCTGCTCCAAAATCCTTTATGGTTATTAAGAAATCTAAATCTGGTTCAATTTGAGCAGGTATGAACATATCTATATGCAAATTAGGGTAAACAGTCGCATCTATAGTAGGACTAGAAAATTGATTCCCAACAAAATTAAAATTACTATAGCCCAGTATTTGATCAGAGTTTACACTAAAATCTGCAGATAAAGTAGTTTGAAAAGGCTGCCAATATCCATTAAAAAAATCAACGGGAATATCATTATAAACGTCGCTAAAAATAGAAACTACTCTACTTGGGTCTCTTGTAGGTGCTGGTGGTAATTGAAAAACTCCTTGTGAGTTAACCGTTAATGATCCAGCAGCGTTCCTGTCTGCTAAAGTTGCTGTTATCACAGAAGTACCAGCAGATGTGACAGCAATATTACCAAAACTATCTACAGCGGTAACACTAGGATTAGAAGCGGTAAAATCATAATAACTAGGTGCTACTGTTACCACTTGATCAAGACCTGAACCTAAATTAAATGTTTCAATTAAACCATTAACTTGAAGTTCTACACCTGTAAAAGAATTAGTTACAACGTCTTCTCCATTTGATATCGCAGGTCTAGGCTGTCCTATAGTTCCTAAATTTTCAAATTTTATTTCATCAAACCACACGGTATAACCAGATCCTGCGGTATTTTGAGTACCCATGGAGTACCAGAACATACCACGTTCTTGAATTAATTTAGACGAGTCAGGTATAGGAATAGTTACTTGAGACCAGCTTGTGTCTGCATTTACGTCATTTGCGGTAACTTGATACGTATCTCCTAAAAAATCATTACCAAAACCAACGGCATCTATACTCACACCACGAGAAGCTTTTACCCAAAAGGTAAGTGCGTTAAAACCTGTTAAGTCTCTAGGCACGCCATCTACTCTAAAAATAGCACCTGCATAATTACCTGTAGGATCTACTTCATTAGGAACATCTATGCGGATGGAAGAGTCACTTAAATAGCCTTCTTCATTATCTATGGAAAAAGCTGTAAGCTTAGAACCTTCAAATGGTAAGTAAAAATCGCTTCCCATATTAACAAAAGTATCTGTATAAACATCACCTGTTTTTGGAAAACTTGCTAGAACAGCATCATCTGATAAGTCTCGTTCACAACTTAATAAAATAGAAAACGATAGGATTAACAATACACTTTTTTTAAAATTCATTTTTTGGTTTTTTAAGTAAGAATTAAACCATCTGACTACAAATCAAGTGATTGAAATCTTTAATTATTTAATAAAAGGATTAAAAAATCTATAATATTACGCTTTCGCGAAAGCGTAATAACAGATGATAAGAAACTTTAAAACAGTCCCTAATTATTGAACTACTAAAGAAACATTATCAATATTTACCTGACCAGCGTCACCATTTGAGTCAAATAGTACACGAGCATCTGGCGCACCAAATCCTCCTGCAGTTAAAGTGAGTTGAAAGGTCTGTAGAGTAGTCGTAAGATTTACGGTATCTACATCGTTATCAAAAGGAGGACCACTTAAACCTATTCCAGCAATAAGTGTTCTATTCACATCAGACCATGCATCAAAAGTTAGGACATAAGTCGTACCATTTGTGATTTCTAACTTTTGGCTCATGTTAATTAAGTACGGCTGTGTAGAATCAGGATTTGTAACATTCACCTGATAATAGGTATTACCACTATCAGTAACAACAGGTGCTGGATTGCTATCATCCACACCTTGAATCCATGGTGCAGCTCCATTTTCAAAATCACCATTAACGATTAATCCACCATTAAAGATCTCTTCTATTACAATATCATCCTGAAATGTGTCTGATTCATCACCATTCCTAACGGTTAATTCTACTGAGTAAGTACCACCTAGATCATAGGTTTTCACTGGATTTATTAAGGTAGATGTAGTTCCATCGCCAAAATCCCATTCATAAGATACCGCATTTGTGGATAAGTTTATGAAAGAGACTTGAGCACTTGCCTGATCTATCGTTTGGGTAAACTCAGCATTTAATGCTGGTATTTTCTCCACAACTTCCTCGCTTTCACAAGAATAAACTGCTGTGATAACCGTGAGAACTAATAGGCTTTTTATGATATAATTTACTATTTTCATTTTTGATTATTTATATAATTGAACAAACTGTATGTTACTCTTGGTATACCCTAACGTAATCTACAAGCATGGTTTGAGGGAAAACTGTTTCACTATTAGGTGATCCTGGCAGGTCACCACCTATTGCCACATTAAGAATGATATAAAATGGACCGTCAAAAACCCATTCTCCTTGTCCATCAGTTTGTTCTGCGATAGTTTCTCTAGTAATTTGCTGGTATAGCACATCATCTACATAGTAGTTGATATAATCTGGTGACCATTCTATCCCAAAAACATGAAACTCTGTATCAAATCTGGCATTTTCAAGAACAAAATCCTTTGAAATCGATTCTCCACCACTGAATCCGGGACCATGTGCAGATCCAAAAACTCTAGTAGGTTCATCGCCTACGTATTCCATAATATCAATCTCGCCACATGCTGGCCAGGTATTAGTATCACAATCATTACCTAACAACCAGAATGCTGGCCAGTAACCTTGCCCATAAGGAACTTTAATACGAGCTTCAAAACGACCGTAGGCTTGCTCAAACAATCCTTCAGTCTTTATTCTAGCTGATGTATAGGAAGATCCTTCAAAACTTTCTTCTTGTGCTGTAATCAGTAAATAACCATTTTCAACAGTTACATTTTCTGGTCTGTCTGTATAATACTGTAGTTCATTATTTCCCCAACCTGCAGGTAAACCTTCGTTAGTTCCATCACCTATGTCATAGGTCCATAAATTACTGTCTGGCGCACCATCCACGTTAAATTCATCTGACATGACTAGGTTATCAAATGTGGTTACTGTTTGCGTTGTATCAACTTCACAGCTATTTAAAAGTGCAATAGCACCTATAAATATGAAGCCTTTACTTACTATATTTTGAGATTTAATTTTCATCTTTATTTACTTTATTGATTAATTGTAGAAATAGATATTATCTACTAGAAAAGAAGCGCCGTTATTAGAAACAAAAACGACAAAACCTAGGTTAGAAAGATTAGGTGATCCTGATCCACCACCACCAGTAGGTAAGGTAAAAGAGCTTAAAGGAATATCTAGGCTGATCCAATCATCCTGAACTAATAAATTTGAAGCATTAAATCCTCCAGCTGTTCCATCTGATCCACCAAATCCATTATCGGTATCATCTGGTCCAAAGTCGATTAATTCTATAACTACATTTGAACCAGCTGCACTTTTAAGCTGGATATCTATATGCATCGTGGTCTTACTGGATACATCAATAGTGTTATCCCATCCTAATCCCACAAAATCAACAGATTGATAACTTAAATGCTCGTTACCACCAAAGTTTTGCACAGAAATATTTCCAATATTACTTCCAGCAAATATTCCAGGATCAAATCCGGTTACACTAGTATAAGTATCACTGTAAACAGAAGTAACATTTGCTGCAGGAGTTGTAGGGTCTGTTGCGTTATCAAAAGAACCTGTCGCATTTAAAGTTAATGAGCCTAGGGCTAATTGATTTGCTAGTTGCGCAGTAACTACAGATGTCCCTGTATTATCTACGGTAGTGACAAGTTGATCTTGATCGTTGAACATGAAGTCACTATTCACATTACTATCACTAGATATAAATTCAAAGTAAGATGGCGCAGCACTTACAGATAAATTCTGTCCATTTTCTAGGTTAAAAATTGCTCCCAGATTTTCAGTTCCTATTTCTTGATCTACAAAAACATTTAATGAAACATCCTGACCATCAAAAATGAAAGGATTCTCTAATCTTACCGTTCCTAATTTTTCAAATTGCACTTCATCTACCCAAAAAGTATATGCATTTCCACCAGTTCCTTGAGACCCAGCTGAGAACCAAAACATTCCTCTTTCTTGAGTCAATTTAGAAGCATCTGGAATGGGAATAGTAATTTTTTGCCAGTTAGTACTTAAGCTGGTGTTAGTTAGCGCTACTCTATGAACATCTCCTTCAAAATCCACACCAAAGCCGAATTCTCCTATAGTGACACCTTGAGATGCCTTTGCCCAAAAAGTTAATGCATCAAAACCGCTTAAATCTCTAGGACCAGCATCAGATCTAAAAATGGCACCTGCAAATCCACCTGTAGGATCATTTGCATTAGGAACATCTATACGGATAGAAGCATCACTTTCGTATCCTTCCTCATTGTCTACAGAAAAAACGTCTGGCTTTGCTCCTAGGAAAGGGAAATAAAAATCACTTCCCATACTTACAAAGTTGTCTGTAAAAACCTCTCCCTTTTTAGGATTAGTAGCTAAAACAGAATCGTCTGATAATTCTCTTTCACAACCTACCATAAGCATCATGGCTGCTAATAGATATATGAAGTTGTCTTTTAATTTAGCTCTATAATTCATGCCTATTATTTTTTAGTTCCCAATATTTATATGAACATAAGTTCTTATTTCCCATTCTGAACCATCAGGGAATCCTACCGCACTTCCCGGATTAATTGCTGGAAATGTACCTGCTGGTATTGCTGCCGGAGCAAATCGCGGAGAGTTTTCATTTAAACCTCTGAAAGTTCCTCGTAACCCTATACGCGTGCTAGGTAAAATAAACCAGTCTGGTTTACCTAGACTAGTAGATATATCTAGCATGAATTGATATGGGAATGTCAAGTTGAAATCTCTATGGTAATCAAAAGGACCCCAATCGTTAAATCTCGCATGAGTTTCTAATTTGAAATTCTTGTAAATGGCTCTAAGGTCTCCACCATATCTAGTAATAGTTCTTTCAGAGTCACCATTAGCCTGTCCATTACCGTAATACATATTTGCAATAAGACCTAAGTCAGGATTTAATTTAGATACCATTCTTGAATTAACTTCCCATAAGTCCTCTGCAGGAGCTGCTGTCGGGAAAGCAAAGAATGTACGATCTGCAAGAAAACCTATGTGTGCATCCATATTAGTAGGTAAATGACGGTAAACAAAACCTAGATTCATAGCAAATTTTGCATCTTCGGCTCTATCATTATCCCATTCATACATCCAGGTACCTGGAGTAGGGTCATAAGTAAGTAATAATTCACCTGCAGTCATCTCACGGTTTCCATTTCTAACTGCAAATGGATCATCTATAACGTTACGTAATCTACCAGGTCCGTCTATATCGTTAGGCATTGCATCTACTAGAGGTTTTTGCCACATAAAGTTAGGTGCAATTTGAATGTCTCCCATAGTGTAAGTAAAACCAGAAAGTACATTAGTCATATTACCACTACCACTATCTTTCAATCTCCATCCAGTAAAGGTTTGCGTTTGATCTGCTCCACCGTTTGCCACTAGCCCCATTACAGATGCTTGCCCGTACATATTAAAACGACCGCCTTCATAAGTCACCTTTACTTTTCCACCCCAATTATCGTTTGAGTTGATACGATCCTCATAAACCGTATAATTACCTGATTCACCAGTAAAATCTTGATAAGACAAACCATTTAACGGACTTCCAGCCCAAATTCCTCCTACCATAACACCTACTTTACCAAACTGTCGTTGCACAGCAATTGTAGCGCGTTCTGTAGCCCAAGGTGGAATAATACCACTACGTGCCTGAACAGGATCAATAACACGGGCACCAGTAATAGGATCAAACTCAATATTACGATCAAAATCACGATGATAAATACCAGCAACATCCCATTGACCTATTTGTTTTCTATACTTAAATAGCATAGTAGGATTTGCGCCCCACCAGAGTTGAGGACCTATTGCAGCTTTTAAGCCTTCAAACATTCCTTTCCCGTCTATCTCTGCTCCTAAAATTTCTCCTCCATAAATATCTAGGTTAGGACCGTAATTAGCTTCAGGATACAGGTTAAAGAAGTCACCTTCATAAGCCCAATGATAATGACCTGTTCTGTAAAAACCTCTCAGGTCAAATTCCTTTGCGTTCCATTCAAACTCTGCTTGATAAACTTGTAAACGATTATTATCAACTAAAGTGACATCTTCTCCATCAGCTCCTTCAACGATAACAGGTCTTGTTCTATTTTCATAAAAAATTTCATCTATTGGATTTTGCGCTACATTACCCGTTATATTGACATCTACTTTGGCTCTCATATTTGCAGCAGGTTTCCCTTCTATTCCAACAAAATAAGATTGCATGTGGTCAAAACCTAACTGATTAGGAGTGGCATTAGACGTAGGATCCTGATTTTCTGGTGTAGTAATTAAGGTTCCACCGGTATTAAATGAGGTAAACTGTGCGCTTAACCTACTTATACGCAACATCTCTCCGTCACCACCAGTTCCAGCAGCGGCTTTATCACCTCTTGCTTTAAGTACATATTCCATTAAGTTAATTCCGTTAAAGAAATTATCAACAAAAGCAGCATCTATACCTGATCCATAAGGGTTTAAATTATGAACATCTTTAAGCGCATAATAGGCAGCTCTAGGATAAAGCGTATATAGTCCACGAGAATTTGTTTTTCCTTTTGCACAAATACCAAACCATTCCTCATTCATATTATTCTGACCAGGCAGTAAGTCACTTTTGTAACCACCATTAGACCAAGATGCATTACTATCATGAACATCTAGATTCTTAGTTTGACCAAATTTCCACCAGCCATCACTAAACTGAAAGGTAAAACCTCCTATGGAGTTTCCAGCTAACCCCATACCAGCGGCATTTTTATAAATATCTTTCCAGTTATTCACCATGTAATAAGCTTGAGACTTTTGATCTTCTTGATTCTCAATAGCATTAAAAGCATCGGCACCAAATTCTGTGAACATTAAAGGCTTATTTAATTTCTCTTTTACGACAGCAAAAGCATCTGTAAAAGTTTCTCCTCGATACATATTGGTTCCAAATATGTCAATGTCTTTACACTCTTCGGCAATGATGTCTATAAAGAGTAAATCCCCATTACAAATAGCTATCGGGTGAGAGCTATCTACTTTTTTCATTTTAACCACGGCCTCGTTAAAAACTTTATACATGGATCGTGCTCTTTTAGTGGATTTGCGATCCTTAACTGGGATATCCTCAGTTTCAGCACCACCCCAGAATAACCCATAATTATTTTCATTCCCTAAAAGGAACATTAAGATACCACGAGTATCCTTATACTCTGCTACCATATCGGTTGCTTCCTTGAGTAAAAGTTTTCTTGTTGCAGCGTCACCATATTCAGTATTAGCAACCCAAGAACCATTTACCGTTAAACCATAACGCCCAAAGGAATGGTTTAACATCGTGTAAATTCCGTAATTATCATATATATAGGTAATCCACTTAGGAGGCACACCAGTATATTGTCTTATAGAATTTACTCCCATATTTTTAAGTAAACCCATTTCTGCATCAAGGGCAGCTTTAATAACATCATCAGACTGCTTCCAGAGACTGTAGTTATAATTTGTACCAATGGGAAAATAATCCCAATTCATTCCATTAATAATAAATGGCTTTCCATCAACTATTAGAGTGTGACCGTTCACATCACTAGAAAGCTCTACTTTCTGATTTTGCGCAAATGCAAATAATCCAAAAAGACAGAGTGTAACACTTAAATAAATACTCCTCATAAAATTGTTATTACTGGTTTAAAAAATCGTTTTCGTGGTTAATTCTAAATAATTAATATAGCACGTATATTTATTGGATAAAAGTAGATTTGTTTTATGAAGATTTCAAAAAAAACAAACCCTACAAAAATTATACAGCGCTTAAAAATATCAATTTAACAAAGAAAAACGAAGAGGTAAAAAAATAAAACCCTTATTAACAATGACTTAATTTTTATAAAAAGTAAGATAGATCATATAAAATTAACAAATGATGTAATAATGTTAAGTTTAAAAACTAAATTATAAGCGTATTATATCTCAACAATATAGCTTGTTAAACTATCTTCTCTAGATAAACCTAGCTTTTTACGCAAACGATATCGCTTTATCTCCACACTTCTAGGTGAAATATTAAGTAAGGGAGCAATTTCTTTAGAAGACAGGTTGAGCCTTAAATAAACACAAAGTCTCAAATCACCAGATGTAAGTGATGGATGTACTTCTTTTATTTTTTTGAAAAAGTCTTTATCTGCATTATTAAAAGCCTCTTCAAAAGTGAGCCAATCTTGCTTACTGTTTAAATTTTTATCTAACATTTTTTTCAGTGAACTGGACTCGGCAGATTTAGGTAAGTTCTCTAACTCCTGTTTCAATTCATTAAGCGTTTCGTTTTTCTTAATCATGGCCATAGTAGAAATAGCAAGTTCCTTATTTCTGTGCTCAATATCGCTACGCAATTTTGCATTTCTTAATTGAACAAGGTTCCTTTCATTAGTAAGGTTTTTAAGCTCTAGTTCTTTTTGCTGCTTTTGTAAGGCTTCTTTCTTCTGTTTCTTAAAATACCAAATGTAAAAACCATTTAAAGATATGATCACCAGAATAATTAAAACACCATAGATAACCATAGCCGTATTACTTATGTAAAACGGTTTTGCTATTGAAAAATCAAAGGAATCTATATTTGAAGAAACAGTCTCATTAATTCTGGATCTAACCCTAAAGGAGTAATCACCATATGCTAAGTTTTTAAAATCTACGGCTGTTTTTTTTGCCCATGTACTCCATTCATCACCTTCATTGAGTAGCTTGAACTGGTATTCAACCGTATTTAAAGACTTGTATGTAGGAACTGAATAACTTATGGTAAAAGAATTTTCTTTAAAAGGAATTTCGAGATTTGAATCCAGGTCATAGTTCATAACAGCACCATCGTTTATAGAACTCACTTGATTTATAAAAACCTCATGTGGTGACTCTTGAATCCTGCTTTCATTAAATACAGTATATCCATAAGAAGACCCAATAATGTAAGTGCCAACACTTAATGGAGTTAGGCTTTCGTAGCCTACTTTTTCATTTCGCACATCTTTACTTAAGAATATTTTTTCAATGAAATAAGATCCATCTATATCTTCTACACCTATCTTAGAGATATAAGCACTATTAAACACCCATAAATAATCATTATTATCTATTAAAGTGGCAGATGTATAAATACTTTGCTCTACTACAGTGCTCAATTCTTCATTAAAGATAAATTTTTCTTGTCCTGACTCCTTAATAAACAAGGAATCCTGCTTAGCAAAAAATAATTTCCCCTTAAAGCTTTTAATATCAGAACCTATTCCTTTACCTAAGTAATCAAGTTTCTCTATTCTCTCTACTTGAGTCCAGTCGGGCTGAATAGAAAGCCTGAAAACTCCTTTATACTCATGGTTTACATAAATTTCTTTTGCGTTTACTACCTCTACATCTTTAGAGCTGATATCAAAACCCGTTAACTTATTCCTTAATTGCCATTTTCCACTTTCTTTACTTAACATATAAAGACCATCATAAGTACCAGCTATTAAAAAAGAGGTTTCATTTTCTAAAGGATGTATATCCCAAACGCCTTTAATTCCCTTTATTCTCTCAGCTTTTTTATTCTTAATTATAAAAACACCCGAGTTATGGTTACAAAAAACATCTCCATTAAACTCTGTAATAGACCATACTTGACCTTGAGTTCCTTCCATAAATTTAAAGTCACTGTCCTCTTTTTCTCTATAGAACAATCCTTGATTAGTCCCTAGGTATAGTTTATCCTTATGAAAAAAAGAATCATAGACAGTTCCTAGCAAACCTTCTTTATCATTATAAATAAGATAAGGAGAATCTATATTTATAGAACTTATACCATTATCTAATCCCAACCACACATTTTTATTTAAATCCTCAAACACAAAAAGACAAGTATTATTAATGAGTCCATTGCCTTGGCTCATCTCAAAATTTGTCGTGCCATCTATGTTTATAGAAATCAAGCCGTTTGAAATGGTCCCTAATAGTAATGATCCATCGCTCAGCATTAAGGCGCTATAAATAGTTAAGTCTTCATCTAGGTTAACTTTTGAAACAAATATTTGTTCCTTATTCTCCAGTTTATAAATGCGAGCATCTTCAGTAATAAAGTAAAAATGAGAATCCTTTTCAAACATGAAAACCACGGTGTTTTCTTTAAAAAACTTAGATTCGTTAACGGCTTCTGACTTTTGGTTAGATATCGTAAACAGTCCTTTTTCTAATACATGGTAATAATAACGATCGCCTACTTTAAAAAATTTATTAATTCTAGAGTCAGAAACGAGAGTAGTTACCACTCCATCACTTATACGGTATGAGTATATATTTGATAACGATTGAAATAGCACATAATCTTCATTTATGATAATATTCCAGAATTGCTCATCTTCTTTAACGGTAACATTTAGTGTTTCAACTAAAGAAGTGTAGTTTAAGTTACCACTTTCATCTTTTTTCCAGTAACCGAAATCCATGTAACAACCCGTATAAATGCGATCACCTGCCACCTTCACAGATCTCATTATACTCTCGTTAGGTGTTTTATAAAGACTCCATTGAGCACCATTGAATTCCAGCAACCCTTTATTATTTGCCACATAAATAAAATGATCCTGAGCTTCAGAAATCATCCAGTTCTGATTACCAGCACTATACTCTGAAGGCTCATAATTTTTTAATGGCGGTAGCTCTTGAGTAAAACACAAGAATGGTAGTAGTAATGTTAAAAAAGATAAGGTTTTCAATGGTCAGGTTTTATTCAAATGTAATTAAAAAAAACACAACAGAAACACTATACTTATAACCACAGTATGATCATAACCTCAGTCAAACCAATGTTTTGTAAAATATTGAAGTAACCTAACTACCTCTACAAGGGTTAATTATTAAAGCCGCGTAACTTAATAGCCGTAAGGACTTTTTTAGTGTACAAAGGAAAATCTGCATTTTGAATCCAGCTGTAATAACCAGGTTCTTTTTCAAGTACATCAACTACTCTTTTACCTTTATGTTTTCCAAAGTTGAAACACTCCTCGCCTTTTTCATTAAAAGCGAGCATTCCAGCAAAATCTATTGGTTTGCGTCTCGTAGAAAACTCTGCTAGTGCGTTCATATCATTTTCCAGTTCAGGATATCTATCCAGCTGACCTTTCAGGACCTCATAAGTAGCGACAGTATCTGCCTCAGCACTATGCGCATCAGTTAGATCTTTATTACAATAGAATTTATAAGCAGCCACTAGAGTGCGTTGCTCCATTTTATGAAAGATATTTTGAACATCTATCGCATTGCGATTTCCCATGTCAAAATCTACTCCAGCACGCAACATCTCCTCAGCAAGTAAAGGAATGTCAAATCTATTAGAATTAAATCCAGCGAGATCTGAATCTTTAATAAGGTTATGGATCTCGTGTGCTAGTTCCTTAAATACAGGCTCGTCCTTCACCATTTCATCAGTAATACCATGTACAGCAGTAGTTTCAGCAGGAATAGGAACCGTAGGATTCACTTTATATGTATATGTTTTCTCAGATCCATCAGGCAGTACTTTATGAATTGAAATCTCTACTATACGATCTTTTGAAATATTAGTTCCTGTTGTTTCTAGATCAAAAAAACAAATAGGTCTGCGTAGATTAAGCTGCATGGGAAGTGGTTTAAAAATAGTGATTTTGTGAATTACGCTTTCGCGAAAGCGTAACCTACAACATCACCCAGTATTAATTTATTTTAATTACAAAGATAGCCACTCCTCATAAGTAGGCACATTTATTGGAGAGAACTTATTAAAGAAGATATGAAATACCTTTTATGTACTATTGCTGTGTTTACTGGAATGATTACCAGTGGTCAGACTAATGAAAACGTTTCAGATCATAAAGTAAAAACACTCATTTCTCAGGACAGCTTAACCTGTGAAGCAATACAAGAAAACGCTGCTGTAATGGCAGCACGTAAAGAGTTTATTTATGTGAACTATGGTTTAATGGCAAACCCCATGACCAGTGCTCCAGATTTTCTAGCTCTTATGAAAAGTAAGTACAACATCTCTTTTGAATCTAAAGGTTGTACCATGACGCCTCAAGAAATGTGCTATGCGCGGGCGATGAATAAAGAAATTGTAAACGAGTACGGTACTGAATTCATAAAAACAGAATATCAAAACTATCTCCATACTATAGAAAAAGAATAATATGAATACTCCTTACTTCCTTTTTTGTCTTTCTTGCATTTCCTATTCAGCAAGATCCTAAGAAGAAAAATTAAATAGCTCTTTTCTTAACAATATAAGTAGGAGTACTAAATAAGTGGCATAGTTACACAAATGAGCCATAACTATTCCTTCTACTCCATAGTGCGGTAATAACAACATACTGAACATGTAGAAGCATAGAACACTTAGGATCTCAGCTATAAGATATCTTTTAATATCATTGCGTGCTACAAATTGAAAAGCTAGAACCGTAGTTACGATTTTTATAAAATCTCCCATTAATTGCCACTTAAAAAGTGGTCGCATACCTTCAAATTCTTCATTAAATAAATATAGAATAATGTAATCCCGAGTTAAGAACACCATTACTAGTCCTATCATTAATAATGGTAAAATAGTTTTATAAAAGTAGAACACTGTTGCTCTAAAATGAGCTGCACTACCGCTTGAACTGAGTTTAGGTAGCACATACATGCTTATCAAGCTGGTTGCAAATAACAAATAATAACTAGAAACACGTACCATTCCTTCCCACCAGCCTGCCTCTATATCTCCTACTTGCACACGCACCTCATTACGTACCAATATAGCAACTGTAGGTAATAAAAAAGCACTCACTAGCGCCATAATACTGAATGAAAACAACTTACGAGATAGTTTAATATCCCAGTTAAAACCTATGAGTTCATTAAGAGAAACAGCACCTTTAACAGCATTTTTAAAAATAAATATAGCGATCAAACACTGCACAAAGGGAACCATCACAATTCCATATAAAGCTCCTGTCAGATTATAGTTATATATCAAATATGCCGACATCAAGAAAATAGTCACACTTACTATGATCTGTAAGGTGATATATTTTTTAAAAACCTGAAATCCTTGTAAGATGGAAGTCATGAAGATAAAAAACACATAGAAAGGCAATGATATCGCAAAAAGTCTAAAAAGATTTACAAATGACACGTCACTCGCTATCAAGTAACTATCCAGCCATGAAGCTCCTATAAAGATGATTAAGGCGAGTAGAACACTTGCCGTTATAGCCAGAGTCCATGCTGTTTTAAAACGAGATTTAAGTGATGGTAAATCTTTATGATAAGCAGCGGCATACTTAACCAGTCCATGTTCAAACCCTAATATGGAAAATGTCTGTACACCTTGTGTAAAATTGCGCAAATTCCCCATAATAGCCATACCAGCAGCACCTGCATAGTCTGCAATAATTTTAGACATAACTACGCCTATTCCTATTTTAAGAACTATAAAAACTCCATTAAAGCTCGCTATTTTAAGCAATAAATTGTTTTTAAAAAAATCGTAAAGCGATCTCATTAATAAGAATTAATGGCATTTATGATATAGCTCATTTCAGCATCACTTAATAATGGATGACATGGTAAACTTACCTCTGTTTTATGAAGGTACTCTGTTTGTGGAAATGATAGATCATTGAGTTCTTGAAAAGCTTCTTGTAGGTGAGGTGGCAACGGATAGTGCACATTAGTTTCTATCCCTTTTTGTGCTAAATAATCTTGAAAATGTGCTCTATCAAGGACAAAAACAGGAAAAACATGTACAGCGTTATGTGCTAGGAAATCAGCTGATGCAAGTCGCACGTGGTCATTAGTCATTTCGTTAAAATAACGTTGTGCTATGGCTACTCTATGAGCATTATCTGCATCAAGGATAAGAAGTCTATTTCTTAAAAAAGCAGCTTGAATAGGATCTAGACGGCTATTCACACCTTTTAATGGATTTTTAAATCGGTTTTCACGACCGTAGTTTGCGATTTGTCTGGCTACTCTTGCCAGTTCAGAATCATTTGTAGTTATCGCGCCACCATCACCTAAAGCTCCTAAATTTTTAGTCGGGTAAAACGAGAAGGCGCTAGCTTTAGCCAGGCAACCTGATCGGTGACCCGATGCATTAATGGCTCCGTGAGATTGTGCACTGTCACAATAAATGGGTTTTTGTTGCGCTTTCGCGAAAGCGTATACCTCATCACCTACTAACTTACCATATAAATCTACCGCTATAATTCCATCTACTCGATCGATCTGTGATTTAAGATTTTCAACGCTCAGTAAAAGTTCTGTAACATCTACCGGAACTGGTTGCATTCCAGCATGAGCAATACTTAGAAAAGTAGCAATATAAGTATGTGCCGGCAGCAAAATTTTTGCATTTTCTGGCAAGTTTCCTAATTGCTTTTCGGCAAGGAGAATGATGGTGAGCGCATCCAGACCATTTCCTGTAGAAACCACATTTGAAACACCGCAGTAGCCCGCAAATTCTTTTTCAAAAAGCTGTACCTCATCACCACCTATAAACCTTCCAGATGCGTGAACTCTTTTAAAAGCTTGCTCATCTTGAACGGTAAACCGCTCATTAAGTTCTCGTAATGGCAAATAAGGTATCTTCAAAATATAAATTATGGTGTGGTTAAAACGTGTTTAAAAATAATAAAGTATGAACGCATGTTTACTTTTTAAGTCATTTTATAAATGTAGGTCCCTAAAAAATAAGCTGCTAAAGCCATAAATAGAAGTACATTCATAAAAAATGCCCAGCGCTGAGCTTTAGTTTTTTCTTCTCTCCAGCCTAGCATAGCCATAGTAAAACCTATTAATATACTCATATACTGAAAGGTTATTAAATAACTAACCACACCATCCCACTGGGTACTAGAATCTCTAGAAATTTGAGATAAAATTAAAAACAGGGATGCGATAATGAGTGAAATCCAAGCAAAATGTAAGGAGCGTTTACTATACTTCATCTTTAATTTTTAGTCCATTGTGACCTGTAAACCGTTTGGTTTACAGCTCCTAATTCCTCTTTAAAACGTTGCAAACCTCTATTCACAGAACCATCTGGATGGTTAACATGTCCATAATCTATATAATTAAATCCTTGACCTTTAAAATCTCGTATAGCCTCGAGATACAAAAAGTCGAGCGCACTTTTTTTCATACCTGGAACGGTAGCTGCAGCATATTGTGATTTTACAATAGTTCCTTTTTTAAAAAAGGTAACACCTGCCAGTAACTGCTCACTTTCATATATCAGGTATTGTTTTATGGAGTCTGGAAATCTAGAGGCAAGTAATTCCATTTCGGCGATGCTGTGTACTGGTTTTGCATCATGTCTGGAATTTAATTGCGGTATCAAAACCTGATTCCAGAAGGATTCAAAATCGTGATTGATCTCTAATCTCAACTCATCAAATTTACCATTGCGATAGCCTGCCGTTTTCTTTGAAGAAATTTTAGGCGATTGCTGGTAATCTAAATGAAGATTATTTAAAGTATCAATTGTAGTAAAACCATAGTTATTAAAAAATCTTAATACCTCATCATGCCGCACATTATAAATCTGTGGTTGCCACCTGAACTCAATCGCATGAAAAGTGTTCTGAAGATATTTTATCAACTCTTTTATGACTTCTTGAAGCATTTCAGAGCTTAAGTCATTTTTAATAAAAACACCACCATAGGTAAGTCCTTGATGACTATAAAATGAGTCTTTAACGGTATTTCCAGGAACACATGCTAGAAGGACATCATCTTTATAAATGAGTAAACTTGCATCTTGAAAACGGTCCTTGTGGTAATCCATAAAATCACGTTCTAACAAAAAAGTACCATTAACAGATTGCTTAATAAAAGCATTCCATAAGGCAGCATTATCGTTTTGATATGTTACTATTTTAATACTCAATAGGACTATTTCAAGATGCTAAGATAGTAGAAGGTTTGTGATTTAATACCACTTTATGCTTCTAATGCCGCATTCTTAATTTGAATTATTTTTTGACTAGATGATAAAGAAAATTAAAGCATGGCCTAAGCTACGGTTTCATTTTATTTTGAAATATAGGCAAAAAAGAAACGAATTATATGCGACATTAGGAATGTAAATGGGTATAAAACACTTGCTTACCACAAAGAGAAGAATCAATAGCAATGTTCATAAAAAAAGCAGATTCAAAAGAATCTGCTTTTATTTTATCTCCACTTAATGAATCCATTAAGAAAGTTGTTTTCCTGCACGTTTACGCTCATTTTCATCTAAGAAAATTTTACGTAACCTGAGGTGATTAGGCGTCACCTCTACATATTCATCTTTTTGGATGTATTCTAGAGCTTCTTCTAAGGTAAATTTAACCGGTGGAGCTATTTTTACTTTATCATCATTACCTGCACTACGCACGTTAGATAATTTCTTAGTTTTAGTAAGATTAATAGCAAGGTCATCTGGTCTAGAATTCTCTCCTACTACCTGACCTCCATAAATCTCTTCACCTGGAGCTATAAAGAATTTACCACGATCTTGTAACTTATCCATAGAGTAAGGAATAGAAGTTCCTTTTTCCATAGAGATCATAGAACCGTTAATACGTCCAGCAATTTCTCCTTTATATGGTTCAAAACCTACAAAACGGTGATTCATAATTGCCTCACCAGCCGTTGCGGTGATCAACTGATTACGTAATCCTATAATACCACGAGAAGGAATTTTAAATTCACAAACCATACGTTCACCTTTAGGCGCCATACTAGTCATTTCTCCTTTTCTCAAGGTTACCATCTCAACAGCCTTACCACTTACCGTTTCTGGCAAGTCTATAGTAAGCTCTTCTATAGGCTCACATTTAACACCATCTATTTCTTTAATAATTACTTGTGGCTGTCCTATCTGTAATTCATAACCTTCACGACGCATCGTTTCTATTAAAACAGAAAGGTGTAATACTCCACGACCAAAGACCATGAACTTATCTGCACTATCAGTTTCATGTACTTGTAATGCAAGGTTTTTTTCTACTTCTTTAGTTAAACGATCTTTAATATGACGTGAGGTCACAAATTTTCCATCTTTACCAAAGAAAGGCGAATCATTAATCGTAAACAACATGCTCATAGTAGGCTCATCTATGGCTATGGTTTCCATAGCTTCAGGATTTTCAAAATCGGCAACACTGTCCCCTATTTCAAAACCTTCTAGACCTACAATCGCACAAATATCACCGGCCATTACTTCTTTAGCTTTGGCCTTTCCCATTCCATCAAAAACGTAAACTTCCTTAACCTTAGTTTTAGTCTGTGATCCATCACGCTTACATAAGGTAACGTTTTGACCTTCTTTAATAGATCCTCTTTTTACTCGACCTATGGCAATACGTCCTGTATAGTTAGAGAAATCTAAAGATGTAATTAACATTTGAGTCGTTCCTTCTTCTACCTTAGGAGCTGGAACATGCTCGATTACCATATCTAGAAGTGGCTCGATGTCAGTGGTTTCATTCTTCCAGTCCTCACTCATCCAGTTGTTTTTTGCACTACCGTAAACGGTAGGGAAATCCAGTTGCCATTCCTCAGCACCTAGTTCAAACATTAAGTCAAAAACAGATTCATGCACCTCATCAGGAGTACAGTTTTCTTTATCTACTTTATTCACAACTACACAAGGTTTCAACCCTAAGTCGATTGCTTTCTGCAATACAAAACGTGTTTGTGGCATAGGACCTTCAAAAGCATCTACCAGAAGTAGTACACCATCAGCCATGTTAAGAACACGTTCTACTTCACCACCAAAATCGGCGTGACCAGGCGTGTCTATGATGTTAACTTTAGTTCCTTTATACATTACTGATACGTTTTTTGCAAGGATGGTAATCCCGCGTTCACGTTCAATATCGTTGTTATCAAGAATTAAATCTCCGGTAGTTTCATTCTCACGGAAGGTTTCACAATGGTGTAAAATTTTGTCTACTAACGTAGTCTTACCGTGGTCTACGTGAGCAATAATGGCAATGTTTCTAATATCTTTCATAAAAAATAATGCTTCTAAGCGGCTGCAAAAATAGTCTTATTTATTGGTTTTTAAGGTTTTGTTAAGTTAAATGATGATTAAGGGTAAAGTTGTTGATTATGTGAGCTATGAGTCTTTGAGTTGTGAGCATACCTTAATATTGTTTTTCATCATATCCCTAAACCTTTCTTAAATTCAGGACATTAACCACACTTTCATTTGGCTTGGCAGTTCTAATCCATACCTTTGTCGCTGATAAAAAATATCAAAATTTATGAGTCAAGTAAAAGCAAATGACACCGTAAGAGTGCATTACACAGGAAAGTTAAAATCTACAGGTCAAGTTTTTGACAGTTCAGAAAATAGAGATCCTCTAGAAGCACAGTTAGGTCAAGGAATGTTAATCCCAGGTTTTGAAAACGGCCTGATAGACATGAAGGTTAATGAGAAAAAAACCATAGAAATCCCTATGGCCGAAGCTTATGGTGAAGTAATAAAAGAAAATTTCCACAAGGTAGATCGTGCTCAACTACCTCAAGAAGTACAACCAGAAGTAGGAATGGGACTTGTTTCTCAAAACCCAGATGGAACAGAGCGCCAGTTAAGAGTTGCAGAGGTTCAAGAAGATCACATCGTAGTAGATGCAAACCATCCACTCGCTGGTCAGGACCTCGTTTTTGAACTAGAAGTAGTAGGAATTAACTAGGTAACACCTATTTTAATACTTAAAAGCGTGTTGGCATTTTTTCCAACACGCTTTTTTTATAATTTTTCTATCGCCTTAACGGCAACTCAGTGACACATTAATTTTGGTATAAAAAATAAGTGTCGACAAATTTTAGTGTAAAGAAAATTAAGAGTTGTTTTCAATTAAAAGCTGAAATGCGACATCATTATAACTCATAAAAAAACCCCTTATTTCTAAGGGGTAATTTAAAATACTATGAAGTTATTTTAAGCTTCAGTCTTTTTTGAGGCTTGAACCGCTAGGTTATACACTACTAGACCGAAGCCTATTTTGTTGATCGCATCTCCTATGTTGTAGATCACATCCATTTGTAACCCTAGATCTGCAAGTCCATCATACCATCCTGGAGTACCTGCCATATAACCTAAAGGATAAATAGCCCATCCTACAAGTACAAACCAGCATAAAGTCTTATGTGCTGCAAGCACATCTCCACCAGCAGCAACTGCTAGTTTTTTAGCCTGACCGAACCATATATCGTAAACTATAACGAAATATGCGATACCAGAAATAAGACCCCATAACCATGCGTTATCACGATCTACTGCTTCTCCAAAGTATCCAGTTACTAACATAATCACTGAGAAGAAGATTAATCTCCACATTAGAGACTTTTTAGCTCCTGCTACCTTCAGAATTAAATAAAACTCTACACACATTAATGGAACCGTAAGGACCCAGTCCACGTATCTAAAGAATACTGGAGATTCTTGAAATCCAGACCAGTAATCTCTCATGTACCAGTAATGTACTGCTGCAATAAAGGTAATTAAACCTGATACTAAAATTGAAGTGCGCCACTTTTTATCAAAGGAGTTCATTGATAAGAAAAAGAAAGCACTTGCTGCCATCATAGCCATACATCCCACAAAGAATGTAAATCCTACGTAATCATCTGCAGCTAAACGCGCTACATCGATAGATAAAAGTAATTTGTTCATGTTTTTGTTTTTTTGTTCAAGTAAATGTATGAAAGTTTGAACAATAATGTTTAATTTTATAATGTTAATTTTAAACAAAAATTTTGATGAACCTTTCTTCTCGACTATATGAGGTCATTCTTATTCTAAGTTTTATTGGGTTATGGCTCGCTATTCAAATACCTAAAGAACTTGAAATTAACGTTGGGTATTTCCTTATTTTATCTATAGGCGTAGGACATGGAGCAAATGATTTAAAGATATATTTTAAAAACAAGAACTTGCCGTTAAGTAAATCGATTCTCTTTATAAGTATTTATGCAGCTGCAGTAATAGCTGGATTTATAGCCTTCTTTATAATTCCAGACATAGTGCTCGCTCTTTTTTTAATTGTGAGTGGATTTCATTTTGGTCAGGAACATTTTGAAAGATACTCGTTAAAGAGCAGCATTAGTAAAACACTTTTTATAACCACTTATGGCCTCAGTATTATCATGGCCTTATTATATTTAAATAGTACTTATAGTCTTTCTATTATTCATGACTTAATTCACCGCACAATAACTCTAAGTTACTTAAAATGGACTTTTTACATTCTTGCAGTTACTACCTTACTATTAGGAATCATTGTTTTAAATAAAGTAGCAATAACTCACCTTTTAAAAGAAATACTTTATTTGATTGTCATATATATCATATTTGCCAGTAGTAGTTTAATATGGGGATTTACTATTTACTTTATTCTTTGGCACAGCATACCTTCTATATATCATCAAATAGATCACTTACAAGGTGCTGTTAATAAACGTGCGATAATACAATATGTAAAATCATCCATTTTATTCTGGATCACTGCTTTACTATTTCTAGGAGTATTATATTACTTCCTAAATGAAAAAACAGTTCTGTTCCTATCGGTGATTGTTGCTTTTTTAGGTGGCATTACTTTCCCCCATGTTTTTGTGATGCATGGAATTCATAAAAAATAATTTGTTATAACAATAAGGTCTAGCAATAACTAATATAAATGTATTTAAAAAAATAAATTGAATTATTTCATAGCTTAGTTGAAGGTGTAAATTCTTTGCATAGCCCTAGCTAAAGAAATAGATTTAAGTAAAAAGTAATTAAAAAAGAAACTATGTATGAAGACTTTATAAATTCCATTTGGTGTAATTACGCTTTCGCGAAAGCGAGACAAGAAACAGCTCTAAATTCTTGAAACACAAGCAGCGAAATTCTATCTTTGCAATCTTCAAAAAATGAGTCAAAAATATGTTTGATAATTTAACTGACAAACTCGATAAAGCGATGCATGTCCTTAAAGGACATGGTAGCATTACCGAAGTAAACGTAGCAGATACCCTTAAAGAAATACGTCGTGCCCTAGTAGATGCCGATGTAAACTATAAAATAGCCAAAGAATTTACCGCTCGTGCTAAAGAAAAAGCCCTAGGGCAAGGAGTACTTACTACTCTTAAACCAGGTCAGCTTCTTACTAAGATCGTAAAAGATGAACTTACTGAGCTCATGGGTGGTGACGCTATAGGCTTGAATCTTACTGGTAACCCTACGGTGATTCTTATGTCAGGACTACAAGGTTCTGGTAAAACGACATTTTCAGGAAAACTGGCTAACTTTTTAAAAACTAAAAAGAGCAAAAAAACTCTTTTAGTAGCTTGTGATATATACCGTCCTGCCGCCATAGACCAGTTACACGTGGTGGGAGAAAGTGTAGGAGTTGAGGTTTTTTCTAACCGTGATGAAAAAGATCCCGTTAAAATATCTCAAGCTGCCATTGCTCATGCAAAACAAAATGGTTTCAATGCTGTAATTATTGATACCGCTGGTCGTCTTGCTGTAGATGAGCAAATGATGACCGAAATTGCAAATGTTCATGCGGCTATAAAACCTCAAGAAACTCTTTTTGTGGTTGATGCGATGACAGGACAAGATGCAGTAAACACTGCCAAGGCTTTTAATGATCGTCTCAACTTTGACGGTGTGATCCTTACTAAGTTAGATGGTGATACTCGCGGTGGTGCGGCTCTATCTATTAAAACTGTGGTGGATAAGCCTATAAAGTTTATAGGTACAGGAGAAAAAATGGAAGCGATAGACGTGTTCTACCCAGAACGTATGGCAGATCGTATCCTAGGAATGGGAGATGTGGTTTCCCTTGTAGAACGAGCTCAAGAACAGTTTGACGAAGAAGAGGCACGCAAACTAAGCAAGAAGATTGCAAAAAACCAGTTCGGTTTTGATGATTTTCTTTCCCAAATCCAGCAAATCAAGAAAATGGGTAACATGAAGGACCTTATGGGAATGATCCCAGGTGCCGGAAAAATGCTCAAAGGTGTAGATATAGATGATGATGCTTTTAAAGGAATAGAGGCTATTATACATTCCATGACCGTAGAAGAACGCACAAAACCACAAGTCATTAATGGTTCTCGTAAAAAAAGAATCGCAAAAGGTAGTGGTACGACTGTAACAGAGGTAAATCAACTCTTAAAGCAGTTTGATCAAATGAGCAAAATGATGAAGATGATGCAAGGTGGTAAAGGAAAAGCCATGATGAATGCGCTAGGTAAAATGAGATAGTGATTTCCTATTTTTATTAAGAAAACAACCTATGGCTCATTACCAATCATTTGAAGACCTCGAAATATGGAAGAAATCTAGAGAAATATGTAACGACGTTTACGACCTATATTTAATTAGTGATCTTCAAAAAGATTATGGTTTGTGGAATTAATTAAATCGTTCAACAGCCTCTGTTATGGATAACATTGCCGAAGGATTTGATAGAGACGGTAATAAAGAGTTTATACAGTTCTTAAGCATTGCTAAAGCAAGTTGTGGAGAATCAAAATCTCAATTATACAGATGCCTTGATAGAAAATATGTAGATCAAAATAAGTTTCTTGATATAGCTTCAAAAATGGAGAATTGTAAAGCGCAAACCGCTGGTTCTATGAAATATCTTAAAAAAAGTGACCGAAAGGGAAAAAAATACGATATATAACTATTAATTTTAATTGACAATCTATAATTGCGCAAGCAATTTAAAAATGGGCAATTGGCAATAATTCACCAAAATGACTATACTCGACGGAAAAAAAACAAGTAACGACATTAAGAACGAGATTACAGAGATCGTTCAAGAAATGAAAAATAAAGGAGAAAAAGTTCCTCACCTCGCTGCTGTAATTGTAGGGAATGATGGTGCTAGTTTAACTTATGTAGGTTCTAAAGTTCGTGCTTGTGAACGTGTGGGTTTTGAAAGCACTATGGTGCGCATGCCTAATACGACCAGTGAAACAGAACTCTTAAGGGAAATTGAAAAACTTAACAATAATCCAGAGATTGACGGGTTCATCGTGCAGCTACCACTTCCTAAACAAATAGATACCCAGAAAGTCTTAATGGCCGTAGATCCAGATAAAGATGTGGACGGTTTCCATCCTACTAACTTTGGTAGAATGGCTCTGGATATGAGTACTTTTATTCCTGCGACTCCTTTTGGGATTTTGGAATTATTAGACCGCTATAATGTGGATACTAAAGGGAAACATACGGTAGTGATAGGTCGTTCACACATCGTAGGTAGACCTATGAGTATTTTAATGGGTAGAAAAGGTTTCCCAGGAAACTCTACGGTAACACTTACTCATAGTCACACAAAAAACATTACTCAAATCACATCACAGGCAGATATTATTATCACAGCACTAGGTGTACCAGGATTCTTAAAAGCAGAAATGGTAAAAGATGATGCAGTAATTATAGATGTGGGAATCACTCGTGTCCCAGATGAGTCTCGTGAACGTGGTTACTACATCACTGGTGATGTAGATTACGAAAATGTATCTAAAAAAGTAAGCCATATCACACCGGTTCCTGGTGGTGTAGGTCCTATGACCATAGCTATGCTTTTAAAAAACACATTACTCGCTAGAGAACGTCACAGAGCGGCAAACAGATCATAATTTAAAAACACGACTTCCTGTATAGTGTGTAAGTGTTCAAAGCGAGTTTTACAAAACATGCATTTCATTTTCTGGTAGAAACGCTATAGGACTTAAATAAATCCAGTTTTAAACTCTGTTATTAGTAACGCATAATTTAAAGAGACTCACTAAACTTTATTTAGAGTCATATAACTACGTGAAGTTAATGAGGTATATGAGCTTTATGACTTATAGAAAATGTAAATAATGGAAGATTTTTTAAAATCGTTACCGCAACTTGCTGCCCAAAAGAAAAAGGAGAATCAAGCATATTTTAAAAGACTTAAGAAAAAAACACCGCGAGATCTAGACGCTCGCATGCAAGTACTGCACGATGAAACTTTTGAAGATGTAGATTGTCTTACTTGTGCAAATTGCTGTAAAACCACCGGACCTTTATTTACTCATAAAGACATCGATAGAATTGCAAAGCACTTTAAAATGAAACCTAGCGATTTCATTGACCAGTTTTTACGTGTGGATGAAGATAATGATTATGTCCTACAGCAAGTACCATGTCATTTCTTAGGAGCAGATAATTATTGTTCTATATATGAAGTCAGGCCCAAAGCCTGTAGAGAATATCCACATACAGACCGGCGCAAATTCCAACAAATAGGAAATCTAACGGTAAAGAATACCGCTATTTGTCCAGCAGCCTTTAAAATAGTAGAAAAAATGAAAGCCTCTATTCCCATGAATTGAGACTTTTTTTAGGCTTTCATACCTATTTGTGTTTAAAATGTCGTTAAAATAGATTCAATTTGGTATTAAATGTAGGACCAGCATTATTTCTTAAGATTAATTAACAAGCAAATGCTAAGGGTAGTTAAAATAAATATCATATTCTAAAGCTGTATTATCTTTGACCTTATGAAGAATATTATTTTCCCCTTATTGTTATTAATCGTTATTTCCTGTAGTGAGCCTGTTCCACAAAAGGCAATCGTTATAGATCTTGAGGGCATGACTCACTTAATGGATGGAGCCCCTGAAAAACTTCAAGTTATTAACTTCTGGGCTACGTGGTGTAAACCATGTGTAGATGAATTACCTGCTTTTGAAAAATTACAAGCCGCATATAAAGATGATATTGATGTCATACTCATCTCTTTAGATGATGTGGAAAACCTAGAAAGTAAAGTGAACCCTTTTCTTAAAAAGAACAACATCCAGTCGCAAGTAAAGTTATTGAATCACCCTTATGCCGCAGAGTACATCCCTATGGTAGATCAACACTGGGATGGCGCTATTCCAGTTACACTATTAAAATATAAGAATCAAAAAAAATTCTTTAATCAAGAATTTCAATATAAGGAGTTAGAAACAGAGGTATTATCCTTAATGAATAAATAATCATGAAAACATTAAAAGTATTAACCGCAGTTGCCGTTATGGCGTTAATAGCTGTTTTAGCCAGTGGCATTATTAGTTTTGACACTAATAAAGACCATGAAAACGAAACCCCAAATACCATAAAAAAGAAAACGACTACAGCAAGAGCTATAAACGGCTATGATATAGGTGATGTGGCAACAGACTTTTTGCTTAAAAACATAGATGACACCATGGTTTCTTTAAAAGACTTTAAAGAGGCTCAAGGTTTTATAGTGATATTTACTTGTAATCACTGCCCTTATTCTGTGGCTTATGAAGATCGCATTATAGCCCTAGATAAAGAGTTTAAAGAACAAGGTTATCCAGTTATTGCTATTAATCCTAATAACCCAGCAGCTTATCCAGAAGATAGTTTTGAAAATATGAAAGTGAGAGCTCAGGAAAAAGGGTTTACTTTTCCTTACCTTTTTGACGCAGGACAGAAAATATATCCGCAATATGGAGCTACTAAAACACCACATGTGTTTTTACTACAAAAGGAAAATGGTGAGAACATTGTTAAATATATAGGAGCCATAGATGATAATCATAAAGATGCAAGCGCTATTAAAAATGATTATCTCAGGGATGCTGTAAACCACTTGATAAATGGTGAAGAAATTAATCCATCTAAAACCGTTGCCATAGGATGTTCTATTAAAAAATAATACCATCCATTTTATTAATCCTAGACCCATGTTTATGCATGGGTTTTTCTATTTAGAACTATTTCAAAATCGTATTTTTGCACAAAGAATAGCTCACAACACATGATTTTAGAACAACATTACACTAAATGTCTTGCTCAAGGTGCTTATTACATCGCATCGGCTGGTGAGGCTGTTATTATAGACCCATTAAGAGAAGTACAACAATATATAGATAGAGCAGCTCAAGATAAGGTTACCATTAAATACGTGTTCCTCACACATTTTCATGCAGATTTTGTTTCTGGTCACGTAGATCTAGCAGATAAGACAGGTGCTACCATTGTATTAGGCCCTAATGCTGAGACGAGTTACGCTTTCGCGAAAGCAAAACACGGACAAGTTTTTCAAGTAGGAGCAGTAACATTTACACTACTACACACGCCTGGTCATACCATGGAATCTTCTTGCTACTTATTAAAAGACGAAGAAGGTAAAGAAAAAGCAATTTTTACAGGTGATACATTATTCATAGGTGATGTGGGAAGACCAGATCTTGCCGCAAAGTCTGACTTAAGCACTGAGGATCTCGCTGGTCATTTGTATGATTCCTTACACCATCAAATCATGCCATTACCAGATGACATTATCGTATATCCAGCGCATGGTGCAGGAAGTGCTTGTGGTAAGAGTATGAGTAAAGAAACTTATGACAGCTTAGGAAATCAAAAGAAGACTAATTATGCCCTTGCTACAGATTTGAGTAAGGAAGATTTTATAAAAGAACTGACTACTGGTATAGCGCCACCACCTGCTTATTTCCCTAAAAACGTGTGGATGAATAAAGGTGTTAATTCTAGTATAGACGAGATTATTTCTCGAGGAAATACCGCTATGAATGCCCAGTCTTTTAAGGCACTGGTAGATGATGGAGATTATCTAGTACTCGACGTGCGCACTCCACAAGAGTACACCGCAGCAAGTATTCCAGGATCCTGGTTTATAGGACTAGATGGGCAGTTTGCTCCATGGGTAGGTGCTCTTATAGAAAACATAGATCAGAAAATAATCTTTATCGCACCTCACGGTCGTGAAGAAGAAACAGTAACACGATTAGCTCGAGTAGGCTATGATAACGCCTTAGGATATCTAGATGGCGGAATTGAAGCATGGAAAAACGCAGGTTTTGAAACGCAACAAACAGAAAATGTTACTGCACAAAATTTTATAGATGGTCTCGCAAATGGATCAGTCGTAAACCCTATAGACGCACGCAAACCTGGTGAATATAATAGTGCTCACGTAGATGGAGTACCATTACACTCGCTAGATCAAATTCACAGTGAACTCTCCACACTAGATCACAGTAAACGTTACCATGTATATTGTGGTGGTGGTTATAGATCAGTAATTTTTGCTAGTATTGCAGCTGCCCATGGTATCCATGATGTAGTAAACGTAGAAGGTGGTTTTGGCGCCATAAAAAAGACTAATTTAGGAACTCAAAAAATAGTTGAAACATCAAGTTGTTCAATTTAGTATGAAAGATATAACAAAACAAGAATGGAAAGAACTTATCGCAACAGACGATCATGCGGTAATTATAGACGTGCGCACTGATGACGAGGTGGCCGAAGGCATGATTCCAAATGCAGTACACCACGATATTTTCAAACCACAAGAACTCATGGCAGCTCTTCAGGAAATGGATAAGTCTAAGAACTATTACGTTTATTGTAGAGCTGGTGGACGTAGTGCTCAGGCCTGCCAGATCATGAACCAGATGGGTTTTAAAACTACTTATAATTTAATAGGCGGTTTTAGCGAGTGGGACGGCGACATCGCTTAACCTATACTGATGAAGAAAATACTCTTAATACTAAGTCTTGTGCTCGCCGTTGCAGTTACTCAAAGTTGTTTTGACGCAAAAGCAGGAACCATAGAAATGATAAGCCCTGAAGAGGCTGAAGCAATTATGGAGTCTGAAGCGGCTGTGGTAGTAGATGTGCGTTCCAAAAAGCAGTTTGAAACAGGACATCTAGAAGGAGCTATCAACATACCATTAGATAGTAAAAATCTTCAAAAGATCATTGCTGAACTGAATCATAAAGAACCTGTACTTGTTTATTGTGATGGTGGTTTAGAAAGCGCTCAATGTGCAAAAATCCTTGAAGACAAAGGGTTTATAAAAATTTTTGACCTCGATGGCGGTTTGAGTAAATGGAAAGCAAGCGGCAAAGAAATAGTTCTAAAAACAAAAGAATAACAGATGCAATTAACAGATATCCCAAAAATCAAACACGCAGCGGCAGATAACTTTTTTCTCCTGTGTGGACCATGCGCTATAGAAGGTGAAGATATGGCACTGCGTATCGCTGAAAAAGTGGTGAAAATTACAGATGACCTTAAAATCCCTTATGTCTTTAAGGGAAGTTTTAAAAAAGCAAACCGCAGCCGTATAGATAGTTTTACCGGTATAGGTGATGAAAAGGCACTTAAAATATTACGTAAAGTGTCTGAAACCTTTGGAGTTCCTACAGTTACTGATATTCACGAAGTAAGTGATGCTGCAAAAGCCGCTGAATATGTAGATGTACTACAAATTCCAGCGTTTTTAGTGAGACAAACAGACCTAGTCGTAGCCGCAGCCAAAACGGGTAAAGTAGTCAATCTAAAAAAAGGGCAGTTCATGTCTCCAGAGGCTATGAAACATGCGGTACAGAAGGTAAAAGATACAGGAAGCGATAAAGCATGGATTACAGATCGTGGTACTATGTTCGGTTATCAAGATATGATTGTAGATTTTAGAGGAATTCCTACTATGAGAGAGTTTGCTCCTACCGTACTTGACGTTACACACAGTTTACAACAACCTAATCAATCTAGTGGCGTTACTGGTGGTAGACCTGACATGATAGAAACTATTGCTAGGGCAGGAATAGTGAATCACGTAGATGGTTTATTTATAGAAACACACTTTGACCCAGCAAATGCAAAAAGTGATGGGGCAAATATGCTCGATTTACAATATTTAGAAGGACTACTAACACGACTCGTAGCCATTAGAAAAATGGTGCAGTCGTTTTAAGAACGATATAATACGCAGTTCAAAAAGCCTGATATTCTATATCTCAGGCTTTTTTTTATGTCCTAATTAGATATCACTCCTACCATAATGTGTTTATAATGTCGCTAAAGTGAATTGAATTATTTTTAAGTTTATAGAGACAAGTAATCACTGCATAGTGGTAGCTGCTTAATTGTTTTTTAACGTATAAAAACTTAAAAGGAAACGATTTTATATGCGGTATTAAATGATTAACTAGTATTCCTTTTTATCAAGCAGTAACCGTTTATTCAACAAAAAAATAATGATAAAATGCTCAACCTCTCAAAGATTGTTAGATATTTGACCTTATGAAGAATTTATTAATCCTTTTAATAGCTACTTTTAATCTAGTCGCAGCACAAGAAATCGCAGTGCTCAAATATAATGGTGGTGGCGACTGGTATGCAAACCCTACTGCCTTAACTAACCTAGCTAGTTACTGTAATGAAGAAATAGACACGCAATTATCTACTGAAATTGCAACGGTAGAGGCAAGCAGTGTTGACATCTTTCAGTATCCATTTGTTCACATGACCGGACATGGTAATGTAATTTTCAATGAAGAAGATCTAGAAAACTTAAAAAACTACATGCTTAGTGGTGGTTTTTTACACATAGATGATAACTATGGAATGAGACCTTACCTAGAAAAAGAACTTATAAAACTGTTCCCTGATAAGGAACTTATAGAATTACCCGCAAACCATGAAATTTTTAATAACCACGCTTCATTCCCTAAAGGTTTGCCTAAAATACATGAACATGATGGTGAGCGACCACAGGCTCTAGGTATTTTTCATGAAGGTAGATTGGTTCTATTATTCACCTTTGAAGCAGATCTAGGTGACGGCTGGGAAAGCCCAGAAGTACATAATGATCCTCCAGAAGTGCGCAAAAAAGCACTGGATATGGGAGCAAATATTATTAAATACGTTTTTACTCATTAATATGAAACAGACTGCCTTATCTGCAAAATCTATTGCTTATGGAATCTTAAGAGCCCTAGGTATTATAGGAGGAATTTTACTTTTGTTTTGGTTCTTATGGAGTATACAATCTGTGATATTATACATAGGTATCGCCGCAGTATTATCTTTAATAGGTAGACCATTAGTAATTCTTTTAAGAGATCGGTTAAAATTCCCTAATGTTCTCGCCGTAGTAATCACTTTGTTTATAATCATAACGCTATTGCTTAGTGTCACATACATGATTATTCCTGTAGTCCTGGAACAAATGGAAAACTTAGAAGATATCAACTGGGATGAAGTAGGTGCTAATCTAGAAGTACTGAACGTTCAAGTTAGTGATTTCTTTGGTATCGATAATGTAAACCTACTAGATCGCATGCAAAGTTTAGACTACATTAAAAATTTTAATGTAGAGATAATTCCAGCATTTGTAAACACTCTATTTGGCACACTAGGTAATATCATGATCGGTGTTTTTACCGTTTTATTTATTACATTTTTCTTATTAAAAGATAGCAGGTTACTTGTAGAAGGTGTCTTAATATTTGCTAAAAAAGGGAACGAAGAGAAATTTTTAAGAGCCTTTAATAGTATTAAAAACTTACTCTCACGATACTTTATAGGTCTAGTGCTACAAGTAATTATATTATTTATCCTGTACAGTATCATTTTACTCATAGTAGGTGTTGAGAACGCTTTAATCATCGCGTTTTTTTGCGCACTGTTAAACCTTATTCCCTATTTAGGACCAGTAATAGGATCTGTGCTTATGATGGCTTTTGTGATCAGTGATAACCTAGATGCAGACTTTACGGTAACTATTCTACCTAAGTTAATCATAGTAGCTATAGGCTATGCTGTAGTGCAACTCATAGATAACTTTATAAACCAGCCACTGATCTTTGGTAAGAGTGTAAAATCACATCCACTAGAGATATTTATCATTATTTTAATTGCTGGATTATTGTTTGGTGTCTTAGGTTTAGTGCTTGCTATACCTACTTACACAGCCCTTAAAGTGATTTCTAAAGAGTTTTTAAGCGAGTATAAAATAGTCCAGAAACTCACACGTAATTTATAGATGAATTTAAAGCTGTTACAGCAAGATGTACGTGATTATTTAATGGAGCACCTCCATGATCATGCGGCATCTTTCATTCTTAAAAAACACCCATTTACTGATATCACCAGTAAGCAACTCACTCAACAACTGGTGGGATTGCAAAAAGCACGGGCTAAATTCCCGCATCTATTTAATAATAAAAAGGTCATTTTCCCGCCTAAAATGAATCTAGAACAAACCAGCTCTTGGTCCACAGCACTTTATAAGGCTGGCTTATATGATGGTGAGCGCATGATTGATGTAACAGGCGGATTCGGTATTGATATAGCCGCTTTCGCGAAAGCGTATTCAAAAACCACACACGTAGAACTCAACACTTCATTACAAGAAATCGCCTCACAATCCTTTAAGGCACAAGAGTTACAAACAAAAAGTATCGCTGGTGACGGTATAGAGTTCTTAACAGGATCTCCACATAGCTATGACTTAATATATCTAGATCCAAGCCGTAAAACTGCCGTGAATAGTAAAGCTATTTTACTAGAAGATTATGAACCTAACGTGATCCATAATCTAAAATTATTATTAGAAAAAGGAAAACGTGTGATGATTAAAACATCACCCATGCTAGACCTTACTGCCGGTTTCAAACAACTCAAACATGTAAGTGCGGTGCATATAGTTGCGGTAAAAAATGAAGTAAAAGAACTGCTCTGGATTGTTGAAAAAGAAGAATGCACACCTCTTATCCACTGTGTAAATCTAGAAACAGAACAACCACAGCTCAATTTTAAATGGAATACTACAGTACTACCTTCACTGAGCGAGCCACTTACCTACCTCTACGAGCCTAATGCTGCTGTAATGAAATCACAAGCCTTTGGCAGTATTTGTGAGCAGTTTGAGCTTAAAAAAATAGACCAAGACGCTCATCTATTTACCAGCGAGAAACAGATTAATTTTCCGGGAAGAACTTTTTTAATTAAAGCAATTAAAGCATACAAACCTAAAGAAATAAAGCGTTCCTATGGTAAAAGTCATCGTGCTGTGGTGACTAGAAACTTCCGCGAAAGCGTACATCAATTACGCCAAAAATTTCAACTCAAAGAACATGACACCGATTATCTTTTTTTTACAAGCATTCATGGTAACCAAGTTGTTATTGAGGCTCAAAAAGTATAATTTAACCCGATGAAAAATTTAGTCGTATTAACTGGCGCTGGTGTAAGTGCAGAAAGTGGAATCTCTACCTTTAGAGATGCTGGTGGTTTATGGGAAGGACACGATGTGATGGAAGTCGCATCACCACAAGGGTTTGCTGCAAATCCAGAACTGGTACTTAATTTCTATAACCAGCGTAGAGCACAGTTAAAAGAAGTAGCTCCTAACCATGCACATCACTGCATCGCTGCAATGGAGCGCAATTTTAATGTCCATGTGATCACACAAAATGTAGATGATCTCCATGAACGTGCTGGTTCTTCTAAGGTCATTCATTTACATGGTGAGTTACGCAAAGTACGTAGCAGTAAGAATTATATGGACCAGAAATACTGGGAAAATGATCTTCATTTAGGTGATTTATGTGACGCTGGATCGCAATTGCGACCACATATTGTATGGTTTGGTGAGGAAGTTCCAGCTATGGAACAAGCTATAGAGATTACAGCAAAGGCAGATGTACTTCTTATAGTAGGAACCTCACTTCAAGTTTATCCAGCTGCAGGACTTAAAGATTTTGCACCGCAACACTGCCCCATATACTTCGTAGATCCTAATCCATCTTTAGAAAGTAAGGGCCGTTTAAAAGTACTCGCCGAAAAAGCGAGTACTGGAGTACAAAAAGTGGCTGATTTATTAACTCTAGAAGGTTAATTTTTTCCAAAATATTTTTTCATATCTTTAGGAAAAGGTGTCTTATGAGAATTTTTTTATTGCTCATTTTAGTGAGTTTCTTGTTTTCTTGTGTAGAAAACGATATGCCTGAAGATTTAACCGCTCAAAAAGTAAAAGAATTATCACTCTATAAATTCCATGGGGATCGTATTAAAAACGATGAATTGATAACTGAATGGAACGAGATGATCAATGATTCTGAAACGCCTGATCTTTTTAAGGCTGGAACTTTTAATATTAAAAAGATTAAAATAGCTGATAGTGATACTTTTGTATACGCACTAGTAGCAACTAATACCGGTGAAAATATTCAAACCGCAGCACTACTTACAAAATATAAGGATGGTTATAAAATCAGTAACCGTTCTGTTTCATGTTATGGATGCAAAGTACAACTAGAACTATCGAGCAAAGAAGGCTATTGGTCATGTAACGGGAACAATACTAGTTGTGTTAAAACATCGCGACTTCATATGGATAATAATATTATATCTAATCCTGATGCACGTATACTTTTTAGAATTCAACTAGATCAAACACCTACAGATAATACTGAAACCACGAGAAGAACTATTTATTCAATTTATACTGCTGCCTCTAACAAAGGTGAGCTCTGTAGAACCAAAAGTTTACTAAGCGATATCGCTTATGAAGAAACTTGGGTGATTAATGATAAAAATGACCCTAAACAAACCAGTCAACGCCCTAAAATAAGAGAAGTAGATGCTCAAAACGTTTTAGAGATTATTTGCGATGCTGGTAATGAATCGGTTTTCTTTTCAATAGATTTAAATAAATTTGGCGCTGAACACAAAGAGTTCAAAGCATTCTTTGATTAATGACCGCAAACCAACTCAAAACTCAACTAGAACAGCTCAAAGCTTATAAAGCCGAAAGAGTACGTCTAGGAACTACTGCGGTAAAACACGATTTACTTCCAGACCTCATCCACTTTTGCAATCCAGAAAATGAGATTTCTCATCAAGCATGCTGGGCACTAGAGCAGTCCTTTTTATTACATGAAGAATACTGTTATCCTTACCTCAAGGAGATAGGTGCCTTATATGAAATGCCCATCAACTCCTCAGGTATGCGAGCGCTTTGTAAAATAGCAAGTATTCTTTCTAAAAAATATTATCACAAACATGAAAACACCGTAAAGGCACTATTAACAAAACAGATTCGTGAGCAGATGGTAGAAGGTTGTTTTCAGGTTTTAATCACCACAGATAAAACTGCAAATATGGCTTATGCCGTATATGCACTATATGAATTTGGGAAAGAATTTGACTGGATTTATCCAGAATTAAAACCTATTCTACTTCAAAAATTAGATGAGGATTATGGTAACGGTTTTAAGTCCAGTGCTCGTCATATTATTGATAAATTAGATTCTTAAATCTAAGAAAATCAGTATTTAAAATCGTATCTTAGCACGCTTTAAAGACATAATTATGCCTAGTGCTTTACAAGCTATTTCTCCCATAGATGGTCGTTACCATTCTAAAGTCGATACCCTTGCACCTTTCTTTTCAGAATATGCCTTAATACGCTACCGTGTGCTGGTAGAGATTGAATATTTTATCGCTTTAAGCGAAAGCGGAATACAACAACTCCAGCCATTTCCTGAACAAACCCAAGAGCAGTTAAGAGCTATATACCGCCATTTCACTGATGCAGATGCACAAGCTATAAAAGACATCGAGAAAGTAACTAATCACGATGTAAAAGCCGTGGAATATTTTATCAAAGAACAATTTGATCAACTCGGTCTTGAAGAACATAAGGAGTTCATCCATTTTGGGTTAACCTCTCAAGACATTAACAATACAGCAATACCACTTTCTATAAAAGATGCTGTAGAAGAAGTTTACAGAAACGAAATTGAGACATTAAAAGAAACACTTGAAAAACTCAGTGCAGACTGGGCTCATATTCCCATGCTGGCGCGCACTCACGGCCAGCCAGCCTCTCCTACTCGACTAGGTAAAGAGTTTTATGTATTTGCCGTTAGATTAGAAGAACAATTAAACATGCTAGATCAAGTGCAGCACGCAGCAAAATTTGGTGGAGCAACAGGAAATTATAATGCACATCATGTGGCATTTCCACAGGTAGACTGGAAAAACTTTGGTGAAGATTTTGTAGAAAACAGACTAGGTTTAACGCACAGTTTCCCGACTACTCAAATCGAGCACTATGATCATATGGCGTCGTTATTTGATACCTTAAAACGTATCAATACTATTCTTATAGATTTAGACAGAGATATATGGACTTACATTTCCATGGATTACTTTAAGCAAAAAATAAAAAAAGGTGAAGTAGGCTCTAGTGCTATGCCGCATAAAGTAAACCCTATAGACTTTGAAAATAGTGAAGGAAACCTAGGTATTGCAAATGCACTTTTTGAACACTTATCTGCAAAATTACCTATTTCAAGATTACAGCGTGACTTAACAGACTCTACTGTTCTACGTAACGTAGGTGTCCCATTTGCACATACCATGATTGCTATAAAAGCAACAATGAAAGGTTTAAGTAAACTTCTATTAAACGAAGTTAAGATTGCTCAAGACTTAGAAAATAACTGGGCCGTAGTGGCTGAGGCTATACAAACTATCTTAAGACGTGAAGCCTACCCTAATCCTTATGAAGCTTTAAAAGAGCTGACTAGAACTAACGAAAAAATAACAGGAGAAAGTATTTCTAAATTTATAGAAGGTCTTCAAGTCAGTGATGCTATTAAAAAGGAAATGAAAGCGATTACACCTGCTACATTTACTGGTATTTAATTCAAAAAACCTTTTACTTACTCGATTCCACAGTAAAACAGTAAGTTCACAAAAGCTGGATCTAATACCAATTTATGTTTCTGATGCTGTATTCTTAATTTGAATTATTTTTTGACTAGATGATAAAGAAAATTAAAGCATAGCCTAAGCTACGGTTTCATTTTATTTTGAAATATAGGCGAAAAAGAAACGAATTATATGCGACATTAGGAATGTAAATAGGTATAAGGAATACAGGATTCACACAAAACTCATTGAATAGTTACAGCTGGTTCAGATTTTAAAAAGAAACAACTGGTAAACACCAACATAAAAGCATTTTATAAAACCTCTATAAAGCTGCGGTGCAATTGAATCCTACCTAGGTTTTCCATTTTTTTAAGCAACCTTGAAATCACCACTCGGCTAGTATGTAGGTCTGCCGCAATTTCTTTATGAGTCGTGTAAATATGTTTACTATTAAGTATCTTAATTTTATCTTTAAGATAGTTTTCTAGACGTTCATCCATATTGTGAAACGCTATTTTATCTACACTTTCTAGTAATTCCATCATGCGCTCATGATAACTTGCAAAAACATAATTGCGCCAGGTTTTATACTTAGAAGACCATTCTTCCATTTTAGAAACAGGAATCATGAGCAGCTTGACAGGTGTTTCTGTTACTGCATGTATTTCACTTTTAGTGTTTCCTACACAACAGGTCATAGTCATGGCACAGGTACTACCGCGCTCTAAATGATATAATAAAAGTTCATCACCATTATCATCTGGCCTCATAACTTTAATACTTCCAGAAAGTAGTAAGGGCATGGATCTAATGTACTGCCCTGGCTTCATGACGTCTTGTCCAGCTGGCATTTCTACAAATGTGGCAACACTGTTGATTTCTTCTATGAGTGGTAATTCAAACTGGGACCCATAATATTCATTAAGCTCCTGAATCATTTTTTACTTGATTTGCTATGAGCTTATCATATTTGAAAAATAAGTGAGCCCATATAGATTTTGAAACAGCACCAATATATGGAAAAGTTATGGCTAGAACTGTAACAATCGCAATAAAAATAGTAAAAGGGTTATCAGCAAAGCCAAAAATAAGTAACAACATATAAGTTGCCACCGCAAAAGCGATTCCTACTCCATAAGATACATACATAGAACCAGTATAAAAACTAGGCTCAATACTGTACTTTAAATCACACTTAGGACAGTTCTTTTTAACTTTATTCATATTAGAAAAATTATAAGGATTGGCCTCAAGGAACTCTCCTTGCCTGCATTGAGGACACTTTAAGAACAAAATACTGTATAAAATAGAATTTTTCAAGGTAATAAATGTTTTACCTCAAAAATACCTTCAGGAATTTGTAACAAGTGTAACACTTGTTACAGATTACTTTCTTTTATGATAGAGTAATCTTCAACTTGTAAGTATGTCTATTCATAACTCACTTCCATGTTTCTTAATAAATCTATATATTAGTG
>NZ_CBFIBE010000016.1:0-49525 GCF_965660805.1 Nonlabens sp. | reverse complement strand
GAGGAATGAGGAATGAGGAATGAGGAATGAGGAATGAGGAATGAGGAATGAGGAATGAGGAAAATCGAAATTCTGACAATCATCTCCAAGAAAAAAGTGGAATTTATTCCACTAAATAAAAAGATCGCCGATAGGCGACCTATTAAATTCATAGTAGCAGACTTCAGTCTGCGAGCATGATAGCAAAAAAGCTGTGAGGCAACCCATTAAATTCAGAGTAACAGAACACAGTCTGCGAGCATGAAATAAAAAATAATGAAATTGATAACGATAAGACTCTTTTGTGTGTTTTTCACGATCCTAGGTATAAGTGAATATACAAGTGCACAACTACTCCAGAATAAAAAACAATTCACAAAGCAAGACTCACTGCGTGGATCCATCACACCAGAGCGCGCGTGGTGGAATCTAGAACGTTATGATTTATTTGTTGCCGTGGATATCGATAACAAATTTATTCAAGGAACGAACACGATTACATACTCGGTTTTAGAATCCCAGCAACGCATGCAAATAGATCTTCAAGAACCTATGAAGATTACTAGAGTAACTGATGGAAATGGTGCTTTAGATTTTGAACGCGATGGTAATGTGTATTACATCACTTTAAGTGAAACACCACAAAAAGGCACTCAAGATTCCATCACTATTGAATTTGAAGGAAATCCCAAGCCAGCAAAACGTGCTCCATGGGATGGTGGTTTTTCATGGAAAAAAGATGCTCAAGGAAGACCATTTATAGCGACTTCTAACCAAGGCCTAGGCGCTAGTGTATGGTGGCCATGTAAAGATCATATGTATGATGAACCAGAAGACGGAATGACTATCGCTGTAAATGTACCTGATGATTTAATGAATGTTTCTAATGGAAGGTTAATTGGTACTGAAAAGTTAGAAGACGCAACAACAACTTACACATGGGAAGTAATGAATCCTATTAACAATTACGGCGTCAACATCAACATAGGCCATTATGCTCATTTTTCTGAAGTTTATGATGGAGAAAAAGGTCCATTAGATATGGATTATTACGTACTAGATTACAATCTTGAAAAGGCCAAAAATCATTTTAAAGACGCGCCTAAAATGATGAAGGCTTTTGAACACTGGTTTGGTCCATATCCATTTTATGAAGATAGTTTTAAACTGGTTGAAGCACCTTACTTAGGTATGGAACATCAAAGCAGTGTCACCTACGGAAATCGTTATGTTAATGGATATTTAGGTAGTGATTTATCGGGTACTGGTTGGGGAATGAAATTTGATTTTATCATCATTCATGAAGCTGGCCACGAGTGGTTTGCAAATAGTATCACTAATAAAGATATTGCAGATATGTGGATCCATGAGAGTTTTACCGCTTATAGCGAAAGCTTATTTCTAGACTATCATTATGGCACTACAGCAGCAAATGAGTATGTGATAGGCACTCGTCGTAGCATCCTGAATGACAGACCGCTAATAGGACACTATGATGTAAATCATGAAGGTAGTGGCGATATGTATTATAAAGGTGCAAATATGATTCACACCTTAAGGCAAGTCGTGAATGATGATGAAAAATGGCGTGATATTTTAAGGGATATGAATAAAACCTTTTATCATAAAACGGTTACTACACAGGAGATTGAAAGTTTTCTATCTAAAGCAATAGGTGTAGACCTGACTGGATTTTTTAATCAATACCTACGTGATGTCCGTATTCCTGAATTAGTTTTAGGTCAAAAGAGAAGGAGTCTTACCTACTACTGGAAAAACACAGTTGCTGATTTTAATTTACCTATACGTATTACCGTCGATGGAAAAAGAGTTTTATTACAACCATCTCATAAAAAACAATCCATAAGATTACCATCTAAAAAATCTATAATCACAACTGACATGAATTATTATGTAGGTTATACGATTAAATAAGCTCGTTTAAACACGCTTCTAAATTCTCATACTCAAAACTGAATCCAATATCTAATAATCGTTGTGGATAGACGTTCCTACTTTTCAACAGTAATTCGGTTTCAGTTCCTATAATCATAGCGCCTAGCTCTAACAGCCATACGGGTTGTGGAATCCCAAAAACTGTATTCATAACCACTAACTGTTTCCTATAATTGATCGCAAATCGATTTTTTATCAAGCATATTTTCTTTGTACGAGTCTAAATCAAAATCTGTTAATTTTTAATTTTACTTTCGCGAAAGCGGAATTAAAAAGCCTGCCTATCTTTACCCAATGAACCATTCCCAACTCATCACATCTACCATCAAATTTGTCAAGGAAACACTCTCAAATGCCGAAGGTGGACACGACTGGTTTCACATAGAACGAGTATGGAAAAATGCACAACTGATCGCTTCCAGCGAGCAAAACGCAGATCTACTGATCATAGAACTAGGTGCACTACTCCACGACATTGCAGACTCTAAATTCCACAATGGTGATGAATCCATAGGTCCTAAAGTGGCTCGTGAATTTCTGGAAGATCAACAGGTGGATGAAAACACGATTCATGAAGTCACTCAAATTATCAAACACATTTCTTTTAAAGGTGGACATCAAGAAGCTACCTATACCAGCAAAGAATTAGCTATCGTACAAGATGCAGATCGACTAGACGCCATAGGAGCCATAGGAATCGCACGCACGTTTAATTATGGTGGTTTTAAAGGCAATAAATTATACGATCCAGACATCGCACCAAAACTCAACATGAGTAAATGCGAATATAAAAAAGGCGACAACCCTACGGTGAATCACTTTTATGAAAAGTTACTGTTGCTTAAAAATTTAATGAAGACTCAAACAGGAAAACGACTGGCACAACAGCGTCATCAATACATGGAGCAATTCCTCGAGCAATTTTATGCAGAATGGAATGGAGAAGTTTAATCCTAAGCTTTACATTTTACTGTATTCTTATGATTGGTATCACACCACTGTAAATAATACTGATAAATCTCCTCAATACTAGCACCATTTCTTTTCTTCCAGTAAATCTTTAAGTAAAACCACTGCAACTTATAAACTCCTACTTCTTCATAACGCCTTGCACTGGTTGTAAGCCATTTAGGGATTACATAAAAGGTTTTAATATCGTACAACCTATGAATTAAATCATAATCTTCATAGATAGGAATGCTGGTATTATAGCCACCTATTTCTTCATACAACTTTTTAGTAATATATTGTGACTGATCACCACCACGACTGGCACGCCAGCTAAACCTGGTAAACCATCCTATGATGATCAACCACCAGTTCCAACTTTTAAATCGCATCCTGAAACATCCAGCTGGATTTCCGTTTTTCACGGCATCGATGATGTGTTGATCGTAGTTTTTTGGTGGGAACGAATCTGCGTGTAAGAAATAAAGGATCTCGCCTTTGGCAATTTGTGATCCTGCGTGCATTTGTGATCCGCGACCTTTTGTGGCGGTTATCAACTGTATGGCTGTTTTTGAGTACGCTTTCGCGAAAGCGTAAACCTCATCACGGGTACCATCCACACTAGCACCATCTACTACAATAAACTCTAGTTGATCTGGATTACTCGCTTTATGAACCAAATGAGTTAATAGATCGTAAATAGTACGTTCTTCATTCAGTACAGGAATAATAATGCTGATCATAGGTTATATACGAGAAATAGGTGGCTGCGGTTTTGGAACTTATTGCTTATTCAATGACCAGTTGTAATCTAGGTAATCAATAGTAGCATCTGTAGCTATTGTATTGCTGGCATACTGATTCATATATTCCACTAGTGATTTTCCAGTCGCTGTGAAGTCACTTTTATACCAGTCAAATATCTTACTGAGTTTAGGATTACTTGAATCGCTTAAATCATTCTTATCAGAATTTACAAACTCACGTGCGCCTTTATCTAGCAATTGTTCCAGATTTTGGGCGGTGAATGCCGTGTTTTGAAGTTTTGGACAGCTGTAGCTAGCACAATTAATGGCAAAATGCACTCGTGGTTCGCCCATTTTAAGTAGCACGCCTTTCTCCACATTATTTAAACTGTATTTTTTATTACCTATGGTAAAAAACTTCTTTAACCATACCTGACCAAAAGGTCCAGAAATATCCTTAATACTAGCTGGTATATCATTATCTATGATCAAATATACCGTTGCCGCATTATATAGATTGATATAATAAGCGAGTTTTTCATTTCTAGAAAAGGAATGATCTGGAGCATTACTAGATAAATAACCCAAATATCCTTTTAATTTTTTTTTATCTTTTTTTAAATCATAATAATCGACATTGCCTTTCTCGTCTACGTATTTTTTTAACAACTGATCCCATAGATTATGATCTAATGTGGTAGTAATTATATCACCAGCTCGTGTAGTATACTTAGTATAAAAATGCTGTTTCTGTCCCATGGCAGTGAATAAAAAACTCATCGTTAAAAACATAATCACTGTAAATCGCATCTTCTAATTTTTAAATTCTACTTCAAAAGTAACGCCAAGCGACAGCACATCATCATACCATAATTCCTGATCCCTCATCGATTATTCCCAGTGGTCTACAATTGCTCAATCAAACTGGTAAATAATTGCACCATTTTAGGTTCTGCTTCACCAGCGATGGCAATAATTTCTTCAATATTAACAGGCTCTAGATGTTCTGGATCACATTCATCTGTTAGGACAGAAACGGCACATACTGGTAAATTCAAATGATTTGCCACAATAATTTCTGGTACCGTACTCATTCCTACAGCATCTGCCCCTAGAATTTTAAGCATGCGATATTCTGCTCTGGTTTCTAGTTGTGGTCCTACGACGCTGGCATAAACACCTGTATGAACCGTATAATTATGAGCAGCGGCTATAGCTACTAATTGTTCATTCATTGCTTTATCATAAGGCGCACTCATATCTGTAAATCGTTCACCAAATTCGCCTACGTTTTTAAACGCCAGCGGACTGCCACCTTGCAAATTGATATGATCATCTATGATCATCATATCACCTTTTTTCATGTCCAGATTAATCGCTCCAGCAGCATTAGAAACTAGTAAATTTTTAATTCCTAGTCCATGCATCACACGTATAGGATAGGTAATATCTAGAAAATCATAACCTTCATATAAATGAAAACGACCTTGCATCACCACTACTTTTTTGCCACCTAAATCACCATAGATCAATTTACCGCTATGGAACTCTACCGTTGCCAGTGGAAACGATGGTATGCTATTATAATGAGCTACTATCTGGTTCTCAATATGATCTACTAATTTTCCTAAACCAGTTCCCAGAACGATTCCTACTTCTGGTTTCTCAAATCCATGATTCACTAAGTAATCTATAGAATCCTGTAATTGTTTTTTACTTAACATTTATATCTTTTAAATAGGGTTGAAATGCATGCACATCCTTGATATCTTCATAATAATCTACATCATTACGAGGCGCAAGTGTTGCATAATTCAACGTTTCTAAATCTTTAATTGTGTTCTCTAATACAGTATCTGTTCCCCAAATTTTATTTTGAAACACTTCTTGTGGTACGTGATTTTTAAACCCTAGTAAATAATAACCACCATCTGTTGCTGGTCCTATCACCGCATCGTGATGATCTAGTAGTTCAAATGCTTTTTCTAAATCTTGCTGTTCTAAATCATGTAAATCACTTCCTATGATGATGACTTTAGAGTGTTGTTGCATCGCTTTCGCGAAAGCGTAATTCATACGTTCTCCTAGATCATCACCTGCCTGAACCTGTTTATCATAAATTGCGTTATCCCAGTCGTCGTCCAGATGCAACCGTTCACTGTACCAAACTTGTTTTACAGCCTTAAGATCTCGTGTGATTTCACGCGTATGAGCCAGCAAAAACTTATAAATATCAAAAGCGACCTGATCTCCTACCGTGGCAGCAAGACGTCGTTTTCCTTTTCCTAATTCTGGATTGCGTGTAAAGATGATTAAACAGTTACTCATAGAATTCAAAGATGTGGAATTTATATGATAAGAGTGTTATGGTAGGATTAAAATTGTTATCGGTAGTTGTCTATTGAGAGTATATCAGTTGTCGGTAAATCAGCTATCAGTACATCTGTTGTCAGTACATTAGTTATGGGCGCTGCACTGAGCTTATTGAAGTGTGAATGGTAATTGGTAAAATCAAAATTCCTATGATAACCGAAAATAAAAAAGCGGAATTAATCCTGTTAAATAGAAAGAACGCCGCAGGCGACAAAATAAATTCATATAACCGAAAATAAGAACTAGTAACTTGAGAAACCGACAACTGAAAAACTGAAAACCGCCTACTTCTTCACTCGTTTTTCATTCTGTTTTACAAAGGCTGCCCAGCCAGTATAGCTTTTCCCTACTTCTATCCTACCACTATTATAAAAGTGGCAAACTGCAGCAGCGAGACCATCTGTCATATCCAGATTTTTAGGCATTTCTTTAAAGCCTAGTAAGCTTTGTAGCATTTTAGCAACTTGTTCTTTACTAGCCGTTCCTTTACCTGTAATGGATTGCTTGATTTTACGTGGCGCATATTCTGTTACAGGAATATCCCGTGATAATCCTGCTGCCATCGCAACGCCTTGTGCGCGACCTAGCTTGAGCATGGATTGTACATTCTTACCAAAAAACGGTGCTTCCAGAGCAATTTCATCGGGATTAAAAGTATCAATAAGCTCAATAGTGCGTTCAAAAATCTTGCGTAGTTTTACGTAATGATCAGTGTATTTACGCAGGTCCAACTCGTTCATTTGCAGGAAACTCATTTTATTCCCAACTACTTTTATAACCCCAAATCCCATCAAGGCGGTTCCTGGATCTATACCGAGAATAATTTTTTCTGTTACCAATTGTTGTATTTTTCGGGCTATGAACAGCACGTGGAACAAAGCTAAGCATTTCCTCGCACCATCTGTTAAGATTTTGGTGCTTGTTGCTTGTATTTTATACCTCTATTTTCAGTGGAAAGAACGACCGCTGCGATTAGAAAGCGTGCTTGAATCTCTAAAAAACCTTCCTTTTCACACCATAACTCTCATACTGTTATTGAGTCTAGCGAGCTGGCTGGTGGAAAGTAAAAAGTGGCAATTGTTAGTACGTGATGTTGAAGATATACGCTTTCGCGAAAGCGTAACACAAAGCCTCACTGCTCAAGCGGCAAGTTTTATTACTCCGCTACGTGCTGGTGAGTTTGTTTTCAAATCATTGTTTTTCAAAAAAGAGCAACATAAAGAAATTTTGAGTCGGGTTCTTATAGGTAATTTATGCCAGATGACTGTGACTGTAATTCTAGGGTTTATAGGATTAAGCATATTGCTCAAAAATGATATCGATGGAGTTCTTTTCTTTGGATTTGTAATGTTTCTATTAGGTTGCTTGGGTATTTTAGGTTTGTTATGGATTCAGAAAAAATGGAACATCAGCCAGCTTGCTCATGGTGTATTATGGAAAACTCTAGGTTTATCGCTGGTACGATATATTCTTTTTGCTGGTAACTGGTTGTTGCTGCTGAGCTATTTGAAAAGTGATCTTGCTCTACACTTTTGGCTCGATAAAATTGCGGTCAACTATTTGGCTGTGTCGGCCGTTCCTATGTTTCAAATTGCAGATATTCCTGTGAAATGGACGGCAGCAAGTTATATTTTTAATGGTAGTACTTATCAAGCGGAGTTTATTATAATGGCAACCACTATTATTTGGATTACTAACACACTTTTTCCCACGTTGCTAGGCTGTGTATTATTGCCTTTTAAAAAGCTCAAAACCTAATGATGTTTTTAATCCTAGTCATATCATTAGGCTATTTATTTATCGTTCTAGGATTAGTACTAGAAGGATGGACCTATAAGGCACGACCACATCGAGCCAGTGTTGCTAGTAGTGATAGAGATAATAGCTTCAGTATTATAATTAATTACCGGGATGAGTCAGAGCATTTAAGAGGATTACTTCATACCATTACTCAATTAAAATACGATTTTAAAAAGGTGGAATTCCTATTCATCAACGATGGTTCTCGTGATGATAGTTTGGAAATTTTGAAAGATTTTACCAGTAAACATCATCACATTACCATACAGCTCTTGAATCGCAAACCCGTTTCCTCAAGCCCTAAGAAAGATGGTATCACCCAAGCGGTAGCACTCGCAAAACACGAACACATCATTTGCACAGATGCTGATGTAACGCTCCCTGAAAAATGGCTACAAGCCTTTAATGAACATTATAAACTCTTACCTGATCAGCATTTTGTAGCAGGACCAGTAGCCTTATATGCTCGCAATAACTTGATCGCCCAACTGCAACATAGCGAGATGGTTGCTTTACAAATGACCACCATGGGCAGTTTTTCTATAAGACAACCGTTTATGTGTAATGGAGCTAATATGTCTTTTACTAAAACTGCTTTTAACGAAGTTCATGGATACCATGGAAACGATCATATTTCTAGTGGTGATGATATATTCCTATTAGAAAAACTCACTGCCGAAGATGTTTTAAAATGTTCCTATCTCAAAACTGAAGATGCTATTATAAAAACGCACGCAAAGCATAATTGGCATGATATGATCTCGCAACGGGTGCGCTGGGCTCAAAAAGGAAGCGCTACAAAAAGTGGTTTGAACAAGTTAGTTAGTTTTCAAGTATTGTTTATGAGTTTGCTTTTTATTTTAACTCCTGCCTTATGGTCCTTTCATATACTTACCAGTGTTCAATGGATCGCCCTTGCTTCTATTAAAATAGTAGTAGATACCATAGTCATTTTTTTAGGAAATCGTTTTTTCTTAAACAAACAATGGCCTGAATTTCTATTACCTCAATTAATGATCTATCCGTTTTTAGTAGTGATCATAGCTTTTAAAAGTTTGGGAACAACTACTTGGAAGAATCGGCAGGTGGAGCTGTAGCTGGTTTAATGATTACGGGTAACAGGTATGCAGAGTTTACGGGAACACCTTGTTTAAGAGCTGGCTTAATTTGATCCATATCTTGCAATTCATTTTTTAATAAAGAATCTACCATGATATCTTTATCACTAAAAGTATGACCGCTCAATCCATCATATTTAATAAAACCGTTTTTATCTACTCTAATAATGGCGGTAAGACTGTCTGTTTTTGTAACTTCAAACTGGAGATGATGATTATTTAACCGCAGCTCCACTTGTTCATATAGTTTTTTATAAAAACAGATCTCTACATTTTCTAATTCATCACAGCCCTCAAATAAAGGCAACTGATCAGGAGCAGTGAAATCGATGGATTGCAGCCTGAGTTGCGCTCTTGATTGTGCTTCTTGCTCCTGTTGTTCTTGAGTAAGACAAGAAGTTGCCGTAGCACATAGCATGATTACCAGTAAGATAGTGAATCGCATCATGGCTGTAAAAATACCATTTTTCTAATCGTCGCCGTTCATGAAAACAGCTTGCTTTAAATCTGACAGGCGTTCTGAGGCGAGTGCCCCATAATCACTGTTTTCTCCGTGGAGTTCTATATACTTTTCATAATAAGGGATTATGGTATTTTTATCTTTAAAATAACGATCTGCTGCTACGGCTACTTGATAATTAATTAAAGGGTCATCGCTACGTTCTTTTTGAGCAGCTTTAAGTGCATAAAAAGCGTTTTTAATATCACCATTGCGAGCATGAACAGCTGCTAGTTGCATAAACTCTTTATTTAGCAATGGTCTTCTTAAAGCAATAGCGGTTTCTATAGCATCTATGGCTTCAGGATATTTTTCTAATTTCATATAAGCTACTGAAAGGTTATAATAAACAGTTGGTTTTTTATCATCATAATCCTTCATGTAAATTTGATACTGTTCTATGGCCTTTTCAAATTGCTGATCGCTGTAATAAGAAAAGGCAAGCCCATTGCGATTGTACTCTGTTTCATTTCCTAGTGCCAATAAATGTTCAAAAACAGGAATAGCTAGCATGTATAACTTAGTGTTTACATAAGCTTGTGCTAAGTAACTATTCATCTTCAGATCATCAGGATCCATGGCTATTCCAGTTTTTGCAAGTCTTACAGCTTGTGCAAAATCACGTTTTTTAATCAAGTTTTTAATTAAGTCCAGTCTGGCAGCACGGTACTCTTCATTAAGTTCAAGTGCTCGTGCATAAGCAGTTATAGCCAACTCAGTCTGGTTCAAACCACTCCAAGCCTCTCCTAGATAATAATAAAAAGTGGCGTTACCACCTTGTTGTTTTATCAAGCTCTGGAAAACAGGTACTGCCTTATCATGTTGCTGACTATATATGAAGAGCTTACCATATTCATAAAGTGGTTTTATACTCGTGCTGTCTAACTGAAAGCCTTTTTCATAAAACTGAATCGCTTTAAAGGTGTTTCCTAGCTGGTTATAAGCTTGGGCGAGTTTAAAATCTTTTTGAGCACTTGCAGGTGCAGACTCATAAGCCGCTATGGCAGCTTTCCAGTTACCTGTAGTAGTAAAAGTATCTCCTTGATCCAGTTGAGCAACAACAGCCCAAGAATATATAAAAGTGACAAGAAAAGTTAATTTCAAATGCATTTTTTAAAGTTAGGCAAGGTTATTGACGTATCAAAAGAAATATCAATTAATTATGAAAAAACTAGCTTTACTTTTAACACTCGCCGTAGTATTCATTTCTTGTGAAGGCCCACAAGGTCCTCGCGGATTTGACGGACGAAACGGAGATGACTTTGTTGCTCAGTCCTACGAAATTACCGGAAGTTTTTCGGCACTTAATAACTATGAAATTAGCGGGTTTCATCCAGTAGATATCACTGTGTTTGAATCTGATATGATTTTAGTTTATATAAGTTGGGAGACAGTTACAGCTGGTGATGGACTACCTACTGACGTATGGAGATTAGTACCACAAACCATTTATAGTGATTTTGGTGAATTCTCATATAATTATGATTCAACCTTTGAAGATATACGTATTTTCTTGGACGGACCATCGACAACCGACTTCAATTTACTTGCTCCTGCAGACACTGATAACCAAATTTTTAGAGTAGTTATTCTGCCAGCAGATCTTGCTAACGATCCTACACTAGATATTACAGATTATAATAGTGTGATGCACCTAGGAGGAATTACAGAAACAGACATTTTAAAAGTAGAATAATACCTGTTTTAAATACTATCAAAATGCGATCTTTAATTAAGGTCGCATTTTTATTTTAAATAAGTTTCTATCCATTGCGCTACTCCATGTTGTTTATGATGCGCTGTTTGATAATTTGCTACCGCTTTCACCTCGTCGCGTGCGTTTTCTACTGCAACGCCATGACCTACTCCAGCAATCATTTCTACGTCATTATAATTATCTCCAAAAGCAGCAACATATTGCATTTCAACCTGCTCAAAAGCGTTTTTAATCAAAATTTCTAGAGCTGTTTTTTTTGAAATATCTTTTGGCGAGATCTCTGTGTAAGTATCTTTAGAACGGTATAAGTGCAGTTGAGCTGGTAGTTGACTCGCTTTCGCGAAAGCGGAATCCATAGCATCTCGATCACCCATCAACATTATTTTATGAGCACCACCTTGCTGCTGTGTGGCTTTAAAATAAGATAGTGTAGTTTCTAAATCCTGCACTTGAGGTGTGACACGCGTATTATTCACCTCACGATTTGCCCAGTGATCCATTTGAGGTACAAACCACTCATCACCTCTGTAAATACTACAATGCAAGTCATGATCTTGTGCGATTTGCGCAAGTTCTTGCATATCATAAAACGGAATAGAAGTACTGAAAATCTCTTCCTGTTGATTTAAAACCAGTGCTCCATTATAACATATAATGGGCATTTCTCTTCTCTCTAACGCATCTTGCAAGTAATACATAGCTTGTGGCATGCGAGCAGAAATTAAAATCACTGGAATGTCTCGTACTTTTTTAAAAGCTTGAATAGTCTGTGTAGATAGGAATCTATGCTCATCGAGCAGCGTACCGTCTATATCTGTGGCGAGAAGTTGAATCATGTATGTATTTGAAAAACAAAGGTAAAAGGTTCTATTTTAAAGTAAGTCTAAAAAAAAATGAAATATTTTCAAAAACTACTTGCGTTTATTAAAATGAAAACTATATTTGCAACCGCTAAAGCAGAAATGTGCTAGCGAAGTTCTTTAGAACACGGTCTGGTAGTTCAGTTGGTTAGAATATCTGCCTGTCACGCAGAGGGTCGCGAGTTCGAGTCTCGTCCAGACCGCTTTTTTTCGTTTGACAACGAAATAAACACTTCAAGTTGTGTGTCCTCTAAAACAATTGAGGATTTGAGAAGGTGTCACAAGACACTTTTTGAGAAGCTTTTCCGAACAGGAGAGGCTTTTTTGTTTTACAGGGATTTAAAAGATATTTATGTATTTTGTTTATATGATGTTCTCTGAATCACTAGATGTATATTATAAAGGAAGTACTTCAAATATTCAAGAAAGATTCCTGAACCACTTAAATGGGAAATCAAAATACACATCTAAAACTAATGATTGGGAGCTAGTCTTCATAAGAGAATTTAGCACTAAAAGTGAAGCCTTAAAAAACGAAAAAATGTTGAAACGACAGCATCGCAAGTATCTAACTTGGGCTATCCTACAAGATTATAATATCATCAAGAGTTTTACTTTTTGAGTCTCGGCTCAGCCGAGATTCCGAACAGGAGAGGCTTTTTTGTTTTATGGAGGTTTGTGTTATAAAAATTACTGGTTTAACATTCTTGATTCCTTATTGATATAGAATATTGATCTATACCAAAAACACATACAAGTAACTATCCATAGAATTCTTTAAAAATAAACCTTAGTTTTACTTCTCATATTAGTACAAAATTTGAAAACCAACCGACTTTTCTTTATCGACGCTGTACGTGCATTTGCGATCTTAATGATGCTACAAGGTCATTTTATTGACACCTTACTCGCACCAGAATATAGAAATCCTGAAAGCACTGTTTTTCAAATATGGACATACTTCAGAGGAATCACTGCTCCGACCTTCTTTACTATTTCTGGAATCATTTTTACCTATTTATTAATGAAGTCTAAGAAAAAAGGACTAGCTCCCAAACGTATAAGAAAAGGATTGATGCGAGGATTGTTACTCATAGCCATAGGTTATGGACTTAGAGCTCCCATTTTTGAATGGCTCACAGGATCTTTTAGAACCTATTTTTTAGTAATAGATGTTTTACAAATTATAGGTTTATCCATTATAATCACCGTAGGTATTTACTATTTAACTTTTAAAAAGTCCCTTGTTTTCTCGATGGTCATGCTGGTTCTAGGGATCACTATTTTTAGTTTAGAACCTTGGTATAGAGAACTAGACACCAGTAGGATTCCCTTAGTTTTTGCAAATTACTTATCAAAATCAAACGGTTCTATTTTTACAATTCTACCGTGGCTAGGCTACATGGCCATAGGTGCTTTTATTGCATCTTTATTCTATAGATATGTAGGTAAAGAAAAATTTAAACCTATTCTAGTATCTGGATTGATCATAGTGGGAAGTTTACTTATTTATAACTCATCACACCTTTTTATGTGGTTATATAAATGGAGTGATATTACCTTGTTTAAAGATGTTGCCTATTACAATTACCTTTTCACGCGACTAGGAAATGTGCTCATATTGTTAGGATTATTCTATGCTTTAGAACGCTTTATGAAAAACCAAATGATCTTCAAAATAGGCCAAAAAACCCTTTCTATTTATGTGGTGCATTTTATTATCATCTACGGCAGCCTTACTGGATTAGGACTTTCTCAGCTCATAGGTAAAACATTAAATCCCTATCAAGCAGCAACAGGAGCATTACTGTTTATGATTATAGTTTGCCTCATATCGCTCTATGGCATTAGAACAAATACATTTATCTATAAAAAGTTAAGAGGATATTTAAAAAAAGATCTAAACTAAAAAAAGCTCTTCATTGCTGAAGAGCCTTTTTTCTGTGCGGATGACAGGAATCGAACCTGCACGCCGTGAAGCACTAGATCCTAAGTCTAGCATGTCTACCAGTTCCATCACATCCGCATACTGGTAATTTCCCTATTCGGGAGCGCAAATATACATACTTTTCACATATTACAAATTCTTTCAGAAATAAAAATTTCTCCTTTCTTATCTTTACCTCAAATACTATTTCAATGAACACTAAAACTTATGTCGATCAGCACAAAGATCGATTCATAAATGAACTCATAGACTTACTTAAAATCCCATCCATAAGTGCCGATGCTGCTTATAAAGATGACGTGATTAAAACAAGTAAAGTCATCAAGGAATCTTTAGAAAATGCGGGCTGCGACCATGTAGAAATATGTGAAACACCTGGCTACCCGATCGTCTATGGAGAAAAAATAATTGATAAAAACCTTCCTACTGTATTAGTTTATGGTCATTATGACGTACAACCGCCAGATCCTATCAATCTGTGGGACAGCCCGCCGTTTGAGCCAGTGATTAAGAAAACAGATTTGCATCCCGATGGAGCCATTTTTGCCCGTGGTGCCTGTGACGATAAAGGTCAAATGTATATGCACGTGAAAGCACTTGAATACATGACCGTAAATAATGAATTACCGTGTAACGTTAAGTTCATGATTGAAGGTGAGGAAGAAGTAGGTAGTGAATCACTAGGCTGGTTCTTAGAACGCAACCGTGAAAAACTCGCAAATGATGTAATCTTAATTTCAGACACTGGAATGATTGCTAAGGATGTTCCTAGTATCACTACGGGATTGCGTGGTTTAAGCTATGTAGAAGTAGAAGTTACAGGACCTAATCGCGATTTACACTCTGGACTTTATGGTGGTGCCGTGGCAAACCCTATCAATATTTTATGCGATATGATCGCTCAATTACATGATGAGAACAACCACATTACTATCCCAGGTTTCTATGATAAAGTAGAAGAATTAAGTAAAGAAGAACGTGCCGAAATGGCCAAAGCACCTTTCTCTCAAGAGGCTTATAATAAAGCACTAGATATAGCGCAAGAACATGGCGAGAAAGGATATTCTACTAATGAGCGCAACAGCATAAGACCTACACTGGACGTAAATGGAATATGGGGTGGATACACCGGTGAAGGTGCCAAAACTGTGATCGCTAGTAAAGCTTATGCAAAAATCTCTATGCGATTAGTGCCAGATCAGAACTGGCAAGAAATCACAGAATTGTTTCAAAAACACTTTGAAAACATAGCGCCAGCAAGTGTAAAAGTAAAAGTGAATCCTCATCATGGTGGTACCGCTTATGTGACTCCTATAGACTCAGTAGGCTATCAGGCAGCAAGCGCCGCTTATGAAGACACCTTTGGAAAAACACCTATTCCACAGCGCAGTGGTGGTTCCATTCCCATAGTTGCCCTGTTTGAAAAAGAGTTGAATTCTAAGTCTATTCTCATGGGCTTTGGTCTGGATAGTGATGCGATTCACTCACCTAACGAGCATTTTGGAGTATGGAATTACTTAAAAGGAATCGAGACTATACCTCATTTTTACAAACATTTTACGGCTATGAGTAAGTAAGTTTGTGAATCTTTGAGCTGTGAGTATGTGAGCTATTAGTTTTTAAGTTTTAGTTTAAAATCACACATTCTCTTTTTCAACCCAAAATCTAAATTACCTTTTTGATTTTAAAAACTATCCCATTCTATTAATTAGAGTGGGATTTTTATTGGGGCGATTCATAAGTAAAACCTCTTTGCTATCGCTAGACGCTTTTACTTATGACCGTGCTATCCGCTATATCTTTTATTCCACAAGCTACATAAAAGGATGCCGCTACTATCACTATCGCGGTTCTATACCTAAATATAGGTGATCTATTAAATTTTCGCGAAAGCAGAAAATCAAACCTTGTTATCTAACAATTAATAAAATAGTAGCCGATTCCGTTATGCAGCGCATCTGCAATTTAAACGGCTTTAAGAGCAGTCATTTGATTTTGATTTTACTTATTATCGCTCTACACTTGTAGAATTAAAATATTATTCTACATTTGTAGAGTACATTCTAATATTGTAGAGCATGAAACTGTCTAAAACCGAAGAAGAACTCATGAGTCACTTATGGAAGCTTGAAAAAGCTTTTATGAAAGACTTACTAGAGGAATATCCAGAACCTAAACCTGCGACTACGACCATAGCCACGCTGTTAAAGCGCATGACCTATAAAGGTTTTGTAGGATTTAAAATTTTAGGCCGTAGTAGAGAATATTTCCCACTAGTAAAAAAGAGTGACTATTTCTCTAAACACGTGAATGGACTCATTAAAAACTTTTTTAATGATAGTGCTAGCCAGTTTGCTTCATTTTTTACTAAAGAAACGCAGCTTTCTCAAGAAGAATTAAAACAATTGCGAGATATTATCGATGGTCAAATTAAAAAGAAGTAATCATGGAACATTTTCTTTTAAATTCCACCGCTTGTTTATTTGTATTGTGGTTAACCTATAAATTATTACTGGAAAATACTTCTTGGCATCGTTTTAAAAGGTATTATTTACTAAGTGCGATAGTCATTTCTAGTATGATTCCATTAATAGTAGTAGAGACTACTATCATACCTATAGAAAATACTCCTATTCCAGAACTTACAGCCATGCCCGTAAGTTTAGAAATCAACAACCAGCCCGAGGAATTTGCTATCAATTGGGAAATGGTCTCACTACTCATTTACGTGATAGGTATTCTAATAATGCTATGGAGATTTATAAAAAACCTCATCACTTTCCGTATTCAAAATGGTGATAAAATAGATTCTTATGGTAATTACCAGCTCATATTAAGAAACCTATTTACTGTACCTCACTCTTTTTTAAGACGCATTTTTGTGGCGCAATCAGAGTATGAAAAGGATGAAATTCCGCTTGCCGTTCTTGAGCACGAGAAAGCACATCTGGACCAGAAACACTCTATAGACATATTAATAATGGAGTTATTGCTAGTGGTGTTTTGGTTCAATCCTTTGCTATATATCCTGAGATACTCCATGAAACTCAACCATGAATTTCTTGCTGACCAAGCCGTTATTCAACAAGGCAATCCCGTAAATGATTATCAAAAAACCTTACTTCATTACACGCAGCAAAGCCATAGTGCGGCACTTGCAAACAGCTTTAATTTTCCTATCATTAAAAAAAGATTTAGTATCATGAAAACACGTACATCGCACACCAGTTTACTTATAAGAAGTCTAGTGCTTATTCCAGTTCTTGTATTACTTGTAATGAGTTGTGGGAAGGAAGAGACAAAATTTGAAGAAATAAAAAACACAAAACAACTTGATCCTATAAAAAAAGAATTTGGAGAAAAAACAATCATGATTTCAAACTTTTCAAAACAAGAATATCTAACAGTTGGAAATAGAGTTTTTACTTATGAGCTAATCAATGGAAAAGCTACAATTTTTGATGAAAAAGGAAAGGAATTTGATTACAAAAAAGAAGGATATAAATTACTCATCATGGAACTCACAGATGTAGGAGAAACTCCTGAACTGATAGATGAATACAATCGGCTTGCTAAAAAGCATAAAGAATACATGGATCAAAATGATTTAATTGTTTTTAAAGATGAAACAGCTCGAATGCAAATAATTTTTAATTCTATGAGCGATGAACAACGTGCACAAAATGAACCATGGCCATATCTCAATAGAGGACATAATTTAAAAGCCGGAGAAATACCACCACCGCCACCACCAGTCTCTGAACCTGATTCGATAACCCAAAAAGAACTAGAAGAATACAACTGGCTGCTGGAACGTCATAAAGAGTTTTTAAAAAATGAAAAAAGGATCGTCATTTTTAAAGAAGATACTAAGAGAATGATTGCACTATATAGTTCTATGAGTACAGAGCAGCTCTCTAAAGTAGAACCGTGGAGCTATCTATATAAAACAGATTCTGAAAAAATAGCAGAAATACTGCCACCGCCGCCGCCAGCTCCAGTTGACTTTAATGAACTCATCTATGGTGTTAAAAAAGGAACAATAAAAGTTTTTATAGGAGATGTAGAACAAACTAGTGGCCAAATTCAAAAAATTAAAAATCATCTGGATAGTAAAGAAAATATCAATGTATCTTTTTCTAGCTATAGTGAGGAAATTATCGGAAATGTAAAACATATCTATTTTGGTAATATGGTATTTTCAGATTTAGAGCAAAATACAGATTTTGAAAACTGGCGAGTAAAAAACAATCGCACTTCATCATTTCCTACACCGCTAGATCATATAGATTTTTATGGTGATGACATGAATTACTATATAAATAATGAAAAAGTATCAGCTTCTAAGGCTAAAACATTTATCCAAAAGAACGGGAACAAAGGCGTTCAAATCATGCTTGTAAATGGAGTAAATTCTTTGAAGATGTATTCTGAAAAAAATGAACAAGTATATAATGCCAAAGATAAAAAGTGAAAGGATGGGAATTGAAAAAATATTAAAAGAAGCCAAGCCAGCATATAAATGTCTTTGAATTTAAGAATATCAAGATTTATCTTAAAAAACAAAAATTCAGTGTTCAATTTCATTTTCCTAACTATCCACAATCCCCATTTTCCTCAACAAGAAACTCGCATTCATATTAGTGGCAACGCCATCTTTGAATTTATAGTCAAAGGTGAGCACGTCATTTGTAATATCAGCATCAAAGAAGTAGTTAGAGATACTGTCATATTCATGAGCAACTTCAGTAAGGCTTAAATCGTGTGTGGCGATAATTCCTGTAGCATGTTTTCTGGAAAGTTTCTCGATGAGTTTTCTGGAGCCATTTGCTTTATCCTGACTGTTGGTTCCTTTTAAGATTTCGTCCAGGACTATAAAATACCGTTCGGTTTCTATTTTATCTACGATGTATTTGAGGCGTTTTAACTCGCTAAAAAAGTAGCTCTCGTCATCGGTCAGTGAATCGCTGGTTCTCATGCTGGTGATAAGTTTAATAGGACTGTACACTATGGATTGTGCGCAAACGGGTAGTCCTACATTTGCCATGACTATTTTCATGGAAACAGTTCTTAAGAACGTACTTTTTCCAGCCATATTTGCTCCGGTGATGATAAAGAATTCTCCACTCGATATGTTAATGTCATTTCCTATCGCTTTTACTGGATCTAGTAAAGGATGTATCGCCTCTTTTACTTGTAACTTAAAATCACCAGTTTCTATGGTTGGGTAGATGTAGTCCTTATGGTTGTAGGCAAAATTTCCTAACGAGTTCATAGCATCTATTTGTGCTACGGTTTCTAGCCAGTTTTCTATATGATTTGCGTTTTCTTTTAACCAGCCTTCTATGGTATGTACTTGTTTTAAATCCCATAGCCCAAAACCATTTGCCAGAACTCCAAACAGCATATTATTGCGCTGGTCTAATCTACCTATAGCTCTAGCCAATTCCTGAAATCTAGCAGAGGCTGGAACGTCTCCTACTATAATCCTAGATTTCATTTTTTTCAACAGTTCACTTTCAAAATTTTCATTTTCTACAGCAAGAATGAGCTGACTGTATTGCTGGAAAAATAATTCTAACTCACTAATATTTGTACTGAAAGCAGTAATGCGTTTTACATACTTACCCGTAATGGCAAGTCCTCCAAAAAAAGAAGCTGCAAATACGTATCCATTTACCCAACCTTTAAAATATGCTATTCCTAAAAGAACCGACACTGCGATCCATGCCCATGGTAACCACTTAAAAACTTGAGGTACAAAAATCTCATATCCTTTAATCCATGCCAGCATGGTTTTAGGATTCTTTTCATTATTAAGCAAGGTTGCAGTTGCACCATAGTTATGCCTGAAATCTATCTTATGAGATAATTCTTGAACAGCCTCTTGTTTGCTCTGTATTTGATCGATATCGTTAGATAAAAACTGCTGTGCTAGAGTGTGGATACCGTCTTTAGTGACACTACGGTTCATGTACTGAAAAAAAGAACCATTCCCAAAGAGGTCTATATCTCTACTATACTCATGTTCCTCTTGTAAAAACTCAGCACCATCAGGTCTATGTAAGAAATCACGATCGAGTAGTTGTAATTCTAGTTTATTGCGATCTAGTAGCGCTTGTTGAAAATCTCTTTTTCTACGTAAATTCTCGTGCCTGGAAACAAGCACTAAAAAACCTATAAAAGTAACAGCCGCAATAGCGAGAGCAACTTGCCATTGTGACCAGAAAAAGTAAATTCCAGCGGCTCCAGCTATAAATAATAAAAGTCTGAGCGTGCTAGATAATCGCAATTGATTCTTTAAGATATCTCGCTGCTTCTTAAATCGATCTATGCGTTTTTTATAAATTTCTACTAGGGAATCTTTCAATTATAAGTTTTTAAGAGCATCTTTTTGAGCTCGAGTTAATTTTGTAACCACTAAGTCATAGCTGTGATCTATCCATTTTTTAAGTTCTGGTGTGTCCATCGCTTGATCTGTAAAAATGGTATTCCAGTGTTTTTTATTACTGTGAAAACCACCTATCACGGTACCATCAAATTCTTCTCTTAATTTAATCGCTTTCTCAGGATCGCACTTTAGATTAACAGCTGGCTCACCACGTTCCCAGCGATCCAGTCCAGCTAGGCAAAACATCTTACCCATTACTTTAAAGACCAGCGTGACCTCGTCAAAGGGAAACTCTTCAGTAACTCCTTTTTTACTCATGCAATAATCTCTTAATTCATCGATGTGCATTAAACTTCTAGTTTTTTAGTCGTTGCCACCTCATCCAGTACCAGTGTAGAATAATCCAGTTTCCAGCCTATGGTAGCTGCCAGTCCTTCCATAAGTTGGATCGTTTGCAAGGCCTCTTGACGGGCTTGTTGCATTAAACCACTTTCAGGAATTTTATCTATGATATGTTGCTTTGCATTACGAGAAATTTCAGTAAGGTCTTCACTGGTAAAAGAATTTGCCCAGCCTTCTCTTTTATCATAATAGTTAAAATCTGTCTCGATGCTTAACACTTGCGGTTGCGGAAAGTTAGTCAGCCTGATCGTCTTAGATTTAGGATCACTATCCATAGTTATTTTTGTGAGGTCAAAACCTATGTGAGCCTTTGCATTAATGAGTATAATAGCTTTCTTTTTACCCAGCAGTAAACTCATCATTTTCTCCTTTACGATCTCGTAATGATAAATCTCAGCAAAATCACCTTCTACGGTAATGAACTTGCAAACAGAACGTATTTTTTCCATGAGCACCACACTTTGTTCGAGCGTGTTTTCTTTTTTACTCATCTTTCCCATAAATGCCCTGAAAGCAAAAAAAGCAATCACAGCACCTGCGGCAAGTCCTATAAACAGTAATTCCATGGTTCAAATTTACAATATTTGATATAGAACTGGTCGTGATGGTGCCGCATCATTTTCTAATGGCGCGACCTGTAAATCTAGCATATAAAGTCCGTCTACTACAGCGTCAGGAACATAAATTAACTCTGTAATGGTAGCGTCTAAACGCTGTGTCCCGTTAAAATCCCAAAAAGCCTTGTGAGCCAGTAACGCACCATTATCTTTTTCTTTATCTACACTAGGTAAGTCTATAAGGATGTGTTTTATGCCGCTTTCGCGAAAGCGTATCATAACATCTTCCAGGATATAAGGTGGATTACTATTAGAATAGTTTTTAGACTTTTTACTTACCGCGTTAGGCAAAGTACGGATAACAACAGCCTCAACTCCAGCTTGTAAATCTTTAAAATGAGCTGTAGTAATGGCTAGATCTTCACCTTGCCGGTCTGGAGTTACACTAAACAACTGTGCTTTAAAGAACGTCTTTTTTAAAGCTGAATTCACACTGTGAAACGCTTCAGTAATATGACCGACACATTCTGTGTGTGTCCCGTGACTGTGTGGATTAAAATGAACATTATTAAAATTAGTCGAGCCACCTAATTTTACATTTCCCACATATCCATCTACCTCAACATAACTTATTTGCGGCTGGTCTATGTACCACGCTCCTACTCCAGCATCATTTTGTACCGCAAGACTGATGTCTATGGGCTGGTCTAGATGTATATTAATTTGCTCGTTTTCTAACTGTATGGTAGTTTGCATAGTATGTTTCTTAGATTGACATGATATAAGTATGAAAATAGATAAAACAATTATTCTTTTCATACTAATCTTTTTGTGGGACATTAAACTCTAACTGGAAAAAAGATAAGTACTCGTGTAAGGGTCCCATGCCCATTTTTATACGGCGAGCATTTACTTTTTCTGGATCTTGTAACTCGTATAACTCATAAGTACCGTCTTCATTCATGAACACTTGTGAGCCGTAGAGTTGTGGTTTCCCATCATCCATAAGCATGCGATCTTGCATTAAGGCGATGTCTTGCCTTTCTAGCAGTCCGTTTTTTGCGGCATCTAGGAGCATAGGAAAATATTGTTTACGTTTTGTTGCACTGGCGTGTTGAATAACGAGCCATATGGCGGTATGACCTAATTCCCCTGCGCTTTCTTGTGTAGGCATACCACATTTTTCAATGATTTGTTCCACAACGGTGAGGTTACTCTCATCAATTTCCTGAACCTTAAGATTATCTGTTCTTGCGTCTTGATCTCTTGTGTAGATTCTTTTAAGAAGTTCTTCTAGATGATCGCAATTTATATCACTCGAACCATTTTTTAGTAATGGTTTGATCTTTTGAGCGATGCGCACTTTATCTGGGTCTTGTAACTGTACTTTTACAAGCACAGTATCAGCATTTATCATCCAGTCTGCAAAGGGTAAATGGTTTGCTAGTTGAGTACGTTCTTTAATGGTGAGTAATTTACCATTAACACTGTAATAAGGAACATCATTAGGTATAGTAAGGCTATTATCAGTAAGCAACTCTACCATTTCATCATAAGTGATAGTGGTGAGTAGTTCATTTTTATCCTGACAAGAATATAAACCTAGTGTTAAAAAGACTATGAAATACCATCTCTTCATTTCTACTTGGTGGTTTTTAGATGTTCATCTACATACACTTCATACCTCTTTTTTTGCTCCTTTATATCATTCTCTTGATATTCTAATATTTCCTCGAGTAAACCAGAGAGCTTAAAAATAATAGTACGTTTTTTATTATTACTCTTAATCACATAAGCTAGGAAGAGATGAAACAAGCTTAAGGTTATAATAATTAATCCTATGACTAGGAGTAACAAACTAATTTCTTCTTTGTCGGTTTGAGTTAAATACTCTCCACTTTCCTCCATAGCAGTTATAAAAGCACCTGGGAAAAAACAAAAAAGAGCAGCAACAAATAAAATGACAGCAATCACAATAAGCAATACTCTTACCATACCGAAACTGACATTCTTAGATATTTTTACAATTTTGTGCTGATAGATCTGATGGTAAGCCTCTTCAAACTGCTTGTTTTTCTCTTTAGCAACTTCAATAGCGTTTATTTTTTCTTGTCTTATTTCTTCAACAACATTCATAGTTTTTAATTCAAATTCAACATAAATAACTCACTGGCTATGCCATCGCTTAAAAATTTCCCCTTGCGCGTGACCTGTAAGGTATCGCCATCTAAATATAGTAAATGGTCTTTTATATAACCGGCAGCTTGATCTAGTAAATAAGTTTTAAAATTAGCTCCATAATCTTTACTCACTTTTTCAAGTGAAACGCCATAAATAGTGCGCAAACCAGTCATAATATATTCATTATAACGATCTACCGTGGTGAGTTCTTCTATTTCCATAGGCAATTCACCTGCCTGAATGGATTTAAGGTACTTTACATTATTATTAATATTCCATCCTCGTTTTATACCATCAAAGCTGTGCGCGCTGGGACCTATTCCTAAATAACTTTTACCGGTCCAGTATGCGGTATTATTTTGAGAAAAATAGCCTTCTTTACCAAAGTTAGAGAACTCATAATTACTATAACCGTGCAGTTGCATCGCATCGAGTAAAATATGGAAATGCTGTTGAGCAAGTTCATCATCTACTGGAGCTATAATTCCTTTTTCTATAAATGATTTGAGCGGTGTTTTATCCTCAACGGTCAGTGCATAGCTAGAGATATGTGGTATTTGCAAGTCTATGGCTTTATAGATATTCTCTCTCCAGCGCTCTACAGTCATTCCAGGAATACCATAAATAAGATCTATGGAGATATTATCAAAATAGGATCTTGCTGTAAGAATACATTCCTGAGCTTCTTGAGCATTATGCGCTCGATTCATCAGTTTTAAATCTTCTTCAAAAAAAGACTGAATTCCTATGCTTAATCTATTGATGGGCGATTGTGATAGTTCTTTGAGTTTCGCTTCGGTTAAATCATCTGGATTTGCTTCTAGTGTGATTTCTGGGTTTTCAGTGACTTGATAATTCTCATAAACTGTATCAATAATTTGACTGATCTGAGAAGTATCGAGCACACTAGGCGTTCCACCACCGAAGTAGATGGTTTGTATGGAGTTTTGAGAATCTGCTTTCGCGAAAGCGAACTCCAAAACATGGTGCTCCTTGCTTAGTCTTATTTCCTCACACAGTGCAGCAATCATCTCATTTTTATATTTCATGCTGGTGCTAAAGTGAAAATCACAATAGTGACAGGCCTGTTTACAAAATGGAATGTGAATATAGATACCGCTCATGAAACAAACTTAAAGCTAAAAACAAAATCAAAATCAAAAAGAAATTGAAAAGAAATTGAAAACTTGAAGATACGTTGATTTATTACAAAGAACAGGTTTTACAAAAAAGCTCCATTGAAGAGATAAATTTATCAAAATGAAAGAGCTCCTTCGTTAGTTACGAAGAAGCTCTTTTGAATATTATCATTAAAAACAAATTACTGTCTATATATCAAATCGCATCTGGAAATAGATGTAACGTGGTAATACAAAAGTTTGAGTAGTAGATGTTGCAATCTGACCAAAGTTATTTGCTACAATGGACTCAGCATTTAATAAGTTAGTGGCAATTAAGGAGTATTGCCATCTGGATTCTGGTTTTTGATAACGAATAGATGCGTCGAGGAATTCAAAAGTGTTTTCCTGTCCGGCATTATTTGAGAAGTCATTAAAGTCATAATCTGCACGGAGCAACCATCTTTTACCCATCTGCAGGTCTATACCAGCACTGTAAGTATTTGTCGTACCATCAATTTGAAAGGCGCCGTTATCACTATTATTAATTCCTAAATTATAGCTTAAATCAAAATTCAGGCCTTTCTGAAAATTAGACCTTGCATCTATTCTATAGGACTGATTGATATTCACTGATTCCTGTTCAACACCATTAATAAGGTTGTTATTACTAGACCAGCTTCCCGAGACATTTGCTCCTAATCTAATTTTTTTAATTTCTCTACTATAACCCACATTACCGTTTAAGGACTCATTAGGTAACAAACCATTTATAGGGGCAATTACCTGATTTATTCCATCAAGTTGAACCTGAGACTGAATGGCATCTCGCTGTTTAGAGTAGTTAACAAAGGCATAAATATTAGTTAGATTAAACATATTAAAGTTTGTGTACACTAATCTTATATTATCATTAAGCTGACCTTCTAGCTGGTTATTACCACTATTTAAACTGTTATAATTTCTGAAAATAATACCTTCTGCATAACTGTTTACATCATTAAAGGTTACATTTTGAGTATAATTTAATCTCAACTTTTGCGAACTTTTTATATCAAATCGCGCTTCAAAATCGGGTACTAACCGTTGTGTTTCTATAGAATTCTCTACACCATTTTGCAAATCATAAGTTCTAAAACTATGTGCCGTTACACCAGGAGTAAAGGTGAACTTACCCGTAATAAACTTATAATGTACTGCGGCAAATAAGTCTGTAAAATTATACTGCACATTATTATTTCTATATTGTACATCTTGTAATTCATTCCTTTCTCCAGCATCTGTAATTTGAAAAATATCTGAACTATAATTTTGTTGAGAAACGGTAGTTCCTAGAGTAAAATTAATATTGCTTTTCTTATTAAGCACGTAGAAATAATCCAGTTTTGCATCAATCTTATTAGTGTTAACAAAACGTTCTTGATTGATGTTAAAAGGATCTGCCTGTTCAAGTCCTAGCTGACCATTGAAAGGTTCTGGATCCTGTTGATCTCTAATATTTCGGATCGCATTATAAAATGGGTCTTCTTCTTGATTTAAGAATTGAGACTCTAAGGCAAAAATATGTCTTTCTCCAGCGGTGTAATATGCGTTTAGGGACTGGTTATATGAAATAGGCGTTTGACTATTTTCTTGTCCTATATCTTCTGTAATATCAACTAACGGGTCTCCAGGGTTTCCCGTTAAATTCTCTGGACGTTGTGAGACAAAATCTGAAAGTTCGCGCTCGTTTGTGATATTAAAACGACCATCATAATTTATAGAAAGGTCTGAGTTGGGATTATACTCAGCTCCTAACTTGAATATCCCTAACTCAATACGTTCTGTAGATTGATCATCTGTATCTTCTACCAAACCGCTATCAATAAAAGTACGATTATTTACAGTTCTTGCGCGAGTGTCAGAACTAGAAAGAATAGCAAAAGCACTCATATCTAATTGATCACTTACTTTCCAAGAAGCATTTCCTGCTAAGAATCTACTATCAATAGAAAGCGCTCTGTTAGTTGCTCCTCCATTAAAAGAGCTTGCTTGGCTAACGTTAATAGACGCGTTATTTTGCCTTGTATCTCTACGACTAAATCCAGTAAATCTTCTAAAATCTCTTCCTGTAAAAGCAGGCACACCTAAATTGTTGAAATCAGTTAAAATATTTACGGAGAAATTCTCACTGTAATAAAAAGCTTTGGGCTGTATAAGATAACGCTCAGCATTACCACCATAACCAGCACCTACGGTAGCTTCTCCAAACCAGAATTTCTTCTTCCCTTCTTTGAGCTTGATATTAATCACATAGCGATCTTGATCATTTCCTAACCCTTTAAGCTGAGATTGATTGTTATAATTTTTGAGTACTTGAACTTTGCTTACCGCATCTGCAGGGATGTTTTTTGTGGCGAGTCTAGAATCACCTTCAAAAAAATCCTTTCCTTCTACTTGAACTTTTTCTACCTGCTGACCTTCTACGCTTATATCTCCATCTTCATTCACCTCTACACCTGGTAATTTTTTAAGCACATCACCTAGTTTATCTTCAGTACCGTTTGTAAAACTATCTGCATCATAGACTATGGTATCTCCTTTTATAGAAACGGGCATTTGATACGTTAAATTCACGGCATCGAGCTCATCTGCTCCTGCGACCATCATAAAATTCTTAACTAGGTCAGCTTGTAAGTTTTCTACTTTTTCCTCGATTTGTTTGAGTCCTAGAAAAGAAACTTTAATCGTATAAGTACTATCTTTTTTGAGTCCTTCTAGTTTATAGTTTCCAGCCTGATTAGTAATCCCAAAGGCTCCTAGGTTTTTATCTTGCTGGTAGGCAATCACATTTGCCATTTGTAATGGTGTCCCTAAACTGTCTACTACAGTTCCAGTAATTTTAAAAGTTTGGGCCATTGCTGTACCTGTTGATATAATCAGGGCAAGCGATAATAAGAGTAATTTGTTTTTCATAATAGGGTTGTAGATTCACCGGTTATGAGAATCTCACTTTTTAGTTAAAGAAATGCGAGATGGTCAGTCTCGCATCTAGACAATTTTTATAATTTTAACTTATTATCGACCGCGACTGCGGCCTCTTCCACCACTCCATCGCTGTCTCATTTCGTCCATTTTTACTTTTAAAGTTTTGTCATATTCTTCTTGAGTAACTACGTCTCCTTTTTTTGCAGGCTTGATTTCATCTCGCTCTTCAGGATTAATGGTGATCTGAGAACACAGCAGCGTTGTATTTCCAGAATTTACTTCTAGTATTAATCCTGGTAAACCTCCATATATTCCAGGTCCGTGCTGTACAGGAATTTCTGGTGTAAACCATGCGACTACTTGTACCTCATCTGGTTTTTCAAACATAGCGGTTAAATCACCACTTGCTTGGGCTATACTATCTTTTCTCTTCTGTTCAGCGGCTGCTGCTTCATCTTTACCTCTACCTTTTCTTCTCCAGTTTGCCCAGTCAAATTCTCCACTAGGCATAGTAGCTGTAGCTTTCATAGCCATATAGTTTCCTATTTTACGAGACTCACCAGTAATTTTCCATGCTAGTTGTGGTATAGAATCTTGAATTAAGAATGTTTTACCCATCATATCACGTTGTTCTGTATAAGTTCCACCGGTAATGTCTTTATACTTTTCTCCAGCCATCATGGTTCCCATCATGCTGCCCCAGCCGCGACGCTGTCCAGGAGCTTCTAGCGCTACTTCTTCCTTATAAGTGGACTCTGTGCGATTGAACTTAAGGACATAAGTTTTCTCAGTCATCTTCTTCATGTTCTCTTCAATGCGCTTGCGACGTTCTGGTGTTATGTCGCGATTGTTATCCATCCAGCTGTTGTCCATTTTAACCTTAGACATATAGGTTGCCTCTCCATACATATCTTGGGCTGTCATAGTTGCTCCACTTAAAACAACTGCAATAAATAATACTATCTTTTTCATAATCCTTTTAATATTAACCTGGCAAAATTAGACAGATTCTTTAACTTAACAGTTAAGACTATCCAAAAGTATAAAGGTTTAATTAACCACCTGTAGAGAAACTCTGAATGATAAAACCACCTTTACCATTTCCCTGTCGTTCCATCATCTCGTCCATTTTCCTTTTTTGAAGTTTATTAAAATCTTCCTGACTCATTTCCTTACCAGCTTTAGGTTTTTTTAGTTTTAAGTCCTGATCTGGATTTAAAACCAGTTCCGTTAATAAAATGGTAGTGTCGTTTTCCTGTACTTCTATGATAAGTCCAGGAAGTCCATGAAAATCTCCAGGTCCATTACTTATAGGAATTTCTGGAGTGTACCATGCGCTAATTGTTGGGTCATAATCATCCATCATATTTAATAATCCAGACTCGGCTGCCTCAGTAGCTTCTTCTTGAGTCACTTCTTGCTCATCTTGTTTTATTTCTGGGACATAAATAGCCTTAAAGCAGTTATATTTTCCTATTTTTTTAGTTTCATTCAATAGTTTCCATTCATACTCTGGCAGCTCATCTTTTATCACAAAATCTTTTCCCATGATATTCCCTTGTTTAATATAGGTATTATCTTCTATATTTTTATAAATGGTACTTCCCACACCACCACTAGTAGTTAATGAAAATGATATTCCACTACTCGGTCCACCAGGTGTTTTTAATTCTTGAACTTTATCATAAGAAGATTCTGTTCTGGTAAACTCTAGTTCAAACTCTTGTTGACTTCCTTTTTTAAGCTGCTCCATGAGCGCTTTTACCATCGGGTCACTCTCTGCTTTTTTACTCATGGCAGAGTCATTTTTCATTTTGATTTTAGTCAGTGACAGGTACGTCGCCTTTGCTTTAAAATCTTGTTGAGCTTGTGCGGTATGCGCTTTCGCGAAAGCGAGAACCAAAAAACTGATCAGTGTAATATGCAATCTATTCATAACATGTTTATTTAACTTGTTCAAAGATGAGTGAATTTAAACAATTCTAATTTAAACTGATTACATACCGATGCCTCAAAAACCTAAGCCAAAGTAAAGTGCGATTGCTACTTTTCAAGTTAAAACGGGTGAGGTTGCTACTGCAATGGAATCTTGGTTCGATAATTGGTTGTATTTTAACCGCATGAAATGGTTATTGATTTTATTTTTCACAAGTTTGCTTACTACACAAGCACAACAGAGCTCTACACAAAGTATATCGCTTATATGCGATGAATTTTATGGTGTGGACGATTTTGAAAATTTGTATTACAGCACTAATAACGTTTTGTATAAAAAATCACCTACTGATCGTATGGAGTTTTATGATCTACAACTAGGCGATATCGCCAGTGTAGATATTATTAATCCATTAAAAATACTTGTGTTTTATAGAGACATGCAAACCATAGTTTTCCTGGATAACCGCTTGAATGAGCAATTAAGGCTTAATCTTAACACGCTACAACCTCAGCGATTTATAGAACATGCACGGCTCGCTGGTGAACGTCGTTTGTGGCTCTATAACATGGATATGTCGCGGTTAGAACTTTATGATTATGTGAACAATAGACTCATTAACAGCACCACACCCACAAGCAATCCTGTGGTAAAAATGCAGTGTGATTACAACTTTTGCCATTTAATTACCAGTAACTCTATTATCTCTTTTAATACTTATGCTAGTGAAACCAGCCGTATTAGTGCAGAAGTGCAACTTCCTGTGGCTTATGACTTTGAGCTATTAGTCTATAAAAATAGTAATGGCTGGAAATGGTACCGATTTGATAAGGAATTCCGCTTTAGCGAAAGCGAACTAAAACAACCAATTTCTAAAGAATACGTGCCAGAATCTCTTTATATAAAAGGCAATAAACTTTATATTTACAACCGCAATCGTTTAATTGTTGATACAATCAACCTGAAGAAATAATCTTATGCATATCGCAGTCGCCGGAAATATAGGAGCTGGAAAAACTACTCTTACTAAATTACTTGCTAAACATTATAAATGGACACCTCAATTTGAAGACGTTTTAGAGAATCCATATCTAGAAGATTTTTATACAGATATGGAACGCTGGTCTTTTAATTTACAGGTGTATTTCTTGAACAGTCGTTTCCGTCAGATACTGGAGATCCGTGAAAGTGGTAAAAAGATCATTCAGGACCGCACGATTTATGAAGATGCCAGTATTTTTGCTCCTAACCTTCATGCTATGGGATTGTTATCGCAGCGTGATTTTGATAATTACTCTACCCTTTTCAACTTAATGGAAAAACTTGTGGCTGCTCCAGATTTGATGATCTATTTGCGCAGTTCTATTCCTAATCTCGTGAACCAGATTCATAAACGTGGACGCGATTATGAAAACACAATTTCCATAGATTACCTAAGCCGCTTGAATGAGCGTTATGAAGCATGGATCCACGGTTATGATAAAGGAAATCTTCTTATTATAGATGTAGATGACATAGACTTTGTAAATAACCCAGAGGATCTAGGTGATATAATCAATAGAATAGATGGTGAGCTTACTGGGCTTTTTGCTTAGTAAATATGTACATGAAAAGTTTTCATCGCTCCACTAGATAAGAGAAACATAAATTGGTATAATTATCAATTCTGACTGTAGACTGAATGATTGAAACTAAACAATCCATCCCATTCCACGAGCATGATCAAGAGCCTCAGTAGATTCTTGAACAAGTAACATGGGACATATTTTAAACGAGTCAGCGATGGATTTTACACGGGCCATTTTCTTTTCATGGTTCACTGATCTTAAATAAATGGCCATAATACGGTCTGGATATTGCTCAGCAACGTCTTTATAATAATCTACATCATGCTCACCGCTATCACCTATGAGTATGAACTTCATAAACGGGTAGTGCTTTAAAATATTAAGCAGTTCATGCGCCTTATGTGGACGTTTTAATTTAGGAGTTCTATCCCATGGCGTGGGAAAATCTCGCAATAGAATAGGACCTTTAGGGAACCCATGAAAATCTAAGAATTTCTCAAGATACTTATATAAATTCCATGGACTATTACTAAGGTAGAACATGGGATTTTGATCCTTTCCAGAAGCTCCTTTATGTAATAATTGATACAGATTTGCGGCACCTTTAAGCGGTAGTCTACGATCGTAATTCTTAAAAAAAGTATTAAAGGCTACCCGTATTTTTAGAAAACTGGTTACCCCAGTATGCATAATGGTATCATCTATGTCACTAATCACTCCATACTTCCCGCTACTGGGCGGTATGAGTGTCTCGCCTTTAAAACTATTATTAGTAATACGTTTTTGCTTTTTAGCTTTTGCAAAAGCGGCATTATCCTCATCAAATTCTACTGAAAGAGGCAAGTATCCTTCATCATCAGTGAGTGATCGTAGATCATTTTCTATGGCGATATCAAATAGAAAATATCCTTCATGGTCTGCACGAGTTTCATATGTATGACCGTTAGGTAATTTAAGTACCACAAGCGCGTTGCGTATCTCATCAGTCTTAAAGGTTCTCCAAGTATTGCGCAGCGTTTGATAAATAGTTTGCTGCTCGTAGTGTTTGAGCGGCTGGTCTTCTAGGGCTCGACCGCGTATGTAGAGGTGGCGACTACCGCTGTAAGTGCGATAAACGTTTAATATCCATGGGTCACGTTTGAAAATTGCCATGATGTGAAAATAGGTAATAAATTACTGAAATAAAAAATCCCATTCCAGCTGTGCCAGAATGGGATTTTATAAATAACTAAGTTTTTATTTAAACTCAGAAATACTTTTATTTAAGGCTGCAATCTTAGCATTTACCTCATTCTCAGTCCCTATAAATTTTTGAGTCTTAGTAATGGTTGCACCATTTAATGACCTGCGGTAAGAAACATGAGCTGTTACGATTCCCGTTTCCTCATCTACAGATTTTTGAATATCAGTGTTTTTAATTATAGAACTGTTGTTTTGAGCACTTGCTGTGGCAGCGACCTCTTGTTGTACCGCTGGAGTTGTAGTGGCATGACCGTCTTCAGTGTGACCACCTAGGATAGGTGCAATTACTAAACCTATTAAACAAGTTAACTTAATTAAAATATTCATAGATGGACCAGAAGTATCCTTAAAAGGGTCACCTACGGTATCACCAGTTACTGCTGCTTTATGAGCATCACTTCCTTTATAAGTCATCTCACCGTCGATTTCTACTCCAGCTTCAAAAGATTTTTTTGCGTTATCCCAGGCACCACCAGCGTTGTTTTGAAAAATCGCCCAAAGCACTCCACTTACTGTTACACCTGCCATATATCCACCTAACATCTCAGCGATAGCTAGTTTTTCCATACCAAATAATAATGGTAAGAAAGCGATCACTAATGGGAAGCCTATGGTTAATAAACCTGGCAGCATCATTTCTTTTAAAGATGCTTGTGTAGAAATAGCTACACATTTATCATATTCTGGCTTACCAGTTCCTTCCATAATTCCAGGAATAGCCTTAAACTGACGTCTTACTTCCTGAACCATTTCCATAGCTGCTTTACCGACGGCATTCATAGCTAGTGCACTGAAAACTACTGGCACCATTCCACCTACAAATAACATAGCGAGTACTGGAGCTTTAAATATATTAATACCATCTATTCCTGTAAAGGTTACATAAGCGGCAAATAAAGCTAGTGAAGTTAATGCTGCACTTGCAATTGCAAATCCTTTTCCAGTTGCTGCTGTAGTGTTCCCTACAGAGTCTAAAATATCCGTACGTTCACGTACGATAGGTTCTTGCTCGCTCATTTCGGCTATTCCACCGGCGTTATCAGATATAGGACCAAAGGCGTCAATGGCTAATTGCATGGCTGTAGTTGCCATCATAGCACTTGCAGCTAGTGCAACTCCATAAAACCCTGCAAGAGCATAAGATGCCCAGATTGCACCAGCAAATAATAATACTGATGGGAATGTAGAAATCATTCCTGTTGCCAGACCTGCAATAATGTTAGTCCCAGCACCTGTAGATGATTGTTGTACAATTTTAAGGATAGGCTTTTTACCTAATCCCGTATAATATTCTGTTACAGAAGATATCACTGCTCCTACTACTAGTCCTACTAATGTTGCAAAGAATACGTTCATAGAAGAAATCTCCATTAAACCTTCTCCAAAGAATTCCATTTGCATGGTTTCAGGAAGCATCCACATACAAAGGCCGAAACAAGCCGCTGCTACAAGCACAATAGAAGTCCAGTTACCGATGTTAAGCGCACCCATTACTTGAGACTCTTTAGCATCATTATTTTTAATTTTTACCAGCATGGTTCCTATAATAGAAATAATAATTCCTACACCAGCAATAGCCATAGGTAAAAGAACTGGTCCTATACCATCAAATCCATGAGAGGTAATATCACCACCCATATCTTTGATGACATAATTTCCTAGAACCATTGCCGCAAGAACGGTTGCTACATAAGAGCCAAAAAGGTCTGCACCCATTCCGGCTACATCACCTACGTTATCACCTACATTATCAGCAATAGTAGCTGGGTTACGAGGATCATCTTCAGGAATTCCTGCTTCTACTTTACCTACTAGGTCAGCACCTACGTCTGCCGCTTTAGTATAAATACCACCACCTACACGCGCAAAAAGCGCAATAGACTCAGCTCCTAAGGAGAAACCTGCTAGTGTTTCTAGAACAATGGTCATAGCATCAGTATCAGTCCAGGTGCCACCCATAAAGTAATGATAGAAGAAGATAAAGAATGCTGTAAGCCCTAGAACTGCTAATCCAGCAACACCTAATCCCATAACGGTACCACCACCAAAGGAGATTTTCAACGCGTTAGGCAAACTAGTACGTGCTGCTTGAGTCGTACGCACATTAGTTTGTGTTGCGATTTTCATACCTACATTTCCTGCATAAGCAGAAAATATCGCTCCAAAGATAAAAGCGAACACAATTAACCAATGTGTAGTAGGTACTACAAGTGATACCACAAAGAGTAACACACTAACCACTGCCACAAAAATGGCTAGTAATCTATATTCTGCCTTTAAGAATGCGAGAGCGCCTTCATAGATGTAATCTGAAATCTCTTTCATTTTTCCATCTCCAGCATCTTGTTTTAATACCCAAGATTTCTTAATAAACATGTAAAGTAATCCTAGAACTGCCAGTACGAGTGGCATATAAATCATGTATGATTCCATAAATAATATTGTTTGGTTTTTAAAATCTCGCTAATGTAATAAAATAATGTTAAAGGTACTATAACGATATTTTAATGACCTCTATAAGAATAGGCTCATATCTAAGAAATTGTAACAGAATTATTATACAACGCTATAAGTTTTAAAAGTCGATTTGCTTAAACCAAGCTGACTAAACCAACATGTACCGATGTTACCATTACTCCGAGTATGTATGACATTAATGTGTTAGCGCACCTTTTTAGGGATAGATAACGGAAACTTTTCCACTCTAAAAACTAAACCCAAAACTACCCGTAATAGCCATGGATCTAGCATCGGGTAAGTAATTATAGCCACCTCTAAAGCTTACATCGAGGCGTAGTACTTTAAAAATATTTCCTATCCCGGCGCTGTATTCCCAGTAAATATCTTCTGGTGCTTGATAAGTTAAACCACTAGCGTTTAAAGCGATGTTCTCATCACTAATCTGTCCATAAACAGCACGCACGCCTACTAGTTCTCTTAAATTCAGATCTCTTAAATAAGGTATTCTCGAAAATAAGCGACCGTTAAAATTATGATTTAAGTGAACCGTAACATACTCATCTGTCACAAACTCATAAAAATTCATGGTATTAAAAGCGCCACTAATATTAAAATAGGTCTGGTTTCCTGGAACGACATTTAATAAAGCAAGTGGTACTTCTCCAAAGGTTTTACCAGCTTCTACACGAGCCGTTAGTCTCCCAAAAGCTCCTATTTGTAATGGATGACTGTAGTAAAACTGTACTTTATCAAAATCAAAGTCACTATCAAAAAGTCCTTTAAAACCACGTGTGTAACTGGCAAAAAGAATAGGATATTCACCACTATTAATTATAGTTCTATCCACGCCATAATTAGAGGTTTTACGTCCTGGTGAAAAGGTCATCGTTAAACTAGCATCTGCTTGACGGGTTTCATTTGCTATTCCTGTAATTGATTCTGGATCAAAATAATCAAGACTGAACACATCTGGCGCACCGCTTTTTATGGTTCTATAACTTGTTCCCAGTCTAAATTCAAGGTTATACTTAGGTTCAAAACTTAACCCTAAGGTTGTTAAATTAATACTCGATAAGCTATTATTATTTCCTGCGGTAATTAAGGCACTAGATGCAAGACTGCGACCTAGCACATCATTAGTATTTGTTAAACTAGCTCCTAGTTGTTCTATATCTCTACGGTTCCCTCCAGAAATGGTAAGACGACTCTGCTTATCTATCAACCATTTTCCCGCGATTCCATATTTAAACTGGTTATCCCTAAAACCATAAGCTCCATAACCTTCTAGTCGCCACATATCATTAGAACTAAAAAACGTGCGCCCACCAGCTCTTAATCGCAACCCTTCTACTTCATTAAACCCAAAAACACTAAAGACTGGACCTATATCAAAGTTATCCACCTCATAATAACCAGAAGCGAGAATAGATCCTATGTTATATAAACGTTTGAACTTTTTATTAGTCTTAAGCGTGTCTAGCATAGTGTAGATTTGCTTCTCGTCTTTATTTAATTTTTCCAGTCGGTTCTCATCCCAGTATGCCTCATCACGATCATAGATTTCAGGATCATAATCATTTACACGGCGTTTATAAAAATCTTCTTCTTTTTTAACATCAAACTCATAGTTATTAAATAGCGTGGTACGTTTACCATACATCCCTTTAGATTCCTCCTTTTTATTAAGGGCAAAATCACTCATAAAGTAATCCCGAGTAATTAAAAATAAACTATCGTTCAACACATCAAACTCTTGTTCCATGTAGATTTCTTTTACCCAGTTCACGTTAGCACTTTTAGTAGCCTGAAGATTAATTTCTTTAATCGCATAAGAATCTGCAGCGACCCAAAAATCTCCTTTAAAGGTAAGCTCTCCTTTTCTACGCGGGTAATAAATAATATTATATGCCTCTACTCCATCTACTATCGCAGTATCTCTTAAAATATAGTTATAAGTATCTATACCACTTTTACCTACTGGACTGGTAAAGCTTTTATCAAAAAACTTCAAATAACGGTCATACACGTCTATGTCTGCATAGAGGTCTTTTACAAAAGCGATGATGGTCTGGTTATCAGAGAATCCAGAATTTTTATTTGCATTAACGACCGTTTTCTCTTTATTCCTCTCATTATCACCATAAACGGTAGCCAGCGATTCATTAATAAAAATAGGCAAATAGGTTTTACCAGTTACACTGCTCGTGTCTGCATAATCAAATATGAACTCCATTCCACGGAAAAGTTTAGAATTTACCATCTGACTATCTATGGTATTCATGTCAAATTCTAGTTTCTCGTATTTATCGTACTGATATTGTTTGAACTGTTTCAATCCATTTTTACGACGATTTTCCCATACTTTTCTTAAGATATCCAGTGCCGGATTGTTCTTTTTAGAAGTTTTACCGGTATAAATCACTACTGCATCCAGCGCCGCAGCCTCAGTTTTAAGGGTAAGATTAAGTTCTAAACTTACTTTATTTTCGAGTGTATAAGTAAGCGTTTCATAACCTATAAATGAAATTTGAATGGTGTCATAATTATTATCTGACTGCAAGTAAAAACGCCCGTTATCATTAGTAATCGTTCCTTCACTGGAACCGGGAAAAAGCACATTTGCAAACGGTACTCCATCGCCATATTCATCATAAATCACACCACCTACTTTAGTTTGAGCCGTTACTGTTCCGGCTGCCAGCAATAAGGTAAAGAGCAATAGTGTTGCAAGCTGCGATATAGAAAAACGGGAATTTCTTTGTGTTGCGCTTTCGCGAAAGCGTAATAAAAAGAGGTCTTGAAAATAACTCATATTCATATATAACTAAGAACCGCCGAATATAAAACTACTTTTTAAGTTATTTGTTTTGTAACAAAACAAAGGTTGTTTTAATGGTTTAACGTTATGAAATAAAGGTTGTTTAGCCTTTTTTAAATAGAACTATGGTAAAAAGTCATTAAGTCACAAAAAAAACCGCTCCTTAAAAGGAACGGTTATTCTTTATTATGATATAATTCTATTTTTACTTTCTATACATCACTTTCTTTACACCTTCTACCACGTCATTATGATTAGGCAACCACTCTGCCAGTAATACTGGGGAATATGGTGCTGGCGTATCAGCCGTATTAATTTTATATATAGGAGCATCTAAGTAGTCAAATGCCTCAGCTTGTACCATGTGAGAAATCTCAGTAGACACGTTACCAAATGGCCACGCCTCTTCCAGGATCACAAGTCTATTAGTTTTCTTAACAGATTTTAAAATCGCTTCTTTATCATAAGGACGTACAGTTCTTAAATCGATGATCTCACAAGAAATTCCATCTTTTTCTAGCTCGTCTGCCGCTTTATAGGCTTCTTTTATAATCTTACCAAAGGAAACGATCGTTACGTCTGTTCCTTCTCTTTTTAACTCTGCAACACCTATAGGTAATACATACTCACCTTCTGGCACCTCACCTTTATCACCATACATTTGCTCAGACTCCATAAAAATTACAGGATCATCATCACGTATAGCTGCTTTAAGTAGACCTTTTGCATCATAAGGATTAGAAGGAACGATTACTTTAAGACCTGGTGTATTTGCAAACCAGTTTTCAAATGCTTGTGAGTGCGTAGCCGCAAGCTGTCCAGCACTTGCCGTAGGACCACGGAAAACGATAGGACATTTTAACTGTCCACCAGACATCTGGCGTATTTTTGCTGCGTTATTGATAATTTGATCAATACCTACCAGAGAGAAGTTAAAAGTCATGTATTCTACGATAGGACGGTTACCTGTCATGGTACTTCCTATAGCGATACCTGCAAATCCTAACTCAGCAATAGGCGTGTCTATCACACGCTTAGGGCCAAACTCGTCTAGCATACCTTTTGAAGCTTTATAAGCTCCATTATATTCTGCCACTTCTTCACCCATTAAATAAACGGACTCGTCGCGTCGCATCTCTTCACTCATCGCTTCGCAAATCGCCTCGCGGAATTGTATAGTCTTCATATATACTTCTGTTTTAAAACAAACGGACAACAAAAATAACTTACCCAACGATAGTACGCTACATTTTAAGATAAAAAATGTTCCTATAGAGGCATAAAAATACATTCTGCAAAATTGAAAACGATTTCGTAACGCTGTTACAATTAAGTTAAAAAAGCTACACTAATCCGTTAAAAAGAAACATATCATAGATTTAGTGTACTAAAGCGATAAAATTTACTATGCATGCATAGTTTTTTTAGGCTTTTTTGCTTACTTTCGCAATCGTTTTCAAAACTTATAAAAAACCTGTGAAATATGAAGATATTAGTCTGTATAAGCCACGTGCCAGATACCACTTCAAAGATTAATTTTACTGAAAATAATACTCAGTTTGCCACTAACGGTGTTCAATATGTTATTAATCCTAATGATGAATTTGGTCTTACTAGAGCCATGTGGTTTAAAGAAAAACAAGGCGCTAGTGTAGAAGTAGTCACTGTAGGAGGTGCTGAGGTAGAACCTACCTTAAGAAAAGCACTTGCGATAGGTGCAGACAGTGCTATAAGAGTGGACGCGCCTGCCTTAGACGGTTATGCCGTTGCTCAAGAGCTGGCTACGGTTGTTAAAAATGGTGGTTATGACTTAGTAATTGCTGGTCGTGAATCTATAGATTATAACGGCGGCATGGTTCCAGGAATGGTTGCTGCCATGACTGGTTCTAGCTTTGTAAATACTTGTATTTCTTTAGAAATAGATGGGTCTAGCGCAACTGCTACCAGAGAAATAGATGGTGGGAAAGAAACCGTTACCACTACACTACCACTTATTATAGGAGGACAGAAAGGTCTTGTAGAAGAAAGTGACTTAAGAATTCCTAATATGCGTGGAATTATGATGGCGCGTAAAAAGCCATTAAACGTTGTGGCATCTTCAGCAACAGCGACCGAAACTAAAACAGTGTCATTTGAAAAACCAGCTCCTAAAGGAGATGTAAAACTAGTTGATGCAGATAACCTAGACCAGCTTATAGACTTGTTACACAACGAGGCAAAGGCTATCTAGAAATAATTTTATACGCTTTCGCGAAAGCGGAACCACAACAATCATAACTAATAGTAAGAGCGTAGTGCTCTTCTCAAAATATTTTAACTATGTCAGTATTAGTATATACAGAAACTGAAGGTGGCTCTTTTAAAAAGGCTGCTTATGAAGTTGCGAGCTATGGAAAAGGGATCGCAGACCAGTTAGGAACAGACGTTGCTGCTATTTCATTTCATGCAGATGGCGCAGGAGATTTAGGAACCTATGGAGTCTCAAAACAATTAAATGTTACCGACTCAAAACTTGAGAAATTTAATGCAGCGGCTTATGCTGATGCGATTGCACAAGCTGCAAAAGCAGTAGGAGCAACAACTGTAGTGATAAGCTCTAGTGCAAATTCTAAATATTTAGGCGCTTTATTAAGCGTGCACCTAGAAGCAGGTTATGCGACTAATGTGATGGAATTACCGGTATCTACAAATCCTTTTACTGTAAAAAGATCTGTTTTTACAAATAAGGCATTTGCCATGACTGAGATTTCTACAGCTCATCAATTAGTAGGCCTTGCAAACAACTCTTATGGTTTGAAAGAAAATGCAACTGCTTGTACAACCGAAGCTTTTAGTCCATCACTTAGTGATGACGACTTTAAAGTTGAAGTACAATCAGTAGATAAAGCAACAGATAAAGTCTCCATAGCCGATGCCGAAGTAGTAGTAAGCGCAGGTCGTGGATTAAAAGGTCCAGAAAACTGGGGAATGGTAGAAGAGCTTGCTGCTGTTTTAGGAGCTGCAACCGCTTGTTCTAAACCCGTAAGTGATATGGGATGGAGACCTCATGGAGAACACGTAGGACAAACTGGTAAGCCAGTAGCCACTAATTTATATATTGCTATAGGAATATCTGGAGCAATCCAGCACCTAGCAGGAGTAAGTTCTTCAAAAGTAAAAGTAGTTATTAATACAGACCCAGAAGCTCCGTTCTTTAAAGCGGCAGACTATGGTGTAGTGGGCGATGCGTTTGAAGTAGTACCTGCTTTAATTGAAAAATTAAAAGCATTTAAAGCAGCAAACGCTTAGTTATTAGTTATTAGTTATTAGTTATTAGTTGAATTTGTGATTTTAGAATCCTTCCATCTAACTAAACTAAGTTGTTTTACTAAAACCTTATAATCTATCTTATTTCAATTTTAATATCATAGTAACTACAAAATGTAAGTGTTAGGTAAATGTTGATTTGTGATTTGAATTATGGTTTTTAAGCTTAAAAAAACTATTCCTTAATAACTTATAAAGATTTTCTTAAATTTAAGGCTGTGCATTATGAGAAAAACACTCATTTTTGCACAGCTTTTTTTATTTTAAAGAGTCATAAACTATGAGTCTAAAAAGACTTAACATAAGAGGTATTTCATATAGTGAGACGCAAAACGGCGCATATGCCCTTGTACTTAAAGAAGTAGATGGTGACAGACAGCTGCCTATAGTAATAGGTGCGTTTGAAGCTCAAAGTATAGCTATCGCTCTAGAAAAAGAAATAAGCCCACCACGACCATTAACTCATGATTTGTTTAAAACCTTTGGCGAGCGTTTTGGAATTGTGGTAAAACAAGTAATAATTCATAAGCTTGTAGATGGTGTGTTTTTCTCTAGCTTGATTTGTGAACGTGATAAAATTGAAGAAATCATAGACGCTAGAACCAGTGATGCTATTGCCCTAGCGGTAAGGTTTAAAGCTCCCGTTTTTACTTATGAAAACATCCTTGATGAGGCAGGTGTACAATCCCACATAAGACCTGATAAAGAATTGAGAGAAGACCCAATAGACCTTCATGAAGACGACTTTATTGATGAACTTATGAATGCTCAATCATCAAAAACTGATAACTACAGCCAGTTAAGCACTAAGGAACTTCATAAAATGCTAGATGAAGCTGTTTCTAATGAAAACTATGAACTCGCCGCACGCTTGCGTGATGAAATATCTAAGCGATAAATCCATTACTTATTATGACTCTACCTTCCTTTTCTAAAACCATTCTGACTTTTTTATTTATCATAGGCACTGGTTTTATAGGATTTGCTCAAGAAACGGTTTCTACTAATCTCGAGATATCAGATGATCTGGGATTTAGTTTTGAGAGTTTTTATCGAGGCGTTATAGGTATCATTTTTATTTTAGGGTTATGCTTTATCCTTAGTAAAAACAAAAGAAAAATAGACTGGAGACTAGTAGGTGTAGGACTGACATTACAGATTTTATTTGCCATTGCGGTTCTTAAATTTGAAAGTGTTGCTTCTATTTTTGATGCTATTTCTACAGGAGTCGTAAAATTTCTTGCTGTAAGTGAAGCTGGAGCAGAGTTTGTTTTTGGTAACTTTATAGATCCTAGCCAAAGTTGGGGTTATGTATTTGCCTTTAAAGTCCTTCCTACCATTGTGTTTTTCTCGGCTTTTACATCCTTGTTATATTATCTAGGAATCTTACAGAAAGTAGTCTATGTACTCGCTTGGATTATGAGTAAAACCATGCGCTTAAGTGGTGCAGAATCACTTGCAGCAGCAGCAAATATTTTTATAGGTCAGACCGAAGCGCCCTTAGTCGTTAAACCCTATTTAGAAAAAATGACCAAGTCAGAGATGTTATGTCTTATGGTAGGTGGAATGGCTACTATTGCTGGTGGAGTATTAGCTGCTTTCATAGGCTTTTTAGGAGGAGAAAGTGAAGCACAACAAATCCTTTTCACAAAGCATTTACTAACAGCATCCATAATGAGTGCTCCAGCCGCTATCGTTATTGCAAAAATGTTGTTTCCTGAAGAAAACCCTGCAGACATAGACCGTTCTCTTAAAGTCTCTAAAGATAAAATAGGCTCTAATATCTTAGACGCTATTTCCAGAGGTACAACTGACGGGTTAAAACTAGCTGTAAATGTAGGTGCCATGTTATTAGTATTTACCGCTCTTATCGCAGTAATAAATTTTGGACTTAAGGATTTAATAGGAGCATACTCCGGTCTTAATGGAGTCATAGAATCCTCTAGTAATGGTCGTTATGATGGGTTTTCTATGCAATATATTTTAGGGAATTTATTTGCCCCTATAGCTTGGATCATCGGCGTGCACAGTGAGGACATAGTTTTAGTAGGTCAATTACTAGGAGAAAAAACGATCCTTAATGAATTTATCGCTTATAGCTCGCTTAAGGATCTTAAAGAGGCTGGTAAAATTATGCACCCTAAATCTATCATTATAGCTACATATGCATTATGTGGCTTTGCAAACTTTGCCTCTATAGGAATACAAATAGGCGGAATAGGAGTTCTAGCACCAGGACAGCGCAAAACACTAGCAGCTTTTGGAATTAAGGCACTCATAGGTGGAACCTGCGCTGCATTACTTACCGCTACCATTGCTGGAATGTTATTTGGTTAAAAACCTAAAACTCTAGCTTCATTATTTTTATTTTGTTTGTAGTTTGCTTCATTTTATTAAACAAAAAATAGGTTTTTAAGATAATTTTAATAACTTTGAGTTCTTAAAATAGTGTTTAACCTTATGGAGCCTTTTAATTATATTGATAGTGCAAAACATCATTTTCAATATGAATTTGGAAACCTCTATTGTTACGATCACTATGCCGTTAGCATCATTAATGATGGTATTACTGTAGGCACAAAAGTTGCAAAAACATTACTTAATGACCTGCATAACTATTTTACATCACAACCCTTTGTATATATCGCAAATAGAGTCTTTTCTCATCAAATAGATTTGTCTGTATACAAATTAATAAACCCTAAGAAGCTTATCGGTATAGCCGTTGTTTCTATATCTGAACAAGAAATAGAGCGTGCCATAGAAGAACAATCCTTATATAATGGCTCTTTTGGACTATTTAAAAACGTAGATAGCGCAATAGCATGGGCTAACACGTTTCATAAAATAGCCAGTTAGAAAGGTTCCATCAAAAAGTTTAATACTCATTTATCATTTAGGGTATTAAGAACTAGTTAATAAAGTCTTCATTTTTAAATCCGTTTATTTCTTGATAAGATAATTTATTCTGCTATTTTGTGATCTGAAATCCCTATAAAGGACTCTACTTTACAAGAACTTACAAATGAAACAATATCACGATTTACTTCAACACATATTAGACCAAGGAATAGATAAAGGTGACCGCACAGGAACAGGAACAAGAAGTGTTTTTGGATATCAAATGCGTTTTAACTTGCAAGAAGGTTTCCCTATGGTAACTACTAAAAAACTCCATTTAAAATCGATCATTCACGAGTTGCTCTGGTTCTTAACTGGAGACACAAACGTGAAATACCTGCAAGATAATGGAGTACGTATATGGAATGAATGGGCAAATGAGAATGGAGATCTAGGACCTGTTTATGGACACCAGTGGCGCAACTGGAATAGTGAAGACATAGACCAAATAAAAGGGATTATAGAAACTTTAAAAAACAACCCTAATAGCCGTCGCATGATGGTAAGCGCATGGAACCCAAGTGTAATGCCAGACACCAGTGTTAGTTTTTCAGAAAACGTAGCAAACGGTAAAGCAGCACTACCACCGTGCCACGCGTTTTTTCAGTTTTATGTTTCTGATAATAAATTAAGCTGCCAGCTCTACCAGCGCAGCGCCGATGTTTTTTTAGGTGTTCCTTTTAACATAGCTAGCTATGCGCTTTTCACTATGATGATGGCACAGGTTTGCGGTTTTGAATATGGAGACTTCATCCACACCTTTGGTGACGTGCATATTTACTCTAACCACATGGATCAAGTGAAGTTACAATTGAGCAGAGAACCACGTGAGTTACCTACCATGAAAATGAATCCTGATATAAAGGACATCTTTGACTTTAAATTTGAAGACTTTACCTTAGAAAATTATAATCCGCATCCAGCTATTAAAGGAGCCGTAGCTATATAATATGAGATATTTATTACTTGCATTAACATTCTTTCTTTGTGGCCTATCTATGGCTCAAGATAGTGATCCTGCTTATGCAGATTTTAAAGAAATCGATAACACAGAGTTTAAAGACTCACCTAGTTTTTATGTGGTAGATTTAAAAATGATCGCCTCAGAACCTGGTATGGCTACCGCAAGTTGGGACGCTCATAAATCCCTTACTAAGTTTTTAGTAGAACTTCATGACCCTACGACTAATGAATTATTCCACCGCAAAATCTATAGAGACAAATCTATTTCTATACCAGCCAGTGCAAGATTAACAGTCTCTCCCATACACCTTAACCTGAAAGGAAAACCTAAAAGCACTACCCTTTCTGCCTCAACTTATAAGACCAAAGCACAACAGCGCAAAGATTTTGAAAAAGCTTTAAAACAGCTACAAAACCAAAACGATTTCAATAATTATGATACAACGTCTAACTCAAGTGACTTTCCATGGCGCTGGGTTCTTCGTGGAGTTGGTTTACTGGCACTACTCATTGGTATCATTTCTAGATTTGCTGGCAAGCAAGAGAACGACTTTAAAGATTATGATAGACGCAATAGAAAACCATAAATCTTCTTGTAAATAATATGTTTTTCAACACGCTTTCGCGAAAGCGTAACCACACAAACCCCAAGTAATTTATAAAAGGATCCCTTTTTATTACAGCCTTTAATAAATTCCTTTTAACTTTGAGAAGATGAACTCAGCACACGAACTTCTCAAACTATTTACAGCCACAAGGTTACATACTCATAAGTTATGTGAGCCTCTTGAAAAAGAGGATTATGTGGTACAACCTATAGTAGATGTATCGCCGCCTAAATGGCATTTAGGTCACACCACCTGGTTTTTTGAAGAGTTCCTGCTAGATAAGAACTTACCTGGCTACCAGAGATATCATGAGCAATATGCTTATGTTTTCAATAGTTATTATGAAAGTATAGGTGCTCGAGTAGTGCGCACAGATCGCGGTAATTTATCCAGACCTAGCGTGGATGAAGTTTATAAATACCGTGCCCACGTCACCTACCACATGGAGCAACTTTTAAAAAACCACTGGAAAGAAGAACTCTTACCCATACTAGAAATAGGAATTCATCACGAGAAGCAGCACCAAGAGTTATTACTCACAGACATTAAATATATTTTAGGAAACAACCCTTTATTACCTATATACGGTGATGTTAAGGATGAAGTGTTTATAAATTCTGATGCTCAAAAATGGCAGGAAATCCCAGCTCAGATCTATGAAATAGGCCATTCAAACAGTGAATTTTGTTATGATAATGAGCAACCTAAACACCGTGTATTTCTAGAATCCTATCGCATTTCAAGCAATCTGGTAAGCTGTGGCGAGTGGATAGAATTTATAAGTGCTGGCGGATATAAAAATGTTATGTTATGGCATACTGAAGGTTGGGATTGGGTTCAAAAAAACAATATCACAGCACCTATGTACTGGTATCAAGAAGGAAACGACTGGAAACAATACACCCTAAATGGCATTCAAAAAGTAGACAAAAATAGCGCCGTTACTCATATTTCCTATTATGAAGCATTTGCATTTGCACAATGGAAAGGCATGAGACTACCTACAGAATTTGAATGGGAAGCTGCACAAAAACAATTCAACTGGGGAAAAAGATGGGAATGGACTGAAAGCGCTTACCTACCATACCCTAATTATAAAAAACCTGATGGCGCACTAGGAGAATATAATGGTAAATTTATGGTCAACCAGAAAGTGTTGCGAGGCTGCTCCATAGCCACACCACCACAACACGCTAGACCTACTTATAGAAACTTTTTCCATCCTAATTTAAGATGGCAATTCACGAGTTTAAGACTCGTACAATCTTTATGACTAAAAAAGCAACCTTTCAATTAGAATTTGAAAACCACGTAAAAGAAGGACTAACGGCATTTCCTAAATACCTAAGCTCTAAATATATCTATGACGAGCGTGGTGATGAACTTTTCCAGCAAATCATGGCGCTGCCTGAATATTATCTCACGCAAGCTGAGTATAATATTATGAACCAACACAAATCGGAGTTGCGGGAATTATTTAGCGCACAAGGAGCTTTTGACCTTATAGAATTAGGCGCTGGTGATGGTAAAAAAACTAAGGTACTCCTCAAAGAACTAGCAGAAAACAAAGTGAACTTCACTTATATTCCTGTAGATATAAGTCAACATGCTATAGATGATTTAAGCAACTCCTTAACTGAGTTACTACCTCATCTAGAAGTTAAAGGAGAGCAAGGCACTTACTTTAAGGTGTTAGAAAGACTCGCTACTTATAATACAAGACCTAAGGTCATTATTGTTTTAGGCTCTAACATAGGTAACTTACAACATCCACAGGCCATAGATTTTCTAAAAAAACTAAAAGAGGTCATGTCATGTGAGGATTTTCTATTCATGGGTTTTGACCAGAAGAAAGATCCACTTACTATTCAAAATGCTTATGCAGACTCACAAGGAGTAACTCAAGAATTTAATCGCAACTTACTGCATCGCATTAACAAGGAAATGGATGCTAATTTTCCAGTAGAACAATTTGAACACTGGGAATCTTATGATCCAGAAACAGGAACTGCAAAAAGTTATTTAATAGCCACTGAGCCCTGTGAAGTCATCTTAAAAAAACTCGACATAACAGCTTCCTTTAAAAAATGGGAAACAATTCACTGTGAGATCTCCCAGAAGTATGATGATGATATTGTAGAATGGCTTGCAAAAGAATCAGGACTAGAAATAGCAAATATCTTTGAAGATGAGGATAAAATGTTCAAAGATTATGTATTTGAAATAAAAAAAATCCCAAGTTGAAAAATTCAACTTGGGACTATCTCATAAATTTTAAAAAAAATTAACTTTAATTCTTGTCATAAACAAAGTCTAAACTTGAAATAGAAGCGGCAGGAGTTCCCGGAGCACCACTAAAGTATTGCGCCACATCATTATCATCTACATTAAAAGACAGAGTAGTTGCAGTTAACACTACTTGTTGAGACTCGGTTATTGTTCCACCGTTCACATTTACAGTGATCGTTAATGTTCCAGCTGCATAAGAGTAAGTACCTGTTTCAACCGCAGTATTACACTGTAAATTATTTGAAGCATCAAAACTCACCTCAGCAACCGTACTTGAAAAGGTCCCATCTGAATTAAAGGTAATGGTCATGGTATCAAAACAGCTCGTCTCATTAGTAAGCTCCACGTCTGAACTCATATCCTGATCTAAGTCCACAGCAACATCAGCCGTTAAGGTACTTAAAACATAAGTCCCAGCTATGGCGGCGTTATTATTTGATGCTGGTGCTGGAGAATCTTCACAACCCATAAAAATCATGGCTGTAGCTAGTAATGGTAGTATTAATTTTTTCATCATTATAAATTTTTGATAAATATAAGGAATAATAAACTTCTAGAAACGAAACTATTAGAGCGCAATTAAATAAGGAAAAAACCGTTGTAACCTAGAGCCCGCTTGCGCGAAAGCATATTCCAAAACCTTCAAGAATTCTACTAAATTTGTCACAGATAAAAAACATCTTGATTTTTTTTGAATGTCACTGCTTGTCAATCAAATATAAAATCATACATTTGCAGCCCGATTTTAACCAATGAAATCGATACAATTTAAAACAGGTTCAAAGTGAATACGTTAAGTTACAAAACAGTTTCTGCAAATAGCGCTACGGTAAACAAGGAATGGGTACTTGTAGATGCAGCAGATCAGCCACTAGGTCGTATGTCTTCAATAGTTGCAAAACTATTAAGAGGAAAGTACAAGACTAATTTTACACCACACGTAGATTGTGGAGATAATGTAATTGTTATAAATGCTGATAAAATTCAACTATCAGGTAATAAGTGGTCTGAAAAGACATACATACGCCACACCGGCTATCCAGGTGGACAGCGCAGTCTTACTGCACAGGAGCTTTATGATAAAGACCCATCACGTGTTGTAGAAAAAGCTGTTAAAGGAATGTTGCCTAAGAATAAATTAGGATCAGCAATTTTCCGTAACCTAAAAGTATATAATGGTACTGAGCACGGTCACGATGCACAGCAACCTACTACTATCAACTTAAACGAGATCAAGTAAGATGGAAACTTTACACAAAATAGGTAGAAGAAAAACTGCCGTAGCTCGTGTTTACCTTAGCGATGGAAAAGGTAATATCACTATTAATAATAAAGATCTTAAAGATTACTTCACTACTGGTACTCTTCAATATAAAGTAAATCAACCATTTGCTTTAACTGAAACTACTGGAACTTATGACGTTAAAGTAAACGTTTATGGTGGAGGAATCACTGGACAGGCAGAGGCTATACGCCTAGCACTTTCCAGAGCTCTTGTAGAAATAGACGCTGAGAATCGTCAGGTATTAAAACCTGAAGGATTGATGACCCGTGACCCAAGAATGGTGGAACGTAAGAAATTCGGTCAGAAGAAAGCAAGGAAGAAATTCCAATTCTCGAAACGTTAATATTCAGAGAAAAACTATCATCCCATCCCGATTACATCGCGATGGGATTTGTTCTTATATTTTTTTTTAATTTTAATTTGCTGTCATCCCGATTGCCGTCGGGACCTAGTTTAGCATCTAAATGGTTTTGGCGATTTTCTATACACTAGAGATGACCACTCAACCATTGCTATCTGACAGAACGTAAACTACAATAACATGGCAAATAACACAGAAGTCAAGAATTTACTTGACGCAGGTGTCCAC
>NZ_CBFIBE010000015.1:0-52121 GCF_965660805.1 Nonlabens sp. | reverse complement strand
GTAGGTTCTGAATTAATCATTGGTCCAAATGCTAAAAAACCATTGAAACTAGATATTCCCTTGTTTGTATCTGACATGAGTTTTGGTGCCTTGTCTGAAGAAGCAAAAATCTCTTTAGCAAAAGGCGCTGAACTTGCCGGTACTGGTATTTGTTCCGGTGAAGGCGGAATGCTAGACGAAGAACAACAAGCCAATTCAAAATATTTTTATGAGTATGCTTCTGCAAAATTTGGTTTCGACTGGGAAAAATTAAAACGAGTGCAAGCTTTTCACTTTAAAGGCGGTCAAGGTGCAAAAACAGGTACAGGCGGACATTTATCTGGAAACAAAGTCATCGGAAAAATTGCTCAAGTACGTAATTTAGAAGAAGGAACGCCAGCCGTATCGCCACCTACTTTTGACGATTTACATACAGCAGAAGATTACAAACAATTTGCAGATAAAGTAAGAGAAGTTACAGGCGGAATTCCAATTGGGTTTAAACTTTCTGCAAACCATATTGAAGAGGACATTCAATTTGCTTTAGATGCCAGTGCAGACTACATTATTTTAGATGGAAGAGGTGGCGGAACTGGAGCTGCACCTTTAATCTTTAGAAATAATATTTCTGTACCTACTATACTCGCTTTGGCTAGAGCTAGGCATTATTTAGATAAAGTAAACAGAAAAGATGTTACCTTAGTCATCACTGGTGGAATACGTGTTCCAGACGACTTTATAAAAGCAATGGCATTAGGAGCTGATGGTGTTGCGGTATCTAATTCCGCATTACAATCTATAGGTTGTGTAGCTGCCAGAATGTGTAATACCAATAATTGCCCTGCTGGAGTGGCTACACAAAAGCCAGAATTAAGGAAATTATTGAATGTAGATAAATCGGCAAAACAATTGTACAATTTCTTTTCTGCCTCTACAGATTTAATGAAGGTGATGGCAAGAGCTTGTGGACACGATCATTTGAATAAATTTAATCAAAATGACATTACCACCTGGAAAAAAGAAATGGCGGAATGGACTGGTATTAAATTTGGTGGAATGAAATAATTTATTGTTGTAAACTGAAGTAAAAAAGCTTGGGTATTATCCCAAGCTTTTATTTTAATAGTTAGACAGTAAGTGAGATACCATCAAATTATTTGCTCAAATACATCCTTCTACGAGCGTAAAGTTCATAGAATTCATCATCTTTAAGACTGTCTACAAAAAGAATACTTTCTCCAGTAGACTTCATCTCAGGCCCTAAACGCTTATCTACGTTAGGGAACTTATTAAAAGAGAAAACCGGTTGTTTAATAGCATAACCTTCTAATTGCGGATTAAATTTAAAGTCAGTTACTTTATGATTTCCTAACATAATCTTAGTAGCATAATTAACATAAGGTTCCCCATAAGCTTTAGCAATAAAAGGTACCGTTCTACTCGCACGCGGATTTGCCTCAATGATGTACACCTTATCATCTTTAATAGCAAACTGAATGTTAATTAAACCTACAGTTTCTAAGGCTAGAGCAATTTTCTTAGTATGATCCTTAATTTGTTGCATTACTAAATCACCTAGATTGAAAGGTGGTAAAGTAGCGTTTGAATCTCCAGAGTGGACACCGCATGGCTCAATATGCTCCATGATTCCTATGATGTAAACGTTCTCACCATCACAAATAGCGTCTGCCTCAGCTTCTATGGCACCATCAAGGTAATGATCTAGAAGTAAAACATTATTAGGAATTTTTCTTAAAATATCTACGACGTGTTCTTCTAACTCGTCTTTATTAATAACGATTTTCATCCCTTGTCCACCAAGAACGTAAGATGGTCTCACAAGAATAGGGAAATCTAATTTTTCAGCAGCTTTAAGCGCTTCGGCAGGTGTGGTGGCTGTATCAAATTCAGGATAAGGAATATTATTCTCTTGTAATAAATTTGAAAACTCTCCACGATCTTCGGCAAGATCAAGAGCTTTATAACTAGTTCCCATGATTTTAACACCATAACGTTCTAGCTTTTCTGCGAGTTTTAATGCCGTTTGTCCTCCTAGCTGTACGATCACACCTTCAGGCTTTTCATGGCGTATAATATCATAAATATGTTCCCAGAATACGGGTTCAAAGTACAACTTGTCTGCCGTATCAAAATCTGTAGAAACCGTTTCTGGGTTACAGTTGATCATTATAGCTTCATAACCACATTCTTGTGCTGCATAAACTCCATGCACACAGCAGTAATCAAACTCTATTCCTTGACCTATACGGTTAGGTCCTGATCCTAGTACAATTACCTTTTTCTTATCAGAAACGATGCTTTCATTTTCTGCAAATCGTTTCCCGTCAGCAGTTTCCATTTCAGCCTCAAAGGTGGAATAATAATAAGGTGTTTTTGCTGGAAACTCTGCCGCACAGGTATCTACCAGTTTATAAACACGATTGATATTCATCTCATCGCGCTTGTTGTATACCTCACTTTCTAAACAGCCCAGCATGTGTGCTATCTGACGATCTGCAAATCCTTTTTGTTTAGCTTCTAGGAGTAGCTTTCGCGAAAGCGTATTTATATCAAACTTAGATATCTCAATTTCTAGCGAGTGTAATTCTTCAAACTGCTTCAGATACCACATGTCAATTTTAGTAATATCGTGGATGCGTTCCAGCGAAATACCCATGGCGATGGCGTCGTACAGTGCAAAAACACGATCCCAACTAGCATGTGTGAGTTTATCGATGACTTGATTATAATCTGTATAACCTTTACCATCTGCACCTAGTCCATTGCGCTTAATTTCCAGTGATTGTGTGGCTTTATGAAGTGCTTCCTGAAAGGAACGACCTATTCCCATTACCTCGCCTACAGACTTCATTTGTAATCCTAGCGTGCGCTCTGCTCCTTCAAATTTATCAAAGTTCCAGCGCGGTATTTTAACAATCACATAATCCAGTGTAGGTTCAAAAAGCGCACTTGTGGATTTAGTGATTTGATTATCTAGCTCATCAAGTGTGTATCCTATAGCAAGTTTTGCAGCGATCTTTGCAATAGGATAACCTGTTGCCTTAGATGCCAGCGCACTAGAACGGCTCACTCGCGGATTAATCTCTATGGCTATAATTTCTTCTTTTTCGTCTGGGCTTACTGCAAACTGGACGTTACAACCACCGGCAAACTCACCTATGCTGCGCATCATATGAATAGCCATATCACGCATTTTTTGATAAGTGCGGTCTGATAAGGTCATGGCAGGCGCCACCGTAATGGAGTCACCGGTATGGATTCCCATAGGGTCCATGTTTTCTATACTACAAATAATAACTACATTATCATTATTATCGCGTAATAATTCTAGCTCATATTCTTTCCAGCCCAGTAACGCTTTATCAATCATGACCTCGTGAATAGGAGAAACCTCTAGTCCACGTGTTAATAATTCATCATAATCTTCTTCATTATGAACGATGGCTGCACCTGCGCCACCTAGTGTAAATGAAGAACGGATACATAATGGAAAACCAAATTCTTGTGCAATTTCCTTTCCTTTTAAGAAAGAAGTTGCGGTCGCTTGTGGAGCCATTCCCACTCCTATTTCACCCATGAGTTCTCTAAACTTCTCACGGTCCTCAGTTACGTTAATAGCGTCTATATTAACACCTATCAAATCTACATCATGATCTTCCCAGATCCCTTTTTCTTGAGCCTCAATACACAAGTTAAGTGCGGTCTGTCCACCCATAGTAGGTAAAACGGCATCAATTTGTGGATGTTCCTTTAAAATTTTGCGTAATGAATTAGTATTTAATGGCAAAAGGTACACATGGTCTGCCATACTAGGATCAGTCATGATCGTAGCTGGATTAGAATTGATTAAAATAGTTTCAATTCCATCTTCTCTTAAAGAACGCAGTGCTTGTGTTCCTGAGTAATCAAATTCGCAGGCCTGGCCTATGATGATAGGTCCACTTCCTATAATGAGTATGGATTTAAGGTCTGTTCTTTTAGGCATTTTATGGTACTTTTTTAAGTGGTATAAATATCGTGGTTAAAAACGAGTTTTATACTTGATATAGTGTTGTGATTAAAGAAGTAATAAACAAGTTTTCGACTATTATGGAAGATAGTATTTCACGACTAGACATAAAAAAAGGCGTTACTTAAAAAAAGTAACGCCTTATATTTTATAAATAGAGAATCATTATCTCTTGTGTCTTAACTCAGAAGATACAGAAACTTTCTTACGTCCCTTTGCTCTACGACGTGCAAGAACCTTACGACCGTTTGCAGATGCCATACGCTCTCTGAAACCATGTTTGTTTCTTCTCTTTCTCTTTGACGGTTGATATGTTCTTTTTTGTGCCATAGCTTAAATTCTGTAACTCTATATAATATGAGGTATAAACCTCCATTTTTTATCGGGTGCAAATATAAGAAGTCTTTTTACTCAGGCAATAGGTCATGAAGTTTTTTTTAAATATTTTTTTTTACCACTTTAGTTAAGCTATACAACCTTGCCACTTATAAAAAATGATGTGCCATCTTTAAAATCTATATATACTAAAGATGTACTATCATGCTCTATTACTTATTAATAAAAGACATATTAACTGTAGCTATGATCTAGTTATGTAAAACATTCATAGCAATATGTACCTAAAGTTCTCCTTTTGCTTAAAATATTAGGTACAAATCTACATTCCTCAAATTCCACAATTGCTCTTTAAATATATATCTTTGCACACTCAAATAGAAGAAACCATGTTTAATAAAAACATCAAACTAGTCATCGCTGTATTAATCGTAGCGTTTTCGGTATATCAATTTACATTAAATGAAATTATGAATGGTATCTTTTTGATACTGCTAGCGGGAATATTTATCCTCTTATATTTCTGGAATGAAATGATCTTACTAGCCTTTTTAAAGTTGAGAAAGCAAGACTTTCCAGGGGCAATGAAATGGTTAGATAAAATTAAAAATCCTGAAGCGTCACTAGTTACTAAGCAACAAGGCTATTATAATTACCTACAAGGAATTATGATATCACAGTCGAATATGACTAAAGGTGAAAAGTTTTTTAAAAAAGCCATTAATCTAGGCTTGAGAATGGATCAAGATCTTGCTGTCGCTAAGCTCCAACTTGCAGGAATCGCAATGACTAAACGTAGAAAACGTGAAGCCACTACCCTACTTACTGAGGCTAAAAAACTCGATAAACACAACATGCTCGCTGATCAAATTAAAATGATGAAACAGCAGATGAAAAAAATTTAATACCTATTTGATTTATTCAAGTTAAGAATAAAGGAAATAATTTTGAATAAAGCCCAATCTCTGGATTGGGCTTTATTATTTTCATCACCTAAACATTACCGAGTTATGCCAATTTGTTTAAGCAACAATTCATAAACAAATCGGTCATAGAACTAAGGGACATGAAGAATTTAAAACACAAATTCCTTACCATCAGCAGCGAGCTCTACGGTGGGAAAAACCTCTAGAGCTTCTTTTCTAAATAATTCATAGTCACCATATCGTGTGGAATAATGACCCAGTATAAGTGTTCCTACTTGAGCTTGTTTAGCAATTTCAGCAGCTTGTGCAGCGGTGCTGTGCTTAGTACGTTCACAGAGATGCTCATGTGATTTTAAAAAGGTGGATTCATGATAAAGAACGGTTACTCCTTTAATTATAGGAACAATATCTGGCTTGTACATCGTATCGCTACAAAAAGCATAACTCTTTGCAGGATCTGGATCAATAGTGAGTTTATGATTTGAAATCATCTTACCATTATCGAGTTCCACGTCATGTCCTTGTTTTATTTTGCGATAATAAGCCTTGTCCACACCATATTCCTCACAAGCTGTAATATCCAGTTTACGATCTAGAGATTTTTCTTCAAATAAATATCCATTGGTATAAACACGGTGATCTAATGGTATGGTCGTTACCATCACTTTTTCATCTTCATAAATGCGGTGGGATTCTTTGGATTCGCTTTCGCGAAAGCGTAAATCAAAAGTCGTGTAACTCTTAGTAAGCTTTAATTGTAATAATATAATTTCGCGTATTCCTTTAGGACCGTATATAGTAAGAGGTGTATCTCTTCCTAATAAACAAAAAGTAGAAATCATCCCTATTAACCCAAAAAAATGGTCCCCATGAAGATGCGAGATGAAGATGCACTTAATGCGCGAGAATTTTATACGATTTTTGCGCATGGCTACTTGAGTTCCTTCACCACAATCTATTAAAAACAAATTGCCACGCATCTCAAGTACTTGAGCGGTAGGTCTTGTAGATGCTGTAGGAGTTGCGCTATGACAACCTAATATTTTTAATTTCAAATGATATGGTTTACTTAATAGTGCTTAAAACCCTAAATCTCTTTCTATTTCTTCCATATCGATAACATCTTGCGCCTCTTGCAAAGTAGGCACAACCATAAGTTCCTCAGGGATATCATCTATAGATAAAGCAGCGTTTACCATGACAAAAGATTGTTTAGTAGCTCTATGGGCATTACTTAATTCAAGAAATAATAATAAATCATTTAAGATAGCTGCGTTATACTGCAGTAGATCTACAATAACATTTTTACCTTTAAATTGATCAAATATGTAAGGTAAAAACTGAGCAAAATCTTTAATATCATCTTGCTCATCCCTTAATAAAATGTAGTTCTTGTGATTTTCGCTAATCATTATTACGTTGAATTTTAGAAGCGATTAAATATAAAACGGCCATGCGCACTGCAACACCATTTTCTACTTGATTTAAAATTATGGATTGATCAGAATCTGCGACATCACTTGTAATCTCTACACCTCTATTAATAGGTCCTGGATGCATGATGACGATCTTCTTTTTAAGACTATCTAGAAGTTCCTTATTCACTCCATATTGTTGCACATATTCACGCACGCTAGGGAAGTATGAGATATCCATACGTTCATTCTGTACTCGTAGCATGTTTGCAACATCACACCATTCTAGAGCTTTGCGTAGGTTGAACTCAACTTTTACCCCTAAAGATTCAATATGAGTAGGAATTAAGGTTGCCGGTCCACATACCATGACTTCTGCTCCTAACTTCTGTAAGCAGTATATATTAGAAAGAGCTACGCGACTGTGGAGAATATCACCTACTATCACTACTTTTTTACCTTCTAGAGTTCCTAGTTTCTCTCTAATACTATAAGAATCAAGCAAGGCTTGTGTAGGGTGCTCATGGGCACCATCACCGGCATTAACGATTCTGGCATCTACATGTTTAGATAAAAATACTCCAGCACCTGGATTAGGGTGACGCATCACAACGATATCCACCTTCATCGCAAGGATATTATTTACAGTATCTACTAGTGTTTCTCCTTTCTTTACAGAACTCTGTGAAGCACTAAAGTTTATCACGTCTGCACTTAAGCGTTTTTCAGCAAGTTCAAAGGATAATTTAGTACGTGTAGAGTTTTCAAAAAATAAGTTTGCAATAGTAATATCCCGTAGTGACGGAACTTTTTTAATAGGTCTATTAATAACCTCTTTAAACTGATCTGCGGTAGTATGAATGAGATGGATATCCTCTTTAGTGAGGTCTTTAATTCCTAATAAATGGTCCACGCTTAATTCACTCATTAGCTTTCATTTTTTAAAAGATACACAGCGTCTACTCCATCATTTTCATTCCAGAGTACTTTTACTTTCTGATCACCTATAGCATCTACCTGTCTTCCATTATAGTCTGGCTGTATAGGTAAGTGTCTTGAGAACCTACGATCTATAAGAGTTAACAATTCAATAGAAGCAGGTCTACCGAATGATTGTAACGCTGTTAGTGCTGCTCTTATACTACGACCTGTGTACAAAACATCATCTACAATAACTACATTCATATCTTCAACTATAAATTGAATATCTGTAGAGTTTGCTTTAAGCGGTTCTTCTCCACGACGGAAATCATCTCGATAAAAAGTAATATCCAGAAGTCCCGTTTTGAGGTCTGTTATTCCGTAATGTTCTTGGAGCATTATAGATAGTCTTTTTAGGAGAAAACTACCTCTAGGCTGTAAACCTATAAGAGCTGTTTTTTTAAAACGATGGTGGTTTTCAATTAACTGGCATGCTAGTCTGTGAAGTATAATATCCAGTTCCTGCGCGTTAAGAAGTAATTTTTGACTCATTAATTGCTGCTGCTTAATGACAAAGATAAGCTTTAAATAAAAAATGTGATGTTATTTAGTACTTCGTATTTTTAAAAAGTAGACATGCAGACATCTATAATACCCATATGTGGTAATAATATCGTTAAAACAAATTGAATTATTTTTTACTTAGTTGAAGTTGAAAATTCTTTGCATAACCGTAGCTACAGAAATAATTTTAAGTAAAAAGTAAGTAAAAAAGAAACTATCTATTAAGACTTTAAAAAATCAAGTTAGTACAAGTAACCAGAAATAATTATAAGGCTATTTAAAGAACCTATTTCGTATTATTTACAAGCATATTTTTAAACTGTAACAGTTGTATTCAAAAAAAAATCCCTTGCCATAATTGACAAGGGATTTAGTATTAAAAGATCTAAATTAAGACTACTCTTCTTCTTGAGCAGCAGCTTTAGCTTTCTTAGGCTCAGCTTTAGGAGCTTTACCTTCCATACGATCTTTAAGAGCTTGTAGCTTAGAGTTTGCATCACCTAGTGTAGGCTTATCTACAGCCTCAGCAGATTTTGCAGCTGCCTGCTTCACAATCTTAGCTTCTTCTTCTTTATGGATCACCATGTGAGAAGCAACTACTCTCTTAAATTCTTTATTGAATTCAATGATCTGGATTTGAGCCGTCTCACCTTTCTTCAATTTAGAACCATCTTCTTTTTCTAAGTGACGAGTAGGAATGAAAGCAGTAATGTCTTCATTAAACTCAACCACAGCACCTTTATCTACCATATCAGTAATAGCAACTTCGTGAGTTGTTCCTATTCCAAATTCAGCCTCATACTTATCCCATGGGTTATCCATAGTTTGTTTGTGACCTAATGATAATTTACGTCCTGTTACATCTAGTTCAAGAACCACTATATCTAGCTTATCTCCTACTGCACAGAATTCACTTGGGTGCTTAATTTTCTTAGTCCATGATAAGTCAGAGATGTAGATTAATCCATCTACTCCTTCCTCTAACTCAACAAAAACTCCAAAGTTTGTAAAGTTTCTCACTACTCCATTATGAGTAGAACCAACAGGATACTTAGAAGTAATGTCTGTCCATGGATCAGGATGCAATTGCTTCATACCTAGAGACATCTTACGATCTTCTCTATCTATAGTAAGAACTTGCGCATCTACCATATCACCTACTTTTACAAAGTCACCAGCACTTCTTAAGTGCGTAGACCATGACATTTCAGATACGTGGATCAATCCTTCTACACCTTCTTCAATCTCTACAAAAGCACCGTAGTCAGCTATAACTACTACTTTACCTTTTACCTTATCTCCTGGCTTGATCTTATCAGATAGAGCTTCCCATGGGTGCGCTTCTAATTGTTTAAGACCTAACTGGATACGTGACTTATCTTCATCAAAGTCTAAGATTACTACGTTAAGCGTTTGATCTAGTTCTACAACCTCGTTAGGGTGGTTGATACGTGACCATGAAAGATCCGTAATGTGAACTAATCCATCTACTCCACCTAGATCTACAAATACACCATAAGAAGTAATGTTTTTCACTACACCTTCTAGTACTTGTCCTTTTTCTAGACGAGAGATAATTTCTTTTTTCTGCTCTTCAATATCTGCTTCGATAAGAGCTTTGTGAGATACTACTACGTTTTTGAATTCGTGGTTGATTTTTACCACTTTAAATTCCATAGTTTTATCTACATAAGCATCATAATCACGGATAGGCTTTACGTCTATTTGTGAACCTGGTAAGAACGCCTCGATACCGAACACGTCTACGATCATTCCACCTTTAGTTCGACATTTTACATAACCATTTACGATTTCTCCTGTATCGTGTGCATTATTAACGCGTTCCCAAGCTTTGATCAAACGTGCTTTACGGTGAGAAAGAACCAGTTGTCCAGTCGCATCTTCACGCACATCTACAAGAACTTCAACTTTATCACCTTCTTTAAGGTTTGGGTTGTAACGGAACTCGTTTAAAGAAATAGCACCTTCAGACTTTGCGTTAATGTCTATAATTGCATCGCGATCAGTGATCTTGATAACAACTCCAGTCATTACATCATTATCGATAGTGTCTACAAAGTTATCTTCTACAAGCTTTTCAAAAGCTTTCAATTGATCTTCATCAACTTTTTCGATTCCTTCGCTGTAACGTTCCCAGTCAAAAGTGTCTAAAAATTCTGTTGGGTTAGTTTGTTGTGCTGTAGCAGTAGGTGCAGTGTGCGCCTGTGTTTCTTCAGTTGAAACTTCAGCTACTTTTTTGTTGTCTTCAGCCATGTTTTATTTGCTGATTAAATTTGTATTCTAAAGAGGCGTGGAAACTTACAGAACTTCTTTAGAAGAATTGTTTATAAAGTTTTGATTCCCAACCGGTTTCCTTATTCTCGATTTGGGTTTGCAAAAGTACAATAGTTTTTCCACAATTCATACAACTTTTTATGGGTAATTCACTGGCAGCGATGATTTTGATCTCGCTTTCGCGAAAGCGTAATCTCAAACACCACCTACTCCATTTATTACGTTTGCTCACTGGTAGGCAGGGTTCACTCATTCTATCTTTTTAAAAGCCTTAATCAGAGCTAGTTTTACTTGAACATTAAAACTAATATCATGAAAAAAGTACTACTCTTAGGGATTCTACTGCTGTTTGCACTTGTTTCTCACGCCAAGAAAATTACTGGAAAAGTAACCGATAGCGCCGGCGATCCTATTTTGGGCGCAACTATTACTATAAAAGGTACTTCAAATACGACCTCGTCAGATTTTGACGGGAATTACTCCATTTTGGCTGACCAAAAAGATATTCTTGTCTTTTCCTTTGCAGGTTATACTGCTGTTCAAACTGAAGTAAGACAGCAATCGGTAATCAACATTACATTGCAGGAATCACTTAAAACAGTAGTTGCTGCAGGATATAAAACTAAATACAAAAAACAAACCAGTACAGCTATAAGTACAGTAAAGACATCGAGCATTCAAAAAAGACCTAATTCAAATCTTGTTCAAACACTACAAGGACAAGCTACTGGATTAAACATTCAAGTGGCAAATGGACAACCTGGCGCGAGTACTACCGCACACTTAAGAGGCATTTCTTCCATAAATGCACATACTAAACCAGTCATTATACTGGATGGAATCCCTTTAGAGGAAAGTGATTTTAGAAACATTAATCCTCATGATGTAAAGAATGTTACTGTTTTAAAAGACGCTGGAGCCACTGCTATTTATGGAAACCGTGGTTCTAATGGTGTTATTATCATCAATACCAGCGGGAATACAAAAAACGGAATCGATTACAGGATCCCAGAAGAACTCAAAACAAATGTTCCAGATTACGAAAAATACATTTCAACCGTCGAACCCAAAGACTACGTGACTTTCTTGAACGAACAATATGCAAAAATCGAAGAAAATAAGTTTAAAAGTACTCAACTAGCACCACTTTCTACTTTTTCTATAGATGTAGATAAAGCCAGTTATAGCAACGTGAGACGTTTGATCAATGGTGGTCAGCACGTACCACCTAATGCGGTAAAGATTGAAGAAATGGTGAATTACTTTGACTATCAATATCCGCAGCCTGAAGATGAACATCCATTTTCAATCAATACTGAGGTTTCAAAAGCATCTTGGAACGAGGGAAATCGTGTGGTACGCATAGGTTTGCAAGGTAAAACTTATAAGCAAGAAGAACTACCACCATCTAATTTGACGTTTTTACTTGATGTTTCGGGCTCCATGAGTGCCGCAAATAAATTACCACTGCTCAAAAAAGCTTTTGGTTTACTGGTGAATCAAATGAGAGAACAAGATCACGTTTCCATAGTGGTGTATGCTGGTGCGGCTGGTGTAGTCTTGCCTCCTACTTCTGGAGCTCATAAAGAAACGATCCTTAAAGCATTAAATAACCTACAGTCTGGTGGCTCTACGGCTGGTGGCGCAGGAATCCAGTTAGCTTATCAACTTGCCGAGGAACACTTTGTAAAAGATGGAAACAACAGAGTTATTCTCGCTACCGATGGCGATTTTAATGTAGGTGCTTCTAACAATTCAGATTTAGAAACCATGATAGTAGAAAAAAGAAAAAGTGGTGTTTTCCTATCGGTTCTAGGTTTTGGATATGGGAATTATAAAGATGAACAGCTCGAAACACTAGCCGATAAAGGAAATGGGAACCACTCCTATATAGACACCATGCAAGAAGCTCAAAAGATTTTCGGAAAAGAATTTGGTGGAACACTTTACACGATTGCAAAAGATGTAAAAATTCAAATCGAGTTCAATCCAGCACTCGTTGCTTCTTATAGACTCATAGGCTATGAAAATAGAGTACTGAATGATGAAGATTTTGTTAACGATAAAATAGATGCTGGAGAACTAGGCAGCGGTCATACGGTAACAGCACTTTATGAAATAACTCCTGTAGATAATAAGAAAACTAGTGTTCAACCAGAACTGAAATATCAAAATAATGAAATTGTAAATGAATATGGTGACGAATTATTTACCGTAAAATTCAGATATAAAAAACCAGACGGCAAGAAGAGTGTTGAAATGATTCATGTACAAAAAAACAACACCACAAAAGCAAGTGCCGATATGAATTTTGCCACAGCGGTTGCCTTATTCGGAATGCAATTAAGAAGATCTGCTTATGATGGTAACACTACGATAAAAGATATTATCAAACTGGCAAAAAAAGGATTGAACCATGTCCCTAATGGTTATCGTGCAGAATTTATAAGGTTAGTAAAAAGTGTAAACACTTCTAGTGCTATTAATTAATCTTGCAATAAAGTCACTATTGTCTATTAATAATCAGCAATTTAACGCTTTTAACATTTTTTATTTACATTTATATATCGTTCATTGTAATTATCGTATTGTATGGACGACTATTAATCTAACACCTCGCAGATAGGAACCATGAAAAGGCTTAAAAGCCAAAAGCACTTTTCATTATCTGCGAGGTTTTTCTTTTGAATAAAATCTTTGTAATATTGAGTTTATAACCTCATCATGACTTCAAAAGCCACTACTCCACAAGAATACATCGATCAATTATCAGAAGATCGTAAAAAACCCGTAGAAGATTTACACAACGTGATTCTTAAAAATCTACCAAACGGTTTTGAAGAAGGAATGCTCTATGGCATGTTGGGGTATTTTGTTCCTAAGTCTCAATATGAACCAGGTTATCATGTAGGCAAAGAATGGACGCCATTACCTTTTATCAATATCGCTTCTCAAAAGAATTTTATAGCGCTGTATCATTCTGGTATTTATGCGAGTCCTGAACTAATGGAATGGTTCAAGGCAGAATATCCTAAACATTCCAAGTACAAACTTGACATGGGAAAAAGCTGCATCCGTTTTAAAAAGGTGGATGATATACCTTTAGAACTAATTGCAGAATTATGTACCAAGATGAGTATGAAAGAATGGATAGCAATTTATGAAGCTTTAATAAAAAAATAACATGAGAAAAACCAACGATGAGGATATCCCGAAATCCCTTCTAGCCACTAATAATATTATTATCATTACAGGATGTCTCGTTTTTGTAATAGGGCTTATTTTTTTTATTAAATACCTAAATAAAGTGGATGAAAAATATGCGAATGATCAAAGTAAGCAGTCTAATGAAACAGCGTCAACTTTGGCAAGAGGCACTTGGTTTCTAGAAGATGATGGAAACGCTGGGTTGGTAACTACAACTAATCGAGTAGCGATTTTTTATAATTCTAATGACATAAACGAGCATAATTGGTATGATTACCATATCACTAACAAACATGTTCACGCCAATACTGATTTAAGTACTGGTAATTTTTTATATCTAGTTGATGAAAAGGAACAAGACACTCTTTCTTATGAAATATTGAGCGATGGACGAAACGGTACATTAAGCTTACTCCATTTAGATTCGGGAAAAATGCATATTTATAATATGAAGTGATTTGCATAGTAGTTATAAATATCAAATTCCAACGCTAAGCTCGTAATGACGTTCTCTAACAATTCATCGCCTCAACTGCCCAAGTAACGAGTTGTTCAAACTGTTCTTCTCTAGTCATCTCGCTGGTGTCGAGTAGTTTTGCATCATCAGCTTGAATGAGTGGACTGTCTTCTCTGGTAGAATCTATGTGGTCCCGTTCTAGCACATTTTTAAGGACTTCTTCATAAACAACCTCATCACCACGTTCCAGCAACTCATCATAGCGACGTTGTGCTCTTACTTCTGACGCTGCGGTCATAAATACTTTTAGTTCAGCATCTGGAAATACTACGGTTCCTATATCGCGACCATCCATTACTACGCCTTTTTCTTTTCCCATTTCTTGTTGCTGAGCTACTAACTTAGCTCGTACTTCTGAAATTTCGGCTACCAGGCTTACGATACTACTTACTTCTAGGGTGCGTATTTCGTTCTCGATATTTTTCCCGTTAAGGTAAACATCAGCACGTTCTGTTGCTTCATTGCGTTGAAAACTTACTTGAATGTTCTCTAAAGAATCGACTAATTCTTGTGTGTGTAAATAATTGTCACGGTATATCTTTTCGCTTAAAGCGTAAAAAGAAATTGCTCGATACATAGCACCAGTATCTACATAAATATACTTGAGCCTTTGTGCGAGCTGTTTTGCGGCTGTACTTTTACCGGTACTAGAATGTCCGTCTATGGCTATAGTAATTTTATGACTCATTATTGTAAATTTATATTCACGCCAAAAAGGCTCGTATGCGACGCCAGCGTATATCTAGCATGCGTGTAACTAAATCGCATTTTATTAATTTTAAGAGAAAACCCTGCACTCACACCTGAAAAAGCTCTGGTATCTTGAATACTCAACTCTTGTGCTCTTCTAAAATTATATCCTAAACGTACCTGAAAGGCTTCTTCTGGAAAAATCTCTACCCCAAAAACAGTATGACGTAACGCATTATTAAAAAATCCTGGTTGATCTTCTATAGTATTACCGTCTAGGTCTGTTTGAGCATTTGCGTCATTAGAAAAAGCAATATTCCATTGTTGTAAGTTTTCTAATGTGACGTGCAGTCGCAGCGGTAGGTTTCTCATATTATTAGAAAACCCTAAGGCTATCTCTAGCGGTAACTTTTCATACACCTCATTATAAGGTGTAAATTGAGTTCCTATATTGCGCACTACCAGGGCTACTCTTATATCCTTATCTTCATTATAATATAAGGCTCCAAAATCTATGGCACCACCTAGCGAGGTATATTGCTCCAGTTTAGAAGAAATCACTTTTAGATTTGCACCTAGATAAATATCAGAAAAAGGGATATTATAAGCATAACCAGCAGATACGGCGACTTCATTACCACCAAACTCGCCCGTAGAAATTCCTTGTTCATTATAACCGTTAAAGGTTCCATAATCCAAATAAGTAACACCTACGTGAAAAGTCTGCACATGACGATCCCATGTATATGCATAAGCAGCCGTACCGTAATTTACATCACCTAAATAGTTAGCATAATTTACCTGAAGTTGATTATCCATTTTTGGGTTAATAGTCGCTGGATTAAATATAGCCGAAGTAGGGTCATAATCCACTCCAGTGAGCACACGACCACCTAGAGCAGCTTGCTTGGTTCCTGCTGGCAGGTTCAGAAATTGGTACGTAGTTCTTCCTCCTATTTGCGCTTGCGCGAAAATTGCTGCCACAAGCATGACCACTATAAACGATATATAAGATTGAGATCTATTCACTGCTTTACTAACGACTGCAAGTTTAATTTATTTTTAAGCGTGGTACTAGTTATTCACTAAGGAATTTAGGATTAATTGAATAGAAATCATCACCTAATCGATGGAATAAAGAACACTCTAAGTCTTTAATACCAAATTGTTATAACTTAATTTATTAGGAAGTATTTTAAAATTAAAACGTTTCAACCTTGCCGACCATAGCTGGCTACCGCAAAATTTGCCCACCATTCCTTGATATAGAAAGGAGCTTTTTTTTTAAAAATCTACCTTATAAAAGTTCCTCTCCTTAGAAAGGAGAGGACAGATTTAACTTCGCTTGTCGAAGTGGAATCAGGAGAGGTTGACCAGCGCAAGCTGATGAGATTAAAACAAATAGCCGTTTACAACCTTACCGACCATAGCTAGCTACCGCAAACTTTGCCCACCATTCCTTGATAAGGAAAAGAGCTTTTTTAATCCATCTCTTAACCGTTATCTAAAACAATGATAACTAATAACCATTACACTATTACTAAACTAATTTCTTAGCATTTTTAACTTTCTGCTTAGTAAGCGCTAGTTCTAGGACATCACTCATGTCAGTAACATAATGGAAGGTTAATCCTTTTAAGTATTCAGGTTTAATCTCGTCTATGTCACGTTTATTTTGCTCACAGAGTAAGATTTCTTTAATCTTAGCACGTTTTGCAGCAAGAATTTTTTCTTTAATTCCGCCTACAGGAAGTACCTTGCCGCGCAATGTAATTTCTCCTGTCATAGCTATGCTTTTCTTTACTTTACGTTGTGTAAATAAAGAAACTAGCGACGTTAACATGGTAATACCAGCACTAGGTCCATCCTTAGGAGTAGCGCCTTCTGGTACGTGAATGTGAACATTGTATTTATCAAACACCTCTGTAGGAATTCCTAGTGTGTCAGCATTTGCCTTGATGTACTCCATGGCTATGGTAGCACTTTCTTTCATGACCTTTCCTAGATTACCTGTTATGGTTAAGTTTCCTTTACCTTTAGATAATATAGATTCTATAAATAATATATCACCACCTACACGAGTCCATGCCAGTCCTGTAACCACACCAGCAACTTCATTATTCTCATACTTATCACGCTCCATGCGAGGAGAACCTAGTACTTCTATTACAGTATCATTAGTCACTTTTAAATCATAATCATCTTCCATGGCTATACTTTTTGCAGCATAACGTACCATTTTAGCGATTTGCTTATCTAGGGAACGCACACCACTTTCACGAGTATAACCTTCTACGATTTTTTCGATTTGCGGTTTGGCTAGTTTTAGATGATCTTTAGTAAGACCATGTTCTTTAAGCTGTTTAGGTAACAAGTGTTGTTTTCCTATTTCTACTTTTTCTTCTATGGTATAACCGGTCACATTAATGATCTCCATGCGATCACGTAAAGCTGGCTGAATGGTATTTAACGAGTTACAAGTCGCCACAAACATGACTTTACTCAGGTCAAAGCCCATTTCCAAGAAATTATCATAAAAAGCATTATTCTGCTCTGGATCTAGTACTTCTAGCATCGCACTGGACGGATCTCCATTATGAGAAGAGCTTAACTTGTCTATCTCATCCAGCACAAAAACTGGGTTAGAGGTTTTGGCCTTTTTAATGCTTTGGATAATTCGTCCTGGCATGGCACCTATGTAAGTTTTACGGTGACCACGGATCTCTGCCTCATCACGTAAACCACCTAAAGAGATACGCACATATTCACGTCCTAGCGCTTCGGCCATGGATTTTCCTAGAGAGGTCTTCCCTACTCCTGGTGGTCCATAAAGACATAAGATAGGAGATTTCATATCATTACGCAGTTTTAAAACCGCCAGATATTCTATAATACGCTTTTTAACATCATCAAGACCGTAGTGATCACGATCTAGAATTTTCATAGCACGCTTTAAGTCAAAGTTATCTTTAGAAAACTCATTCCACGGTAAGTCTAGAAAGAGATCTAGATAATTGCGCTGTATAGAATACTCTGCCACCTGCGGATTCATTCTCTGCATTTTAGCAAGTTCCTTTTCAAAGTGCTCCTTTACCTTATCATCCCATTTCTTTTCCTTAGCACGAGTGCGCATTTCATCCAGCTCTTGATGAGATGACACGCCACCACCTAATTCTTCTTGGATGGTTTTCATTTGCTGGTGCAAGAAATACTCACGTTGCTGCTTGTTAATGTCTGAATGAACCTTAGACTGTATGTCATTTTTAAGCGACAGCTTTTGTTGCTCGATGTTCATGTAGCGCAATGTTTCCAGCGCACGATCTTTAAGGTCGTTTATTTCCAGTAATTGCTGTTTCTCACTAACCTGCAAGTTCATATTTGAACTTACAAAGTTTACTAAGAATGAGTTAGACTCAATGTTTTTAATCGCAAAACTAGCTTCACTAGGAATATTAGGACTCTCCTTAATAATTTCTAGAGATAATTCTTTAATGCTATCGATGATCGCGTTGAACTCAGTATGATCAGGAAGTGGTCTCGCCTCAGGAATATCTACTGCACGAGCCGTTATATAAGGTTGTTCTGTTAGAATTTCTCCCATCTGGAAACGTTTCTTACCTTGTATAATGACCGTAGTGTTACCGTCAGGCATCTTAAGAACTCTTAAAATGCGAGCTACCACACCTACTTTGTGTAAATCATCTGCTCCAGGTTCTTCTATAGATTCATCTTTTTGAGCAACTATACCTATCACTTTATGGGACTTATTAGCCTCTTCAAGTAACTTGATGGAGCGGTCTCTTCCAGCCGTAATAGGGATTACAACTCCAGGAAATAGCACCATGTTGCGCAATGGCAATATGGGCAAAACCTCTGGAACAGACTCGTTATTCATCTCTTCCTCATCTTCAGTACTTAATAATGGGATCAACTCTGCCTCATGATCTAAATCACCGAGTGACAAATTGTCTAATTTAATTTTCTTTGGATTGAACATATGCTTTCTTCTCGCCACTATGTCACAAAACACGGCAGCTCTTCAATTAATTTACACTTATTTTTGAGCAATAGGTTGTGGTAATTACGCTTTCGCGAAAGCGAGATAACTACAATTAAAACGCTATAAATCAACATTCTAATTTTAAAAAACCTTATTACTAGCAGGCACTTATACTTTTAACCAAATACCTTAACTCTTATAGGTTTTCAAATTCAGTGCCAGTTCACTGTAACAAGTTTAAAAAAGATGCATCTTTAACATGTAACACTAACCAAGTGACACTAACCGAAACCGAAATAAAGCTATACAACCTGTGCGAGCAAGGTGATCCACGAGCGCAACTGCAAGTTTATGATAACTACTCACGTGGGATGTACCACGTAGCACTGCGCATAGTAAAAGATCCTGCCGAAGCCGAAGATGTGATGCAGGAAAGTATGATTACGGCCTTTCATAAGATGAGCCAGTGGAGTCGTGAAGCGACTTTTGGCAGTTGGTTAAAACGTATTGTAATTAATAACAGTCTGTCGCTATTGCGCAAGAAGAATAAAATGGAAACAGTTGCTTATGAAGAGGTGGCTTACCACATAGAATCGCAAGCAGATGAGGAACAAATAGATATGGAGAACGCAGGAATGACCGCAAAGAAAGTACTCCATATCATGAACAAATTAAAAGATAATTACAGGCAGATACTAACGCTGCACTTGATAGAAGGAATGGATAATGAAGAAATATGTGAGATTATGAAGATTTCAAATGCGATGTGTCGCACCACAATCTCACGTGCCAAAGAAAGTTTAAGAACTAAAATTAAAGCTCATGCCTAAATCAATGGAAGACTGGTTTAAAGAACAGGACTTTAATACCACAGAGTTACCGAGCGGTCATAGAGATCGGTTTTTAGAACGTTTACAAAAGGCTCAAGAAGATAAAAAAGTTGTGCCTTTATATCGAGATGGATTTACTGAAGATCATGTCCATGCTAGAAAAACCCCATGGCTCAAATGGTCACTTGTTGCTGGACTTGCCATCTTACTAGGTGTTGCTGGTTTTAACTGGAATGAAACGACTACTCATGATCTAGCCAGTGTCTCTCCAGAAATGGCAAATGCGCAAGACTTTTTCTCTAATACCATTACTGAAGAATTAAAAAAACTAGAAGAAGAAAACAGCCCAGAAACAGAACGCTTAATAGCCGACACTAAGCAACAGCTCAAAGAGCTGGAAAATGATTACCAAAAACTGAAAATAGATTTAAATAACAGCGGTAATAGCCGCAAAGTCATAGCCGCGATGATTCAAAATTTTCAAAACAGAATAGAATTGCTAGAAGCGGCACTTGATCACATAGAATCCCTAAAACAATTAAAACTCCACAACGATGCTACTATATTATAAAACATTTTTACTCACCTTATTCCTGCCGCTCGCAGTGCTAGCTGGTCCGGTAAAAGGCAAGCACACTAAGAAAAAAAGCATCAACAAATCATATACCGTAGAAAAAGATGCCTTAATCCTACTGGATAATAAATATGGTAGTATGACCATCACTACCTGGAATCAACCTAAGGTAGCCATAGAGGTTCAGGTAGAAGTTACTGGAGATGATGAGGAAGATGTAGATGATAAGCTTAAAGAAGTGGACGTGATCTTTGAATCGAGCGCCAGTCGTGTGAGTGCTAGAACGCAAGTAGATTCTAGCCGTAAAAACTGGAGCTGGAGCAGTTGGTTTGGCAGTAATAATAAGGTGAGTGTTGAAATTAATTATGTAGTTAAAATGCCCATAACAAACGATCTAGATGCTCGTAATGATTATGGAACGCTATCTCTGGATAAATTAAGCGGTCATGCCAGGCTCAACTGCGATTATGGTAGAATGGACATCGGTGAGCTACTCCATGAAGATAATTATATAAAAATGGATTATACTAATAAATCTACAATAGACTACGTAAAAAGTGCTACTATAAATGCAGACTACAGCAGCATTACAGTAGATGAGGCTGAGAAAATAGAACTTAAAGCAGACTACACTCATAGTGAGTTCAAAAAAGTAATCGATCTAAATATCAATACAGACTACGGTAGTATAACCATAGGTGAAGCGGTAGATTTTACCGGTCGTGGCGATTATGTAAGCTTTAAAATAGGCACTATTATTAAGTCTTTAAATCTTAATACCGATTATGGTTCCATAAATGTATCACGTTTAAAAGCTGGATTTAAGGAAGTGACTATACGCAGTGATTTTACGGGTGTCAAGGTATATTATGAAAATGACGCAAACTTTGATTTTGAAATAGACACAGAATTTGCTGGAATCTCATTAAGTGATACCGCAACCATTACAAGATCAGACAGCGATTATACTGATAAATTAAAAGCAGGATATAATGGATCACAAAATAGTGGGAATACCATAAACATACGCACTTCATATGGTGGTGTGAAATTAAAGGCGATGGAATAATCATCAAAGGAAAATGAACTTGAATTTGAATATCAGTTCGAGCGGAGCCTGCCTGCCGCAAAGGTAGGTTGCAAACAGTTTGAATATCGAACACCGATTAGTGAATAACGATTAACAAAAATAGATTTTTGAATTTCAATAAAACTTGTCAGTTTGAGCGAAAGTCGAGAACCGCTTTAAACTTAAACTTAAACTTAAAAACAATAATTATGAAAAAGATCCTTTTATTATGCATTATAGCATGCACCGCACAAATTTCTAGTGCACAGTGGTTCGGTAACAAATCTATTAAGGGAAATGGCGAGGTCATTTCACAAACATTTAATACAGGAGATTATGATGAAGTCACTGTTGCTGGCTCTATGGATGTAACACTCATTTCTGGAACAGAAGGAACCATTAAGGTAGAAGCAGAATCCAATATCATGGAACACTTAAGAATTGAAGTAAGTGGTAGTAAACTCATTATAGGCACTAAAAACAATACCAATATCAATCCTAAAAGAGCGATTAAGGTTACTGTTCCTGTAGAAAAAATAGACTATGCTAGCGTTTCAGGAAGTGGTGAAATTATGAGCGACATGAATCTTAAAGCCCGCAATTTTAGTTTAAAAGTGAGCGGTTCAGGAGATATGAGTTTAAATATAGAGTCCGAGAACTTAAAAGCATCAGTTACAGGAAGTGGTAAAATGATTCTCACCGGTAGAGCCGAAAATCTAAACGCTAGTGTTACAGGTAGCGGTGATTTAAAAGCCACAGGTCTAAAAGCAAATAATGTAGAAGCCTCAGTTACCGGCAGTGGTGACTTAGCTGTATATATTAACGGCGGCGATTTTAAAGCTCGTGTAACCGGTAGTGGCGACATACGCTATAAAGGAAACACACGTAATGCCGATAAAAAAATTACTGGAAGCGGTGATATTGATAAAATGTAAGCTCCTAACTCATTAATTGTATAAGCTCTGAATTGTTTCAGGGCTTTTTTTTGTTTTCGCTTTTGCGAAAGGTTGTTCTCCATTAACTCTACCAAGGAAGTCCTAAACAATTGAAAAACCATAAGTACAACTAAGGATACATATCATAAAAAACAACTCTTTGCAACACTAAAAATAATAATTCAATGTTCTAAAAATTACTTATTTATAGTTTAGAGTGCAAAGCAAAAAATAAGGTAACAATGATAGTTATAAGAGCATTTTTAACAGAGGATTCTACGATTAAAAGAAAATAGTAGGTTCTTTAATTGTTCTTATTGGTATGAATGTATGTTACAAACTAAGAAATTGAATACTAATTCCTATTTTCAATATCCTTGTAAGCAGCAATCACTTTTTTAACCAGTCTGTGACGCACCACATCCTTGTCATCTAGATACATCATTCCTACTCCATCTACATCCTTGAGAATTAATAAGGCCTCTTTAAGTCCTGAAATGACACGTCGTGGCAGGTCGATCTGTCCTGGATCACCAGTAATGAAAAACTTAGCATCTTTTCCCATACGGGTTAAGAACATTTTCATTTGTGCGTGCGTGGTATTTTGAGCCTCATCAAGGATGACAAATGCGCCATCCAGTGTTCTACCGCGCATAAATGCGAGCGGTGCAATTTGTATGATTCCTTTTTCAATATAACTGGAGAGTTTTTCTCCTGGAATCATATCGCGCAGTGCATCATAAATAGGTTGCATGTAGGGATCTAGTTTTTCCTTGAGATCACCTGGGAGAAATCCAAGGTTCTCGCCAGCTTCTACGGCTGGTCTAGTCATAATTATACGGCGTACTTGTTTTTCTTTAAGTGCTTTTACGGCCATAGCCACACCCATATAAGTTTTACCAGTTCCTGCAGGACCTATGGCAAATACCATATCGTTCTTTTTACAAAGATCTACGAGTTTGCGCTGGTTAGGAGTTTTGGCCTTAATGATTTTACCGCTCACGCCATGTACTAGTGTATCGCCACTACCTTTGGCATTATCATAGTCTTCACGTGAATCGCTAGTTAATACCCGTTCCATAATATTCTCATCCATTGTATTATACTTACCGTAATGCTCCAGCATCATCTGGACGCGTTTATCAAACTCCTGTAGTTGCTCTTCATCCCCAAAAACCTTCATCGTACTACCACGAGCTACAATTTTAAGTTTAGGAAAATGCTGTTTTAAGAATGCTAAATTTTTATTTCTAACCCCAAAAAACTCTCTAGGATTAGACTCTGAAAGGTCGATGATAAGTTCGTTCAAATGCCTAAGATTAAATGAATGATTACGTATATATTTTTTTTAAATTTGCTCAAGAGCAATGTGAGCTCTAAACCTGCAACAATTTAAAGAATTGATTTCCTAAAAACGAAGGTTTTAAAAAAATTAATGCTCATTTAATTAACAACTGCTTACTTACTTTATGCCCATTATTACACTCACGACAGATTTTGGTTTAAAAGACCCTTATGTAGGAGCGGTAAAAGGAGCTATTTACAGTGAGCTACCAGAAATAAGTATCGTTGATATCTCACATCTAGTCACTCCATTTCATATTGCTGAGGCGGCTTATATTATTAAAAACGCTTATTACACCTATCCTAAAGGAACAATTCATATCATAGGTGTAGATGCTGAACACACTCCAGAAAATAGACATGTAGCCATTTACATGGACGGCCATTACTTCGTCTGTGCAGATAATGGAATCATGTGTTTATTAACTGCAAAATTTAATGCAGATAAGATCGTTCAAATTAATATACATGATCGCATCACTTCTAACTTTACAGTGATGGATGCCTTTGTACAAACCGCTTGTCACATAGCTCGTGGTGGCACACTAGAAGTTATAGGGAAACCTATTGAAGGTTTAAAAAACATATCAGGTATGCAACCTGCGGCAGGTAGTAATACTATAAATGGTCAGGTTATTTATATAGACAATTATGGAAATGCAGTGACTAATATTACACGTGAGTTGTTTAAATCTACCGGTAAAGGTCGTGATTTCACCTTAACGGCTCGTAGTGAAAAACATACTAAAATTTATGACCATTACTCTGATTTTATAGATTTTACTAAAGAAGAGTCACGCAGGGATATAGACGGCAAGGCTATTGTTATTTTTAATAGCGCTGGTTACATAGAGATTGCTACATATAAATCTAACCCATTAACCATAGGCAGTGCAAGTAGTCTTTTTGGACTCAAAAACCATACACCTATCAGTATAAAATTTAACGACGCATGATTGTACGTATCGTAAAAATGCATTTTAAACCCGATGCTGTCGCTCAATTTGAGGCGCTTTTTGCCTCTCACAAAGAATCTATACGCGCACAGGAAGGCTGTAGTTTACTCGAACTATACCAAGATAAAGATGATTCTTGCAGCTTTTACACCTACAGCTACTGGGAAAATGAAGAAGCTCTTAATAAATACCGCAATTCTGAGTTATTCAGTAAGGTATGGCCAGCAACCAAAGTGCTTTTTGATCAAAAACCAGCCGCAAATTCATTCCATAAAGTACATAGCCTTTTATGAGAGCCATTTATTTAAAAGAGTTACGTAGTTATTTCTCAAGTATTACAGGATACTTAGTCATTAGTATATTTTTAATGGTTACCAGTTTATTTCTGTTTGTATTTGATGGTGAGTTCAATATCCTCAACTATGGATTTGCAGACCTGTCACCATTCTTTTTACTTGTTCCCTGGTTATTTATTTTTCTTATTCCGGCCGTAACCATGCGCAGTTTTACTATGGAGCGCAATCTGGGAACACTCGAGATGATTTTTACTAGGCCTATATCCTTTAGAAGCATAGTGGCTGGAAAATACCTGGCAAGTATCACACTTATTATCATCACATTAATACCTACATTACTTTATGTCTTTACTATAGGACAGCTAGGAGAAATTACTAATAATCTAGATCTGGGCAGTACTATGGGCAGTTATCTGGGTGTTTTACTGTTAGTACTTTGTTACGTAGCGATTGGTATTTTTTGCTCATCAGTCACTTCTAACCAGATCATTGCCTTTTTACTTGCGGCGATTTTATGTTTTATCATGTACTTTGGTTTTGAAGGTTTTTCTACTGTTATCGATAATGATGGACTCTCTTTTTTAGGTTTAAAATACCACTATGAAAGCATGGCCAGAGGCGTTATAGATACTAGAGATGTGATTTACTTTTTAAGTGTTGCGGTATTGTTTTTCGCTTTAAGCGAAATGAGCCTAAAATTAATCACCCAGAAGCAGTAAAGATGAAAAAGTTTATAACACCACTTATCGTTCTAATTGCTGCGCTCATTCTTATCAACTATGGAGCTAGTATATGGCACGACCGCTATGACCTTACTCAAGACCAGCGTTATACTATTTCTCCAGTAGCTACAAACCTAGCAGAACGTATCGAGAGCACTATGCTTATAGATGTTTTTTTAGAAGGTGAACTACCGTCAGAATTCCGCAAATTGCGATCAGAGACCAAGCAGCTGCTAGAAGAGTATGCAGCGATTAATGAAAATGTGAAATTTAACTTTGTTAATCCTACCGAAGATGAAAATCCTGAAAACGTAGCATTAATAACGGAGCAGCTGGGAAAATTTGGTATTAAACCAGCAATGGCGACTATTAATCAAGGAGGAAAAAGTACTCAAGTAGTAGTTTTTCCATGGGCTATAATGGTCTATCAAGGAAAAACTACGGCTATTCCATTACTGAAAACAGTAGCACGAGCCACCATGGAAGAACGTGTAAACTCATCTATCCAGCAACTAGAATACCAGTTTGCCGACGGAATGAGCAAAGTTATTAATGAAAAGACGAAGACCATTGCCATTTTTGAGGATAGTGGTGAATTGCCTGACTTAAAAATTCAGGACTTTAGAAAAACCTTGCAGCAATATTATAAAGTAGCTCCTTTTGGATTTGAATTTATTATAAATAATGACAGCTTACCTAAGCAAAATGTGCTGGACCGCATTAACAGTTTTGACCTTATAATAGAACCTAAACCTACAGTTGCCTTCAGCGACGCAAAAAACTATATACTAGATCAGTACTTAATGAATGGCGGTAAAATGTTACTAGCAGTAGACCCTATAACAATGGAAACTGATAGCTTGTCTAATGAAGAGCGCAAAGGTTATGCGCTCGCACGTGAGCTTAACATGGATCAACTCCTGTTTAGATATGGTTTACGTCTCAATAATGGTATCGTTAAAGATGAACGTGCTGGTGGGCTTGCTCTGGCGACAGGTCAAGGTCGTAACACGCAATACCAAGCCTTTGACTGGCCTTACTTTCCTATTTCAAAATCAGAGAGTGATCACCCGATCACTAAGAATCTAGAAGAAGTAAAATTTGAATATACAGGAACCATAGACACGCTTAAAAATGGAATCCATAAAACCATATTGCTGAGCACATCGCCAGATTCACAAATTAAGATTTTACCGGCAAGTGTTTCCTTATCAGAACTGGATCAACCTATAGATCCTCTAGCTACTAAAGCTGGTGAGCAACCACTAGCTGTCCTCGCCGAAGGGAACTTTACTAGTGCTTTTAAAAACAGAATTAAACCTTTTAAATTACCCAACCACATCGATGAAGGAACTCATAGCGCTATAGTTCTCATAGCCGATGGTGATGTGATGAAAAACCAAGTTTATGCAGGTAAAGCACAGGAACTAGGTTATGACATGCGTACTGGTGCTCTTTATGGAAATAAAGAGTTTCTAATGAACACCGTGAACTACCTGCTGGATGACACTGGTTTGATACAACTGCGCAGTAAAAACATCACTATTCCTTTCTTAGACGCAAAAAGAAGTTATGATGAACGTACTAAATGGCAGCTCATTAATGTACTACTACCTCTAATCGCTGTTGGGTTATTAGGGTTTGTGTTTCATTATTTCAGAAAGAGAACGTACTCGATTTAGGGACACTATATATAAATCTAGTTAACAGCTATTAAATCTTTTTAACCTTTATAAATTATGCCTTATTTAGAAAAAACAACAATACAGCACGATGCTGATGTGAGTATATATTTTGAAGATCAAGGAAAAGGACAACCCGTTATTCTTATACATGGATGGCCGCTCAGTGGAGCTATGTGGGAATATCAAGTACCAGTTCTCGTAGAAAATGGTTATCGAGTTATAACTTATGACCGTAGAGGTTTCGGTAAATCATCTAGACCATGGAATGGATATGACTATGACTCCATGGCAGCCGACTTAAAAGACCTTATAGAACAACTCGAGTTAGAAAATGTGGTTTTAGTAGGTTTTTCCATGGGTGGTGGCGAGTTAGCTCAATATGTAGACACATATGGCACCAGTAAAGTGGATAAGTTAATCTTTATGAGCTCTATCGCTCCTTACCTACTTAAAACAGACGATAATCCACACGGCGCACCTGATGATGTTTTTAAAGGAATGGAAGAAGGAATTAAGAATAATCGCGCTGGATTTTTGGCAAGTTTTGGACCTGGATTTGTAAATTATGAGGAACTTAAAGATCGTATTTCACAAGCTCAACTCAACTATAATTTCCAGATCGCTATAGATGCAAGTCCTAAAGGAACTCTGGATTGTATAAACGCCTTTGGACGCACTGATTTAAGAAATGCGCTTAAAAAGATAGATGTACCTACTCTATTTATACATGGAGACGCAGATCAGATCGTTCCCATGGAACCTAGTTCAAAACAAGGTCATAAAATAGTATCAAACTCAAAACTAGAGATTGTAAAAGGTGCTCCTCACGGGTTATACGTTACTCATAAACATGAAATTAATAAATTATTACTCGATTTTTTGCTTAGTTGAAGTTAAAAATTCTTTGCATAGCCATAGCTAAGGAAATAATTTTCAGTGAAAAGTAAGTGAAAAAGAAACTATTCTAACCTTTAATAAGCTCTAAAGTCAACCTAATTCTTTATTTTTCATGCTCCATAAGGAATCAACCATGAAGAATATCAATAAAATTTTTGATAATAATAAAGAGTGGATTAAGTCTAGACTCGCTGTAGATAACAAGTATTTTGAGAAACTGGCTTCAGGTCAGGATCCTGATATTCTTTATATAGGTTGCTCAGATAGCCGCGCTACTGCCGAAGAAATAATGGGATTAGGTCCTGGTGAAGTGTTTGTGCATAGAAATATTGCAAATATGGCATCAAATCTAGACCTTACCGCCATGGGTGTGATTAATTATGCAGTAGAACACCTTAAGGTAGAACATATTATCGTTTGTGGTCATTATGGCTGCGGTGGTGTAAAAGCAGCTATGCAGTCACAAGATTTAGGGATATTAAACCCATATCTTAGGAATATACGCGATGTGTACAGAATGCATAAAAATGAACTCAACGCTATCAGTGATGAAGATAAAAGATACCGCAGGCTTATTGAACTTAATGTTGAAGAGCAATGTATTAATGTGCTTAAAACCAGTGATGTTCAAATCGCTTTTAAACGTCGCGGCATCACAGTTCATGGTTGGGTTTTTGATCTCGCCACTGGTGAGTTAATTGATTTAAAAATTGACTTTGCTAAGATTCTTGAAGATATCATGGAGATCTATCATTTAGACTAATAGCTTTTTAAGTAGCGTTTTAGATGTAAATTATACGCTTTCGCGAAAGCGTTTTAACAACAGCACCACAATTCCATTAAACATATAAGACCAGAAGTAACCGCCTTAACCTATTTTTACTATTTCACACATTAATTATATGAAAATATCTACACCAGTAACAAGCTTATTATTATTCCTAATTTTCATCTTAAACGTAAATGCTCAGAAAGATAAACCTACCTCTCAAGAAGTTGCAATAGCACAATCATTAAAAGAAAAATATGAAGAAGAAGATGTAGTTATCGCAGATAAATCTGTAGAAATTAACTTTTCACGCAATAATAAGACACAGAAAGTAGAAGTGCGTGAAGAAATAACGACAACTTTTATGTCCATAGCTTCTCGAGCAGATATAGGATACAGCACTGGCTATGATAATGAATCTAGTGTAGAAAAACTGGAACTAAGAGATAAGCGCAACAAGAAAATGGACTGGTATGTTCAGGATGAAGCTTATTCTACAGAATCTATTTTCCATAATGATTATCGCATAAAATATGCACCGCTTACTTTCCCTTTACAAGGATATAAACGTAAGGTTACTGAGATAAAGGAATATAAAGATGTAAAATATTTTACTACAGACTACTTTGTAGAACCTTATCGAGTTATGAAAGGTAAAATGACCATTACTATTCCAGAATGGTTAGAAATAGATCTAAAGGAATATCATTTTAATACAAATGATATTAAGCGCTCATCTAAAAAAGTAGGTAGTGATGAAGTTGTAACATTTAAGATCACAAATTTAGAACCTATGAAAAGGGAATACCGCATGCCTGGTAACTCTTACATCTATCCGCATGTGTTATATCTTCCTAAGTCTTTTAAAAATAATAAAGGAAGTGAAGTGACCTTATTTAAAGAGACTCAAGATTTATATAACTGGTACGCTACACTTGTAAAAGGAGTGAATATAGATACTCAGGATATTGCTATTAAAGTAAAAGAACTCATTACTGGTTTAAATACTGATGATGAGAAAATTAAAGCCATTTATTACTGGGTTCAAGACCGTATAAAATACATAGCATTTGAAGATGGAATTGCTGGTTTCCAACCAGATAGTCCTCAAAATGTATTTAACAAGAAGTATGGAGACTGCAAAGGAATGGCTATTCTTTTAAAAACCATGCTTGTGGAGGCTGGTTATGATGCGAGACTCGTATGGATAGGTACAGATCATATTTCTTATGACTACTCTACTCCATCGTTAAGTGTAGATAACCACATGATTACTGCTGTTATGATAGACGGTAAACCCATTTTTATAGATGGTACTGAAAAATTCAATTCTTTTGGAACTTTTGCTACTCGTATTCAAGGGAAACAAGCACTCATAGAAAATGGAGATTCTTATATTCTTGAAAGAGTACCACAAGCAAACCCAGAGTTCAATAAAGAAGTGTATCGAGCTACTTTTAAAATAGATGGCAATGATCTCATAGGTAAAATGAATAAAGAACTTACTGGAGAACAAGCCAGTAGTTTTTTATATGGTTTTACAGGTATGGAACAAAATAAACGAGAGGAAACCATGTTAAAAGTTCTTACTGATGGGAATGATAATGCAGTGGTGCAAAACGTGAGTAATTTTGACCCTACAGATAGAGATGCTGCTCTTAAGCTCAATTATGATATTAAGGTATCAAATGCGGTAAGTAGTTTTGATAATAGTCTATATTTAGAACTAGATCCTGTACGCTACCTAGCAAACTGGACTATGGAAGAAGATCGCAAGAACTCTTATAAAATGAGAAATACTAGAGTTGAATATAAGAACATTACCCTAGACCTACCAGCTGGTTATTCCATTGAATCCTTACCTAAAGGTATTTCAATAGATAATAAGCTACTAAAAGTAGATGCTCATTATAGCTTTAAGGGATCTAAAATAGATTACAGCTCACAAATTAAAATCAAAAGCAGGTTGATTAAAAAAAGTGAATTTGCCCTTTGGAACGCAGCCATAGAAAAAATTAAAAACTTTTATGACGAGCAAATCGTTTTGAAAAAAGGATAATACCAGTCCACAATAAATTACAATAAAGACCATTTATGAGATCATCATTATTAACTACTATTGCCCTTTGTCTTACCATACTCGCACAGGGACAAAGCAAACTTGAAAAAGAATTACAAGAAAAGTTTTGGAATAAACCAGGAAATGACATTGCTGCTATATCCATTCCAAAAAAATGGAATGAGGAAAGTGCTGTCATACTTAAAGACCACCGTTACATTCAGTACATAAATAACGGTAAGGTAGTGTACTTTAAATCTAATAAACACCAGATGATTAAGATCCAGGATCAAGCATCATTAGAAGGTTTTTCTGAAATATCTTTAAGTAAAGATTCTAAAATTTCTTTTGGGTGGACCACAACCTCTCGCAAAGAAACCACTATAGGAATACGCATCATTAAACCCGATGGGGCAATCACCCTTGTAGATATTGAAAAAGAGGAAGTTATAGAAGATGATATACGTAAAATTGCTATACCTAACTTAGAAATAGGAGATATTATCGATTTATTTATACAGACAGATCGTAAAGAAAGAGACTATGATGGTCTTGATATTTATCCTGCAGTAGAAACAACTATTAAAGATAACTACCCTATATTAGATTACCGCATCGCTGTAGAAGTAGAAAATGACTTTTTCTTAAACATGAACACCTATAATGGTGCTCCACCAGTAAAAGAAGAGGAAACGGAACGAAGGGCTACAAAAATGTATGTAGTAGAGGCACAAAATGTGGAGAAACTAGAAACCAGCAGGTGGTATTATCCACTGGTTGAAGAACCATCTGTTAAACTACAGGTCGCATTTGCTCGTAAAAAAATAAATGAAAACGCTGCCGAAATCTTTAAAGGTGAAGATGGTGAGCGCAAAGCTACCGCTACTCAAAAAGATGTACTCGATTACTTTGATCGTAAATTCAATAAGACCTATAGTGGTAGTGCAAAAGAAGTCATTTCTCATATCAAAAATGGAAAATTTAAAACTAAGTCTGCAAAACTTAAAGCAGGTTTAGAATATATAAGGTTTAATAGATACACCAGATTCTTTGAACCCATTTTTGCTTATCAAGCACAAATAGTTGCAGGAAATACACGCAATAAATGTTCTAGTTTGTACTATGGTATCTATGAAAAAGATGCGCAGGTTATTAATGACCTCAGAGCTATCAGTGAGGCCTTTAATATAGATTATGATATCGTTCTAGCACAACCGAGGTATGATGGTAAATTAGATGATTTATTAATTAAATCTAATGCTCGTGTAGGGATTAGATTTAATACAGAAGAGCCTTTATATTTCTTTGACTTTAATGAAAATATGACCTTAGAACGTTTCCCTGCAATTTTAGAAGGAGCTGAAGCGTATATAGGTTCTGTTATTAAGAAAAAGAAAATATCATCAGTAAAACGCACTATTCTATCTACATCTACAGCCGCAGATAATGTTTATAAGGAAACTATAGATTTAAGTCTTAGCGATGATAAGAAAGGTTTTAATATGAAAAGAGACCTGTCTGCATCAGGTCATTTTGAAAGTGAGTATATGTTTTCATGGATTCACTGGAGCGACTTTATAAAAGAGGATTACAGTATTTATAAAGATCAAGAACACTTTTATGAATGTGGTAGTAAAAAAGAGATAAAACGTTACACTGAACAATTCAATGCGCTCGAGAGCAAAAAGCTAGAAGAATTCAGGGAACGTAGAGAAAAATCTACTGATCGTGAATGGAGTGCAGCAACAGTAAAAGATTATACCACACAAGTGGTTCAAACAGGGCGTTATGGTAATAATAGCCCACTAGTTGTGACAGAAAACATGACTCTTAAAGACGGTTACATTAAAAAAGCCGGTAGTAATTTAATCATAGAACTAGGTAAGTTTATAGGTAGTCAAGTAGAGCTTGAGAAAAAAGAAAGAGAACGTTCTGTAGACGTTTATTTAGGTTTTGCAAAAACTTTTATTTATGAAATCAATCTAGAAATCCCTGAAGGCTATACTGTTAAAGGAGTAGACGCTTTAAACACATCTATAGATAATACCACCGGTAATTTTATTACTACGGCCGTTATGGAAGAAAATATTCTAAGAGTAAAAACCACTAAAACTTATAAGAGCAATTATCTTAAAAGTGAACAATGGAAAGACATGACTCCTTGGTTAGACGCAGCCTTTGAATTCAACCAGGCTAAAGTATTATTACAAAAAGGTTAAAAGCCCATTTTTCTAATCTGTTGAGTTGATGTTTGTTGATTTCACTTTTGCCAAAAGAAGACTATAAAAACAAACTCATTCAGCAGCACTAATATCATTTGGTGATTTAATCTAGTTTAAATTATATGGATCATTTTTCACCTAGTTATGGACTTAAACCAATTTATGTTTCTAATACCGTATTCTTAATTTGAATTATTTTTTGACTAGATGATAAAATTTATGAATAATTCTAGACCATAAAAAAAGACCGCCTAAATACATTAAGCGGTCTTTTTTGGTTTTTATAGAGCAATAAATCTCTTAATAAAATACTATCCTATTACAGCCTGTACTTTATCGGCTGCCTCTTGAAATTCTATTGCACTCTGTACGTCCATTCCAGAATTATCGATCAGCTCTTTTGCAATCTCAGCGTTAGTTCCTTGTAATCTTACAATTAGTGGAACATTCATAGCATCACCCATACTTTTCTTAGCATCTATAATTCCTTGTGCCACACGGTCACAACGTACTATACCACCAAATATGTTTACCAGAATCGCTTTAACTCCTTTATCTTTTAAAATAATTTTAAAAGCCTCTTCTACTCTTTTAGCATCGGCAGTACCACCTACATCTAAGAAGTTTGCAGGATCACCACCAGCTTGTTTGATCAAGTCCATAGTTGCCATAGCAAGACCAGCACCATTTACCATACAACCTACGTTACCATCTAGATCTACATAGTTTAATCCTACGGCTTTAGCCTCTACCTCAGTAGGGTTTTCCTCTCTGGTATCTCTTAATGCTTCAAGGTCTTTATGACGGAATAAAGCGTTTTCATCTAGTGTGATTTTACAATCTACTGCGATGATCGTGTTATTAGACGCTTTAAGAACTGGGTTTATTTCAAATAAAGCTGAGTCTGAACCTACATAAGCATTATATAAAGCGCTTACAAACTTGGTCATTTCTTTAAAAGCCTTACCACTTAATCCTAAGTTAAAAGCGATACGTCTCGCCTGGAAACCTTGTAAACCATGAGCAGGATCTATAGTTTCGGTAAAAATTAAATGAGGTGTCTCCTCAGCAACGGTCTCTATATCCATTCCTCCTTCTGTGGAATACATGATCATATTCTTACCTTGCGCACGATCTAGAAGAACAGACATGTAGAATTCTTCTATCTCTGCTTCTCCAGGTTCATATACGTCCTCAGCGATAAGTACTTGGTGAACACGTTTACCTTCGGCACTAGTTTGTGGTGTTACTAGATCCATTCCTATGATTTCTCCAGCTATTTCTTCTACTTGTTCAAGATTTTTGGCAAGTTTTACTCCACCACCTTTACCGCGTCCACCTGCATGTACTTGGGCTTTTACAACATGCCATCCAGTGCCGGTTTCTTCAGTTAATGATTTTGCAGCGGCAACAGCCTCTGCAGCAGTTGTTGCTACTTTACCGCGCTGTATAGTTACACCATAACTCGCTAATATTTCTTTTCCTTGATATTCGTGAAGATTCATAAATGTTCTTTAAAATTCAAATTTTGTATAGCAAAAATAAGAAAGTGAAACTTCAATTTGAAATAAATGTTTTTTTTTTAGGAACAGGTTGTGAATAAGTACTCCTTATGATCTGATAATCTACTGATCTTGTAACGCTTTTTAATTTCATCTAGTTATCATGCATCTTAAAGTATTTTAAGCTTCAACTAAGCAAAAAAATAATTCAATTTATTTAAACGACATTATAAACACAAATTGGTTTTACCATCATCTCAAAATAATTAGAAGAAAAACTTTATCATTTACTATTTATTTATAAGTCCTAACCTAGTAATTTTGTCAACTTAAATTTTTTAAACATGCAATCACAAGATTTATTGGCCATAGCTCAGGAACACGGTAGTCCTGTCTATGTGTACGACGCGCATCGTATCGTGTCGCAGTATGAACGTTTGAATTCCGCTTTCGCGAAAGCGAGATCTCTAAGAATTCACTATGCTGTAAAAGCACTTTCAAACCTATCTATCTTAAAGCTGTTTAAACAGTTAGGCGCTGGACTCGATACCGTGAGTCTACAGGAAGTACAGTTAGGACTCGCAGCTGGTGTGGAGCCACATAAAATCATTTATACACCTAATGGAGTCTCTCTAGAAGAAATTGAAATGGTGGCCGCTATGGGCGTGCAAATAAATATAGATAACCTTTCAATTCTTGAGCAGTTTGGTTCTAAACATCCTTCTGTTCCTGTATGTGTGCGTATTAATCCTCATGTCATGGCTGGTGGAAATGCAAATATTTCTGTAGGTCATATCGATTCTAAATTTGGTATATCTATACACCAGATACCGCACTTGTTACGCATAGTAGAAAATACCAATATGACGGTAAATGGTGTACACATGCATACTGGTAGTGATATTCTAGACATAGGCGTGTTTCTTTATGCGACTGAAATTCTTTTTGAAACAGCAGCAAAGTTTAAAGACCTAGAGTTTATAGATTTTGGGAGTGGTTTTAAAGTACCTTATAAAGAAGGAGACGTTTCTACAGATATTGAAGATCTAGGCGAGCAACTTAGTGAGCGTTTCAACCAGTTCTGTGAAGATTATGGACGTGATATCACACTGGCTTTTGAACCTGGTAAATTTCTAGTGAGTGAAGCTGGATATTTTCTAGCCAAAGTTAATGTGGTGAAACAAACGACTTCTACAGTTTTTGCTGGTATAGATAGTGGTTTTAATCACCTAATCCGTCCTATGTTATACGGCTCTTATCATGGTATTAAAAACATTTCTAATCCTGATGGTCGTAACCGTTTTTATAGTGTAGTAGGTTATATATGTGAGACAGATACCTTTGCTCAAAATAGACAAATAAGCGAAATCACCGAAGGAGATATTCTAGCATTTGCAAACGCTGGCGCTTACTGCTATTCCATGACTAGTAACTATAACTCACGTTACCGTCCAGCAGAAATACTTTGGCACAATGGAGCCGCACACTTGATAAGAGAACGCGAGACTATGGAAGATATCTTAAAACATCAAGTTCCTGTAGATCTAGAACTAGGCACAATGGTTTAAGTCTCGTAACTCTTAAAGTTTTTACTGAGATAACATATTAACGTAGAGTATATTATTAAACTTTAATAGATTAATAATATCTCTACGTTTACAGGAGCTTGTTTACATTAAAAAAGGATTGTGTTTTATAATGCATAGAGTAAAAATGTGATTGAAGAAACACTTTTTTAATAACTTGATGGATTTTCATTTTCTAGGACACTCGTTCCTTTTTACTTTTACATAAATCATTTTTTTATGTCGTCTGATCTGTATGTTTTAGGAATTGTTTTACTGGGTATTCTCATAGGTGCTGCGGTAACGTGGTTATTTATGAAAACCCGTTTAGGCGGTGCTATAAAGTTTTTAGAATCTGAAAAGGAACAGTTACAGGCTCAACTTGCTCAACAGCAACAGGCCATTATGGAGCGTGATCAATTGCGCTTAGAATCTGGAAATTTAAAAGCTCAACTCGATTCTAAATTAGAAACCCAGCAAGATCTTAATCATAGAATCGATAAACTAGAGAAACAATATATAGAAGTAAATCGAGAGAAAAGTAATCTGGAAATTCTACTGGCTGAGCAACGTACCGCATATGCTAAAGCAGAAGAAAAACACTCTGAGGCACAACAAGAGATCCATAAGCTCAACGAGAAATTCACTAAGGAATTTGAGAATCTTGCTAACAAAATTCTCGATGAAAAAAGCACCAAGTTTACCGATCAAAACAAGAAGAATATTGAACAAATATTGAATCCGCTGCAGGAGAAGATCTTAATGTTTGAAAAGCGTGTAGAAGATACTCACAAGGACACCATAGAACGACAAAGTCTTCTAAGACAGCAAATTATAGGACTCAAAGAACTCAACGAGCAAATGAGTAAAGAAACCACTAACCTTACTAAAGCTCTTAAAGGAGATGCAAAAATGCGAGGAAACTGGGGTGAGTTAGTGCTGGAACGTGTTCTAGAAAAATCAGGTTTAGAAAAAGGTTCAGAATATGAAGTACAGCAAAGCTTTAAGACCGAAGATGGTAAAACCGTTTTCCCAGATGTAGTCATTAACCTTCCTGGAGGCAAAAAAATGATTATAGATTCAAAAGTATCGCTTAATGCTTATGAACGCTACGTAAATGAAGAAGATGAGGAATTACAAGAACGTTATTTAAAAGAGCATGTAAGTGCACTTAAAAAACACGTGAGTGACCTGTCTGGCAAAAACTATCATTCACTCTATCAAATAGAAAGCCCAGATTTTGTATTGCTTTTTGTACCTATAGAACCTGCCTTTGCCATGGCACTAAATGCCGATGGGAATTTATATAGTGATGCTTTTGATAAAAACATAGTCATAGTCACTCCTACTACGTTACTGGCAACACTGCGTACCATAGATACCATGTGGCAAAATGAAAAACAACAAAAAAATGCGCTAGACATAGCAAATGCTGCTGGTGGTCTTTATGATAAGTTTGTATTACTAACAGATGATCTCATTAAAGTAGGAACCCAGCTCAACACCGTAAACAAGACTTACTCACAAAGCATGAAGAAACTTACTGACGGCTCAGGAAACCTAGTAGGTCGCGTAGAACGTTTGAAAAAATTAGGTGCTAAAGCCAATAAAAATCTCAATGAAAATCTACTCCATCGCGCCATAGAAAATGATCCTGATTTTCTAGAACCTAGTGATAAGTAATCAAATTTCATCAGAATATATTTTTATGAGTATGTTGATAGTTGCGTTTCACAAAATCAAGGACATTAGCTAATATAGCTCCCATATTACGAGATCTCTTAAATTTTATATCTTTTGTGAACTCGTGTAACTCTCTACTTAATTGTTTTGTTTTTTCTGGTGTACTGATCTTATCGGCTCTCATGCACTTCATGAGACTACGGTAACGACTTTGAGTATTTATCAATCTTTTAGAAATCAGGGCTCGTTCTTCTTTTTTATACTGCACTACACTTTGTTCCTTTAAACGATCAGAGACATTATTTACCATAGGTAAGTTCTCCTTAAAGAATTGTGGTCGGTAAACTTTTAAACGACCTTCATAATTCTGTTGATCAAAATCTATGGCGCGTATCGCATAACTAACTCTATCAAAATCATGTGTAGGGATCACTACATAATTATAAGCTCGCATATCTCCTAATAGTCTAATAAAACAACGTTCATTAAACTTTACAAACTCTTTTGCGATTTGAGTACGTTCAGACTCTGTGCAATCATCGAGATAATCTGCTATGAACTCGTCTCCTGGAATACCAGCAATATGTTCCTCTAGTAAAGTGTTACCGTACACTAAAAAATTAATACGATGTGGAGATAATAAATGTTCTAACTCTAAGCCATACACTCTAGAAGCATCAGCTTTTTTTACATAGAAATAGGTAAACCCATCATTTAAGATGTTTCTAATTTTAATCCTAAAAGGTTTAGTGTTTCCAAAAGTGCAATAATCTACCGCATCTACACTTAAGTAATCAAGTAAATCATCACTACCATCACTATGTAAAATATCATAAACCTTTTTAAGCGCTGCATCTATGATATCTCTTTCAGAGTCTGAATAATAACAGCGCACCCATAAGGAGTCTTCTTCATTCTTATCATAAACAGTAATACAACCTTGAAATCGCAACAAATCATCATAAGAAACTTGTATACTAGTTTGTCTATTATATCTTTTCAAGTAAGCATTAAGCGCATCGCTTACAGGATAAGTAGGTTTTTTACGGGAAAGTAATTTTTCTTCTATCATTTATTTTCACCCTAATCTGGTAACAATTTTATTATTTTTAAGTCTTACATAATAACCAAAAAATATCGCTTGTGAAAACTATTCTAGAAATAAAAAATCTTACTAAGGATTACAGCGGTCTAAAAGCCGTGGATAATGTAAGTTTTAAAATAGAAAAAGGCCATGTGTATGGAATCCTAGGGCCTAATGGTAGTGGTAAATCTACGACACTAGGTATGGTACTAAATGTAGTAAATCCTACTCAAGGTTCTTATGAATGGTTTGAAGGCACAACTACTAATCACGACGCTCTTAAACGTATAGGAGCCATAATTGAAAGACCTAACTTCTACCCTAGTATGAGCGCTATTCAGAATTTAAAATTGGTCTGTAAGATTAAAAATATCTCACAAGATAAAATTGAGGAAAAATTAGCCGTTGTGGACTTGCTTTCGCGAAAGCATAGCCCGTTCAATACATTTTCACTAGGAATGAAACAGAGACTCGCCATAGCTAGTGCTCTATTAAATGATCCTGAAATACTCATTCTAGATGAACCTACTAACGGTTTAGATCCACAAGGAATTAGAAAAATAAGAGATATTATTCAACATATTGCAAAGTCTGGAACTACGATTTTGCTAGCCTCTCACCTCCTGGATGAAGTAGAAAAAGTGTGTTCTCACGTGATCGTTTTAAGAAAAGGTAAAACACTATACTGCGGTCCTGTAGATGAAATGAATAACAACTATGGTGTGGTACACCTAGACGCTGCTGATCGAGATAGTCTTTTTGAATTTTTAAAGGGACAACCTTATGCCATATCTGTAAAAGAAGAAAATGAAGGTTTTAAAGTTGTTCTTAACCAATCTATAGATTTAAGCAAAATAAATGCTGATGCCTTTAAAAACAATATAGTGCTCCATAAGCTCTTCCTTAAAAAACAAAGCTTAGAAGATCAATTTATCAAACTTACCAACCACATTTAATTATGAAAAGATTACTTGATATAGAATTTCACAAATTCAAATACAGCAAAAGCTCTAAGGTTCTAACCATTATTTACCTAAGCATAGTGATTTTATCAATGTTGATAGGCGTGGTTCCTTTTAATTTTGGGAGCGTGCAAGGTAAAGTTGCTGATCTAGGAGTCTTTAACTTCCCTGTAGTATGGCACGTTTCTACTTACTGCATTAGTTTTCTCAAAATATTTATTGCGATAGTAATAGTATCATTAACAGCAAGTGAATACAGTAATAGAACCATTAAGCAAAACCTTATTGATGGGCTCAGTAAAAAAGAATTAGTGCTCTCTAAGTTTTACCTAGCCACAGCACTAGCTCTTATAGTAACGTTATTGGTTTTTATAGTTTCCTTGATCCTAGGATTGATTTATTCTGATTATAATGATGTAGGAATCATTTTCTCAAAAATGGAATATTTGCCTGCCTTCTTTCTAGGTCATTTAGTCCTCTTCTGTTTTTGTTTATTTGCTGGAGTATTAGTGAAGCGTAGTGCGTTTGCATTAGGGTTTATTGCCGTATGGTGGATTTTTGAGGGCTTCTTAAATATCATAAGCTTTGTTTTTGATTCTAAATATGACTGGAATACTTATGATTATGTAAGCCACATTTTGCCTATGAATGCTATGAGTAACCTACTCTATAATCCTTTTCCTAAAATTAGTTTAGTAAAAGAAACACTAAATTTAATTCCAGGAAATGGAATGAAATGGCAGTTTGATGTAAGTTACTTTGATGTGATATCTGTTCTCATATGGAGCACGCTTTTTATTTACTGGTCGTACCTACTTATAAAAAAGAGAGATTTATAGATCTAGACGGTTCACACTTTGAATTTTTCTAGGACCTTATTAAGATAACATTGTGATAGTTCTTTAGTATTTTCGCGACTATGAGTTCGATGAAAAAAAAAATAGCTACACTTAGTTTTATTTTATTCTTTGCACTAGCCCAACAAGCTATTGCTCAACTGCAAGCCTCTAATTGGTACTTTGGTTTTAATGCAGGTCTTAGTTTTGACCCAGTAACTGGAGCTGTAACTCCTTTAACAAACGGTCAATTAAATACTAATGAAGGTTGCGCCTCCATTTCAGATGAGAATGGAAATCTACTTTTTTACACAGACGGTATCACTGTTTTTGATAGAAATCACTTGATTATGCAAAATGGTCAAGGCTTGAGAGGAAACCCTTCTAGTACTCAAAGTGCTATTATTATCCCTAAACCTCAAGATCCAGACACCTATTACATCTTTACCGTTGATACATCTGCCACTGGAGGACAGGATTCAGGACTTCACTGGTATGAAGTGGACATGACTGCAAACCTAGGACAAGGTGCGGTAGTAACTAATATCGCAAACCCAAATAACCTTATAAATACCTGTTCTGAGAAAATTACAGCAATTAATCATGGTGTTAACGATGAAATTCTGGTAACTGCACTAGCTCAATTTAATGGTATAGGCACCTCTTTTGACACATTTTACACCTTTACTGTAGGTCCTACTGGTGTAAATCCAGTTCCTGTAAGATCTCAGGTTTCTTCTACTATTACATTTGGTGGAAGACGTGGAAATCTAAAAATATCTCCTGATGGACAGTACATGGTATCTTGTAATATGGAAAATGGAACTTTTCTATATGACTATGATCAACTTACAGGCGTAGTTTCAAATGAAAGACAGCTTCAATTTTCAGGTACTAATCGTAATGGTTATGGAGTAGAATTTTCACCAGATAGTAACCTTTTATACATTACAGCTTCTAATGATGCTGGTGGGAATACCCCAAGCGCTCATTCTTCTACTTTATTCCAATTTGACATGAATAGTGCAATACCAGAAGCATCAGGAATAATCATAGATACAAGACAAGGTTATAGAGGTTCTCTTCAATTAGGAATAGATAAAAAAATATATCGTGCTTTATCAAACACATATAGTGATGGTAGTGGTTTTCTAGGAGTTATTAATAACCCTAATGTACTAGGTCAAGGATGTAATTATCAACATGATGCTATACCTCTTGCAGGAAGGCTATCTACACAAGGTTTACCGCCATTTATACAAAGTTTCTTTGCACTAATAGATGTTGAGTTTACTTGTTTAGGTGATAATACAACCTTTGAATTTGATTCAGATGTTCCTCCTACTTCGGTAAATTGGGATTTTGGTGATGGAACCTCTTCTAGTTTAGAAAACCCTACACATACCTATGCTACCACTGGGGTTTATAATGTAACCTTAACGCTCACTATAAATGGCGCCATAAGAACCTACCGTAAAAATGTTCAAATTTTTGAAACACCCGTTATAAATCCTATTGCAGCTGTTGCAGTTTGTGATTTAAACAATGATGGTACAGAATCATTTGATCTCGCAACAATGGCTACTCCACAAGGATTGGGAACTCAAGACCCTACTGTTTTTAATATAGAATATTATACCTCTCAAGCAGATGCTGATACTGGTTCTAACCCTATCGCACTGCCATATACGACTAGTCTTGCTTCTCAAACTATATATGCACGTATAGCTCATAATAATAATGAAGATTGTTTTGATACTACTAGTTTTAATATTGAAATATTTGCTCAACCAGTGGCAAACACGGTAAATGACTTAGAAATTTGTGATGATGATTTTGATGGTTTTCAGACCTTTGATTTAAGTCTTCAGAATTCAATTATTTTAGACACTCAATCACCTGTAGATTTTACCGTGAGCTATCACACATCTCAACCCGATGCTATTTCGGGTAATGCCCCATTACCTACTAATTACACCAACACAATTGCGTTCATGCAACCCATTTTTGTGCGAGTAGTTAATAATAGTGCAAACAACTGCATAGAAACTACCTCATTTAACCTTATCGTTAACCCTAAACCAGCTGCAAATGACACTAGTGCATTTCAGTGTGATGAAGATGGTACCCTAGACAGCAGAACTATTTTTAACTTATCAGAATTTAATGAAACCGTAACTGGATCAGCTACTGGAGTAACCGTGAGCTACCATATCGATCAGAATGATGCTGATGCCAATACATCTCCACTCGATAATACGAGCTACACAAACACTACACCATTACAAATCGTTATTGCAAGAGTTACTGATGATATCACAGGATGTTTTACCACTTCTCAAATCACCTTATCTGTAAGTGCTAGTGACGCACAAGACACTACTCTTTCTACATGTGATGATGATGGAAATAATGATGGTATCAATATTTTTAATCTAACCGATGCTGAATCTTCAGTACTTGCTGCAGCACCAGCAAACGTAACCGTTAACTATTATGAAACTATTAATGATGCCTTAACTGAACAAAATCTTTTACCTGTTGCATATACTAACACCATTCCTAACAGTCAGACTATTTATGCTAGAGCAGAATCTCCAGACGGGAATTGCTACGGGATTAGTGAAGTAGAATTAATAGTTAATGAATTACCTGTTATTGAACCTGTAGAATTAGTAGACTACTGTGGAAACGATCCTCAACCTTTAACTATAGATGCAGGAATTATTACAGGAACACCTGCAGACTATACGTATCTATGGAATACTACCGAAACCACTTTTAGTATTCAAGTCACTACCGGTGGTGATTATACCGTAGCAGTTACTGATGTAAATGGATGTACAAGCAGCCGTGTAGTAACGGTTATTATTAGTGACGTGGCCACCATTAACAGCATAGATGTGATCCATGCCGGTACGGCCAGTAATGGCACAGCAACGGCAAGCGTAAGCGGTTTAGGGAATTATGAATATCGTGTCGATCTAGAAGAACCTTTTCAAGATACTCCAGTATTTGAAGGGCTTACACCTGGTTTTTACACTTTATATGTAAGAGATAAAAATGGTTGTGGAACTGTAAGGCAAGATTTCAGCATCATAGGGTATCCACGATTCTTTACTCCTAATAATGATGGATTTAACGACTACTGGCAATTAATAGGAACATCTTTCACCTTTGAACCCAATGCTCAAATTTTCATCTTTGACCGTTATGGTAAACTATTAAAACAGATCGCCGCAGATGGTGTGGGATGGGATGGGACATATAATGGTAACCCTATGCCTAGCAGTGATTACTGGTTTCAGGCAACCTTATTAGATGGTTCCACATTCTCATCTCATTTTTCATTAAAAAGATAAAAAGAAAATGCCTATTTTTACTTTTAGGCAATGAAATACTTATTATATAGCATCATTTTTTTATGTTTCGCTTTCGCGAAAGCACAGCTAGAATCTTCACAGTGGTATTTTGGAGTCACTGCTGGAATAGATTTCTCGTCTGGTACTGCGGTAGGCACTAATGTAGGACAGCTGGTTACTGGAGAAGGATGCGCTACCATATCTGATGACATGGGAAACCTTCTTTTTTACACTGATGGTTCTCTGGTCTATGATACTACTCACACTTTAATGCCTAATGGAACTGGATTATTAGGCGATTCCTCGAGTACCTCTAGCGCTATTATAGTTCCTCAACCTGGAAACGATCATCTTTATTACATTTTTACGGTAGACACAAGTGATCAACAATATCGTTTAAATGCAGGTTTTCATTACTCAGTAGTTGACATGAACCTAAATGGTGGTACAGGTGATATTGTCCCAGGTCAGAAAAATATTAATCTTTTACCATTAACCTCAGAGAAACTTACTGCTATTTCTAATGCAACTGGTGACGGCTTTTGGGTACTTACGCAATTTGAAGATACTTACTATGCCTATGAACTCAGTGCTGCTGGATTAAATGTCATACCAGTCACTAGTACGGTAGGTCCTTTTATAGAGCTCATTACTTCTTCTATTTCAAATGTAGACGTAGCTGCCATGAGAGGCTATATTAAATTGAATGCACGAGGAGATAAACTCGTGGCGGCTCATTTTTCAAATAATACTACGGCAGAGTTTACCGGTATTACAAATGTTCTTGAAGCACGCAGTCTAGCTTATGCAAATGGCGGCGAGTTATATCTATATGATTTTAATAATGCCACAGGCGTGGTTTCAAATCCGCAACCGTTAATGACTCGAGCAGACGGCGCCAGCTTTTATGGTGTTGAATTTTCAGGGAATGGTCGTTACCTCTATGCCGAGGCTGATTTTATGCTACCATCTACCACCACTATTTATGAATTTTTAAGGGGTGAAATATTACAGTTTGATCTTACCGCACCAAATATTGCTACTAGTAAAACCATTATTCATACAGACCTCATTGATGCTTCTAGAGGAGCTTTACAGCTAGGACTAGATAATAAAATATATCATTCTAGAATAAATGAAAATTTCCTCAGTGTTATAAATAATCCCGACAGTGCTGGTACAGGCTCAAACTATGTATATAATGACTTTCAACTCACTACAGGAGCGCAAGCTATATATGGGTTACCCATATTTGTGCAGTCATTTTTGTTAAATGGTGATATCATAGCAAGTGATCACTGCTTTAGAGAAGAACAAGATTTTTTATTTAACACTAACGCACAAGTAGAAAGTATTCTTTGGGATTTTGGAGATCCTATGAGTGCAAATAATCTTTCTACAGCACTTAACCCTAGTCATGTATTCAGTGCTCCAGGAGTTTACTCTGTTACGGTAAACGTTGAGACACTAGTCTCTAGTTTCACTGAAACGATAAACATTACTGTTTTTGAGCAAGTAACTATCGATAATGAACCTACAAATATTTTAATTTGTGATGAAGGGTTTGATACCGCTGGATTTGATTTATCGGTAATTGAACCTGAGGTGAGCACTACTTCTGGACAGATAGTTACCATTCACGAGTCTGAACTAGACGCTATTAATAACACTAATGCTATAAACACAAATCTACCTTATTTTAATACAAGCAGTCCACAAACACTTTATGTGAGAGTTAGCAACTCAAATTGTTATGAAATAACATCCTTTAAAATAGAAGTAGAAAATTGCCCCATTGAAATATTTAATGTGGTAACTCCTAATGATGACGGAAAAAACGATACGTTCATCGTTTCTGGATTGAGAGATGTATATGATAAACATAAAATTTTTATATTTACAAGGTATGGAATGAAAATTTGGGAAGGTGATAACGACACTCCTTCCTGGGATGGTACCAGTAATAAAGGTCTAGCACATAACTCTAGTAAAAGATTACCTACCGGAACTTATTTTTATATCATAGAATTTAACGAGCCTGGAGTTAATCCCATAGCTGGTTATGTTTATTTAAATTAAACCAACTTAAACTACCTATATAACTAAAACACTATGAAAAAAGCAATACTCGTACTACTTACGCTAGTAATATCATTTACTGCCTCGGGACAAGAAGAATCCTCTTGGTGGATCTTTGGCGACGGCGCTGCCGTAGAATTTACACCCAACCCGCAAAATCGATCTTCGGAACCATTTGTTGTAAATTCTGGATTTGATCAAGATGAAGGTGTAGGTGCTATATCAGATGAATTAGGGAATTTATTATTTTTCACTGATGGTATTAGAGTTTATAACAGAAACGGAAATATCATGCCTAATGGAGATGGCCTCTTAGGAAACCCATCATCTACTCAATCTGCGATAGTCGTAAAAGCTCCAGAAACTCCTAATGTTTATTTTATTGTTACGGTTGGAACTAGTGGTGTACTAGCATACTCTCGTGTCGAGATGGATCTTAACAGTGGTTTAGGAGATGTTGTTCCAGGTATTAAAAATATAATTCTAAGTCGTGGATGTGCAGAGAAAGTTGCTGCCACTATACAAACCGGATCAAATAATGCTTATGTGATGTCTTTTGCAAGAAGTAACTCCTCTTCAACTGTTGCAGGTAGCGGTGACTTTAATGCTTTATTTGCTTGGGAAATAAGAGGTATTCCTGGTCCTAACATTTCTTTTGTTCTCCCAGCTCCTGTTCCTCAGGCTAATAATTTATCCTATTACCCTGCAACAGCAGCAACATCAGGAAGTGATAACGGAATGTTACGTGTATCGCCAGACGGAACTAAATTAGCTTTAGGTAATCATAACTTTGGCCTCACAGCTCCAAATAACGGATGTTTCCTATATGACTTTAATCCTGGTAATGGTCAATTTGGTGGTGCAGGACTACAACTAGATACTGGATTTGTCTATGGAATTGAATTTTCAGCTTCTTCTCAATACTTGTATCATGACATAAGTCCTAATTATGGTCCAGGAGGAAATAAAAGACTTGTTCAATATGACTTGTGTGACCCATCTAACATACTTGCTACTCGTAATGAGTTTGCTAACGTTTCTGAAGCTCGTGGAACCTTGCAACTAGGTAGAGATGGTGAAATTTATGTAGCGCGATTTGATGAGCCTTGGTTAGGTCGTATAGATGGAGTGGAAACTGCAACTCCTTCTTACATTCCTCAAGCAGTTAATATAGCGCCAGGCTTAGGTAAGCAAGGGCTTCCTGTTTTTATTCAATCTAGTTTTGCAAGTTCATTCACAGTAAATGATCAGTGTCAAGGCGACACCACAGAATTTATCTTAGCTTGTTTACCTCAGGTAGCAGCTTCTAACTGGGACTTCGGTGATGGAAACACACTTTCCGTTTCTGGTCCTGGTGTGGTTAACCATACCTATGCGGCAGCTGGAACCTATACCGTTCAAGTAAATGTAACAAACGTATCTGGTGATATTAGAGATTTCACTCAAGACATCACCATATTTGAGAATGGAATCGTAGATCCTGTTGATGTTACTTTACTAGATTACTGTGATGATGACGGTTCTGGTAATGAAATCGTAGACTTAACACAATTCACTGCCGATGTTTTAGGAACACAAGATGCTGCAACCTTTGACATCTCATACCATGCTAATTCTACTGATGCTGATTTAGACCAGAATCCATTACCTGATAACTTTAACGCTCAATTAGGTACTAACGAGATATGGGTACGTATAGCAAATAACACTTCTCCTATTGATGATGGATGTTCTGCTATAGGTTCTTTTACCCTAACAGTAAGTTCAGTACCTACGGTTAGTAATATTCCAGACTTTGAATTTTGTGATGATGCAAGCCAGGATGGTTTTGAAGATTTTGATCTAGCATCATTCCTCACAACTATTGAAGCACAAGCTGGGAACCCAGTAGATGTGACTTACACTATCCATGAATCACAATTAGATGCTGATATGAATATGGGTGCCATAGACACATCTGTACTTTACACAAATACGTCAAGCCCTCAAACTTTATATGTGAGATTACAAAATGTAAATGATATAGACTGTTTTGGAACAGCACCATTTAACTTAGTTGTTTTGCCTTTCCCTACTTTAGGTACAGTTGCAAACATAGAAGTATGTGATGATGCTCCACTAGATGGCAACTCAGACTTTATGCTTACAGATCAAGATAACGCTGTTTTAAATGGTGGAACTGGAACGGTAACTTATCACAGCTCTCAAGCAGATGCAGACAGTGGAAACGCACCTCTTACTTCTCCTTACTCTGTAAGTGGAACTGAAACCATCTATGCTAGATTAGTAAATGCTAGTGGTTGTTCAGGAACTACTAATTTTGACATTACCGTACAAGTGGCACCTGCTATAGGAAACGCTCCAGACCTTACTAATATTTGTGATGATACTGTTGATTTAAATCAGAACTTGTTTGAATTATCGGTTCAAGATGACGCTGTTTTGAATGGTTTAAACCCTGCAGACTACACCATCACCTATTACACAACTGATGCAGACGCTCAAAACGATACAAACGCACTTCCATTAAGTTATACCGTTCCATTTCAAGCAGGCGTTACAACAGATTTATTATTTGCCAGACTGGAGAATAATACAACAGGATGCTTTAACACATCTCAATTTACAATCATCTTTGATCGTTGTGAAATCATCTTCCCAGAAGGTTTTTCACCTAATGGTGATGGTGTGAACGATACGTTTTCTATTCCGGGACTTGCAGAGCAATACGACAACTTTACGCTACAAATTTTTAACCGTAATGGTTCTGTAGTGTTTGAAACTAGCGCAAACAACTATGAAGAGTTTGCCGGTATCCCTAATAAAGGAGCACTAGCTGGAGACGGATTACTTCCGGTAGGAACTTATTTCTATTTGATCAAATATAATGAAGCAGATGAAGAGGATACGGCTAGTTGGCTTTATATCAACTACTAGTTTTTCTCTACTAATTCTATAGAAAGTCCCAGTGTAACAACTGGGACTTTTTTTATGCTTTCGCGAAAGCGAATATCACAACTCAAATTCCTTTTTCCGAAAACGTTATAATTCAACTAATTTATTATGCATGCATAGTAATATTTATTATATTTGAACATTAATACTAATGAATGAGAGATAAAACCATAGACTATATATTAAGATCCACGTGGATCTCTATTTCAAAAATGTATAATGAACAAGCTGCTGTAAAAGGAAGCACCATGGCCACAGGTTTTGCTCTTATCAGTATCGACCCTGTAGATGGCACACCTAGTACCGCATTAGGTCCTAAGATGGGCATGGAAGCCACTTCTCTATCTCGTACGCTAAAAATGATGGAACAAAAAGGACTAATTTCTAGACAAAAAAACCCTGAAGATGGTCGCAGTGTTTTGATTCATTTAACTGATTTTGGAATAGAAATGAGGAACTTTTCTAAGAATGTTGTGAAATCTTTTGACACAGCAGTAAAACAGAATATTGAACCGGAAAAATTAAACACCTTTCTAGAAGTAGCTACAAAAATTAATGATTTAGTAAATCAGAAGAATATATTTAAACAAGAAGCCAAAGCCGATAAATAATTATGGGAAAACGTAGAATAAAGCATGTAACCGTCATAGGTTCTGGTATTATGGGAAGTGGTATCGCTTGTCATTTTGCAAACATAGGTTGTGAAGTCTTATTACTAGACATCATACCACGTGAACTTAACGATAAAGAAAAGGCCAAAGGTCTTACGCTAGAGGATAAAATCGTGCGCAACCGTATGGTTAATGATAACCTAGCAGCTGCAATTAAAAGTAAACCTGCTCCACTCTATGATAAGTCTTTTGCTAGTAGAATATCCACAGGAAATCTAGAAGATGATCTATCTAAAATTAAAGATACAGACTGGATTATAGAAGTGGTTGTAGAACGACTAGACATTAAAAAGTCCGTTTTTGAACAAATAGAGAAACACCGCAAACCAGGTACCTTGATTACATCAAATACTTCTGGGATACCTATCTCCTTTATGAATGAAGGACGTAGTGAGGATTTCCAGAAACACTTTGCCGTAACGCATTTCTTTAATCCGCCGCGATATTTAAAGTTGTTTGAAGTGATACCAGGTCCTAACTGCGATCCAGCGGTAACGGATTTCTTAATGGAATATGGTGAGAAGTTCTTAGGAAAAACATCAGTTCTTGCTAAGGATACTCCTGCATTTATAGGGAATCGCATCGGTATATTTTCCATTCAGAGTTTATTCCACACGGTTAAAGAAATGGGCTTAACCGTTTCTGAAGTAGATAAATTAACCGGACCAGTTATAGGTCGTGCAAAGTCGGCTACTTTTAGAACCGTAGATGTGGTAGGATTAGATACTTTAGTACATGTTGCAAATGGCGTGTATGAAAACTGTCCTAATGACGAGCATAAGGACACGTTTCAACTACCAGATTTCATCAATACCATGATGGAAAACAAATGGTTAGGTTCTAAGACAGGTCAAGGTTTTTATAAAAAGAACGTTGATAAAGATGGAAACAAAGAAATTCTAGCACTAGATCTAGATGCTATGGAGTATGTAAAACAGCCACGTGCTAAGTTTGCTACGCTGGAGTTAACTAAAACCATAGACAATGTTGCTGATCGCTTTCCGGTATTGATTAAAGGAAAAGACAAAGCTGGCGAATTTTACCGCAAGTCATTTGCGTCCTTATTTGCTTATGTTCAACATAGAATTCCAGAGATCTCTGATGAATTGTATCGTATCGATGACGCGATGAGTGCTGGTTTCGGTTGGGAACATGGTCCATATCAAGTTTGGGATGCCGTAGGCGTTGCAAAAGGTGTGGAACTCATGAAAGCGATAGGAAAAGAACCAGCTGCTTGGATAACTGAAATGCTGGAGAAAGGTTTTGAATCTTTCTACACCGTTAAAGATGGTGCCACCTACTACTACTCTATTCCAGATAAAGATTACGTAAAAAAACCAGGTCAGGATGGGTTTATCATTCTAGACAATTTACGTGCAAATGCTCCGGTATTTAAAAACAGCGGTGTAACCGTTCACGATATTGGCGACGGAATTCTAAATGTAGAATTTCAGTCAAAAATGAATTCTATAGGTGGCGACGTACTGGCTGGATTAAATAAAGCGATTGACATTGCTGAGGATCGTTTTGACGGTTTAGTAGTAGCAAATAATGGCGCTAACTTCTCAGTAGGTGCAAACATTGGGATGATATTCATGATGGCTGTTGAGCAGGAATATGACGAACTAAATATGGCCATACGCCAGTTTCAGAATACCGTGATGAGACTGCGCTACAGCAGTATTCCTACCGTAGTCGCGCCACATCAAATGACCTTAGGTGGTGGATGTGAGATGACCATGCACAGTGATGTAGCCGTTGCTAGTGCCGAGACTTATATAGGTCTCGTGGAATTCGGCGTAGGAGTTATTCCTGGTGGTGGTGGTTCTAAGGAAATGGCACTGCGCGCTAGTGACACTTTTGAGAAAAATGATGTGGAATTAAACCGACTTCAAGAATACTTTCTAACTGTAGGTATGGCAAAAGTTGCTACCAGCGCTTATGAAGCCTATGACCTGGGAATTCTTAGAAAAGGAATAGATCATGTAGTCGTGAATGATAATCGTCGTATCGCTTTCGCGAAAGCGCAAGCACGCTTACTAGCTGATAAAGGTTACACGCAACCAGCGCCACGCAAGGACATTAAGGTATTGGGTAAACAGGCACTAGGAATGTTTCTGGTAGGAACAGACCAGATGGAAGCTGGAAAATATATATCAGAACATGATAAGAAAATCGCAAACA